>NZ_JAPDPJ010000045.1 GCF_026013605.1 Plebeiibacterium sediminum
TTGTCATGCCACAAAAAACAGAAGCAAAAAAAGGCTAGGCTGCACCCACTTCTCTCAAAAAACTACGATTATTTGACTGAAATCGTTTAAACTCGCGTTGCTCAAACAAAAACGATTTTTAATCGTCAAACTAATCTTGTTTTTTGGTTCACTGGCTGAGGCCGATGTAGAACCTACTAAAGAATTGAAATATTATTTTTATTTAGGACAGATGTGATTTTTAATATTTAATTGACTTTATTAACCCAGATATAATAGTTACTAAGCTTATAACCAACTCTCAAAAGTCTTGAGCCAACTCTTTATCTAATTACGATAGCAGTAACAATCTGATGCCCTACTTCATTGTTCAAAGCCAACATTATCCTATCCTTAAGCATCAATAGTTCATTGCGCATTACACTGGAGTTAATACTTACATACAAAGTTCCATTATGCATAAATATTTGAGTTGTGGCTCTGGCTACATTTCTTCCTATTACTTTTTCCCAGGAACGAACCACCCTGTTTTCGAGCATTTTATGATCTAAATGATCTCGTTTTAAAATCTCTGAAATAATCTCTTTTATTTTAACTGCATCTTTCTTTTCCATTACGCTTCACCCTCGTTATATAAAGTAAACTCCCCATTATTTACAGCATACACCACACTATCCTTTTCTATACGTTTTAAAATAGGTAAAATCCTATTTAGCTGTGTATCTGTAATAAAAATCTGATTAAAAGCATCTCCTCCAACCAATTCAATTAAACGATCTCCCCTTTCCGAATCTAATTTATCAAAAATATCATCGAGCATTAATATTGGTGTTGTATTTTTATGCTGAACCAAAAACTTAAACTGCCCTAATTTCAGGGCTATTAAAAATGTCTTTTTTTGGCCTTGCGATCCTATTTTTTTAATGGGATATCCATTGATTTTGAACTCTACATCATCTCTGTGAATTCCCTTGGTACTATATCCCAAAATAACATCCTTTTGGCGGGCTTCTCTTAAAACATTCTCAAAATCCTCTTTAAGCAGATGTGATTTATATTCAAAAGCCACTTCTTCATTACTTCCTGAAATATAATTATACACCTCGTGAAAAACCTCCTTAAGTTCGGATAAAAACACCTGTCTGGCCCGGGCAATCTTACTTCCTAAAGAAATAATCTGCATATCCCAAATGTCGAGCATATTATTTACTTCAGCATTTAAAGCATTTATTCCCTTTAAATATGCATTACGCTGTGCCAGTACTTTATTATAGGAAATCAAATATTCAAGATAGCTTTTATCATACTGTGAGATAACACTATCAATATATTTTCGTCTTAATTCACTTCCTTCAACAATTAAACTCTCATCCTGAGGCGAAATCATCACCAATGGCAATAAACCAATATGGTTAGAAAGTTTTTCATATTCCTTTTTGTTTCGCTTAAACTGTTTTTTTTGTCCCTTTTTTAGTCCACAATAAATTTGTTCCTCTTGTCCATCCAACTCATAACCTCCCTGAATCACAAAGAAATCATTATCATGTTTAATACTTTGACTATCTATAGGATTAAAAAAACTTTTACAAAACGACATATAATATACCGCATCTAACAAGTTGGTTTTTCCGGCGCCATTGTTTCCTACAAAACAATTAATACCCTCACTTAAAACCAATTGTGCAGATTCTATATTTTTAAAATTAATCAGATGTAACTTATTCAGATGCATATAAAATATTTTCAGCTCACAAATGTAATTAATCCATGATTAAAATTTTAATAATAGTCCAAATCAAAAAGATTAAAAATGTTAAAGAATTTCTAATCACATATTTTGATTTTTTGACAAAAGAACTACATTTGCGTAGCAATAAAAAATAATTATCCATGTCGAAAAAGGAAAAAGAATATGCTACGGAAAATAGCATGGAAAACGTTGAACATGCGTTAAGTAAAACAGAGCAATTTATAGAAGACAACCAAAAAACCCTAACTATCATAATGTTCGCCATTATAATTATTGTTGGAGGTTACTGGGGTGCCAAAAAGCTTTACTTTTTACCAAAGGCAAACGAAGCTCAGGAATCTATGTTCTTTGCTCAAAATTATTTTGAAAAAGACAGCTTTAATCTTGCTGTAAATGGTGACGGTATGAATATGGGCTTTGTTGAAATAGCTGAAAGCTACGGAATGACAAAACCAGGAAAACTAGCTAAATATTATGCTGGTGTTTCATATTTACACTTAGGTGAGTTTGATAATGCTATTGAATATTTAGGAAGTTTTTCTAGCGATGATGAATTATTAAACGCTACAGCTAAAGGAGCTTTAGGTGATGCATACCTTGAAAAAGGAGATGTTGATGCTGCGATCAGTAATTATAAGTCGGCAGCTTCTGTAGACAACAGCGTTGTTGCTCCTACATACTTCTTTAAACTTGGTTTAGTATACGAAAACCAAAAGAAATATGAAGATGCTGTAGAAGCTTACACAAAAATTAAGGATGATTATAGCAAAAGTACAGAGAGCCGTAATATTGATAAATATATTACCAGAGCTCAGCTTCTTGCTAAAAAATAAACTTATTTGAAAATTTATAATGAAAGAGGTTGTCATTTATGGCAACCTCTTTTATTTTTGCATCATAAATAAATATATAAAATACTTATGGCAACTAGTTTAAAAAACTTATCAGATTACGATAAAACAAAAATGCCTTCTGCAGCAAATATGAAGTTTGGTATTGTTGTTTCTGAATGGAACGAAGAAATTACTGAAGCTTTATACGAAGGCGCATATAATACTTTAGTTGAAAATGGAGCTAACCCTGAGAATATCATTAAAAAATATGTTCCTGGTAGCTTTGAATTAACAAAAGGAGGCAAATACATGGCTGATTACACTGATGTTGATGCTGTGATTTGTTTAGGTTGTGTTATTAAAGGAGACACTCCTCACTTTGATTTTGTATGTGATGGCGTAACTCAAGGTGTGACTCAATTAAATTTAGACTATTCTATTCCATTTATTTTTGGTTTGATTACAACACTTAACATGCAGCAAGCCAAGGACAGAGCAGGTGGTATTCATGGAAACAAAGGTGATGAAGCTGCTGTTACTGCAATAAAAATGGTGAACATGGGTTGGAGTTTAAAAAAATAATTCTATATTTGCATCCGCTTTCGGGGAGATACCAAAGTGGCCAACTGGGGCGGACTGTAACTCCGCTGACTTTCGTCTTCGTAGGTTCGAATCCTGCTCTCCCCACAAGCTAATTAACAAAGGTTAATTAGAATAAAAATAAAGTTTGCCAATATAGCTCAGTTGGCTAGAGCAGCTGATTTGTAATCAGCAGGTCGTGGGTTCGAGTCCCTCTATTGGCTCATTTAATTTTATTTGCGGAAGTAGCTCAGCTGATAGAGCATTAGCCTTCCAAGCTAAGGGTCGCGGGTTTGAATCCCGTCTTCCGCTCTACAAGAGCCATTTGATAATAATCAAATGGCTCTTTTTATTTCTACTCAATTACAAGGTAATTTCAATACCAAACAATAGCAGAAAATCAGGAATAACTTGCGACTCTGATTAATCATAAAGAGAGATCATACAAGATTAACAAAATATACAGGGGATATTCCAATAAATAAGATAGTAAAGAGAGTACTTCTCACCTTGATTATTACATTTAAAAGCGTTAAAAAGCAATCCTGAATAGCATTAACCCATAGATTAATCTTTAATTGATTTTTTTAGATTGAATAGGAAAGTGGAACATTATAATACACGAGGTATTTAATTCCAGTCTTGTCCTTTATAGCCCTGCTTTAACACATTTACTATACAAGCTAGCAGTTTACCACACACTCATCATCATCTTATCGTGCAATATTCGCAAATCTATGGCGTACAGGTTGTGTACAGGTTGCGTTGCGGTTGCGACCATTTGCGATGCCGTTGCGTAGCTGTCTAGTCCCCTTTGCGATGCCGTTGCGATAAATTTGCGATAAAATGGGCTAGATTTGCGTACACTTTGCGATAAACTTGCGATGCCGGGAATAAATAGTGCAAAAACTGCCAATACCAGGAATATTACAAATAATCACTTATTATTTATTGCTTTCATTATTCCTCCAATTCTTATACCTATCGTTTGAATGATACAAAAACCAATCTGTTACCACCCCAAACAAATACAACAAACTAAAAAGAAGAATCAAGGCAATAATTAAAACATAATTCTCATAAGAGTGCAGTAATTCACTTTGCTCAACTAACAATCTTAAACGAGCAGTTACATATGCAACTATTACAAATGAAGGAATCAGGCTATAAAAAGCAAAATATTTCCGTTTAATATACTTACCAATTACATCATTAGGACAAAATAAAAAACTTATCTTCTTCCTAAAAAGATACAACGGAACCATACACACAACAACAACTATATATGCAATAATATCATTCATCAATCTTAAATTAATTAAAAGATACTACAACTTAAAGTACACTAACATTAGTTTTTGAAACCATCGTGAAGGCAATATATTTTTCACTTTGGGCATAATCAATTCTATAGGTGCACCAATTCTATATTTTGGTTTTAAATGTTTTTTAGATAGGATCTTTTCTACTTTTTGAGCTACTCTAATAGGATCTCCGGCATTTTCAACATTCTCAACAGTTGTTTTACTAATTCTGTCAAACTGCTCTTTATATGGTGAATTAGCATCAACAATGCTTTGCTTTTTATTATAGGCAACATCAGTTTTAAAATCCCCGGGCTGAAGAACACAAGCTTCAATACCAAATTGCTTTACTTCCATACACAAAGACTCTGTCATTACATCCAAAGCTGCTTTACTTGCCGAGTAAATACCATTGTAAGGTAAGCCCGCTTCTGCCGCCAAAGAACTAATAAATATTAGTCGCCCATTACCCTGCTTGCGCATTATCGGTAAAACAGCACTATTTACCCTCTGAATGCCATAAACATTCAATTGCATTACCTCATCAATATCTTCTGGTTTAAATGTCTCAATTGGCCCAATAGCGCCTCTTCCTGCACATTGAATTAAAACATCAATGTTACCTGCAAAATCAACCGCCTTATCAATGGCATCATCAACAGATAATTGATTTGTAACATCCATTTTTATCCAGCTAATAGCTGATTTATTTAATTCATCCTCTACTCTCCTTCCAAATCCGACAACCTGATGACCTTTACCTGATAAATATTCAGCAATAGCCTTTCCAATTCCCGAAGTGGCACCTGTAATTAAAATATTCATTTTATAATGCTTGTTTATTTTGAAGACCAAATATAAGGAGATATATCAAAGTTCTTGTTCTTACAACAAGAGGAAAGAAAAATAAAAGATATATATAAAACAAAAAAGACCTGTAAGATTATACTTACAAGTCTTTATGTGAACCGGGAGGGATTCGAACCCCCAACCTCCTGGGCCGTAACCAGGGACTCTATCCAATTAAGCTACCGGTCCGTTTACCGTGTTTTGAGATAATGCTTTTCTCAAATGCGGTGCAAAATAAGGGATAATATTTTAGAAATCCTAGTAAATACGATCATTTAATGTATAAAAAAGTACTTTTGCATTTTATTATTAAAATTTGTTGAAGCTCCTCCTATTAACACTATACAAAGCAGACACTCTGCTAAGTAAATATAAACCATTACCTAAATGAAATAAACCTCATTAAATACATGAAGATTTCTTTTTATTTTAACATAAAAAAAGATTAAATATATTTGCATTTAGCACTTCATATTTACTATTGATACAGTAGCATACAATAAATTGAAGCCAAACATAAAATAGAAACCCATCAGACAAATAAAGTTGTAAGAAAAATATTTAACCCAAATTTAGACTATGCAAAATACAAATTCTATATTCAAAAAATTTTTAATCATTGTAGAATTTCTACCAACGTTAAAGTTAGATACATAATGTTTACTATACCAAACTTCAATAAGATTCCAATCCTCATAAACTCCAACAACTGATTACCTTCTGTATAAAAATGCTTCTTAAAAAAATTCATAAAATATTATCATTGGCCATATTAATGCTTGTTTCAACCATTACTTGTTTTGCTCAAAATCCATCATACAACAATCACATTAAAAATGCCACTTCTAAATACTACGAAACCGCCCTTAAGAATCGTAATAATCACAATTATGATTCAGCCCAATTTTATTTTAAACAAGCCTTAAAGCAAGCTGAACAAGATGAAGATTACTACATGTTAGGAAGAATTTATAATGGACTTGGAACGTTATATCGAAAAACCTACCACAACCGTGAATCCATTCATTATTACTTAAAGTCTATTGCAACAACAAAATACTCCGGGAATCAATATGGTAAAGCTATTGCAGAAAATGGTATCGGAAATATTTATATGGGGCTGAAAGAATATAATAAAGCATTGTTTTATTATAAGGAATCAATTAAGTATGGTCTTGAAAATAACAATAACTATCACCTTGAAGTCAATTATGGAACCATTGGTGACGCTTATCTGAAACTAAATGTTCCTGATTCTGCTGAATTCTATCTCTGGAAATCGCTTCAACTTGCGAGTAAAAGAAAAAGTACAATTGCAGAGGGTATTTGTTACCAATTATTAGGAGAAGTAAAAGAACAACAAGGATTATTTAACGAAGCATACAAATATTATTCAAAAGCCTTAGATCTACAACGCATTGAAAATGATAAACGATATTTAAGTTATGCCTTAATACATTTAGGAAACTTGTGCGAAAAGATTGGAAAATTTAAAGAGGGTGAAGAAATGCTATTGGAAGGAAAACCTCTTTCAATTGAACTCAACTCCCTAGAGGATATTATAATGGCTTACGAAGCTCTTTACAACATTTATTTTAGCACAGGAAAATATAAATTGGCCTGCGAAGAGCTTGCTATGGTTAATGCCTGGAAAGATAGCCTTTTTAACATTGAAAGTGTAAGTGCTTTAAATGATATGGAGTTTAAATATCAAACCGAACGAAAAGAGCAACAAATAGAATTGCTAACAGCTGAAAACAAAATTAGAAGCCAGCGAATGATGTTATTTATTATTATATCAATTGTTCTGGTACTTGCTATTATTGGTGGAATATTAGATTTCTTCAGGCGAAAAAAACGCAATTCAGAACAACAACTAATGCTCAAGCAACAACTTCTACGAATGCAAATGAATCCACACTTTTTGTTTAATGCATTAGGTAGTATACAAAACTATATGTATCGCAACGAAACTAAAAAAGCAGCCGGTTACCTTAACAATTTTGCATCTCTTACTCGAGCTATACTTGAACATACAACACAAGAGTATATTTCTCTTGAAGATGAAATTAAATCGCTTCGTAATTATATCATTTTAGAACAAATGCGTACCAATCATAGTTTCGATTACCAAATTATTTACTCAGAAGATTCAGATATTGAATTTATTGAAATACCACCTATGCTAATACAACCTTTTGTTGAAAATGCCATTAAGCATGGACTTAGAAATTTAAAATATCAAGGACTGCTGCATATTTCTTTTGAAGAAGAAAACGATGCATTATTTGTTTATGTTACTGACAATGGGCATGGTATACAACAAAATTCCAACACGCAAAAAGGCCACCGATCCATGTCTATGCAAATTTTCAATAAAAGACAAAAAATTTTATCGCGTCAATTGAAAAAGAATATCTATTTTTCGATTGAAAACCAACAAGATCTTAATCCCCAAAAAACAGGCACCAAAGTTAAAATACAAATACCCATTAAACTATGATAAAAGCAGTATTAATTGAAGACGAGCCACAATTGATGGAAACCAACAGATTGATGCTTAAACAGAACTTTCCGAACATTAAAATAGTTGGTGAAGCAGATACTGTAAGCAAAGCTATTAATACCATACAAGAACAACAACCTCAACTTGTACTACTCGATATTGAATTAGCTGATGGTAATTGCTTTCAAGTACTAAACCAATGTCGTCCATATACTTTTAAACCTGTTTTTATTACTGCCTATAACCATTATGCAATTAAGGCCATTAAGTTTAGTGCTATTGATTATATTCTAAAACCTGTTAACGAATTTGAGTTTTGTAATGCCATTAACACTGCTATTACATCAATTAATGAAGATGAAATAAAACTGCAAACATTCAATTTTGAACAACAATACAACAACGAAGCAAAGAGTAAAAAATTACTATTACGCACCGCTGACTCTCTTCACCTTGTTGATATTAAAGAAATTATTTTTTGTAGAAGCGATAATAGTTACACTACATTTTTTCTTAATGATGGTCAGAAGATAATTGTATCTAGAAGTATTAAAGAGTATGAAGAAATGCTAAGCGAACATGACTTTATTCGTCCTCATCAGTCATTTTTAGTTAACCTTAGCCATGTAACAAAAATAGACAAAACAGATGGTGGCTTTATGGTTATGAAAAACAAGAAAGAAATACCAATTTCATCACGTCGCAAGCAAATGGTCATTGATAAACTGGATAGCCTATAAGTATAATTAACTAATTTGTATTAATCACAAATCCAACAAATTTTTCATTTACCCAAAACGAATCCTATGTTTGCGTTTTCAATTTTGGATTATAACATCTGATAACAATACAATTTACAGTAAAACCCTTACTTATTCATAATTAACCAAAGACGACTAAAGTCGGTTCTATGCACCTTCTAAACTAATTCTTTATACTTTAATTGCGGTATAGATAAATAATTAGTGGCTATTATTCATCACCATTTAATAACACATTCTTCAACATCACCCCTTCCCAAAAATTGAACATCTATTATCTTTAGCTCAAACGCCTACACATTCAAATCCAACTTCTGCGAATTCAAATTCCCCTCAATATAAATGTAGCTACTATCGTACTTTTGCTTAGTAACAATACAATAGACTAAACACAAAAACTATAATTATGAGAATTACAGGCTTCACTAATACAGTGCTGTTTATTAAAGATAAAGGCGCATAAGCTAATACAATTATATTTTCTCAAACAACTCCATCTCAGAATAAAATTTATTATAGCACTTCAGATTAGTACGATTGAAACGATTAATAAAGCTTATATATCCAATAATTAACTCCAAATAATCTTAATTCTTCAATGAAAACCATTCAAATACTAATTGTCTGCCTGTTTTGCTTTGCAACTATAGAAAGCACAGAGGCTCAATTTCTTGAAAAAATGGCTAAGAAAGCTAAAAAGAAAATTGAAAATGAAGCTGAAGAAAGAACTGAACGCCGAATTAATAATGAAATAGACAAAACATTTGACAAAGCGGAAGACCGCATTGACGAAACGACAAATAGAGATAAATCGAGTAAAAAGGCACAAAACACCACCAACAAAAATACTCCTACTGAAAATAACACTAACACTGCTCCAACAAAAATGAACATTAAATGGAGTCGCTTTGACTTTGTTCCTGGAGATAAAGTAATCTTTGAAGATGGTCCTGATCTAATGGAAGAAAACGGAGAATTTCCTTCTCGTTGGGATCTAATAAGCGGACAAGTTGAAATTGCAAATGTTAATGACGAATCTGTAATGATGTTTCTTGACGGTGGTAAGATTATTCCGTATTTAAAAAATTCAAATGAAGATTACTTACCAGATGTGTTTACAATAGAATTTGACTATTATACTCCCAAAGATGGCAATAGATTGTCGTTTTACCTTACTGATCAAAAAAATCAACGAGTTTCCGAAGAACAGGAATTTGAAGTTACTCCTATCCGCATAAATACTCCGGATGGAAATTATGTAAATCATCCTGAACGAGATTATACATATTATGAAAATGGATGTTGGACTCACGTTTCATTAGCTTATACCAAAGGTAAACTAAAAGTATATCTTGATGATACCAGATTAATTAACATACCTCATTATAACCATAATCCTTCAGGATTTACAATCTACCCCTACTTCGCAAATGCTTCTAAAGATCAGGCATTTTTTGTAAAAAATGTTCGCATTGCAAAAGGAGGTGTAAAATATTACGACAGAGTATTAAGCGAAGGGAAGATTATTTGCAACGGTATTCGCTTTGATGTAAATAAGGCAACACTCAAGCCCGAAAGCATGGGGCCTATCAATAAAATCTTCGAGTTAATGCAAAAACAGCCGGATTTAAAGTTTAGCGTTGAAGGCCATACGGACAGTGATGGTGACGATACTAAAAATCAAACGCTATCAGAACAAAGAGCTAAAGCTGTAATGAATACATTAATAGGAATGGGAATTGCTTCAGAAAGGTTATCCTCAAAAGGTTACGGCGAAAGTAAACCTATTGATAATAATACAACTGCTGAAGGAAAAGCCAATAACAGAAGAGTGGAATTTGTTAAAATCTAATCTTTAGAAATACATATTTAAGAAACTAAAACTATGAGAAAGTATAAAATTTTAATTGCAATAGTATTTATCTGTATCTCAATAAAGACCTATGCACTTGAAGGCTATTTGCACCAAGCCGTTTGGAGTGGCGTGGTATATATTACCAAAGATGTAACTCTGGCAAAGGATAGCACAATTACTATTACCCCTGGAACTGTAGTAACTTTTAGTCCTGATACAAAATTTACACTACATGGTAAATTACTGGCAAACGGAACTGCGGAAATGCCAATAATATTTACCTCTTCATCTGCTGATCCTCAACCTGGTGATTGGGATTGTATTTATCAAAATGCATTATGGGGATCAGGACCGGAATCCTCTTTTTCGAATTGTATTTTTCAATACGGTGGTGGAAACCGCAACATTGGAGAAGATGCTATGCTTAATTTCATACAAGGAGCAAGAGGTACAGTAAGCAATTGTTCTTTTAAGCATTCTGCTTCATCTGGACTCGAAATTAATGGCTCTGAGATTAGTGTTGATCACTGTTCTTTTATTGATAATGCTTTCTATGGAGTATTTGTATCCGGAGGCCATCCATACATCACAAATAATACTTTTACTGATAATACTTCGCACGCAGTATTTATGAGAACCGTTCACATAACCAGCAATTTTACCGGAAATACAATGACCAATAATGGCACTAACGGTTTTGTTATTCGCGGTAACGATTGCTTTTCAACCAATGACCCATGTAGTTTGTATGATAACGACGGGATACCATATGTACTTGAAGATAATCAGGTAACATATTTTCCTTTGAATATTTATGAAGGTACCATCTTAAAATTTTCTACCACAGAAAGCTTTGGCAACATTGGATATAAAGCTCATTTGTATACTGGAGCTAAAGGCGGAGGTGAATATGGGTCAATCATTACACATGGAACTAAAGAAAATCCTGTTATTTTCACCTCAATTTATGATGACACAATAGGAGGTGATACTAATAATGATGAAGACGCTACAGAAGCATCAAGGGGAGACTGGGGGTATATAAGTATATTGAATGGACACGCAGAGTTTAATCATACAATAATAAGGTATGCTGGTGCAACTTATCCTGCTTTAGAATTTAAAAATGGAGCAAGTGGATGGGTAAAATACTCTATAATTACGAAATCAAACAATGTAGGTATTGCGTCGAATTCAACTATTATAATTTCTGATTCCGAAATATCGGATAATACAAAGGATGGAATAACTGTTACTTCTGAAGCCTGCAAGGCAACTATATCAGATAACATTATTAATGATAATGGCGGAAACGGAATATCTGCAAACTACCATTCTGCTCCTCTAATTAAGAATAATACAATTAATAATAATGCATATAGTGCTATCTATGCTAATTCTACACTAATAGATAAACCATGGACCAACAACACAGCAACTGGAAATTATATAAATGCAATTACAATAAATAGTATTTCCACAAGAAAAGCCAGTACTTTTTACAACCCGCTAACATTACCTTATGTCATTGAAAATTCTATGGTAACCTATCCCCTACTAACTATTAAACCAGGAACCGTTTGTAAGTTTTATACCACAGAATCATACTCAAACATTGGGTATAGAGCAAATATTTACACTGGAAATTCCGGATTCGAAGATCGAGGGATTATTGCTGCAGGAACAATTAATGATCCTATCATTTTTACTTCTATAAATGATGATAGTTATATTAACGACACACGTGAAGATGGAGATGACATAGTGCCTGTAGCAGGAGATTGGGCAAGCATTAGCTGCAGTAAAGACACAGCTGTATTTAAAAATTGTGTATTTGCCTATGGAGGATATGGATCCACCGGATCAATGCTCGATATTTCAAATTTGTACAATGCAGATATCAATAGTTGCTCTTTTGATTACAGCGCATCATCTGGTGCAAAAATATACAGGGGAATGGCCACGATTTTAAACAGTAGTTTTACAAATTCTTCAAGAGGAATATTATTAGAAGGATCTAATAATGATTCAATTACCAGAATAAAAGCCTGTGACTTTTACAATAACGATATTGGATGTTATACTGGAAACGGTGCCTATATTACCTATTCAATCTTTTCTAATAATAATACTGGGGTAAAAAACTATAGTAAGCTCTTGTCGTTAGGACAAAATGAAACAGATAGTATTGGCAACAATACATTTAGTAACAACAACACTTATCACGTTGAAAATAGAACTAATGCCAAAATTAAGGCCATAAAAAACATTTGGGACAGTAACGTTGCTGCTGAAATTGATGCTAAAATTTACGACGACAATGAATATTCCAGCTATGGAGAAGTAATATTTAATCCATGGATTACTAATACTCCAACAAAAGTAGAGGCATCAAATAATTATGGTATTACAGTCTTTCCGAATCCTGTTATAGACATTGTTCATATTTTAACAGACCAGACTATATTAAACATAAGTATTTACAGTACAAATGGACAATTTTTAAAACAGGTTCAATCTGTTGACCAAATAAATATTTCGGAACTAATTAATGGTGTTTATATTTTAAGAATACAAACCTCTTCAAAAGAAACAATACAAAAAATCATTAAAACCAAATAACTAAACAACTGATTATATACATAAATATCCTTTAATCCAGTTAATTATGAGAAAAACAAACTTTTTAAAGCCAGTATTGATTATTGCCACCATGACAATTCTTATTGCATGCACTTCTAACATCGAGAAAATTCCCCTTGAAATTCCTAAGGAACTGCATGGAAATAAAAAAGCAGAAGCTATAATAGAAGATATGACTAATGCTGTTAACGATTGTAGAAACTACATGCAAAAAGCTACCAAATTAGCGATTAAACAAATGAAAAGTGGCAATGATTCCTTAAGTATCACTCAAGGACTTAAAATTGCCATGATAACAGGTAAAATCATGTTAAGTCAGAATAAAATAGAAAAGTATCATAATCAAGTAGATCAATTAAGTCAAGATCTTAGTGAGTCACAATCAATGGCTTTAATAAATTGCGTCAACAGTCTTGAAGATAAAATTGGTGAGATTAATACCGAAGAACTTGGTTTATCTGATGAAGAACTTACCACTTTAAAAAACGGAGGAAACCTTGATTTTAATAATCAAAAGTCAAACGTATCTCAAAAAAAGATAGATAGCATCATGGCTATGCGCAACGAAGCAATTGGAAACATGAAGCCTGAAGGCAATTATAAAGAACCCATTGAAAAACCTGGTAATGTTATAGAGCCTCCCCTATGGTTCTCTATAGCTTTCCCTATTGTAGTAGTTGGATTAATGATTTTTATATTCTTTATGGGCATTCACTTGTTTTATAAAAAAGTAAAAAGAACAGTTAACGACTTAAGTTATGTAAAAAATGATGTGCTTAGACACGTAGAAAAATAATATCTAAAAAAAAATTCAAACATCATGAATACATTAATAATAACAGCAACATTAGTACTAGTTATAGTATTAGTATTAGTTATAGTATCAATGTACAACGGATTAATAAAAAGACGTAATGAGGTAGACAATGCTTTTGGAGGGATGGATGTACAGTTAAAAAAAAGATATGATTTGATACCTAACCTTGTGGCAACAGTCAAACAATATGCATCTCATGAAAAAGAATTGCTTACAAAAGTTACAGAGTTGAGAGCAAAAGTAACTCAGGGAAATTTATCACCAGATGATAAAGTAAAGTTGGATAATGAGATCTCCGCAAGTATGAAAAGCATTATGGTGGCTGTTGAGAATTACCCAGATATAAAAGCCAGTGATAATTTTATTCATCTGCAAAGAACTTTAAATGAAGTAGAGTCACAGATTTCGGCTGCAAGAAGAACCTACAATGCAGTAATTACCGAGTATAATAATGGTATAGAGACCTTTCCTGGAAACATTATTGCCGGTATGATGAATCTTCACCATAAGGAAGTTTTTGTTATTCCTGAAATAGAACGGGTTAACGTAGATGTAAAAAGTTTGTTTTAAAGGAATCTAAAAATGAAAACGAGCGTAGAATTAAAGCAATTATACGAAAACGAGTTGAAGCCACAGCTTGAAAGTATGGAGAACATGCGAAAGTATATTAAACGTTGGCGTAATTTAGCTATTGTCGCTGCAGTAATGGCTTATGGGGGATTTAAATATCTTACTTATTGGAGTAATATTGCAATAGGTATTATATTTCTAATAGCTGCAATTTTCTGTGCTATAAAAGCATTAATAAGATATACAAAGTACAGAGCAGAATTTAAGGAAGAAGTAGTTAGAAAAGTGATACAATTAATCAATCCGGAATATTCTTATAAACCTACTGCGCATATTGATTCATTTACTTTTACTAGGTCAGGATTATTTCCTCATAAATTTGACAGATGTACGGGTGATGATATGATTACCGGGAGCATTGAAAATGTTCCTTTCAAATTTTCAGAACTTAAGATAGAGCAAAAAAAAGAGACTCGTGATAGTGATGGAAATAAAACAACTGAATGGAGTACTCTATTCAGAGGAATATTCTTTTATGCAGAGTTTAATAAGAATATAGAAAACTCAACTTTTATACTGCCTCAGAGTGATAAAAAAGTTACAAATCTACTGGGTAAAGAAAAAAGTAAAAGTAAGTATTACGGGGAGATGGTTAAACTTGAAAATCCAGTGTTTGAACAACTGTTTTCTGTCTATGGTTCGAGTCAGCAAGAAGCTCGTTATGTAATTACACCTGTTATGATGGAGGCAATTGTTAACTTATACAATCATTATAAGCTTAAAATGTACTTTTCTTTTAAAGCGGATTCAGTGTATTGTGCAATTCCATTTAATAAAAACTTGTTTGAACCTAAAATAGGGAAAAATGGAATTCAATATGAGGATATTGAGGAAATGTATATGCTATTTGGTTTGATAGAAACTCTTATTAAAGAGATGAATTTAAATACAAGAATCTGGACTAAGGAATTTAAACAAACAACGTTATGAGAAGATTATTATTTTCGATGCTAATGATAACTATTATCTCGGTATCAATCAACGCACAAAACACCCAAGAAGTTAATCGTTATGCATTAAAGTCAGGCTATTTAAAACTTGAATTATCAGGTAGTACAACCGGAACCAGGGAATTATGGTGGGATGATTACGGCGAAAAAACATGTGAGATTGAAAAATCAGAAACAACAATTAACATGTTTGGTATGAAACATATTGACAAAACACATATGCTTACAATTAATGTTGGCGACACATATTGGACAGTAGATTATATTAATAACACTGCCTTTAAGGGGGAAATTGAAATTTATGATGCTGCCCAACAGTTTGCTGAATCTATGACAGAAGAAGAAAGGGAAGATTTTACCAATAATGTATTAGAAAGTTTAGGAGGACAAAAACAAGGAACAGAAACCATAAATGGCTTTAAATGTGATGTATTTAGTGTAATGGGAGCCAAAAGTTGGCTTTACAAAGGTATTGCAATAAAAACAACTGCTAAAATTATGGGCATAGAAAATAACGAGATATTTGTAGATTTTAAACCTGGTTCAGCAATACCATCATCCCGATTCACACCACCTTCAGAATACAAATATTTGTCAGGAGCATTATAACAAAAAAAAGGCTTGTAAGTATTAAACTTACAAGCCTTTTGTGAACCTGAAGGGATTCGAACCCCTAACCTCTGCGGCCGTAACGCAGTGCACTATCCAGTTATGCTACAGGTCCATTAATTTTTGTTGTGAATCTGAAGGGATTCGAACCCCTAACCTCTGCGGCCGTAACGCAGTGCACTATCCAGTTATGCTACAGATCCATTTTTGACATTGTTTTGAGATAGTGTTCCCTCAAAAGCGCTGCAAATATAGGGAATTTAATTTTAAGATTCCAAATCAAAAAAGTAAAAAATATGATTTCAGTCTCTATGCTAATTAATATATTCAATTTAACAAAAACTATATCAATAGATTATACGAATAAAAAAAAGGAACAAAATTTTGTTCCTTTTTTTATTCTAAATGTCTTATTTAATCATCGGACTTGGGAACTCACTAAATTTTCGCGAAACATTCTGGCTTTGCGCTTCTACAGGTGTGGAGGAATATTCATAGGTTAGTACTTTGTTGTATTCATATTCGTTATAATATCCCATACTACGAACAAAAATATCAACTGACTCCTCTCCTTCTTGCTGCAATTCACTAATGTCAAATGATGCAACTCCCCAACTAATATAATTCCAGGCATCACCATTATCATTATGTTTAAGCTCTAATAGAATCTCTCCGTTCTCAGTTTCCGGATTAGAACTATCATGCACCAAGTTTACATAGTGTAATAAGTTATTTCCATAATACTTAAATTCAACATTCAGGTAATCACCGGTAAACCAGGTATCAACAATATGAATTGGATCATCTCCAATAGAATCAATTACTTCTTCGTTAGTAGTTTCAGTAAAATTAAATATTGGTTTAGTAAGAATTTCATCATAATCCTTTAGCTCAATATAATAATCCAACAATTCTGAATCTGTCGCTTCCCCTTCTACTTCGTAATAAAACAAAAGACGCATGCCATCCTCAAAATTCGAAGCACTAACCTCATCTTCTTCCTGTCCAAAATTTAATCCATCATCAGTTACAATATAAAAACTGTTATCTGTTAAAACCACAGTTCCTGTTGTAAGCCACCAATTATTATAACCATCTGTGTCATCATCATCATCGCACGACACAAAAATCAACAGTCCGAATAACAACGGTAAAATAAATCTCAACTTCTTCATATACTTAAATTTTAATTAATTTTTCTTTTTGTTCTCTTACTATATGACTGAAGAATTTATCAAAAGTTGCGTGGCCAGTTTGTCTTTTTTACGATTTTATTTCAAACATTCCTTTAATCCCTGAATATCAATGAGCTTTATTTTCTTTCCATTTGCCTCAATTAAACCTTCATTATGTAAATCTCTAATTCCTCGGCCAACCGATGGTCGTGTTACTCCAAATAACTCGGCCAATTCATTCTGTGATTTATCCAAAACTACTTCCAACATACCCTGCGATGCATATTGTAATAGATAATTAGCTATTTTTCCTTTTATGGTAGTAAAATTTAAAAATTTAATTTTTTGAGACAGAAACTGAGATCGGTTGGAGATGGCATTTAGGAAATTTAACAGCATCATCTTATTTTCCTGAAAAAGCTTTAATATCGATTCTTTAGGAATAACCAATAGCTCAGAATCTTCATTGGTAATAATATTTACAGGGAAAGTATTTGACTTACCAAAAAGAAAAGCTACAGCCAACGGCATTGGAGGATTGATATCCTCAATCTTAATCGTTTTTCCTGAAAAGTCAATCATTTCACCCTTAACACTTCCTGATAAGACAATCAGCAATCGATCCACTTTATCACCGGCACTTACCACCATTTGTCCCTTACTGTATTTTTTAACCTGATAATGAACATCTGAAAATGCAGAATTTATTTCTTCAATTGTTAATCCTCTAAAAAGAGGACTTTTTTCTAAAAATGGATAATCGTGTATCATATTGGGATAAAAATATAGACGGTTAGAAAAAAAAATATCTGAAATATACATTTTTTTTGGCCTTTGTAACATATGTTACAGAAAAATGAGCTGCAGTACTGCATCTTTGTAATAGAAATAAAAACGGAAAACAATGGAAAGAGATATTATTAAAATAAACGAAGATTTATGTAATGGCTGTGGACAATGCGTTCCGGGCTGTCATGAAGGAGCTTTACAAATTATTGATGGTAAAGCAAGGTTGATTAGCGATTTAATGTGTGATGGCCTTGGTGCCTGCCTTGGCCACTGTCCTCAGGGTGCAATGGAAATAGAAAGGCGAGAAGCCGAAGCTTATGACGAGGTAAAAGTTATGGCTCAAATGGTGGCTAAGGGTAAAAACACCGTAATTGCACATTTAAAACACCTTAAAGACCATAATGAAATCGGTTTCTTAAAAGAAGCCATGGGTTACTTAAAGGCTAATCAGGATAAATACGATTTTGATTTACAAGAAATAATTAACGTGATGCATAATAAAGTTGAAGTAAAACCTATGGGACACCATGGAGGTGGATGTCCAGGTTCTCAGAGTCAGGAAATTAAACGAGGTGGATTTTCTCTTGCTACAGAATCGAATGCAACAGAACAACCTTCGGAGCTACGTCAATGGCCTGTTCAAATGCATTTAATTAATCCTGCAGCAAGCTTTTTTAAAGAGGCTGATATGGTTTTAGCTGCAGACTGTGTTCCTTTTGCAATGGGTAATTTCCATCAAAAATTCCTTAAAAATAAAGTATTAGCCAATGCTTGTCCAAAGTTGGATGATGGTATGGAAATTTACTTGAACAAGCTGGTTTCTTTAATTGATGATGCCAGAATCAACTCTTTAACTGTAGTTATCATGCAAGTTCCTTGTTGTGGAGGATTAATGAATTTAGCTCAGCAGGCTCTTAACAAGGCGAGTAGAAAAATTCCTATTAAAAGAGCTATTATCTCAATTGAAGGAGAAGTTCTTTCAGAAGAATGGGTTTAAAAATGAGGCGAAAGTTAAAAGTTACAAGTCGATAATAGTAAAATAAAAGCTTGTATTATTTTAACTCACAATAAATCACAGCAAATGCAATCATTGCATTTAAATATTAAAAATTAAAACACTTAAAACAGATATCATGAGTATGTTTTGTTACCAATGTCAGGAAGCAGCCAAAGGAACTGGTTGTACAGTTAAAGGAGTTTGCGGAAAAACAGATGAAGTTGCTGCTCTTCAGGATGTATTACTATTTGTATCCAAAGGATTAGCTCACGTTAATACAATTGCCCTACAAAACAATATAGAAAACAGCAACGCATTTAAATACATGATTGATGCTTTGTTTATTACAATAACCAATGCCAATTTTGACAGTAACAAAATTGTTTCTAAAATAAATGAAGGAATTCAACTTCGTGATGAATTAAAAAATGTCTTAATGGCAAAAGGAGTTGAAATTCAAGCAAATGAACATTCTGTAAATTACAGTGGTTCTTCTAAAGATGATTTTCTAAAAGTTGCTCCTGCAATAGGAATACTTTCAATTGAGAATGAAGATATCCGCTCTTTAAAAGAATTACTAACATACGGAGTTAAAGGTATGGCTGCTTATGCAGAACATGCTATTAATCTAGGGTATGAAAGTGATGAAATCAGCCTGTTTATTCAAAAAGCACTGGTTGCTACTACAAACAGCTCTTTAACTGCAGACGAGTTAGTTGGTTTAGTGCTTGAATGTGGTAAATATGGTGTTGATGTGATGGCTTTATTAGATAAAGCAAATACAGAAAGCTTTGGAAATCCTGAAATAACCTCAGTTAATTTAGGAGTACGTAACAATCCCGCTATCTTAATCTCTGGCCATGATTTAAAAGATATGGAAGAATTGCTGAAGCAAACAGAAGGAACTGGTGTTGATGTTTACACACACAGTGAAATGCTTCCTGCAAATTATTATCCTGCATTTAAAAAGTATGAGCATTTCGTGGGAAATTATGGTAATGCCTGGTGGAAACAAAAAGAAGAGTTTGAATCTTTTAATGGTCCTGTTTTATTTACCACAAACTGTATTGTGCCTCCTAACGAAAGTTATAAAGACCGAATTTATACAACTGGCGCAAGTGGTTTTGAAGGATGTACTCATATTGCAGACAGAAAAGATGGACAACCTAAAGATTTTAGTATAATCATTGAACATGCTAAAAAATGTGCTTCTCCAACAGAAATTGAAACAGGCGAAATTGTTGGTGGATTTGCCCATAACCAGGTAATGCAACTTGCAGATAAAGTGGTTGATGCCGTAAAAGGTGGAGCCATTAAAAAGTTTGTTGTAATGGCAGGTTGCGATGGTAGAATGAACAGCAGAAGCTACTACTCTGAATTTGCTAGTGAACTTCCAGAAGATACAGTAATTCTAACTGCGGGATGTGCCAAATACCGATATAATAAACTTCCTTTAGGTGATATAGGCGGTATTCCAAGAGTATTAGATGCAGGTCAGTGTAATGACTCTTATTCTTTAGCGGTTACAGCTTTAAAACTTAAAGAAGTTTTTGAATTAGAAGATATTAATGATTTACCAATCGTTTATAACATTGCGTGGTACGAGCAAAAAGCTGTAATTGTATTACTTGCATTGTTAAGCCTTGGAGTTAAAAATATTAACCTGGGACCAACACTTCCGGCTTTCTTATCACCAAACGTGGCAAAAATTTTAATTGACACTTTTAATATCGGTGGAATTACAGAAGTAAAAACTGATATAGAGCATATGATTTTATCATAATACTGCCTAATGTTTACGCATAGGTTTTAACAATAGAATGGTAAGTAGGTTTCCCCCATTGTAATCAATACAGTGGGGGATTTTATTTTATGAATAATTCCATTTTATTTGTAATAAAAAAAATGCCATATAAAACGGTTGATTCAAAAATTACCTTCTTAAAACTTGAGCAGAGAATAGACTACTGCTTAATAGAAAATAAACACATAAAACTAATTAAGCAGGATACTCCAATTACTGCAGAAAGCTATTTAAAACTTTACACTACAGTTGGAGAAAATTACAATTGGCTGGATCGTTTATTTATGGATAAATCCATATTAATTGATAAAATCAACTCTCCCAGAACACAGATCTTTACATTTTCAATTCATGAAGAATTTGCAGGTTATTGCGAATTGATTTTAGAAGAGAAATATGTGGAGATTTTATACTTTGGTCTTGCCCAGCAATTTATTGGTAAAGGATTTGGTAAATACTTACTTTCAAAAACCATTGAAAAAGCATGGAGTTTTAATCCTCAATGGATTCAATTGAACACTTGTGATCTCGATCACCCTAATGCACTAGGTACATATAAAAGTTTGGGCTTTGTTGCATACAAAACAATGACAGAAAAGAAAAAGGTAAAAAGAACAGAATCTGAAGGTTAGTACATTACCAACAAGAAAAAACCCCTTGGAAAAATCCAAAGGGTTAATTCATTAATGGTTACACGTTTCAAAATATCTTATCGCAATGCATTCTTCATGGTAACTCCTAAATCCGCAGGAGATTCTACTACATGAATTCCACATTCCTTCATCACTTCCATCTTGGCTGCTGCAGTATCTGCTGCTCCACCAATAATTGCTCCTGCATGCCCCATCCTACGACCTTTGGGAGCTGTTTGACCGGCAATAAAACCAACAACAGGTTTAGTACCATTTTCTTTAATCCACAAGGCAGCTTCTGTTTCCATACTTCCACCTATTTCGCCAATCATAATAATTCCCTCCGTATCCGAATCATTCATTAATAATTCCACGGCATCTTTAGTTGTTGTTCCAATAATAGGATCACCACCTATACCAATACAAGTACTCTGACCTAAACCTTGTTTTGTTAACTGATCAACAGCCTCGTAAGTTAATGTACCAGATCTGGAAACTACACCAATTTTACCTTTAGTATGAATAAAGCCTGGCATAATCCCTGCCTTTGCTAGGCCTGGAGAAATAACTCCCGGACAGTTAGGGCCAACTAATCGTGTATTCTTATCCTTCAAGTAATCTTTTACCTTTACCATATCAGCAGTAGGTATGCCTTCAGTTATGGTTATTGCAACATTAATTCCTGCATCTGCTGCTTCCATTATGGCATCTGCTGCAAAAGCCGGAGGTACAAAAATGACAGAAACATCTGCCCCTACTTCATCTACAGCATCTTTTACTGTATTAAAAACAGGCAGGTCTAGATGAGTTGTTCCTCCTTTTCCAGGAGTAACCCCTCCTACCACATTTGTTCCATATTCTATCATTTGCGAAGCGTGAAAAGAACCTTCACTTCCAGTAAAACCCTGGACAATTACTTTTGATTTATCTGATAACAATACACTCATAACATATATATTTATCTAAATACTTAGGGTATGTAAATTATAATATTTTTTTTATTCTCCCAATTGCTTTTCAATTAAATAACCACTGACTATAAATTTTGTTTAACATTTTTTAAATAATAATAAATATCACAATAAATTTTCCAACTTAAAAACTCAAATGATTAATTTTTTTGAGATAATCCAATTCAAAGAAATCTAACACACCTCTTTCAATTTCTAATTTCGTAACCTTTTGTTAATATTTATTTAACCTTTTAATGGATTCATCATTTGCAACCAATAAATATAATCAATACTATATCAAAACGTTACTATTCATTAATAGATATATAATTACGCCTTAATATTAGATTAACACTTATACCAGTTAGCTGAAATATATTTGTTAGTACAACACACGGGGATTATTTAATCATTTTTTTAACTTTCTTACTTAACATTATGATGAAGTGGAAGAATCTTAAAATTGCACAAAAACTAACCTTTAGTTTTGCTGTACTTCTTTCAATATTTATTCTTTTTGGTGCTATGGCTATATTAAGGATGAATACTATTAAAAGTTCGGCTAATATGGTTTCAGAACATCAACTACCTACCGTTAAAAAGGTTGCTGAATTGGAGCGAAATTGGCAACAGGCTATTTTTTACCTAAGAAGTTATGGTTACAGCCATAATAAAGAATTTTTGTATGATGGTTTAACTCACCTTCAATTTACTCAAAACCTACTCGAGGAAGTAAAAACTTTATTAAAGCATAATCCATCCTTAAACAATCAACTAAAAGTTTTAGAGACCGAGTTAAACTCCTTTACAACTCTTGTAAAAGAGGCTCAGGCAGCTATGGATTCCGGCCAGGAGAATTTATCGCTTATCGATGACTCCATGGATAATGGAATTCTTCTTACACAACTATTATCAAGCACTTTATTTCGCCAAACAGAAATGGCAGTTAATAATAATATCATATTAGCTTCAAATTCGAGTCTGATCTTGATTGGTGGATTATTAATACTCACCGTTATCAGTTTAATAGCATCACGATACTTAACAAAATCCTTAACCAAACCTGTTTATCAACTGGTTGAATTTGCCAAACAACAAGCTAAAGGTCAACTCAATAAAGATTTTGAGCTAGACCAAAAAGATGAAATTGGTCAGCTTGCAACAAGCATCCGAAGCAGTAATACCATTATAAAAGAAATGGTAATTCGATTAAATGAAGCTTCAAAAAAAATTAAAGAAATGAGCGAGAGCTTTAACTCAAAGGCGGTTAGACTTAATGAGTTTTCTTCTTCACAAGCATCTTCTTCTGAGGAACTATCTGCTGCAATGGAAGAAATGGCTTCACTCATCAATCAAAATGCAAATGATGCACAACAAATTGCTATCATTAATAAGGAATCAACGGAAACAATAGACAGTGAAATGGATCAAACACAACATGCCATGAGAGTAATGGATAAGTTGATCGATCGCGCTCAAATTATTAAGGAGATTGCTTTACAAACAAATATTTTGGCCTTAAACGCAAGTATTGAGGCTGCCAAAGCAGGAAATCACGGTCGTGGTTTTGGTGTTGTTGCCAAAGGAATTAGAGAATTGGCAGAAAGAGCACAAGATATTTCTGCAGATATTAATGCTATTTCTGCTGAAGGAAAAGAATTCTCAGGCTTAGCAGGAAATAGTTTAAAACGAATACTTTCGGAAAGCCAAAAAACAACAACATACATTGATAAAATTACAAACTACTCTGTAGAACAAAAAAGTGAAGTCTCACAAATAACTTCAGCTGTAACTGAATTTAATGAGCACACCCAACGTATAGCTATAATGGCTGAAAGCATGTCGGAAGAATCTGATATTTTAAAGAATGAATCAAAAGAGATGCAAAAAATGTTAGAATTTTTCTCCGTTGATGGAAATATTATAATCAAAGAGAAGAAAAAAAATAAGAAAGTAAAAAAAAAGCAAAGACACCAACCGCTTAATGAAATAAATCAAAAATTACATGATCTAAATATTCCGGAGATTGTTCCTTCTCATGTACAAAACGTCAAAAGCAAACAATTTGAATCCGTTAAATAGATTTTATAAAACCCATATTGTAAAAGCAGAAATCAGTTGATTTCTGCTTTTTTTGTGTTTATCATAGATTATAAAATCTGCTTTATGTATTTTTGCGTCAAATTAAAGCATTGAAATGATAAATCTTGAAGATACTATTGTAGCTGTTTCTACAGCTCAAGGCGCTGGTGCTATTGCTGTTATTCGATTAACAGGTCCGGATAGCATAATTATTTGTGATAAAGTTTTTAAATCGGTTAAATCCGGGAAAAAATTAGTTGATCAATCTGCCAACACTGTACATTTTGGTTCTTTAATCGATGAAGATAAAGAATTAGATGAAGTACTGATCAGTATCTTTAAGGCTCCAAACTCTTTTACCGGAGAAAATACAGTTGAAGTTTCTTGTCATGGAGCTCCCTATATTCAACAAAAAGTACTGGAGCTTTTCATTAAAAATGGTGCCAATCTAGCTGCACCGGGCGAATTTACTCAAAGAGCCTTTTTAAATGGAAAGATGGATTTATCGCAGGCTGAAGCTGTAGCTGATTTAATTGCATCACGTAGTGAAGCGGCTCGCAGGGTAGCCTTACAACAAATGAAAGGTGGTTTTTCGAATGAATTAATTCACCTAAGAGAACGCTTGCTAAACTTTATTTCATTAATTGAATTGGAACTTGATTTTAGTGAAGAGGATGTGGAGTTCGCTGATCGCTCTCAATTGGTTGATCTGGTAAATGAAATTGAGCATCTACTGTCTAAATTAATCAACTCTTTTTCATTAGGAAATGCAATTAAAAATGGTATTCCTGTAGCTATTGTTGGCCATACAAATGCCGGTAAATCAACACTTCTGAATACTATTTTGCAAGAAGACAGAGCAATAGTTTCTGACATTCACGGAACAACACGTGATGTAATTGAAGATACGATTAACATAGAAGGAATTACTTTCCGTTTTATTGATACTGCAGGAATAAGAAAAACTACCGATGCCATTGAAACCATAGGTATTGATCGTACATTTAGCAAAATTGAATCAGCATCTATTGTTGTTTTAATGTTGGATATCAATGATCCTAATGAAAAGATACACGAGGCCATTGCTGATGTTAAAAATAAGATGAATGAGGCTCAGCAGTTAATTGTTGCTATAAACAAAATTGATCTGCTGACCGAAGATGAAATTGCACAACGTTTTGATCAAAATAAATTCAAAGAACTTTCAGGATCTGATGCCATCGTTCCTCTTTCTGCTAAAAAACAAATAGGAATTGAATTATTATCAGAAGAATTGATTAAAACCATCAACCTTAAAGCGGTTGACAACGATGAAGTGATTGTTACTAATGCTCGTCATTACGAAGCTTTAAAGCGTTCTCATGAGTCTATATCCAGAGTTGTTGATGGATTACATGCAGGCATATCAGGTGACTTCCTTGCTCAGGATATTAGAGAAGTATTATACTTTTTAGGTGAGATCACAGGTGGAGAAATACAAACAGACGAAGTATTAGGTAATATCTTTAAAAATTTCTGTATCGGAAAGTAGGCCGTGCGAAAGCTGCGAAATATTAATTTACAAGTTGGTTATATTACCATACCCAAAAGTTTTGTTCATTATTCATTTGGATAAATTACCTGTGGAATTATTAAATATTCAAATTTTACTATGAAGTTTTATCATAAATAATTGAATATCTATAATCAATTATTTCCAGATAACTATTTTGCATTTCCATTGAAAGAAATGATTCACTTATCCACTTTATAGCTTTGGGTCTATTTTTTAAATAACGTTTATATACACCATTAATCTGCTTTTCATTTAATCCCAAATCCTCACCAAAATTATTGAATGATTTCCTGTTTAGTTTTTTCTTCTTCCCCCCTAATGTTAAAGCTAATTCCTCTGTATCTTCAGGAAGAACAATGGACACATTTAATAAATCATATGCAGGTGCTAATATCCATTTCCCATTAGATAAAATCATTGAGAAATTTTTAAGATGCATATCATTATTGCCTGTCAAAAAACAAAAGAGGGTCAGTTCAAAAAGAAATAATTTATCCAATAAAGGATTAGCAGAATATTCACTGAGCGCCTTTCCAATTTTTTCCATTGAACCTTTATATTTATCAAAGGCTTCGGTTATTTGAAACATATCCAGCATATGCATCTTATCTCCTTGTTCTGTTCGGTCAATTCGTTTGGTAATATAAGAAAGCTCACCTGATTGTAACCTGATTAAACTCGATGGGACTACATTAATTCCAAAACTTTCTGCAATTCGCATTGTTAAATGTTCGTTGGCTGGCATTTCCGGATAGTCTTCAGAAGCAGGTTTAAATATATAATTACCACCTAATGCACCAACTACAGTCAGTCTATTATCTGTTTTATCCCTGGAGTCTTCAACTACACTCATTGAAAGCTTTGGTTGTACACCTGGAACTGTCACACTGCGTTCAACAACATTTTTTGCTAACTCTGACATATTATCCAGACCATAGGGAATGATGGGTGCCCTGACTGTACCAAAGAAGCGTTGGCTGCAAGATTCATGATACTCACCTTCTCCATCAATATTCTTATAACAATACAAGCATTTTTTACTCATCTTCTTCTTTTAAAGGAACAACACTCACTGCGCCAATACAATTTTGACAACAAGCTAATAATAATCCCATCCGATCATTTTTATTGATCTTCCAGCTATTTGAAGCTATTTCTAACAACCATCCTTCTGGAATTAGTCCCTCAAAAAAAGGAAAAAGCCTGTTGGATTTATATTCCTGGCCCCTAACCGGCATTGTAAAGGTCAAAAAGTGATCCGGATAATTTATTACATAATCCTTATCATAAGTAAAAATATAATCTCCATCATTATTCTCAATGAGAATACCTGCCAATTTATCATTATATAAAACTTTAGCTTTTCTCATTGATTAGAAATATTATTAACCTCTTTTGAACTAACAGGAGCTAACACATGACCAAACATAGCGAGCACTTGGTTAACCTTATCGAGATTTAAATTACTTTTTCCTTGTTCAATTTTCCTTATAACAGTTAAAGCTACTCCTGCCCTATCTGCAAATTCCTCTTGAGTAAGATTCACCTCTTTTCTTCTTTCTTTAACAAATTCTGCTAGACTCTTCATTATATGCATTTAAATATAATTACTCAAATATAGCTAAAATTATATGCTTTCTCATATAATCATCTACTTTTTACTGTATTTATATGTATTTGCATATAAAATATTATTTCCCAAGAATCCTTTGGGAATTAATTAAATTCAGTAAGTGTCATTTAGTTTAATATTTAGCTTCCTAAAATTATTATATAAATCCTGGTTTGATGCGACTTAATTAATGTTCACTATTTAACATTGGATATTATTTTAAAAAGTTATATTTGCTACATAATAATGTTTAATATATTATATTTTACATTATGTTAGTAACATATAAATTAAAATAAACTAAACCACATAATCAAAAACGATGAAACGTACAATTATATCCCTTTTACTATTACTATCTTTTATAAAACCTTATGCACAAGAATCTCAAGTTGAAAGAAATATTTTTGGAGTACAACTGGGTATGTATCCCATTTCATTTTATAATGAATGTAGACTTTTTAAAGAGATTGCATTGAGAAGCGAAATTGGTTTTTCTTATTTATATGAGTCAACATCAAGCTTATATGGATATAGTAGTTCATCTCAATGGGCAATAATTCCAGAAATAAATTTGGAACCAAGGTTTTATTATAATTTAAAGCATAGAAATAATTTAGGTAAGAGAACTAACAATAATAGTGCAAACTATTTATCAATAAATTTTGGTTACAAAGCTGTAGATTTAGCAATATTTAAATCAAATAGTCTTGAAAATGTATTTTCCTCAATTCACATAATACCAATGTATGGTGTAAGACGTAGTATTGGAAATAACTTTAATTTTGAATTTGCAGCAGGAATTGGACGTGAGTGGACTTTTGAAAAGTATAATTATTATAATTTGATAACACATAAGAACAAAACATATAAAAACATAGAATCAGATATTGCCTTTGGTTTAAGATTAGCAATAGGTTATGTATTTTGAAGTAATTTGTTTTATATAATGGAGGAAATGAGTGAAATTTTATTCATTCCAATAAAAGAAATTGAAAGACAGGTAGTATATCGTTTTACCAATAATCTCTTTGGTTCAGATAATGTTACTCTAGAAGAACTAAAATTTGAAGTGTTGACTATAGCCCTGATTTCAGCTATTGTAAGAAGAAAGTGGGAACAAGGAGCAGTTAAAAAGAAAAATCATATATCAATTGCTACAATATTCAAAGTTGCAGAATTAGGTTTACTTTTTAGTGGCAACATTGAAAATCAAACAATAATCAAGATCTCTAATTATTACTTTGAAAATTTATTTTTCATTAAAACACCACATCATACATCTGAGTCTTCAAGTCGACTTATAGAGAAAATCGAAAAGGGATTTGATGGGGTAAAAATTTCTACAGTAAATACAACGTATTTCTCCTCGGACAGGTTCTTTTAAAACAACTTTAAAGAGAATTAATTTTCATAATTAATTAGAGTATTTTTGTGTTGTAAACTTTGCCTTAACATTATAAACTGAGAATAGGTATTAGTAAAAGTAAGTCTTTATAAAATCAACACCCTCATTATCAATATTTAGAAGTTTTTGCATAGAAGAAGTGATTTAAAATACTAATATTCACCGCATTAATAGCACATCAAATAGTAAGCCGAGCGACGACAGCGAATAATTGATTTATGTGAAGATTTTAATTTGCAATAGCAGGATTGTATATTTATACTCCTGCTTCCTGATCCAAATACTTTCTGAATTGTTGTTTTAGGTTTTCCTTAATCTGATCCCAACTCCAGTCTATAAACATTTTAGGCATATATGAACTATCTGCGTTATCTATTGCAGCAAAAGCGAAGATTACATCTTTGGGATCATTGTATGGGTATTTCTTTTTATAGTGTTCTAACATATCCTTTATTGAGTATTCTAATAATAATTCATGAATATCAATAAAATCCTTCTTCTCAGAGCGACTTGTAATGGCATTCAATTTCATTGCAGAAATATCACGAGTAGAAGCTAACCTTATGTCATTAATAATATTTGGTTCATCAATGAATGGATCACTTTCAAAGTGCATTAAGTCTATTTTTAGTTCATCCCCCCTTACATTATAGGTCAGATAAGAAGAAAAGCCGAAGGTCATATCTGAAATTTCTATGTCTTCAGGCCTATCCGCCAATGATATTAAAACCCTCTTTATTTTTTGTTTATCGAATTCTTTTTCAGGATTCAAAAACAAGTCAATATCATCACTAACACGATGTCCTTTGTAAAGAGATAGAGCGGTTCCTCCTACCAAACGGTAATCTTTCAACTCTTCCCGTCTCATTAGATCTTCTAATATGAATCTGGTTTCCGGAATTATAGTCTCGAAATGGAGCATTGAAAGTCTTCTTTATTAACAGCAAAATAAGTTCTGGCGAAATCAAAGGTTCTTTGTGGTAGTTTCTGAGCACCTATCAATTCCTTCTTAATCTTTTCTTTTCCATAGTACTTTATTAACTCAAAAAGATCTTGCAGCTTGCCTCTTTCTATAACCTTTATTATTAAATACTGACTATTATTTTCCCAATCGATGGTATTATAATCGATATCCCAGAATGCTCTTCTCGAAACATTTGGTCTTATTTTAGCAGCTTCAGTATTCATAATGTATCATCTTAAAAACAAAGATACTATTTTTTAATAAAATGCTACCTTCCATCGCTTGACCTGATATACTAAAAATATAGACTATTACTTTTGCGATATTTGAGTATTAAAGACACTATTTTTTAGAGAAATATAAAAGTTCTTCAAATACATAAAAACGGTTGGAAAGCCAAATAGATCCAGCAGTTTCGCAACAGTTGAGAGGTATATATTCTTTACCGTATTTTTACAACTCAACACCTATATCCCTTTAATTTTCAAAACTTAAACACTTCATAATTAAAGTAAGTCGTGCCACGACTGCGAGTAATTGATTGGCGTAATACTTTATACTATAAACAAGCTTGCTTATAATAATTGGTTTAAATGCAAGAAAGCCCTGATTCGCAAAGGAAACAGGGCCTAAAAATGTTTTATGGTAGAAGGTTAATAGAAATTAACCACTTCAATTTCAAATATTAAAATACTGTTGTCAGGAATGGTGACATTACCATTGCTGTCGTAGCGAGCTGTGCTGCCATAGCACATTTGTGAAGGACAATAAAACCGTGCCTTACTACCTTTTTTTAGTAAAGGAACACCAACCTGCCAGGCCTCTATTAAACCTGTCAAAGAGGTTCTACTCAAGGTGCCTTCATCAAATACTTCACCATTGAGTAAGCTGCCCTTATAGCTGGCATCAACTAATGAAGTGGATGTAACATTATCCCCTTCGCCTTCAGTCAGTATTTTGTAATAAAGACCCGATTCGTGGCGTTCAGCCTCTATGCCATTATCTGCCAGGTAAGCCGAAATAATTTCTTCATCAATTTCAGACTGGTCTCTGTCAATTTTAATATGGTAAACCATAACAGTATTTTCTTCTCCATATATATAACCGTAGGCATTACGACAAAGCTGTGAGGGCGAATAAAGAATGATCTCACCTTCTTTGTTTATCTGTGACATACCAATCTGAAAGGCATAAGGTAATGCACTTAGATTGGCTGTGTGATTCTTATCTTCGTCGTAAAACGATGCCCCTGTAATGGTTTCGCTACTGAACGAAAAGGTAACCTTGTCATCGGTATCTATATTAATAGAGGCGCCCTCGCCCTGTTCAATAACCTTATAATACAATCCGGATGAGTGCCTTTCTGCCACAATATTATTCGTAGCCAGATATTCGCTAATGATTTCTTCATCAAGCACTGCATAATCAATATTTTCATCATCTTTTAAACATCCTGCCAATAAAGGCAACAGCATAGCAAGTATTAATACCTTTTTCATTCTAATCATTTCTTTTTTTTAAAAATTAATCTGTTTAAAATCAATCATTAACAAATGTATAACATTTCATTTAACAGTGGGTATATGCCTTTGATCTATTTGTTAGATAGATATTTTTCTCAATGGTTGCTTTACTCATTGTAAAAATTAATGGTTTGAACGTTGATTGATTTGTTATAGGAACTGCCAAATATAGTATTATTTAATAGATATAGATCTTGTTAACAGCATTGTCCAGAGCATTTGCATTTTTAATAGTTTTGGTATTGGTAAAATTAAAAAACACAATTTAGATCATTAAATTTTAGAAAGGAATGAGTTCAACTATATAGAAATACTACGGCAATTAAAAAAGTGATTCTATTGTTCCTTATTTTTGCTTATGTTTTAAAGTTGTAAGAAGGTCAATAACTAAGTTTTTTATTAAGATCATGGGATGATTTTATTATTCACTACTTTTGAGGTTCCAATTTGACATAATGATGAATACAAATCTCACAGTTATTATTAATCGCATCAGACTTTCCTTAGAAAAACAAATGACTAAGGATTCCTTACATAAATACGCCAGCTTATATCAGGCGATTAAAAATTGTATCATAAATTTGGAACTTCCTGAAGGTATGCATCTACCTTCAACCAGAATTTTGGCAGATGAAATGAAACTCTCAAGAACTACTGTTATTAAAGCTTATGAGTTACTCTTGATTGAAAAATTAATCGAATCAAAGAACTGCTCCGGATACAAAGTGAGTTATTCACCTGAAAATACATCAAATCCAAAAATCGAGACCAGTAAGAACTATAATGCTGAAATTTATCCACAGATATCAGAAAAAGGTGAAGCATGTTTAAAAAATATATCGCTCATTAACCGGCATTCAGATGCAAACCTGGCATTTAGACCAGGCCTACCTCCTTTGGATATATTTCCGGTAAATCAATGGAAAAAATTAACGAATAGTTACTGGCGCTATGTAAAATCCTCATCTCTATCCTATTCCTCCTCATCAGGTATTGACTCGCTGAAAAAGAATATTTGTAACTACTTAAACATTACCAGAAATATTAAGTGTAGTCCACACCAGGTATTTATTGTTTCCGGTTCGTTACAATCCTTATATCTGGTATCGAACGTTTTATTAAACAAGGGTGATTGTGTAGCAATGGAAAACCCTACCTTTCCTAATGTACACTCTATATTTAAAAGTATGCTAGCCAATATTCTTCCTGTTAATATAGATAATGAGGGAATTAAGGTAAAGGAGCTTACAAACAATCATCTGGCAACGCCCAAACTGGTGCATACCACGCCTTCTAACCAGTATCCTTTTTGTGTAAAAATGAGTCTTAGCCGAAGACTGGAGTTATTAAAGTGGGCTTCTGAGAGCAAAGCTTTGATCATTGAAAATGACTACGAAAGTCCGGTTGGTAACTATCAGGAATCTATTCCGAGTATTTATAGTATCGACAAGGAAGACCGGACAATTTACATGAGTACTTTTAATCGATTACTGCATCCATCTATTAGGTTGGGATATATGATCGTACCAGAATATTTAGTATCACCAATTAAAGCGTTTCAGGAACACTCGCATCGCTTTGTATCTCCTTCAGTGCAATTGGTAATGGATCAATTTATAGAAAGAAACTACCTGTTAAAGCATTTGCAGCATATGATTGAGGTGGCTCAGGAAAGAAGAGATTTATTTATCTCAAAACTTGAGTCGCAGACCAGTAAATTAACCATTGAACATACGCCTTTTCGCAGTTTACATGTTACGGCATTTTTAGATAATAACTTAGATGAATCACAAGTAATCAATTTATTACGCCAAAACAATATTGTGGTTCACTCATTAAAAAAATGCTATGTAAGTAAAGACTCAAAAGCTGGACTTATATTTGGATATTCACCTGTTCCAGCTCCTGTTCTTAAAGAAAAGGTTGAAAAAATGGCTAAAATTATCAATAGCATATAAGAAATAGATCAGAGTATTAAAAAAACATAATTGGTATCTAACAGTAATTACAACTGGTATGTTTTTCAATAATTCAATAACTATAGTTTTGCATCAATAAGATAAGTTAAAATAAAAATATTGATGTATGAAAAAGAATCTATCTACAAGCTATCAACCAGATTTAACCCAGTGCTATATTTTGGTTTAATTGGATAAAAGAACATAAAATACATATTAACCATAACAATACAAAGCTTTTATATACCTGGTTTTGTATAGATTCACAATATATTGATTAATTCAAATTCTCAAAATATCATGCTTATTATCGGTTCTGTTATATCCATACTCATTGTTGTTGTAGTTGCTAAGCTATTAATCAAAAAATACAATCCACAGTCGGTATTAATAATTAGTGGATTATTAATGATGGCCATAGCTTTAATACTTGGTATGGACATGTCAACCATGAAGGAACCCACTGGATGGCATTTTTTTGACCTTTTTAATCAGATTAAAGTTTCATTAAGTAATAAAGGTGCAAAAGTAGGTTTAATGATTATGACCATTGGTGGATATGTTGCCTATATGAAAAAAATTGGTGCCAGTGAAGCATTGGTTTATGCTTCAATGAAACCATTATCCATATTCAGAAAATACCCCTATTTAGCTGCTAGCATCGTTATTCCGATAGGACAAGTTTTATTTATGTGCATACCTTCAGCAACTGGATTGGGCTTATTACTCGTAGCTTCTATATTTCCGGTGTTGGTTAATTTGGGCATAAGCAAAACATCTGCAGTTTCGGTCATTACAGCCTGCACAGTTTTTGATATGGGTCCTGCATCAGCGAATACGGCAAGAGCTTCCGAATTAATTGGTAAAACCAACGTGCAATATTTTATGGAAGATCAATTGCCATTAACAATTCCGATGACCATGGTATTGATGATTAGCTATTATTTTGTAAACCGATACTTTGATAAAAAGGAAAATCATAAACCAACACAGCTTGAAATTGATGCGTTTAAGAAAATAAACACACCCAAAATCTACAGCATATTACCCATGTTACCTTTGATAATGCTAATCATATTTTCTCCATTTTTCAACCTGTTTCCCACCCCCATTCATCTTGATACAACAACCGCAATGATCATCTCGTTATTTGTATCAATGGTATTTGAAATAATTAGAAAAAGAAATTTAAAAGAAGTATTTGACTCTATCAAAACCTTCTGGGAAGGAATGGGGAAAGTGTTTGCTTCGGTAATCACACTTATAATATCTGCCGAAATATTTTCACTGGGTTTAATTAACCTGGGCTTTGTTGATGGTCTTATTGCCGGCTCCCAGTCCTTAGGCTTTTCACCTGTAGGCATTGGTATTGTAATGAGTGTACTTATTTTCATGGCTTCCATACTTATGGGAAGCGGTAATGCCTCATTCTTCTCTTTTGGTCCATTAGTGCCCGAAATAGCAGCTAAAATGGGTATTGAAGGTGCCAGAATCATTCTTCCCATGCAACTGTCATCCAGTCTTGGACGGGCTATTTCGCCAATTGCCGGAGTCATTATCGCTACTTCCGAAATTGCCGGAATCAAACCTTATGCCCTGGCAAAAAGAAATTTAATTCCACTATCAGTAACTGCAGTAATGATGATCGTTGTTCACTATATTTTTTAATACTATGATGAAGATTATAAAGAATGCCAATATATATGCGCCAATAAACCTAGGTAAAAAGGATATTTTAATTGGATCTGAAAAAATCCTGGCTATACAGGATCATATTGAAATGAATATGGATGGAGTGGAAATTATTGATGCCACTGATAAGATCGTCACTCCCGGATTAATTGATCAGCATATTCATATTACAGGTGCAGGTGGAAAGCAAGGTTTCTATTCTATGACACCCGAAATTTCTGTTGATGAATTAATTCGCTGCGGAACAACAACTGTAATGGGAATGCTGGGAACGGATGGTGTTGTAAAAAGTTTAAAGGGGTTATATGCCAAAACAAAAGCCTTGTATCAGGAGGGAATATCAGCTTATATGTTAACCAGTTACTTTGGTATTCCTCCTCTGACTATTCTGGATAATGTGATGGAAGACATGATATTTATCGATACAGTAATAGGATGCAAAATTGCAATTAGTGATGAACGTTCATCTTTTCCTTCTGCTACAGATCTTCTGCGCTTTTTAAAAGATGTATATGTAGGTGGATCTATTGGAGGCAAAGGAGGTATTTTACATGTACATCTGGGGGCACTGGATACAAAGATGGATATATTGTTTGAACTGGTTGAAAAACATCATTATCCCATCAAGTACATCTCTCCTACTCATGTTGGGCGCACCAAACCATTATTTGATCAGGCCATTCGCTTTGCGAAAATGGGCGGTATTATCGATATATCAACAGGAGGAACAATATATGATGAACCATACAAAATGGTTTTATATGCCTTAGAAAATGGAGTACCAATGGATCAAATGACTTTTAGCAGCGATGGAAATGCCGGTATGGCAAAAAAAGATCAAGAGGGAAACATTATTGGTTTTTATCCGGCTCCTATTGATTTAAATCTTGAGCAAGTTAAAAAGCTCATTCAAACAGGAGGACTTAAAATTGAAGAAGCTTTTAAATTAATTACCAGCACTCCTGCAAAAAATTTATCGCTCAGTCACAAAGGAATTATTAAAACCGGAGCTGATGCCGATTTATGTTTCTTTGATGCGGAACTAAACCTGACTGATGTAATGGCCAGAGGAAATATAAAAATGAAGGAGCAAATAATCATATAATCCAAACCGAATAATAACCATATAAACTCAAGTACTTTTTCAAATAACCGAAGATCACATGATCTTCTGAATGGAGAAGTTATGCCTTAAAATGAAAATCTATTTACCAATTTTTAATATTATGAAATACAAAATTCTAATGTTTTTTCTTTTAACTACCGCAATCAGTTATGCACAGGTTAATGGAAAAGTAACTGACAAGAAAACCGGTGACATTTTACCTGGTGTCAGTATTGTAATTAAAGGAACAATTTCCGGAACAATTACAGATTTCAACGGAGAATATGCCATGAAAGCTTCTCCCGGAGATTCATTACTATTCAGCTTTATTGGTTATAAGCCAATCTCTGTTGCTGTTGGTTCTAATACCACTATTGATGTAAAAATGGAGGAAAACCAGCAGGAAATTGACGAAGTAGTGGTTGTGGGATATGGTGTTCAAAAAAAGAGTGATGTTACCGGGTCTGTGGTTTCATTTAGCACTGATAAAATTGAAGACCGCCCTCAGGTTAATATTCTGCAATCCTTACAAGGAAGTATGGCAGGATTCAGGGTATCTGTTGATGCTTCGAATGCTGAAGGTGCTTCGGCCAATATGATGATTCGTGGACAAAACTCTATTACAGCTTCCAATAGTCCCCTTATCATCATGGACGGGATTCCCTATTCCGGTAGATTATCTGAATTAAATCCCAACGACATTAATTCTATTGAAGTTTTAAAAGATGCTTCTTCAACAGCAATATATGGGGCCAGAGGTGCCAATGGAGTAATACTGATCTCCACTAAAATGGGTCGCAAAGGCACAATGCAGGTTTCATATGATGGTTATATCAGTTTTGATAGATTAGGACATATACCTGATATGATGGATGGAGAAACTTTTGCTATGCGAAAAACAGAATATGGAGAAACATTTACCACTACCGAGGAAGAAAGCATTGCTATGGGGCGATCTACAGACTGGATGGATGTGGCCACTCAAACCGGACAAAAGCAACAGCATAACTTATCCATAAGAGGTGGAAATGACAAAACACAATATTTTGTTTCAACGGTGTATAATGATGCTAAAGGTGTAGCTAAAAACGACCTTTTCAAAAGACTAACCATTCGTTTAAATATGGAGCATCTGCTAAATAGCTGGATCAAATTTGGAACCAACACCTTATTGGGTCGTTATGATCGTAGTGGGTATAAGGCAAGTTTTTTCTGGGCATTTGCAATGAACCCATTAGGTAAACCTTATAACGAAGATGGTTCAATAGCTATGTTAGCATGGGAAGATGCTTTCTTTGCTGAAAACCCGCTTAATCCGCTTAATGCCAAAAGTGAAGAAATAACACGAAGAGTAAATACAAGCAACTATGTTCAGTTCGACTTTCCTTTTTTAAAGGGTTTATCCTATAAAATTAATACCGGCTATGAATTTCGTAATCAATTGTCGCAACGTTATGATGGCAGAGATACTTATACCGGTTATTTATCTAATGGTGTTTTACATACTGATAATAACCATGAAGAAAACTGGATTATTGAAAACATCATCAGTTATAACAAATCCTTAGGTAAACACAATATCTTTTTAACAGGACTTTACAGTGCACAACAGGAACAAGATAAATACAATAATATTTATGCCACCAATTTCCCTAATGATGTAATGACCTATTATCAACCGAATAAAGCCTCTTCTATTGAAGCATATGCAGGTTTAACCCAAACAAACCATATTTCGCAGATGTTTCGTGCAAACTATAGCTACGATTCACGTTATCTATTTACAGCAACAATAAGGAGAGATGGTTATTCTGCCTTTGGTAGCAACAAAAAATTTGGAGTATTTCCTTCTATTGCATTAGGATGGAATGTGATGAATGAGGCATTCTTTAAGCAATCTTCATCATTTAAAAATGTAGATATATTAAAACTAAGGCTGTCTTATGGTAAAAATGGTAATGAAGCCATTTCTGCTTATTCTACCCTTCCTAGTCTTGCTTCTAAAAATTATCTTACAGCTGATCTTACTTCTGCATTTGGATTTTATCCTAACAAATTGGGAAATCCTTCTTTAGGATGGGAAAGCACAGAATCTTTTAATACAGGATTGGACTTTACGTTATTTGGCAATCGTTTAAGAGGGTTATTGGATTTGTATTGGTCTAAAACCAGTGATTTGTTACTCGATAAAACCATTTCTTCAATTAATGGTGTAGATAATATCAGATCAAATATTGGACAAACAAAAAACCGGGGAATTGAATTCCAGTTTTCTTCGGTAAATATTGCTAAGAATGATTTTACATGGTCAACGGATTTTAATATTGCATCTTATAAAACTTCAATTGTAAATGTTGGATTAACAGATGATGATGGCAAATATATTGATGATGTAGCCAATCAATGGTTTATTAATCAACCTATTTCTGTAAACTACGACTATGTATTTGATGGAATTTGGCAAGAAAATGACGACATAGCCAACAGTGCTCAACCTGATGCACAACCTGGAGATATCAAGTACAAGGATGTTAATGACGATGGTGAAATCAATCCTGATGATAAAAAAATCATCGGATCAAGGATTCCTGATTTTGTTGCCGGCATCACCAATAGCTTCGCCTATAAAAACTTTAAATTTAGTTTCTTCCTGAATAGTGTTTATGGTGTTACGATGCCCAACAGACTTTATGAAACCAGCGTTAACTCTTATCGTCAAAACAGCTTTAATAAAAACTTCTGGTCTGTAGATAATCCAACCAATGAATATCCTGCTAACGTTGACAGAGAAGTAAACCCTATGAGTATGAATTTTTATCAGGATGCCAGTTTTCTTCGCTTACAGGATGTTACTTTTAGTTATGCGCTACCTCAAAAAGTTTGCGATAAACTAACCATTAAAAATGCTGAGTTGTATCTAAACCTCAAAAACATGGCAACCTGGACAAAGTGGGAAGGTTTGGATCCTGAGTTCTCTGACTGGAACAATCAATATGCAACACCTCAGGTTAAAAGTGTACTAATTGGAGTAAGAGTAAATCTTTAATGATAAAAAGACAAGGTTACCATTACAATAGTTTGTTAGATTTTAGATAATAGATTATAGACTGATTTACAAGATGCCTAAATTCATTTATTTATACATTTTACACTACAAGTCTTAAACATATGTAATTCTTGTAGTTATAAAAAATTACCGAACTATTGTATTAATAAATTACTCCTTAATAGCTTACACATTGATGGGTGAATATTCTCACTAAGAATAGAATGTATAACTCTAACGGAGAAAAAGTAACCATTAAAAGATAAAAAATGAAAATGAAAAATATAATATATACATTATCAGTCTTGTTATTACTTGCTTTTATAAGCTGTAATGAAGACAGTTTTCTGGAAGAAATGCCGGAAGATAATATTTATGCCAATAATCTGTTTCAGGATTATGATGGTTTTGTAAACTCCATGAATGCGGTATATTCTTGGGTACGTGAAGAACGAAGTCGTGCTGATAATATTCCACTTACCAGATGTACTTGCTGGGACACTGGAGTTGACAATGCTTTTATGAACAACGGACATTCGGGAATGACATTTTTGAACTGGCCTACTCATATTTATACCGACCAGTTTATTTTTGAAAACATGTTTGATTGGTTATATCGCATCATCAATTCAACCAACATGATTATAAACAGAGCTCAAAAATCAGATGTTAACTGGATGGGAAGCAATGATGAGGAAAACCTGAACAAAAAGAACTACATTATTGCGCAGGCAAGATTAATAAGGGCCTGGGCCTATCGTCATTTAACCTACTGCTGGGGAGATGTTCCATTGAGTCTTGATGAAATTGATGGATCCAATTACCAAAACAACTGGACCAGAACTCCGGTGGCTGACATTCAGATACAAATGGAGAAAGATTTGGTATTTGCCAAAGAAAACTTACCATTACGCGACGATAATCCCGGAAATGTAAATGGAGCTGTAGCCATTCATTACTTGGCCGAATTGTATTTAGCCATGGGAAGAAACGCTGAGGCTGAAACAACTGCCAGAGAATTATGTGAAGACTCAGAGTATCACTTAATGACAGAACGTTTTGGAAGCAATGCCAATGTATCCGGAGTACCTTATATGGATTTATTTGCAAACCCTTTACCATCACAAGGTAACAAAGAGGTTTTATGGGCTTTACTTAATACCGAACCTGAAGCTGTTTCGTATGGAAATGAAGATAATAACTACATGAAAAACATGTGGCAAACTTATTACAGTAAGGATAATACGATTAAAAAGTTAGATCTTGAAGTTTTTTATTCAAACAATGGTGGCAAAGGCGCTGGTCGTTCATCTATTACAGCACCAACTTTTGATTTATACGAAGAACAGGATGATCGTATATCTGATTTTGCCATAAAATGGAAGCTAGTAATGCCAAATGATCAGGGCGAAATGGAAGTTGTTTTAGAAACAAACACCAATCATACCATTACAGATGGTAAATATGATTTGGATCACTTCCAATGGCCTTCAACCAGAAAATGGGAGTATGTTCACCCCAACACTTCAAACGCATCCAGCTCTGATCAATTTAATTGCCAGATGTATATTCGTTTAGCTGAAACCTATTTAATATTGGCAGAAGCTTTATATAAAGAAAATAAAAATGATGAGGCTGCCATATGGATTAACAAAGTCCGTGAACGCTCCAATGCAACGCCAATTTCAGGATCTGATATTGATATTGACTTTATTTTGGATGAACGATCAAGGGAATTAGTAACTGAAGAGAACAGGCGACATACACTAATCAGAACAGATAAATTAGTTGAACGGGTGCAAAAATATAACGATTTTGCTGGCCCAACAATAGCTCAGGCACCAAAGTATTTTCCAATTCCCCAAAAGGTAATTGATGCCAATACTGGTGCAGTGATGAAACAAAACGACGGTTATTAATATCTTGTTGAAGATGGAAGAATGAAGCTGGTTGTAAAAATCACTTCGTTCTTCTAACTTCTAATAGCCAATAAGTAAATCATAAACAGAATAAATTTTTATGATGAAATGGGCTAAAAAATTAGTTGCTCGCATACAAATATGCTTATTTTTAGCAGATTCCATCTAACCATAAAAAATAAAAACAAATAGATGAAGAAGTTGATAGGAGTTTTGATGATGCTCGTTGTTTATACTACAACAGTAATTGGTCAAACAAACGAAACAATTAATATATTATTTCTTGGAAATAGTTACACCTATTACAATGGCGTTCCAAGTATAGTTTCAGACATGGGCCTGCAAAAAGGCAAAAAAATTGTGGTAACTCAAATAACCAGAGGTGGTAGTTTATTAGATACTTATGCCAACACTGATTTTATTTTGGAAACTATTAATAAGTACAAATTCAATTATGTAGTGCTGCAGGAACAAAGTACTTCTCCCCTTTTCGCAGCTGAAGAAAAAACTTACCCTGCAATTCGTAAGCTTGATAAAGAAATTCGAAAAAATGGAGGACAAACTGTTTTGTATATGACCTGGGCCAGAGAATATGCCGATAGCATTGGGACGAAAATGCTACCCGGAAAATTCTATTATGATGTATTTGATTCCTTTGATACAGCTCAGGATTCACTTGCTGCAAGCTATAACAAAATAGGGAAAGAGATTAATGCAAAAGTAGCTCCTGCAGGTTTAGCCTGGAAAGCATTCCACAAAATGCATCCCGATGTATCATTATGGCGCTCCGACCATAGTCACCCATTAGAAATAGGATCTGTTATTGCTGCTTATTCAATTTATAAAACCATATTTAACGAACCGGTATCAGGAATAAAATCCCCTCTACCCATTTCTAAAGAATATGAAAAAGACATTGTAGAGATTACTGATAAATTGGTTCCGTGTAATAAATAAGGTTAATAAGATTATTTCACAGTGAAATATGATGATCTAATTTATTACTTAATAAATTTCGATTTTTGAGACACCTAAAAATAAAAAAAGGAGAATATTTATTCTCCTTTTTCAAGTTATTTTGTAAAGTCAAAACTCTTATTTATTCCAGAGCAAAGACAGTAGATATGTATTTAGTAATTATGGGAACAATATAAAATGTATCATATTGATTATCACACATTCAATCATTCCAAAACCACTATTACATTGTAATGATTTCAGCAGCATCTTTAATAAAAACATCAAGAACACCATCTGCAATTTTTATTTTTCCACCTATTCTTGTTGCTCCTGGTATACTTTCAATTTCAGAAGCACTATTAGCTAACTCCTCTGCCCTTTTAAAATAAGCATTAGCAGTACTTTCTCCATTTATTGCAGCCAACAAACCATCTGCAGTTATCACAAGTGATGCGCCCCATAATTCCATAGCCTGCAACCAGGGTTCAGTTTCTTCAATAAAAACCGGATCCACTACCGCGCGTATAATTCCAGGTGCATTTCTAAGTTCATTAGCATATTTTTTAAGCTCAGCGATTACTATTTTTCTGGAATCAGCATCACCAAAAGCCATTTCTTTTCTTACTTTATCAAGTAATGCTTTTAAATTTGGGGCTTGTTCTTGCCAGGCCTGACTACCAAAAGTAGGCGCTAAATGTTGCGTGTCAAACAATTTCAATAATGCTTCAGTAGCTGTTTTATCACCATTAGCCAAATTATAAGCTGCAATAAACCAGTTCAAATCAGAATCATAAGCTTTATCATTCCAACCAAAAGAAGCTACACCAGTAACTGCGACTCTACTTGGCATTTCCTGATTCATAGGGTTTGATAAAATACCGGAAAGCTCCTGAGATAATCCCGCCTCACGAAACTTATAAGGCGCAAGTAACAAACGTCCTGCTGTTTGACCATAATCATTTACAGGATAGTTATCCCACAAAAGTGTTTTTCTTCCAAAAGCCTTTGTAGCTTGTTTTGCATCATTTATTGAAATTCGCGGAGGAACAACATCTGTTCCCGTCCATTGAATAACAATTCGAGGATCTAAATTTTCAATCAACGCATTTTTATATACACTCTCTTTTGCATCATAATATTCTGTAGGCACCATGATCAATGGATTCATTTTTGGATCCAGTTCATCCAAAATAACCTGTAATTTATTTAATAGCTCTGATTGGGCAATTCCAGCAGATTTTGTTCCGGATTCGCCATAATAAGCCTTATCTGCATCACAATTCCATTTTGTATATTCAATATCATCTAAGGCCACATAAAAATCCTTCACTCCAATGGCATATAATTTCTCGAATTTACGTTTTAATGTCTCCAGATCTGCCGGATCTGAAAAGCAAATGGTTGGACCAGGTGAAATAGCATACACAAAATTTACATGGTTCTTTTGCGCAATTTGAACCAGTTCACCTAATTCTGCAATCGTTTCTTCAGGATAATCTTCTCGCCATTGGTCTCTTGCATAAGGATCGTCTTTAGGACTGTAGACATAGGTATTTGCTTTTACACTTCCTAAAAACTGTAAATGCGATTTTCTACTTTCCATTGACCAGGGTTTACCATAAAAACCTTCAATGGTTCCTCTGATAGCCATTGTTGGATAATCATGAATAATAAGATTCGAAACCGATTCCTGTCTTAACAATTGCAAAAATGTTTGCGCAGCATAAAACAAACCGTTCTCATCATATCCGGCCAGTGTAATTAGCTCTCCATCACCAATAGAAACTCCGGAAAGTGTATATGATTCTTTTTTTGAATGCTCACAGAATGATGTATCAGAATCTAATTCAGCATTACTTTTTAATAAGGCAGATTGAACGATCTGAACATCCATTAAGCCCAATACAATAAATGTATGGTCGATATGCTTGGGTAACTTTTTTACTGTATTTATAGCAATCACTCCTGATTTTTTTAAAGCAGTTGTTACCAGTTGTTCAATTTCTGAATTAAGATCAGTTGATTTTACAATAGTAACAGATGGAGTAATTAAAAACTCCCCCTGAGTTAATTGTAGTGATGCTGGTTCGGGAAAGATCAATGGCTTATAAAATGTTTTTGATTGATTTGTTTGAGCAACACAGAAGTTATAGCTCAGAATCAACAAAATAAGAAAACTACGAAATGGCGTCATTTATTAAGAATTTTAATTTATAATATGTTCTTTTTTAGAAATATGCCGAACCATACATTTAAGGATGTATTTTTCAAACGAATCAAATATATAATTTATCACCAATCCTACCATACTTTTATAAATTTTTTATTAAAGAAATATATCTATAGTAAATTTTTAACTAATAATTGAAGGATAAAAACGATAATGATTAGGTTTCTTATTTAAATATCAGGATTAACAGCATTGATTTATATGCTATAATTCGTTTATAGATTGTCTGATAACTACTCTCAATAAAAACCAAGTTGGCGCGGATATTCATCCGTGCAATTTACATCTTGTAAGTATCTATAACTATTATAATTATAAACTATCTGGCTCTTTTGATTAGTTGCCAGGATTTGCAATCCGGGCATTTATAGATAATTTGCATCAATAATCTTTTTAACCGGAATACAATTCCTTATCTTTTTTCTTAAATGTTGCAATCATACAATCCGAATCTCACAGTAATTATCTACAGCTCTTTCATGGCAAGGATTACGCTTCACTTCTAAATCTACAGCTACAACCGTATCTTTTTTGACAAGAATTACAGAATTGAAAAGATCGATTTCTTATTGTGTAGATACTGTTTCAGTATGAAACATTTAATCCCGAAAATCCTGTGAATCCTGTCTTTTTATTTTTGGACAAGATTTACAGATTTAACAGGATTGATTTATAGGCTATAACTCGTTTTTTGATTGTCTGATAACTACTCTCAATTACCCTAGTTAGCACGGATATTAATCCGTGCAATTTACTCTTGTAAGTATCAATAATTATTTCGATGATAAACCATCTGGCTCTTTTGATAATAAAGCAGGATTTGCAATCCGGGCACTAAATGTTGCAATCATACAATCCGAATCTCACAGTAATTATTTACAGCACTTTCATGGCAAGGATTGCGCTTCGCTTCTAAATCCGCCACAATAACTGTAATTTTTTTTGACAGGATTAACAGGATTAACAGGATTAACAGGTTATCCTTTTGTATCTTATAAAATTCATTACTGCATTATTAAATCAATGCAAAAACATCAACGTTGATACTTTTACCCTCAACGTTGATGTTTAAAGTATAAAGCTTGTCAGTTTTTATATCAATGTTGATACAAAAACTGACAAGCTTTCAAAAATTTACTCGGCGATTCTCAAAAAAAACACGGCAGTTCTCGCTTTTTTAATCAGCATTCTCACTTTTTCATTGAACGTTCCTATTGCTGGTATCAACATATCATGTTTCTTTCCCTGACTTTCTAACTTTTTACTGCAACGTTCCTACATTTTCATACAACGTTCAATAAAATTCATTGGAGCTTGTCAGTTTTACTGACAAGCTTGATACTTTTTACTCCAACATTTGGGTCTGTTCAATAAACTTTGTCACTTTACACCTCAACGTTGGTACTTTTACCCTTAACATTGGCGTTTTATGGTTAAACACTTTCGTACACTATATCTAACACTTTACTGCTTTTATCACATTAGATTCTGAAACCTCTTTCAACAAATTGTTGCATGAGCACTATTTTCTGTTTCTCTAAAAAATAAACTAATTACATTGATAATATTTAATTAATGTTACCCTTTGACAACTGCCAATGGCTTCAACTCAACTTTTATTTTTACCAGGTCTTTTTGATTTGCCATCACCACATCAATATCTTTATATGCACCAGCAGCTTCATCCAAATCTTTTGTATTTCGGATGGCATGGATAATGCCTTTTTCGTTCAAGCGACTGATTTCTGTTTCTAAATCCAATTCACGTTGAGCTTGCTTACGTCCCATTACCCTACCTGCACCATGAGAGCATGACATAAAACTTTCAGGATTACCTAGGCCTTCAACAATATATGATTTAGTACCCTGAGATCCTGGTATTATACCTATCTCACCTTTATAAGCACGCGTGGCTCCTTTTCTATGAACCAAAACATTTTCGTTGTAATGATTTTCCCAGGCAGCATAATTGTGCGCAATATTTATGATATCATCAAAAACCACATTTCCCTGATTTATTTCAAGTAATCCAGCTTTAACCTTTTCCATCATTTGTTTTCTATTGGCAAATGCAAAATCAATACAATATTGCATATCATTCATATAAGCATGTGCTTCTTCTGTTTCAATAGGCAAAAAGGCCAAATCTGCATTTATGGGCACCTGAGTATACCATCTTTCGTTCAATTGTCTGGCCTTTTTATTATAAAAGTCAGCAATCTGTTTTCCAATATTTCTGCTCCCGGAATGGATCATTACCCAAATATAACCATCAGAACCTCTTTGAATCTCAATAAAGTGATTTCCTCCTCCTAAAGTTCCCAACTGACATAACGCTTTTGAATACAATTGCTCCATAACATTAGAAACATCGCCTCTTTGTGGCATTAATGATTCATCCTGTTTTTCTTTATGACTATTTTTACCCAAAGGAATCGTTTTTCTGATATGACTCATTAATTGCTTCAGTTCCGTGGTATCCATGTCTTCAATATTTGTTTTTATGGCACACATACCGCAACCAATATCTACTCCTACAGCATTAGGAATTATGACACCTTTAGTTGCTAAAACTCCTCCAATGGGCATTCCATATCCCGTATGAGCATCGGGCATTAAGGCTACATGTTTATATACAAAAGGCAGGTTTGCTAAGTTTTTAGCTTGATTTATAGCACTATCTTCGATTTGATCTACCCATAATTTTATGGGATGCTTCTCTGTTGATATAACTTGTTTCATGTTTAATAATTCTTTGAATTGCCAAATAGAAGTCATCTAAAACACATTAAATACCGTATGAAATAGTGTTTTGACTTTGTTGGCAGTATGATTCTCATGGCTTTTTTACCAGATTAAATTTATTTATAAAGGTCAAAATATCATCTACTATCTGTCTGTAGAAAATATTTCTTTCAATTGATCTACAACCTTACCTCCTCCGGATAAGGTTATGGTATTAATTTTATCAGCAATCTTTTCTACATTCTCCATTTCTTTTAATTTAAACAGCATTTGATTATCCTCCATCAACTTAGCTGTATTAAGCAAACTTCGCGTAGATGCGGTTTCTTCTCTTCTAGTGATTATATTGGCCTGAGCTTTCTTTTGGGCTACCAACACCTGATTCATTATTTCTTTCACCTCACCAGGCAAAATAATATCTCTAATACCACCATCTGACAATTCAACACCATACTCCATAGCTTTTTTACGTGCTGAACTCATTACAAATTCAGCCACTTCTTCTTTCCTCTCAAGAATCTCATCAAGAGTTAATGTACCAACATATTCTCTTAATGCCAACTGAAGTGTTACATGCAATTGCTTTTTATAATCCTGATTCTCGGTCAACGCTTTTTTAGCATCCACTACAATATAACTTGCAAAAAAACTGATTCGAATAGCTGCTTTATCCTTTGTTAATAATTCCTGTCCCGAAATTTCCAACTGTGTTTGACGCAAATCTGCCTTCATAACAAGTACTGGTGTATTATTTTTCCAATAATAATATACTCCTTGATTTAACTCTTTAATAAACTTATCTTCTACAAATAACAACCCTCTTTCGTAAGATTCAACACGATATATTCTAACCTGAGGGTATATATCTGGCTTATATAAAATATTTACCGGTATGTCTTCTGTAATCTCAACCTTACTTAAATCCACTTTTTTAAAAGTAAAATTAGTTACCCCCTTCCAGTAAGCATAACGACCAGAGGTAAGTGCTTCCTGGTATACTCCGTTTTCATATTTTAATACCATCTCATGATCTTGCACCTCTATAACGTCGAGCATACTTGCCAATTCGTCATCTTGCAACAAGATGTTTAATTCCATGGAAAATGTAAATGGCTGTGACATATTACAAATACCTACTTTATCAGAAAACCATACCCAATGGCTACCGGCTTTTAATACTTTAATATAATCGCCATTTCTAAATACCAAACCAACTTTACCTTTATTTATTCTTACTCGTTTCATATGTCTAAAATTTGTTTTCTTTTGCCTCATGGAACCTGCCAGTTTTCTCATTATATAATAAGAGTTAGCTCGCTCCATATTGCGATATATTTATGTTTTTAATTTTTATTATCAATAAAAATAGATTGGCAGAACCATTCATAGCAATGGAAGCTGAAAGACCAGAATTTCAATAAATTAGTTTATCTAAAAATTGAATTAAGCTATTCTTTAATTTGCAATATTCAGATGAATTAATCATCATCGATAATGGTTGTTTCATCTCGCTGATTAACTATGAATTGTTTTATCCCGAAAGATAAAACCGGTCATTTGCCATTCTACTTTTATGTAACTGTTAAAGGTGAGTAGTTAACTCAAATCAGGATTCGAACCTGTAGTCATACGACTTTACCATATAGAGATGTTGCTCTACCTATTGTAGCTATTCTGGCTTTTACCAGAAGGAGGACTCGAACCTCCAACACACATCGTTGTATGAAAAAACAAAAAAACAAGTAGTATATTGAACTTTACCAAGCCAACACTATAAAGCTATACAGAAACTTACATCAAGCCTTGCCAGTTTGTTTTAATCATGCTTTTATCTTCTTACTCAAAGAAGAAATATTTTGTATCACATAAATGTGAATTTTTTATTCAAAGAACGTTTTGTCATACTTGACGATACAAAGATGAATAGCCAGTGCGCAGTCTTTTTGCGTAGTAAAATATTTTTTCTACTTTTCATCAAAAAAATCCAATATGCCTGTTAACAGAAATGCCCTGATCCGATATACTACCATTGATAAATGCCTGCGAAACAAGTATCGCAAGTGGACATTAGACGATCTGATTGAGGCTTGTTCTAACGCTCTTTATGAATTTGAAGGAATTGATAAAGGAGTAAGTAAACGAACAATCCAAATGGATATTCAGAATATGCGTAGTGAAAAATTGGGTTATAATGCACCAATTATTGTTACAGACAAAAAGTACTATGCTTATGAAGATCCTGAGTACTCCATTACCCAACTACCATTATCGGAACAGGATCTGGAAAAATTAGGTGACGCAGTAGAGATTCTAAAACAGTTCAAAAGTTTTAGCCACTTTAAAGAGATGACAGGGCTTATTCAAAAGCTGGAAAACAAAATACATATTGAACAGACTCAGGATCGCCCCATTATCCACATGGATAAAAACGAAGATTTAAAAGGCTTAGAACATTTGAATGGATTATATGATGCCATACAAAAGAAAAAAGTTTTAAAAATAGATTATCAATCATTTAAAGCACGAAATTCTCAAAGAATTTACTTTCATCCTTATCTTTTAAAAGAGTTTAATAACAGATGGTTTTTAATTGGTAGAAAAAACAAAGGAAGCCATATTGTTACATTTGCACTCGATCGCATTATATCATTTGAGCAGGAAAAAAATATTAAATTTATAGATACTGAAAGTTTTCACCCTGATAATTATTATGAAAATATTATAGGAGTAACGCTTAATGAAGGTCTGCTTCCAAGAGTAGTTAAGTTATTTATTGATAGAAGCAATGCCCCATACGTAATTACTAAACCACTACACTGGTCACAAAAAATTATTGAGAAAACCGACAAAGGCATTATTATCTCTATAAAAGTAATTCCGAATTTTGAACTAGAGAGACTGCTCTTAGGTTTTGGCTCATCTCTGGAAGTTTTATCTCCCCCATTGCTTCGAAAAAAAATGGGTAAAATCGTTGAGAAAGCATACAAACTATACACCACCAATACAGACTAAATACATCACCACAAAGACATTCCGAACGTAACTGTTTTCAATAATTATTGAAACATATTTGGAATATTAACAAATTCTATTTTATATTTGCAACACATTTCACCCTATGTATAACTATTAAAGAAGGGGAATTTGTTATGTTAGAGCTTAATTCACATATCCGCAAGTAGATCAGAATGGTTAGTTTAGAACTAATCACACTTCTTATTTTCTGATCGTTTGAGTAAGATGATTTCTTATTCAACAAATTACATTTAATATATTATATCTGACTGAAGAACCTGTTTAAGATGGTTTTATATGGCTGTGCCTGATTCTTAATCAAGATCTGCCCGGTAAGTACACCGTACTAACAGGTTACCACTCAGTCAGGTTTTTACTCTGACATATGAGCAAGTCGAAAATAAAAGGCAAAGACCTTAAAAAGATAAACTATAAATCAGATAGAGCTAAAAGTCTGGCTATAAATATCATTAACAGCGACTTTAAGCATCTATCAAAACAAGATAAATTAGCGTTACTTGAAGATGTTCTTATCAATCCCAAAGATTATATAAAACATGTTTCTTTAGTAAAATTAGCAGAAGAACTAATCGGTAAAATTAAAACCAATCATGGTACAATATATCATTTAGACAACATAGAAAAGCCATTTGCTATCTATGGTAACAAGCATATTACACATGATACAGTAAGACAAATGGCAACAGCTATACAATTACCTATTTCAGAATATGGTGCTTTGATGCCCGATGCACATGTTGGTTATGGGTTGCCAATTGGTGGTGTACTGGCAGCCCGTAATGCAGTGCTTCCCTATGGAGTTGGACTAGATATTGGTTGCAGGATGTCTTTAAGTATTTACGATGTTCCTTCTGAATTTATTAAACGAAACAGCTATCAGATAAAAACTGCCTTAAAAGAACAAACCCACTTTGGTATTGGCAAAATTGAAAAACACAATTTAGATCATGAAATTCTGGAAAGGAATGAGTTCAATGAGATAGAAATACTAAGACAATTAAAAGGCAAAGCACAAAACCAATTGGGCAGTTCTGGATCTGGTAATCATTTTGTTGAATTTGGTACTGTTGAGCTAGGGCCTGAAAATGCATTCGATTTAAAAGAAGGTAAGTATGTTGGTATACTGGCCCATTCGGGTTCAAGAGGACTGGGAGCTTCAATTGCTGACTACTACACAAAAGTGGCAAAAAGAGTGTGCTTATTACCTAATGGAGCTCAGCATTTGGCATGGCTTGATCTTGATAGTGAAGCTGGTCAGGAGTATTGGCTGGCTATGAATTTGGCAGGAGACTATGCCAAAGCCTGTCATGATACAATTCATTATCGCCTGTCTAAGACATTGGGACTTAAACCTGTTTTGCACATTGAAAACCATCATAATTTTGCATGGAAAGAGCAAATTGATGGCCAGGAATTAATTGTGCACCGAAAAGGTGCAACTCCTGCAGCTAAAGGTCAATTTGGAATTATACCGGCAAACATGATAGATCCCGGCTACATCGTATCAGGAAAAGGAGATGGTGCTTCGCTTAACTCTGCATCACATGGTGCTGGCAGGCGATTAAGCAGAAAAAAAGCTAAAGACAGTTATACTGGCAGTGAACTTAAAAAGCTACTCAACCAGAATAAAATTACACTTATTGGAGGAGGAACAGAAGAAGCTCCAATGGCTTACAAAAATTTAGAAGAGGTTATGGGTGCACAAAAAGATGTTATCAATATTGAGGGAAAGTTTTACCCTCAAATAGTAAGAATGGATAAACAATAAACTAAATGGATACAATAATATTACAAATAACATCAGGTCGAGGACCTGCCGAATGTTGCTGGGTTGTAGCCCAGCTTCTTAAATATATCATTAAAGAAGCTAAAAATGCCAATATAAGCTACAATATAATGCACCGGGAAAAGGGAGTTGAAAATGGCACTCTTTTTTCTGCGAGCATTAAATTCGAAGGCAAAAATGTTGAGGCCTTTTCCAAACAATGGATTGGAACTATTCTTTGGATTGGACAAAGTGAGTTTAGGAAATTTCACAAACGCAAAAACTGGTTTGTTAGCATCAACAGCATTACTTTTTCAAACGACAAATTTGAAATCTGTGATAAAGATATCAGCTTTCAGGCCATACGTTCTGGTGGTCCCGGAGGTCAACATGTAAATAAGGTAAGTACAGCTATCAGAGCAAAACACATCCCAACAGGATTACATGTTTTGGTATCGGAAAGTAGATCGCAATTTCAAAATAAAAAACTGGCAAAACAAAGGCTCCTTGAACTGATAAAACTTGAGCAAATTGACCAACAAAAATGCAATATGCAAACAGAGTGGAAGAATCATTCTGAAATTCAAAGAGGCAATCCAATCAGAACTTTTTACGGCAGCGATTTCAAAGTCCGTAATGAAAAAACAAATTATAAACAAAAGAGAAACTCCTTAAAAAACAATCTTAGAAAGGAGCTCCAAGAATAAAATAACAATTATGAGTACACTAGCAGATCAATATTATATTAAGGCGCTTGATCAATATCCATACAGCCTGGAGGAAGCAATTGAAAATTTGGGCTATGCATTAAGTCAAAATAATGAACACTGTGGAGCAAATTATCTCATGGGTAAATTGCATCAGGAATATATGCATGATTATCAAAAGGCAGAAGACTATTATTCAAAAGCACTTGCGGGTAAACCTGACGATTTGAATGTTTGCATGGCATACATTTTATTATTGATTATTACTAAGGAATACATAAAAGCTCAGAAATTAATAGCTTATGCAGAAAAACTAAAAGGCGTAGACTTATCTAAAACACTTAGCTTTCAGGCCTTGATTTATGAATCAAAACACGATTACGAAAATGCGCTTTTATTATTTAAAGAGGCAAGATTAGAGGCCTACAACGAAAAAGCTATTAATCATATAAATAGTAAAATAAAACGGGTGAAGATGAAAAGAAAATACATCAATAAAACAAACAATCTAAAAGAGAAAATTCAGGAAGCAGAATAATGCTTCCTGGTATTGAATTTAGCCTTTCAAGTGAAATATGCTGATCATTTCCCCCACAATTATATCAATAACTGTTTATATTATCTACGTTTGAAAACTTCTGTAAAATTAGATGCTCACACAGACTGCAAAACTCACCAATTGGCGCGGATATTCATCCGTGCAATTTACATCTTTTAAGTATCTATAACTATTTCAATGATAAACCATCTGGCTCTTTTGATTATAAAGCAGGATTTGCAATCCGGGCATTAAATGTTACAATCATACAATCCAAATCTCACAG
>NZ_JAPDPJ010000046.1 GCF_026013605.1 Plebeiibacterium sediminum
CTTTCAACTTATTACTTGTTTTTATTTTCTGTTTCTATTTAACAGCAAAATAATCACTTTTTTTGTCCAGACCCAAATATTGTACGTGATCCCTTTTTTTGTCCAGACCCAAATATTGTACGTGATCCCTTTTCAATATACTTTAGTACTAACGATAACGGAAAAAGGAAAAAGCAGAAAGGAACAAAGAAATTTACAGCTTGAAATAACAATTCAACAAATAAGCAAATTAACAATAAAACCATAGGCCGATACCATGTTTAACCCGGGCTCGGTTATCTGTTCAAATACAGAAAGCATATCTTGAGTGGAGACATACTCCAAAAGTCTTTGTTAACTACCTAGAATCGTCTATAACTAATGGCTACATCACATTAAAGGGGAATGCAGATATGAAACCGATCATTGAATTTATATCTACTTTTATAAAAGTAAAAAAACAAAGCAATTCAGGAAATTTATCTGTGGATTCACTACTCTCCTATTTTAAGAAAGCCAGCACAGTGGAGTTATAGTAAACAGGAACAGGTAAAACGGTAAAACAAAAAAGCCTGTAAAACATACATTTTACAGGCTTTTAACTTATTTAGTATTTTAAGTAGTCGGGGTGGAGAGATTCGACCCTTATCCTGTAATTGATTGATTTATAATAATACGGTATTGTTATTTCTCTAATTCCCGAATAGTTCACCTTTTATTTAAGTAGATATGTTTCGGTTTGTAGTCCTTTGACAATTACAAAGTTACGAATAATACATTGATTTAGGAGTACAAATAAAGCTAAAATTTATGGTGAGAAAGTATAGTGATTGAATAAAGTGAATTTGTAGAAACTTAATCCACTAAATACTCTTGAATTACATGAAGTGAAATGCCGGAATAATCTGCAAACTCTTTTGAAGTTATAAATTGGTGTTCTTCTTTGCCGAGCTCTTTTCGGATCTTTTGCAATAATCGTTGACCTGACTTTTCACTTTTACCGGTTATTCTTTGTACATCTTTAGGGTAGATGCATACCCTTTCTGTTTTAATACTCATTATACTTTATCACTACTTTAAGTATGGGGATGATATACCTCATCCGTAAGTCTAAGATAGTGAATATGGTTTTTTATAAGGACATTGTGGTATAAAAAAGACATTTAGGGACATATGGGACACCCGAATTTGTAATAGCGCTTTTTTACCATTTACTTTTCTGATGATAATTTAAAAATGAGAATGTTATGGCAAGACAAAAAGGCGTAATTAAGTTGGAAGGACGAATAGGAGATTTGTCTTTTTACAAGAGTGGAGGAGATTACCTGGCACGATCAAAAGGTGGTGTTGATGGTGATCGAATTAAGAATGATCCGGCATTTGCACGTACTCGTGAAAATGGGGAAGAATTTGGTAGGGCAGGAAAAGCGAGTAAGCTTTTACGAAATGCATTGAAAGTGCCTATTTCTAAATCTGCTGATAATCGTGTGGCAAGTAGGTTAACCACTAATTTATTGAAGGTAATTAAAGCGGATACTACCAATAAGCGTGGCGAAAGAACTGTGTTGGCAGGTGATTTATCTTTATTGCAAGGGTTTGAGTTTAACAGAAACAACGGTTTGGATGACATGGTTAAAGTTGCACATACTGTTGGTTTTGATCGTGCCACCGGACAAGCAACCGTTGTAGTAGATTTTGCTAATCCAAGCCTTGAACTGGTAAAAGTTGAAGGAGGAGATGTAGTGCGATTTACTGTTGGAGTTGCAGCTGTTGATTTTGAGAATAATGAGTATGAAGTTGATGTGGTACAATCAGACGCAGTAGCAACTGGTTCTACAGATCCTGTTGAAGTGAATATTACCTCATCTGTTTCTGCAGGAAGTACATTACCTGTATTTGTTGTATTAGGAGCAGAGTATTACCAGGAGGTTAATGGTGAGTATTACCTGATCAATAGCCAGGAGAGTAGAGCTTTGGCAATGATTGCAATTGATACTCCATAATTTTAATTAGCAGTTTATATAAGCAGTTATGGCAGATATACAACAAAATGGGAAGATAGGATTTTTAGGAGGGTGTTTTGTGACGTTAGGTAAAAGTTTGTTTCTCTCTGATTTATTAGAAACGGTTGTATTTGCTGCTATAGGAACTGTGGTAAGTTACTTTGTATCTATGTTGCTAAAATATTGGTTTGGTAGGAAGAAAGACGTTTAGTTTTTCTTTGTTGTAAGTTAGGTTTGTGGTCATGAGGTCCTTGCAGAAATGTAAGGACCTTTTGTTGTTTATGGTGGATTGTGACGTAAGGATAATTATTACGAAATTATAGCTGTCATATTATTTGTAGTTATTTATAAGAATTCCTATTGAAAAATTTATGTATATGTTTAATTTTGTGGAAAATTAGATGTTTATTAGTATTGTTTAGTTATTGATTAAATACTGAATAGTATAAAAGATCATTTTCTTGGAGTTATAGTTATTAATTGAGATACTTTAGATTTATAATAAGTTTTAATAATGCTTCGAGATAAAAATTAGAGTTAAGATAAGGATGACAAAAATTGCATTATTGAGCGATATACATTTTGGGAAATTGTCAAGGACAAAGGATTTTGCAGTGCCAGGAGAGCCTCTTCCTTCAATGGAACAAGGAGAGAAATCTTTGAAGGCTGAATTAATTAACACTCTAAAGAATGAAAAAGTTAATTTTTTAATTGTTGCTGGGGATTTAACATCAATAGGTAGTCCAAATGAATTTAAATATTGTAAGGATGCCATATTAGAAATAGCGAATGAGATAAATTTACACGATTCGGAAGTTATTATTTCTTTAGGAAATCATGATATTAATTGGAATATTTTGGGCATAGATATGGAGTGTTCTAGTGAAAATCCTGAATGTAAAAGTAATCATACTAATGGGTATCTTGCAGTTGCAGGTTCTGTGGCAAATTATTGGTTAGGTGATAGTTTTAAATATGAGAAAGAAGGTCCAGCTCCATATTCTGGAGTGAAGGAATTTGATGATGTAATTTTCTTTACATTGAATTCTGGTTGGAGATGTTCAAAAGACGATGCAATAAAACAAGGGAAACTTGATACCGAGCAATTAGATTGGATTTCAAAAGAGCTATATAATTATAAGGATAATACTAAATGGAAAATATTGGTATTACATCATCACCCATTTAATTATCCATATCAAATACCAGTTAGTGAACATTCAGTTTTATCAGAGGGTCCAGAACTCCTAGAATGTATTGGCAAATATGGTGTTAATATTGTTTGTCATGGACATAGACATCATCCACGAATAAAAAATAGAATTGAGAATGGTTGGAAAAATCCAGTTACCTTTGTTTCTGCAGGGAGTTTATCTGTTGCTTCAAATCATAGATCAAATGGCGAAATCCCTAATCTTTTTCACATAATAGAATTAACAGAAAACAGAACCTTATATATAAGGACATATCAATATAAAACTATTAATGGATGGAAACCAATAACATTTGATGAGGGTTTGTTACCAATAGATTTTGAAATGTTTTTTGAAAAACCCTATGGGGAAGAAGAGTGTTATGAAGAGTTGAAAGAACTGTGCAATTTGAATGGAGCCGATAATAAACGACTACCAGAATGGCGAAAATTACCTTCGTCATTAAAGTCTATTCCATTGAAAGAATTAAATAGTAAGATTGAAGAATTTTGTAATAACTCAGGGAATAAATTTTTCGGTCCTTATCCAAATACAAATGTTGCAATTTTAAAGGATATATAATGATTCCATTAATAAATAAGTTTAAAGGATGTGATAAAGAAAATCCCTTTAAAGATAGTCAGGCAAAGAATTTTTCTAATAAAAAACTTATGACAGAGTTTTGTCCTACATCATTTTTTTGGAGTCTTTTTAATGACCAGCATGAGGTACTTGTGGGAACAAGAGGAAGTGGTAAGACAATACTTTTAAGGATGATGCAATATTCATTATTGAGACATATAATTCATCCAGAAGCTAAAAGAATTGTTTCAAGTAGAAGATATTTTGCATTATATGTCCCAACAAATATTGAATTTTTAAGAACTATAAATCCATCTGATCTATCCTATAAATCAAGAACAGAATTTTTTCAGTTTGGATTTAATTGTTTTTTAGCCCAGACCTTTCTAACTGAAATTTATTCCGTACTACAAGATATTAGAACTGATTTTATTGAACAATCAAAATTAGAATTAAGTTTAGCAAAGAAAATATCAAGGATGTGGTTTCCTGATATGCAACCTTGTGCAACATTTAAGGAATTAAAGTTTCAATTAGGAAGTATGTATCATAATTTTAATTTTCACAAGGAAACCGATCTAAGTTCTGTGCCACTAGTTTTTTCAAAACCCATAGGTACTCCTATTCAAAGTGTATCAGGACATATTTATCAAGATCTAGAAATGGAAGAAGAACCAAAATGGTTACTATGTATTGACGAAGCGGATTTTCTTGATGAAGATCATTTGAAATGTATAAATACTTTATTTAGGACTTATTCTCAGAATATTGTGATTAAAATGGCAACATTACCATTTAGACATATTACGAGAGAAACTTCAATAGAAGGTGAATACGCAGAACCCAATGGAAATGATTTTAATTATCGATCTATAGCATTTCAGCCTGATGGAGAAGATTTTAAAAAAATAACAAATCAACTTTGTGAGAATAGAATTAATAAAGTACTAACAGGAGAAGTCCTCACCGGAGTATCTCTTGAGGGCCTGATAGGATTTGAAGGAGGAGATCATTTAATTGATTATTATAAAAAAGAAATTGATAATACTGAAATAACCAGGGAAGAAATTGAATTGGGTATTGTCAATCAATTTTCAGAAAAAAGAAAATCTCAGGCTTTAAAAAACGGAATAGGAAGTGGTAAGAACTTGAAACCTGTATATAATAAGTTTGCACCGATATATTTCTTGCGAGAGATGTATAAAAAAAATTCAATTGGAGCTAATGTAGCAGGATTTTATGCTGGACCTAACATGATTAGAAAAGTTTCAGAAGGGAATCCTCGAATATTTCTTCAAATAATGAATCAAATTTTTGAAGAGGGTATGAAAACAAGATTAACACCCAAAAAACAAACTCAAATATTACAAAAATATGCAAATCAACATGTTGAAATAACAGAGAGATTACCGGAAAGAGGTAAAGATTTAGCAGAGATTTTGGAAAAAATATGCAGTTATATTAAACAACGAACACATAATGATGCGTTGTCAGATGTAGGTAATGATTTTCTTCTTGAAGAAAATGAGATTAATAATAAGCAGTTAGTTAAAGCTTTAGAACTAGGTTGTGCCTATTCAAGGCTTAAAGTGGATGAGAACTCCTTAATTTCAGAGATTTCTACTAAAACAGTGTTTACGCTTTCAAATTTGTACGCATTGATGTATTGGATTCCAATGAGAAATGGTGGTAATACTTTGATATGGAATAAGGAAAAATCACAACAGGTTAATGTAAAATCCTACAAGTTAGATAATTTGCAAACTTCATTCAAATTCGAATAGATGAATATTTCAATAAATACAGAAATAAAGTCAGATCTTGCAGATGTTTCACTTTTTATTTGTGCTGTTGGTTTTGAAGAAAGGTCAATTTATCATTTTAAAAAATTAATAAATGAAAATAAAATAACTAAGACGGATATTCTATGTTTTTCGTTTAATGATTTTATTGATGAAATATCAGTAAAGAACAAAGATATATTAAGAGAATTCGGTGTGGAATTAATTGATGTTTCAAAAAATGAAAAAGATGAAATTATTGATGAGATAAAAAAAAGAATAGAATCTCTTAGATGTAATTTAGATTCTCTAAATATTCATATTGATTATTCTTCCATGCCAAGAAATTGGTATTGTAATATATTTCTAAGTTTAATTAATATTCTTGGAGAAAATGATAAAGTCTTTTATTGGTATTCACATGGTGATTATTCTTCAAATTTAGAACATTGTTCAACTGCAGGAACAGATGATATCACTGTATTTGCAGGTAAAGCCTCAATAAATCCATTAAAGAGAAGCCATATTTTTGGAATTGGTTTTGATCGAATAAAGACAGATGCAATTAGGACTATATTAGATCCTTCAACTTTAGTTATTTGTTATACTTATCCAGAAGATAAACCAGATATGAACTCCCATTTAGTTGAGGAACATAAGTATTTATTTGATTCAGCTGCATTGTCATTTTCTCTTCCAATAGAAGATTATAGTTTCATGGTCAATAGGTTGACCGATATTGCTCTTGATTTGAAAGACAGCGGTGATGTTATCTTAGTACCAGATGGACCAAAACCATTAATTTTAGCTTGTTCAATCATTCCAATATTATTGAAAAAAGAGGGAATAATTGCCATGCATATTCAAAGTCATAGTAACTTTAAACCTGAAAATATAAAAGCAACAGGTAAAATATCAGGATTTAGTGTCACAAGGAATTAAAATAGAGTCATGTATGCCATTTTTGAAATGGCCAGGAGGAAAAAGATGGCTTGTGCCTATTTTAAAAGAAGTACAAGCGTATAATGGACTAAGTAAATATTATGAACCGTTTCTTGGTGGTGGGGCTATTTTTTTTTCTATAAATTCCTCTTCTGCTCATTTATCAGATTCAAATAGAGAACTAATTAATACGTATGTGATGGTACGTGATTATCCTGAGGAACTGTTGAATTTAATACAAGAAATGCCTCAAGATAAAGAAAGCTATTATAAAATTAGGTCAACAGAATATAATTCTAATGTTAAAAAGGCCGCTCAGTTTTTATATTTAAATAGATTAGCTTTTGGAGGAATGTATAGGGTAAACCTACAAGGTAAATTTAATGTTCCATATGGAGGAAATCGAAAAGTAGATATACTTTGGACCAGAAATTTAATAAAAAATGCTTCTGAAAAATTACAGGGCGTCACAATAAATTGTTCTGATTTTGAATCTATTTTGCATATGGCAAAAAAAGGCGATTTTGTTTATTGTGATCCTCCTTATACAGTTGCTCATAATTTGAATGGTTTTCAAAGGTATAATGAAAATATATTTAGTTGGCAAGATCAGGTTCGTTTATATGAATGTTGTTTTAAGGCAGCTAAACGTGGTGTTAAGATTCTTGTAAGTAATGCAGCACATGAAAGTGTAAAGGATTTATATAAATCGGTTGATTTTAAGGTTGTTAATCGATATTCTGGATTGAGTAAATTATCTGCTTCAAGAAAAAGGATCGATGAATATTTGTTTTTATTTAATATTTAAGCCTTTTCATTAGATAAAATCGATGTAAAATTATATACTCTTTTGTAGGAATGTTATTCATATTAAACTTGTTTGTCAATTATGTATTGATTATGTTGTCCTTAAAGTAAATCATCCAATTAAAAATAAAATGAAAAGAATATGTAAGCTGTACATCTTTACATTTTATTTTTTCTCAGCCTGGGGGTTTGGGGCGATGGTAATGAATGCCCCCAATAAAACCTGATATGCGAAGCATGCCCTAGGCATTTGGGGGAGGAGCAAGATATGGTTGGAACGGGAAAAGTTGGTATATGGGGGTGGGAACAATATGGACTTTCTGCGATGACAGATGTAAATGTAGCACTAAAATAAGATTACATATAGAAAAACATAAGCCGGTGATAAGACCACAGCAAAAGGGGTGGTGGTCGGGGTTTGGTGGATAGATACTAAAGGGGCTGATAAGCTCCTTTGCCATTGGTAATTGGGAAGACAAACAGCTTATTAAAAAATATTAGATGAGGTAAGGCTTGTGTGATTTTTTAATGGGCTGTTTGTGTGTGATGGCGTGCGTCGGGGAACTCTGGCTGTGGGGCTCATTAACATAATGCCGCTATAGGACTGCCGGATATATTAGGTTTACGCAATTGAAGATAGGCAAGTTATATAGGGACGCATTATGTTATTGTAGCTTAGGGGTGCTGTTTTTGGCGTTGCTTTTGCTAGTGTACAGCTTTTAAAACTTTGGAGTAAATATGTTGAAGTGAGGTACGAAAAGAAACTATTTACGAGAAAGGATTAAAGGCTATGGGATTGCGCCAAGTTCACTTGGGGCTCGGTTTTTAAGGCATTTTTAGTTGTGAGGTACGAACAGTGGAATGACTTAAATACCGAATGTGTGTATGGCGCTGATTACAAATCAAGCTCCAGCAATAGTTGTTAATTGAGCGCCATTAGGGCAAAAGATATGACAAAAACAGCACCAGAAGGGATGGGAAGTGGCAAACATGGATTGAATAGAATTTTGGATGAAGAATAGTGTGTGGGTAAAAACAGCTTTTGCCATTGACTAAGCAAGCTGTGAATTTGAAATGGCAATTGCTGATTGCTAAAATGAGGTTTTTGAATGGAACGTAGTGAAGTGAAAATACCGGGATGTGTGGAGGCACTGATTATAAATCAAGCACCAATAAAGAAGAGTTGTTTGTCACTTTTGAGGTGTTAGGAGTGAATGGCCATTACCAGAACGAATACACCCTTTATACAGAAGCGTGGGAAAAGGGGTATTTAGGGTGAATGAGTGATGGTGTATTGGTATTTTAAGGATAAAATTATATATTCGTGTATAACTCATAGTTTAGGGTTAGGTTTGGTTAAAGATTGAAAGCCACTGTCAGAACGTTTGATAGTGGCTTTTTTTATTAGATTTTCTAAAATTTATTCTAGTTCCGGATGTTCTTTCTCTGTACTTTAAGTTTCTTTAAATATCTTTTCACAACCTGCTTTTTGTAAAGCTTCAGTTTGCATTTCTAATTTTTGGTCTTTTGTAGAAACCCTTGCATAACCTATTTTCATATGTTTATATTTTGGTTTTGATTGTCACATGGAACTCACAATAAAAATCCATGATGAAATAGAAAATATTCATAATTTTAATGTCTTGTTAGTTCCCTTTTTTAATTTTTAAAGAAAAAAAGGACATGTTATTGAGAAATAATACCACTAATAATAATACATAAAATCGTTACGAGGCACTAAGTGATTAAATATCACATATAAACAATTATTAATTCTTTCGTAATAATAATTTTCCAAATCTACATTATCAGGCAATACCAACTGCGAATTTTCTTGTTCACCTGCTTTTTCCAACTGAGTATCCAACATTAATGAAAATGATTGAATAGACAATGAATGTATTTCTTTATTAATTTCTAATTTGATATTATCAACAAAACCCCGAATTATTACAATAAAGTTATGATCCGTATATTTTGTCTGTATCTCAATTGAATTAATTCCTTTTATTACAAGGGCATTATTATATATTTCTGTCATATTATTGATTTTAATTATCTTTTTCAACTACAAACTATGAGGGTGTCGTTTTCAGTTACCTTTCAAGTCATCACAAATCGGATTTCAGCTAACAAAAGAAAGATACTTGGACATACAAAAAACTATCTTGAAGAAGGATAGCTTGCTTATTCAGACACCCTCATACACATATTTACTAAACCCTAAACCAGATACTATTTAAACCTAATTTGTGTACTACCAAGATATTCATCGCTATTACATATTTTAATCGTATATGTACCTTTTTGCAGTTTGTAATCAGGTTTAAATATCATCTCAACTCTCTTTGAATCTAAATCTCCATTACCTAAACTACTAGCTATAAGTTTGGATGTTTCTTCCTGATAGATGATAGACACATTTTTACTTGTGCTGCTTGAAAATTCGTTTCCTTTCGGATCGATTAAAGTAAAATGAACATCATTTGCAACATCAATTGGTAGATCAAAACTGATTGATAATCTCTTTGTACGCTTACCTTTAATTGTCAGATGATCATTTATCCCACTAAAAGCTTCAATTCTATAATTATCAGCCACCATTCCTTTTAAAAAAGAATTATCTCTAGTTAAATCCTGATTCTCTTTTTGTATTTTACTTAATAATTCATTTATCTTATCTAATTCGTTTTTTAGATTGTTTGAGCAATCGTTTTTTGTTTAAGTTCTTCATTTAGCCTTTTGGGGATTTCTTCAAATTCTGCCAGTTTATTTTTAAGTTTAGCTGCAGTACCCTTTTCCTTTATTAAAAGATTTATTTCATTTTGCTTAACCATCAATTCATTTGTAATTTTTCTGATAACATCTTCTTGTTGATTAGTCTTATTTGAAAAATCCAAAACCTTATCTTTTAACATAGAATCATTCTCATCTAATTTCATTTTTTCAGAAAGTAACATTTCATTGCGGATTCTTTCTTGATAAAGATCATTTTTAGGGTGGTGGTGTGAAATGTATAAAATGCAGGATATTAACGTAATACCTGTCGGTGACGAGATCAGTACTACGTTTGATTTATTTGAAGTTATATTCATGATATCTCGATTTATATTATATTATTATATAAATCGAAAATAGTTTGTGAAAATTAAGTCCGATTAAAACTGAAATTAAAATACAATTAAAAAGATTATACAATTAAAGGGAAACAAATCGTAATAGTCGTCCCTGTATTTACCTGTGAATCTATTTTTATCTCGCCTTTATGCAGTTTAACAATCTTATCCACAAGCGACAAACCTATTCCATGTCCTTGTGTTTGTAGTACATCTTTAGCACGATAGAATGGTTGATAAATATGTTTTAGATCGGCATCAGATATACCAATGCCCTTATCAGCAAACTCTATAACTACATATTTTTCCAATTCAGAACTTATGTTAATTCTAACTGTATTTGAAGGTGAGTATTTACACCCATTATCCATTAAATTTAAAAAAGCAGTTTTTAATAGCATAGAGTTGCCAAAAACCAGCAATTTATTTTCCGAGTCTATCTCTTCTGAGAAGGATATTTCAATTGAATAATTTGATTTTCGTTTAATTAATTCCTGTCTCGACTGCCATAATAAGTCATCAACCCTGCAATGAGAAAAATTTAAGTCGCTAAAATCAGAACTTGCCTGAGCCAATAATAAAAGTTGATTCGAGAATTCAGACAGCTTTTTTAGCTCTTCCAGTGTGGATTCAATAATTCTTTTATACTCTTCATTTTTTCTTTCTTTAAGTAACATAACTTCCAGTTGTCCGGAAAGAACTGTAAGCGGTGTTCTTAGTTCATGAGAAGCATTATTTATAAAGTTTTTTTGCATGTTATACACAGATTCCAGACGTCTTAAAAAACGGTTAAAAGTTTGAGATAATTTAGATATTTCATCAGTACCATTACCTTCGTTTAATTGTATTCCTATCTGAGAGGGCTTAATATGGTCTACTTCATCAATCAAATTGGCTAAGGGTTTAAGAGCATTACGGGCAAAAATACGGCCAGCCAGAAAGACCACCAACATACCTGAAACATATACTATAATCAGAATCAACCCCAGACGTTTCAGTTTCTTCATTCCAAAAATATCCTCTGCGGCTACAAATACAACTATCTTGTCGTTCTGACCTTTATGATAATATCCTACAATCTCCTCTTTTTTAAACCTAAATCTCACTTCATTCGAAATTCTGACAATATTAAGTAATTCAACTGAATAGTGATCAGACTCCTCCATCTCTGATGAAAATAGTGAACGGTTTAATTTATCGTAAATATTCACCTTTTCATTTGGCAAACTTAATGGGTTATTTTGTTCTATTTTGCGCAATACTTCCTTATCTATTTCATCAATATCCACAAGCATCTGAGCGATGGATTTGGCTTTACTTGATAAACGATCATAAAACTCTTCTTTACGTGTTTCGGAAAATGAAATGTAAATAGCAGTAATGGTTAACAAGTAAATAAGTGCAACGATAATAACAAATTGAAGCGTAATTTTTTTACGTATTTCCATAGTTAGTTAACAGGTAATGAAAATGAGAAAATAGAACCTTTTGTATTATTAGGACCAGCATATATTTTACCCTTATGCAAATCGACAAATTCTTTACATAAGATTAATCCCAGTCCACTAACCTTTCCTTCTTGATTTCCTATATTCCTAAAATCCTCGTCTATTTTAAAAAGTTTGTAGTAGTCTCCCGAAGTAATTCCTCTGCCATTATCAATAACAGAAACTTCCACATAATTTTGTGTAAGATTTGTTTTAATCTCAATTAAGCCACCATCGGAAGTAAATTTAATTGCATTACCTAAAAGGTTTCTGATAACCGTAGCAATCATGTTTTTATCTGCATCAATCTCTATATGTTCAAAGGGGAGCTTCAATAAAATATTTTTATTGACAACTGAATCATTATAAAACTCAGCAACTTCTTTAATAACCAGGTAAAGATCAAATTTTTCTTTTTTAAGTTTAAGCACACCGGTTTGACTATTTGCCCAATTTAAAAGGTTGTTGAGTAAATTATAAGTTTTGGTAGTGGTTGCTTCAATACTTTGCATAAAATCTTTAATAAGTCGATCACGGTTTTTATGACCTTCAAGTCCGTTATGAAAAGCTGATAAGTTCATTAAAAATTGAAAAGGAGAACGCAGGTCATGTGCAATAATTGAGAAAAATTTATCTTTTAACCGATTGCTATCTTCTAACTGATTAACCAAAAATTTTCTTTTCTTTATCTGGTTTAATAACACCAAAAAACAAACAAGTAAAATAATAATGGCAATACTGTAAACAAAGATGATAAAATATTCAGATCGGTAAGCATTCATTTCTGTATTTGACCTAAAATGCTTGAATTTTTGTTCTATTCGGGTTTCAAGTGATTTATTAATGTTTGACAAACTACTAAAAACAGTTTCACTATATAATTCTATATCATCATCTGAATTCTTTATTCCAAGGCTATCAATCATAATCATGGAGTCAAGATGATGATAATTGATCTCCATCAAATGATAAATTGTATCAACAGTTTCACTGGTCATTATGTCTGTAAAGTCAGCATAATTGAATTTATGAAGCAGTTCAAAGTTTTTATGTTTTGATTGTTGATACTGCACTAAATACTTTGATTCGTCAGTTAAAGAATAATCTTTTTGATAAATTATAGAAGTGCGTAACCCAATTCTGAGTTCTTCAAGATTTTCATATATCGATGTTAATCTTGATATTTCCTTACTCTCCTTTACAATATTTGCAGTAAACCGATACATCATGAAACCGGTAAAAACTAAAACCAGAAACGAAAAAAAGAATAACAAGTAAAGACTAAACCATTTTTTTGCGTAATAACTATTATAAATGGACCTTCGCATCTTAATCCAAATTTTTAAAAATATACCTTTTTTATTAATGATCGCTCAATATGTAGCCCATACCTATTTTTGTATGGATTAACTTTTTTTCGAAGGATTTGTCAATTTTCTTTCTAAGAATATTGATATAAACATCTACCACATTTGTGCCTGTGTCAAAATTAATATCCCAAACTTTTTCTGCTATATCTAATCTGGTTAGTACTTTATCTTTATTCTTCATCATATATTCAAGCAAATGAAACTCTTTTGCAGTCAACTCTATAGAAATATCACCTCTCAAAGCAATTCTTTTATCCAAATTAAGAATCAAATCAGCCACTTTTAAGGTGTTGGATGTTTGAAAAAGCCCTTTGTTTCGCTTGGTTAGAGACTTAATTCTGGCCAACAGTTCTTTAAATTCAAATGGTTTAACCAGATAATCATCGACCCCATTGTCAAATCCATTGATTTTATCATCCATTGTTCCTAAGGCTGTCAACATAAGGATTGGTACATTATTATTATGTTCCCTGATATTTCTTAAAACCTCAAATCCATTTTTTAATGGAAGGATCACATCCAGAAGAATCAGATCATGACCTCCCCTTATGGCTAAACGCTCACCCAGTTGCCCATCGTAAGCTATTTCAGTCATATATCCTTGTTCTTCCAATCCCATTTTCAAAAACTCTACTACTTTAGGTTCGTCTTCGATAATTAATATCTTCATTATGGTATTATTTTGTAGGTGAATATAAGGATATGTTTTTCTAATATATAACAACAATATATAGATATTATTCCCATTAAATACATTTTAAATATATACATTGCGTAATATATTTTTTTAATAAAGACCACAAAATGAAAGTACTTCGTCATTTATTACCCATTATAATTTTTCTAGGCATTCCTCTTGCCACAATGTCACAAAGTAACGAAGAAATTGCTATTAAAATCAAGGAATTTAAATCTGATATAAAGGGACCTTACAAAGATATTCGTTGGTTTTGTCCTGATGGCTCAGTAGTACCTCCACAACAAAGATGTCCGGATAAAGGAGGCGTTCAGAGAGCCCGATATAAAGACTATATTGTTGAGCTTCAAAAAAATCAACATCTGTATTTAGGCCAAATTTTATCTACTACAAATAATGAAGAATTTTGGGATGCCGGATATGAAAATTCAAGGTTAAAACAATACCAACTTGAAAAATACCTGAGAAGTATTGATAATGGATGGATTAACAGAAAAGCACAATTTTACAGAGGTGCTTATCAAGCTGAAGATGAAGACAATTGGGGGATTGACTTTTTTAAATATGTTTTAAGCGATGATGAAAATCTAAAACAACATTATTTTTTAATCCGACAGGCGATAAAAGATATTCCTCACCGTATTGATGATAATTTATCTCAGAACATACGCTTAATTTCTAAAGAAATATCTGATACTGTGGCTTCATTTCTTAATATCAGAGTAAAAATTCATGGACAACCGGATGAAAGCGATATTAATGAAGTTCGTAACTATCTCTTAAAAAATAAGTCTCAACTGTCACCTGAAATTATTGCAAAGCTTGAAAAGTTGATTAAATCAATGGATCAGCTATACCATCAGGATCATGTCGGAGTGGTAAAAATGCTTTCTGGAAAAATTGCGTCAAGTGAATTAAAAGTTTCCATTGGTACTTATAATACCGAATTACAAAAATCTAAATCGTCAGATGAAAAGTTTAGAGTTGCAACACAAATGCTTGTTTTCGTAAGAAATCAAATAAATACCAAAATAAAAGCTAATGACAGACTTTTATTATTGGATATATCTTTAAAATTGGAAGAAATATTACGTAATGAATCTCCAAAAATTGTTTGTAAAACCACAGGAGAACAGGTACAAATAATAGAATTATTTTTTGATGCGGTTTATGGTTGCGGATACATAGAAGAATGGGAATGGAACACCATAAAAAAAGATATGATAACCATAAGTAACGAATCCGTTACTGTTAATGAATTAAATAAGTTCTACAGAAGTTCCTTGTCTGTAATTGAATGGTGCAGTAGTCAGTATAGTTCCAGTTATGACGCCACCATTGAACGTTTCACAACTTTTGAACCCTTGGTTAATGGTTTTATTGACGAAAAAATAAGAAACAGTTGTTTATTAATGATGGGGCAACAAATTGAACCACTAAATAAACTGGTTGCTGACAAACTGGGTAATTCCAATATCATATTAAACACAACAAATGGCTCTCAAGCAAGGGGTTTGAATCCCGGTTATGCTAAAGGAAAACTGCTTATTATATCTAATAATGAAGAATTAAAGGATGTAAATAGCAATTGTATATACGTATTTAACAGGCCACCGGCTGATTTAAAACCTGTTGCCGGTATCATGACAATTACCGAAGGTAATATGGTTTCGCATGTGCAGCTTTTAGCCAGAAATCTTGGAATTCCGAATGCTGTAATCACACCTTCTTTGCTTAACGAACTGAAATCATTTAATGCACAAGAGGTGTTTTATGCTGTGAAAAAAGATGGTTCAATTATTATGAAATTGCAGTCGGAAATGAGTTCGCAGGAACAATTACTATTTACAAAAACAACAAAACAGGTAAAACAAGAAAAAGTCAGAGTTCCACTAGATAAAATGAAGCTTGATCAAACTTCAATTTTAAAAATGAAAGATCTTAATGCGACTCATTCAGGCATTTATTGCGGACCTAAAGCTGCAAACCTGGCTCAGCTTAAATTATTGTTTCCTGACAATGTTGTTAATGGTTTGGTTATTCCTTTTGGTATTTTTAAAAACCACCTGAATCAAACAATGCCTGGTAAACAAATTTCGTATTGGCAATATCTGAATCAGATTTTTAAGCAGGCAGAAAGCATGAAAAACAATAACCAATCAGATTCTGATATTGAAATTTATATAATGAAAGGTCTGGACGAAATAAGAAACGCCATAAAAAACATCACGTTTCTTCCTTCTTTTATTAAGGATTTGCAACAAAACTTCACTCAGGTATTTGGTCAAAACATTGGTAGTATTCCTGTATTTTTAAGAAGCGATACCAACATGGAAGATCTGAAGGAATTTACTGGTGCAGGGCTTAATCTGACACTTTTTAATGTGCTGGATGAACAATCTATTCTGCAAGGCATAAGAGATGTTTGGGCATCTCCATATACCGAAAGAAGTTATAAATGGCGTCAAAAGTTTCTTTTAAATCCGGAAAATGTTTTTCCATCCATACTCATTATTCCTAGTGTAAATGCAGATTGCTCTGGTGTTATCATTACAAAAAATGTTATTAATGGCAGTTCTGATGGAATGACATTGGCTTTCAATAAAGGTGTTGGTGGTGCTGTAGAAGGTCAGTTATCTGAAACCTGGGTGGTATCAAATGGCAATAATCAATTGGTTTCTGTTGCACGCGAACCTGAAAAAACTACTTTACCCAAAACAGGTGGAGTTGAAAAGAAACAAGTTGCCTTTAATCAACGTGTATTGTCTGATGCTGATCTGAACCAGTTAAAAAAAATAGTAGATTCAGCTATTATTAAATTAAGAGCTTCTGCCGGCATTGAAAAAAATGTTCCATTCGATATAGAACTTGGCATAAAAGATGGCAAAATATGGTTATTTCAGGTAAGACCATTTGTGGAAAATAAAAATGCTTTTGCTACAGAATACTTATCAGGTAAACAAACACCTGTTGGTACTGCTTTAATAAAACTAACTGACTCTATAAAAAATAAATAATTGAGAAATGAATATCATTGGTTTAAAATATAAGCTTGTTTTAGTTCTATTCTTATCTATACCTTTTACATCTAGTCCTTATCCTATTGATGGATATGATAAAACAGGTATTAAAAGATTACAAAGATTAAAGTTGATTATTGACGGTACCATTAAAGATGTACAACCTATAAGTGGTGCATTACGATCATCGGCAAGCATAAAGCTTAATTTAACAGGTGAAAAAGGTGATAGTCTCATTCAACTGCCAAAGCCCGATGCTAAATTTCAAAAGGCAATTACAGGTCTTTTTCCTAATCTAGATGAAAGTTATTCAATTGCAGTAGTAGATATTACAAAAGGAAAACCTATTAGATATGCAAAGTTAAACGAGCATCGCCAATACCAGCCCGGAAGTGTTGGTAAAATTGCTGTTGTTACCGGATTTTTCAGAGAATTACAAAGATTATATCCTACCTCATTCGAAAAGAGAATTGAACTATTAAAATCAAAAACAGTCAGAGCTGGTAAATGGGCTCTATATGATGAACACACTGTCCCATTTTTTTATCCTGATGAACAAAAGTTCTTTAAAAGAACTGTACAGGCTGATGATGTGTTTACTCTTTATGAATGGATCGATCACATGTTATCTGTGAGCAATAATGGTGCTGCCAGTGTGGTTTGGCGTGAAGCTATACTTATGAATGTGTTTGGAACCAACTATCCTGCATTAACAGAAGAACAGGCTGAAGCTTATTTTAAAGCCACCAATAAAGCAACATTAAGCGAAAAAGCTATTGCGGTGGTCAATGATCCACTTAGGGATTTAGGTATTGAAAAAGAAGACTGGCGACTTGGTACATTTTTTACTAAGGGTGCAAGTTCGTACATCCCAGGACAAGGTGGTAGTACTGGCTCTCCATATGGTTTAATCACTTATCTGATTGCTCTTGAAAGAGGAAAAGTAATTGATGAGAAATCAAGCCTTGAAATAAAAAAACTTCTTTATATGACCGACAGGAGAATCCGGTATGCCTCATCTCCTGCTTTGATTAATGCAGCCGTATATTTTAAATCGGGTAGTTTATACAAATGTAAACCAGAAGAAGGCTACGAATGTGGTAAATATAAAGGCAATGTTGATAATTACATGAACTCGGTTGCCATTGTGGAACACCCTGATGGAACAACCTACCTTGTTGCGCTTATGTCGAACGTACTAAAGAAAAACTCAGGTGTGGATCACCAAACTTTGGCCACATTTATTGATCGTATCATCAAGAAAAAATTATAATCTTTAAAAGAGGCTGTATTTTTTAATCAATGATTCCAAAGCCTCTTCTTTTAGAGATATATTTACAATAGCTGAAACAGATTGAATGATATCCTTATCTCCATAATTTAAAAGCAGATCAAAACATTCAATCTCGTTTAGTTTTTTTAATTGCATTGATTTTACAACTTCATCAGTTAGTTTATCCAATGCAGCTATTTCAATTATAGGTATGAGTATTTTCTTTAAGTCATTATCAAGAATATTTTCTATAAATTCAATGGCCGCATATCGTTGTTCCTGACTTTTACTTTGAATATTCTCATAAACAGTGCCTATTTCTTCTGGAGGATAACGCAACCCCAGTAGTTTAAAAATACTCTCAAGAATCTGATCCATTTTAAACTCCAACTGACGTATCAATTCTGACTTTAACTCAATTTTTTTCTTATTTAATTCATGATCAGCATCGGATAAAATCATTTTTTGCTGAGTGTACAAAACCGATAAGATATCCTGAAACAAACTTGCTTCTTCAGTAATCATACGAATTACTGTTTTTTTATTCACCAATAAATGAGGTGAGTTTATTCTAAGCTGATTCAGTGAATTAAGCACATTTATACAAAATAGGCTATCCTCTTTCTTTATCAACATTAAAAGAAAATCAACAGATGCAGGTGAAGATATGTATTCGGCAACCTTTGGAATACTTTGTTTAATTTCTGAATTTACAGATGGATCCTCATAATAAATTAAAAGGTCTTTGAAAATTGCAGGTCCAAAGTGAGCCAGTGACTGACAGGCCGTATCTTTGTATTCGTCTTTACACAGAAGCGAAACTAATACAGGAACAAAAGTGGCATTTAAAGTGAATCCCGCAGCTTTAATAGCTTCATTAACAATTGTTTTATCTGTTTTTATTTCAATACTCTGATTAATAAACGGGTAAAATTCTTCTACATTAGCATGTCCAATTGACCTAAGAATCATTGATTTGTATGCTATTAACTCTTCTTGATCAACAATAATTTTTAAATAATCTATTTTATCACGAATCAGGCTGTTCAATTGAAATACGCGTTTCATCTCTGCATTGTCTCTTGCTTCAATGGATAATCCAACTAACGCGGCACTACTTACCAAAGGATCTTCGTTTTGCAAAAATCGTTGTATAAACCTAACTCTGCCTTCTGTAGAATACCGTAATAAAATATCAAAAGTCAGTTGTCTTACTTCAATATTTTTATCCTGTAGATATTTAATTAGTAAACTTTCATCAAATATCATTGGCATAAAATACATACATCTTAAGGCTTCAATACGTATCTGAATATTCTCTGATTCTAACAGTGGTAATACCTGCGTTGCAAATCTTATATCTTTTAATTGCTCTATCTTTTTTAGTATAAAAAGCTTTTGCTTTTCAGTTCCTTTTTCCAGAACTTTTTTTAAACCTTGAATAACAGATTCATTTGAGAAATCAATACTAGACTTTCCATTTTTACCATCCTGACGAATCAATTTTTGTTTAAAAGCACTAATATATTCTATTCTTACTTTTCGGGCTATATAAAACCAAACCAATACTACCATAACAATCAATATATTAACGGCAGTAGTAGACAAGTTCATTCCATTAACTACAAAGATCAACAGCAAACCACTAATACCTGTAGCAGCAGTATCTACAAAAACATCTATAAAACTTTTAGTCTGACTCTTTATACCTGATGGTATTGGTAAGGCTAAAAGTTCAGTTGCTGCCTTATTGATACTTTGTTTTATTGAAACATCACATGTTTTTAAAAGGATAGCCACAGCAAGTATGGGGAATATAAAAAGCAATGATGTTGAGAAGAGGATAAATGCCGGAAGAACGAACAAAGAACTCCCTACTCCATAAATACCAACTACCCGCCGGGTAATGAGTAATTGTATTAAAAGAGAAATTACATTAAAGTTTGAAAACCAGAGTCCGAAAAATGCAGCTAGCTCATCAGGGTCATAAATGGATCTTGATGCTAATGCACTGAATTGAAAATCAACCAATTTAGACACAATAACTCCAAGTCCGATGATTAATGCAAGGTAGGTTAAATGTTTTGATTGACGAATCAGCTGTATGGGATGCTTACTTTCTTGTACAACTCTTTTTTGGTGCTGATAGGTGTTTAACTGATTTACATAACGTACCCAAATCATTCTGTTAAGTTTCACATTAACAAACAATATGAATGCAGCAACAAAAAGCATATTTTCTACTGAAACCAAAGGAGCTAGTACTGTTGTAAGATATCCGCCAAAAATTCCCCCTGCAATAGCCCCCGCTCCAACAATTCCGAATAAACGCTTTGCTTCCCGGGTATTAAATACAAGGTTTGATAAAATCCAAAATTGGGATGTTGTCAATAATCCAAATATAGCTACTCCTATATAAAACAAGTATAAAACCCAAGATTCAAGTAAGTTCAACTGTAATAATACGGAAAATACAATCAATGCAAATGCCGAAACTAATAAAGTAACTTTTATAACATTCGATAACGATCTATTTATGAGTTTTTTGGAGTAAAATCTAGACAATAATAAGGCTGTTGCTGCAACTAAAACAAAACTATACGGTAATTTGTCAACACCAATCTGTGCCAAAAACAAAGCATTTGCTACAGGTTTGATGATCAACAGTGTTGTGACTGTTAAAAAAATATTTAACTGCATCAAAAATACTTTTTTAACCTCGCCTGGCTTTACATCAAAAAATGCATTCAGAAGATAATTTAAGTATTTACGCCCTTCATATTTAATCTCCATTGTATATAAAAATTAAAGCCAGTTAAGGCTTTAAATATAATCTTTTATGTCGATTTAGGTTTTAACATTTTATCAATTTCAGACATTAACTCACGTAAAATATTCTCTCCCTCTGCGTCTTCAACTAATCCTACCAGAATATAACGTCTCCATTCAGGCCCCCAAACAAGTACTGAATCTGCATGATATTCATGCCAAGTACCTGATTTTCGATATACTCTGGCCCTTGGTGCTAATCGGTCAAGTGTATTAACAAATTTATGATGTAATTCCGGATCAGACATATATTCGAGCATTTCTCTTGAACGTTCATAATTTACCAATTTGCCATATGCCAGCATATAATAGAACCTGCATACTTGTGTTGCGGTTGCAGCATGACTTATACCTTCCAGCGGATCCGGAACCCTTGCACCTGTTTTGGCATATCTTTTACCAACCCATATACCTCCACCATAATCCTCATCGTATAAATCGTATTGAGGATCCTGTAAAACCTTTGAAATTTTATTAAATCCCAACATATCTATTAAACGTGTTGTACACTGATTGTTTGATTTACTCATCATCAAACGCATATCTGATTTAATTTCGCTGGTCTCCTTAATCTCACCTTTTTCCATGGCATCTTCCATGGCAAGTAATACAGCTATCTTAGGTAAACTAGCTGCATACATCATGTGATTTCCATTAATTCTTGCAAATTTTACATTTTGAGGCGAACTAAGATCTACAACCCCAATTGCAAGTCGCTGTTCTTTAATTAGTTTTGCCCACTTTTTATTTTTATAAATTGTTTCTTCAAGCTTTTTCTGGAAATTGGAATTGAGTTGTTCTCGTAATGGAACAAATAGTGAATCATTAACAAATATGGGTAATCCTTTAGGTTGTAAAATAATCTCTGCAGTTGCGTTCTCACTGTTTACATCCCTATATTCTTTTGCCCAAACATGCCCTTTAGTTAGTAATCCACCCATTACAATTAATCCTACAAATGCACCAAAACCTATTTTTTTACTTCTTTTCATACAACTGTGTTTGATTAAATACAATCAATAATTATAAAGCCTATCAACGATATATAAATGTTGAATGCGAAACTATCGATATTTGCAGAATTCATAATAAAAAAGAGATTAAAAATGAATTAAAATTTGAAGGTTACTTACCTTCATTTGTACTTATCCTTTAAAATAAATAAAAACTGTAGATGGTAAATTAATTATACAATATATTATAAGATCATCCAATTTGATATTAATACGATTAAACATAAACAATAGTTTAAATATAATCGTAAAATATATAACTATAAAAAGCTATATCTTAGTCGTTAATTAGTAGTTAGACCTTCTACCTCAAATGCAATAAACTTAATATTGGTTTCTGAATATAGATTATAATACTTTGGAGCTATACACATGTTGTATAGATACTTATAATTATTGCACTAAAAAATTATTAAAATATTTATCAAAAATAAAGGTTAAAATAATTTAGAAATTACTTTTTAGATATTTTTGAAATAAATAAAGCATATTAAATGATAATAGTACACAGAGGTGAATCTTATGAAGCTCCGGAGAATTCACTTGCATCAATTAATAAAGCCTGGATTTAAGGAGCTGAAGCTGTTGAAATTGATGCGCATTTAACGTTTGATATTAATATAAAAAACTTTTTAAATGAATTTCATATGTTATACCACTCTATAGAAAATGATCCTGAGTATATAAACTTACAGGCGGAAATGGTTAAACTACAGTATTGGGTAAAAGAGAATCAAAAGAGGGTTTTATTGATTTTTGAAGGAAGGGATGCTGCTGGGAAAGGTGGTGCAATAATGCGGTTTATTAGATTTATTAATCCGAGATATTATCGAGTAGTTGCATTAAATAAACCTACAGAATTAGAGAGAGGGCAATGGTATTTTCAAAGGTATTTAAATGAACTTCCAAATCCTGGTGAAATTGTTTTTTTTGATCGAAGTTGGTATAATAGGGCGGTTGTTGAACCAGTAATGGGATTTTGTACGAATAGTCAATACGATAAATTTTTGGAACAAGTTGTTTTATTAGAAAAGATGCTCGTGGATGATGGGATTATCATTGTTAAGTTTTGGTTTAGTATTGATATTCAGGAGCAAAAAAAAAGACTGGAGGAACGAAAAACAAATCCTTTAATACAATGGAAGTTAAGTACTGTAGATATGCAGGCTCAGCTTAAATGGCATGAATACACAAATTATAAAAATAAGATGTTTGAAGCCACATCTACTAATCAAATACCTTGGGTAATTATTAAAGGAAATAATAAAGATTCAGCAAGAAAAGAAGCAATGCGTTATCTTTTAAATTTACTACCATACTTCGATAAGGGAATGACTGGTGAAAATTTAATCCCCAATGAGGAAATAGTGAATATATGTGTAGGTAAATAATAATTTTAAAAGACTACTTTTAACAATATAGCAATATGTTAATTCAGAAATTGAAATATTAATTTTTATACATTTATTTTATTATCATAAAATTTTTATGGCTTTAACTGAGGCCTTTGTAGTTTAGTTTGTTTATCATTACCAAAAATATAACAATATGAGTAAAATCTTATTTCCATTTCAACTTAATAATGATATTTATAAGGAAGCTTATATTGCAGCTGTAAAAATTGCAAGGAATTTAAATGCAGAATTGATATTATTAAACGCATTTGAATTAGACTTACAGGATGATATAACAGAAATTTTATATCATAAAATGATTAAGAATAAATGGATTGAAGCGTATAATGAAATAGTAAAATTTAATAAATATTTTTTATCAACTCATGCTAAGACCAATGATGCTTTAAATGTGAGGATTGATCATCGTTTTGTTCATGGTGAAGATATTCCGGTTGTTACGGAGATAATTCAGAAGGAAGAAATAGACCTGTTAATTTTTCCATTATCAAGTAATAGGAAAGTTAACAGGAGATATATGGACTGTGTGAAAAATGAGGTATTTAATTATAAGACAACTTCTGTTCTTTTTTTACCACAGGAATATAAATATACTGAGATAGAAAATATTCTTTTCACAACAGATTTGAAGGAGCTTAACTTTAATGAGTATTATTTTAGTGAAGTGTTGAATTATTCAAATTTTTTTGATGCAAAAATCCATTTTGTTCATGTAAATAAAACAGGAAATGAAATTGTTGAAAATAGTACAATGAAGTTGATTGATAGGATTATACAGAAAGATAATAAGCATGTTTTTAAATCTATTAATGCAAATAATATTGTTAATGCTATACAATCCTATATTATACAGGAAAACATACAGTTGCTTTCTGTAGTTAAGAGTAATCTGGATTTTTTTCAATCTTTTTTTCACAGCAGTGTAAGTTTTGAGATTATAGATTCAATAAATACTCCGATATTGTTAATGAATGAGAAAAATATATAGACTTGTTATTTTGTTTTTGAAAAAGAAAAAATGATAACATTGAAAAGGTGAGATTTTAGTTTAATAGATGTGCGCATTTATTAAATAATTTTTATATTTAAGTTGCTTATAGTATATCGCTAGAGTTAGTTAAAAGTATGTATTGTTGGTACTGTTGTTTCGCGCAATAGTACCTTTTTTGTTTGTAATTATTAAGGATTATTTATTTTAGGAAAAGAATGTATGGCTCGAAATACTTTAAAAATTGGTAAGAAAATATGAATTAATTTTTTGATTTAACGATATTTTAAATTGTACATTTGACTTTGATGTTTAAAAAGGAAATTGTAATGTAATGGATTGTTATATTGGTAGTTATGGTATGGGAGTTTTGAAATTAGTTAGATTGGATCGGGAATTTAAAATATCAGTGTTTTAATAAACAGAACAAAATAAAATATAAAAGATGGAAAAAATTGACAATATAGAGCTTGAGTATTTAAAAACTGGAGATTATGATGCTTTGAAAAATGCAATGTTAGAAGCTTATTCAAATTTGAATAATGCTTATTGGAAGCCTAATCATATTGATTCACTAGTGTCTAAATTTCCAGAAGGACAAGTGGTAATAAAGATAGATGGCGAGTTTGCGGGATGTGCACTTTCTATCATAGTTGATTACGATAAATTTGATAATAAACATACATACAAGGAGATAACCGGTAATTACTCGTTCGATACCCATAGTGAGGATGGTGATATTTTATATGGCATTGATGTATTTGTACGCCCCAAGTTTCGTGGATTACGATTGGGAAGAAGACTTTATGATTTTCGTAAAGAGCTTTGTGAAAGATTAAATCTAAAAGGAATAGTTTTTGGTGGTCGTATACCTAACTATCATAAATACCTTGAAGAGTTAACTCCTAAGGAATACATAGACAAAGTTCGAAGAAAAGAAATTCACGATCCTGTTCTTGATTTTCAAATGTCTAATGACTTTCACCCTGCAAGAATACTAAAAGGGTATTTAGAAGGAGATCACGAATCTGATGAGTATGCCGTATTACTAGAGTGGGATAATGTTTACTATGAAAAGCCGTCAAAAAAGGCTGCTATAAAAAAGAGTATCGTGCGTTTGGGTTTAGTACAATGGCAAATGCGTTTGTATAAAGATTTAGAAGAGGTGATGCAACAAGCAGAGTATTTTGTTGATGCTGTATCGGGTTACAGAGCTGATTTTGCATTATTCCCAGAATTTTTTAATGCACCATTAATGGCAGCAACAAATCATTTATCAGAACCTGAAGCAATACGTTATCTTGCAAAATTTACTTCTGAAGTAGTAAAAAAGTTTTCAGAATTATCTATTTCATATAATATCAATATTATTACAGGAAGTATGCCTGAAATAGTTGGAAATAAGCTTTATAATGTTGGCTATCTGTGTAAGCGAGATGGAGGAGTTGAACGATTTGAGAAAATACATGTTACCCCGGATGAAGCAAAGGTTTGGGGGTTACAAGGAGGTAATAGTCTTAAAACATTTGATACCGATTGCGGGAAAATTGGAATTTTAATTTGTTATGATGTCGAGTTTCCTGAATTAGGTAGATTACTTGCAGATGAGGGAATGGATATATTATTTGTGCCATTCCTGACAGATACACAGAATGGTTATTCTCGAGTTAGGAATTGTGCTCAAGCAAGAGCTATTGAGAATGAATGTTTTGTTGCAATTGCGGGAAGTGTAGGGAATCTTCCTAAAGTTCATAATATGGATATTCAATATGCACAGTCAATGGTGTTTACGCCGTGTGATTTTGCTTTTCCAACAAATGGAATAAAAGCGGAGGCAACACCAAATACTGAGATGATACTACTTGCAGATGTTGATATTAATGCCTTACGTGAATTAAATCAATTTGGTAGTGTTAGAAACTTAAAGGATAGACGTAGTGATATTTACGTATTAGAAAGAAGTAGTAAATAAATAGATTGCGATTATGGCAAAAGCTAAAAAATTTGGAACGTTTAGTGGTGTTTTTACGCCATCCATTTTAACTATCTTAGGTGTAATAATGTACTTAAGATTTCCTGCCATAATCGGACAGGCAGGGCTAATAAATACGATTGGTATCATTGTTATTGCGCATATTATATCAATAACCACCAGCTTAAGTGTTGCTTCTCTTTCGACTGATAAACCAGTACAAACAGGAGGTACTTACTTTATGATTTCACGGAGTCTAGGGCTGCCAATTGGAGGGACACTTGGATTAGCTCTGTTTGTAGGATTATCTTTTAGTGTAAGCCTTTATTTAATAGGTTTTGCTGAGAGTTTTCTTCAATATTGGGGTATGGAAGTTAGTATTAACACTATTAGAATCACGGGTTCTATAGTGTTGTTTATTGTGACAACCATAACTTTCATAAGTACATCACTCGCTATTAAATCACAATATTTTATTATGGCAGCTATTGGGCTGTCACTTTTATCAATTTTTTTAGGGAAACATGAACTTGTGCCTAGTGCAGTTCATCTAGCACCATTAGATAGTGCAGCCCCATTTATGGTTTTGTTCGGAATATTTTTCCCTGCAGTGACAGGTTTTGAGGCTGGAGTTTCAATGTCGGGTGATTTGAAAGATCCGAAGAAGTCACTACCGATGGGTGCGATGTTGGCTGTAGGTATTGGTTTTGTAGTTTATCTTGGATTAGCGTTGTTTTATTCATTTACAGTTGATGCCAATGCTCTTGTGAATGATCCTCAAGTCCTATTTAAGATTTCTTTGGTTCCATCGTTGGTTATAGCCGGAATTTGGGGTGCAACCTTGTCGTCAGCTCTTGGCAGTATATTAGGAGCGCCAAGGATTTTACAAGCGATTGCAATGGATAAAATCGCACCACGTTTTCTTGCCAAAGGAACTGGTAAAACCAATGAACCCCGAAATGCCCTTTTGCTAGCTTTTGTAATTGCAGAAGCAGGGATATTGATTGGAGAACTTGACCTTATTGCCCGTATAGTATCCATGTTTTTCATTACAACATACGGATTTTTAAATCTAGCTTCAGTTATAGAAAGTTGGTCGAGTTCTGATTTTCGACCGGCATTTAAAATACCTCGTTTTGTAAGTATATTAGGTGCTCTGTCTGCTTTTATAGTAATGATACTATTGGATTTTCTGGCATTAGCAGGTGCAACAATTGTACTAGGCCTATTGTATTTCTATCTTCAACGTAAGGAATTAATTCTTGAAAGTGGTGATGCATGGAGTAGTTTTTGGACAAACATGGCTAAGAGAGCATTGTTGAAACTTAGTATACGAAAGGATAATAAAAGAAATTGGAGACCTAATATTATTCTGTTTAGTGGAGGAGAAAAAGCAAGGCCTCATCTGGTTGAAATAGGTATGGCTCTGACTGGTAAATTAGGAGCATTAACAGACTTTAATCTTACGACAGGGAATAGAGCTACCTCCCCGGAACATAAAGTTGATGCAAAAAGAAGAGATAAAAAGAAAGGATATTTTGAGCGTGAATTGCAGTGCCTAACATTGCCGGATGGCATTAGAACTGTAACCAGTATTTACGGTTTTAGTGGTTTTGAACCTAATACTGTTTTATTAGGTTGGAGCAGGAGTTTTGATAACACTGCATTTTTAACCGAAATCATTAAAGACTTGAAAAAGAAAAAATTAAATGCTCTTTTTCTCGATTATGATAAAACAAAAGGTTTTGGTAATAAAGAATCAATTGACATTTGGTGGAATGGTAAAGGATCTCATTTGTCTTTTTCTTTAAATATACTACGTTTTTTATTGTCGGACTATCAATGGCGAGATGCTTATGTTAGAATTATTATTGTAAATAGTGAATCATCGTTAGAAGATTCTATTTATAGAAATACTTACGCCATGCTGCAGGACAAAAGAATGCAAGCTGAAGTAAAGGTTTTAAGTGATGATTTTGGAACACGCAGGATTGAAGAAATTATACAAACAGAATCCGTCAATACGGATTTAATATTTTTAGGCTTATCACCTAAAGAAAAATCATATACTCCGGAATATATTGAGCGAATTAATGTAATATGTCAATTACCTGCCAGTGTGTTACTGTTAAGCCCTTCAACAGAGTTTGAAGAAACAAATATTGTAGATAAATTAGCTACTAAAACCTTATCAACCTCATATGAAAATCAGGAACTTGAGAAAATACCATCTATTGAAATTAAGTTACTAAAAAGTAAAATAGAAAATATTGATATTGATATGATGTCAATATCCCAGGAGTTCCATAGTAATGCGTTTGTAAACGGATATCAACAATTTGGTTTTTATATTAATACTTTACAAGATTTGGTAACACGTGTACTTAAATCATATCGTAAGGAAATAATTGTAGCAAAAAAACACGAGCAGGAAAAAGTTGTAAGTAAATATCAAATTGCGTTCTTAAAAAGTACTTTAGAAGTTTTAAGGAATGAGAGCCTTCAGTATATGAAGGAAACAGAAAGTGTACTACAAAAGGGAATTAATGACTTTTTGACAAAATTAGGAAATTTTGTTTATGAATTACCTGAGACAATTTCAATACCTTTGGGTTCCAATGGATCCAAGAAGGGAAAAATAATAAACTTTCCATTACGTAAAGCTCTGACCTATTATTCAGAGTTAAAATTAAAACCAACGGTTGTAAGTACTTTATTTTCCTTTGAAGAGCAATCTAAGAATATACATGAAGAGATGCGAAAGTTAACTTTTGCTACGAATGATATATTTGAAAAGGTTGAAGTTGATCAAATAATTTCTGGTCAGGAGAATATTGTTGAAATTGTGAAGCTACTAGAATGTTTTGATGCATTAAAAAAGCAAATTGGGCATTTCGAGGTATCCTTACTTAAGGAGTTGCAAACTAAAACAAGGGAGATCGTAATTGATATTACCGTGGATCTTCAATCAGAGGAAAGTATAAAGCAGGTAAAAAAGAAATATAACCAAAATAATGCAGGATACAACGACGATATAAACAATTATTTAGAGAATTGGAGTTTAGGAATGCATTTGTTAAACAATGCGTTTTATTTTGATATTTTACTTCTATCGAAAAAAGTAGTATTCAGAAATATTATTAGCAAAGGAAGTGCAAAAGTATATGAGGTTGTTACAGAGCAGTTTTTTAATAAACAAGAAAAACTTATTGCAAATATCAGACAAATTATAAATAACAATCAGAGTGTAAATGAACCAGTACTTTTTGCTGAGAAATTTGACCTTAAATCTATATTAAATGAATCGTATGAAAAGGCAGTGTTGGTTCTTGATGATTTACCAGAAGAATACTATTTGCCACAAAAAGTTTATAAAGATGGTAAATTTATACCGTTTAACGATTTTTCTCAGACCAATGTAGATTTGCATAAATTATCGAAATATAATATTGATGTATATTTTCATGAATCCTTTTACAGAGAAATAGAAGAGCTTGAGTTTACGGTGAGAAATGCAATTATTGAATCGAAAGAAGCCAATAGTATGCAATTGTTCCATAATAATAACAAACAGGAAATATCATTTGATTACGACACGGAAATAGATAGAAAAGTATTTCAAAAATTTTTAAAGCAATTAGAACACGATAAAGACAAGATAGAAAAATTGCTGGGGCGAATTAATCGTTCCTCAGATAATTATTTAAGTGAAGCTTTTTCCAAGGTTTTTTCACATTCAATTGTTGACCTGGATAAAGAATTGCAAGGGGATTTTAAACGAAATCAGAGTGGGATCAGATACTTTGTAAATAGGAATAAAGATTTTATAAATGGTCGCATCAGAAATATTTTAGTCTTTATATTGAATAGGAGTAGTAGAGGATTAATTTTATCTAAAAAATATTTGGAGGAAAAAACAAATTCTGGCATTCAAAATAAAGAGATACTTGATTTAATTGATCAATTAGTACCAGATAGAAAGTATTATAATTCGGTGCCTGTATTCTATCGAAATCTTATGAGTAGCAGTGCAAAAATTAGTGATGAGTTTTGGATTGCAAGAGACGAAGAGATGAAAATTATTAAGGATGCATTAAATAGACATAAGAAAGGGTATGGAGGAGCAGTATTTGTTACAGGGGTGCATGGTGCAGGGAAATCAACACTATCACGTTATGCAGCCAATCGTTTATTTAAGAGTCATAATTTAATATGGATAAATGCTCCAATTGAAGGTTCTTGTAATCCTATTTTGTTATTGAATGAAATAAAAAAGCATACAGGCGAAATACAGGATTTTTCTGGGATATTTAATAATCTGCCATATGAAACAGTTATAGTAATAAACGATCTGGAATTATGGTGGGAAAGAAGAGATGGAGGTGGTGAAGTCATTAATCAAATTATAGAATTGATAAAACTATACAGTCAAAAAATATTCTTTATTCTTAATGTTAATTCTTATGCATATGATATTTTAAAGGAACTTTATCCATTAGAAGAATATAGTTTAGCAAATGTTAAGTGTGTTCCCTTTAACTCTGCCGAAATACAGCAAATGATATTACAAAGACATAAATCAAGTGGAATTAATTTAACTTATATGGGGAAACCAGAGCAATCTATTTCTCAATTAACATATTCGTTTTTGTATAATCGTTATTTTAGTTTATGTGATGGCATACCAGGTGTAGCTATTAATATTTGGAAAGCTAATATTAGAAGTATTAATAATGACAATATTGAGATAAGAAAACCCCAAAAGGTCAACTATGATGTATTGTTTGATATACCCAAAGAATGGATGATTATTTTAGCAATATTGATACATCACAAAAATATTGGTGTTGAAAAATTGGCTAGAATTACTAATTATAACTTAGATAAAGCTAAACAATTGATTTTTGCATTGGAGAATTCCGGTCTAATTGTGAAAAAGTCAGAAGCCGTTTATACACTTGGTCGAAATATAGAGCCATATGTTGTTGAAGTATGCAAATCTAAAGGTTTAATTTAATTATGTTCTCGAAATGATAATCAGTTTTATTGTAATATCAGCTATTTTATTTAGTTTTTATAGGTTGCTTAATGTTATTTTAAGCAAATCATCACGTACACTTAAACTAAAATATCATTTAAAAGAAATCTTAATGATTTCGGAATTAATGATATGGTTTTCTTTGTTAATTTGGGTTGCAAAGGATTATTTTGAGATGCGTAATTATTTTGCGTTATCATCTATTCTTAGCGTATTTCTTTTATTGATAATTCTATTGTTTCCTTTACTTAAAAATTTAGTTTACGGAATTATTTTTAAATGGCAAAATAAGATCACTGAAGATGTATTTATAGAGGCGGATGAGATCGTAGGGATGGTTAAAAAAGCTGGACATTTGAATATGGAAATTGAAGACAGTCATGGAGATATTTATAATATCTCATATACGAAAGTTTATTCAAAAACAATTTCAAAACCAAGTCGTAATCATAATCTTTTTAAAACAACACTGACATTTAGCTTTACAGATTACACAAGTAAAAATGAAATTCTTTCAACTCTGAAACGAGAACTAATGAATACCCCATGGACAGCAGTATCGCAACCTCCAATTATTGAAAATTCCCGGATTGCTGATGGAGAATTGGTTATAGAGGTTGCTGTCTTTGTAATTGATCAGGCGTATGTTGAAGATGTAAAAACTTCCGTTGATCAATTTTTCAAAAAGAAATCAGAGTAGTAAAATACTGCATATTAGTATTTATAATTGGATGAAACTTCTTTGAAATTTTCAAGTTGTGTTTTTATCCAATTATTATCTTTCTGTAATTCTTTTGCAATAATATTAGTAACTCTCTTTGCCATTTCAAGACTTGCATCCGTATCTAAAAATAGGATTCGACTTCTTCTGGCCAAAAAATCCTCCGGTGTTCTAGCCATTTCATGACGTACAGCCCACAAAACTTCCCCCTCTGTAACAGAATAGTTTTTATGAAGTAGCTTTTCTAAGCTATTGTCTTCGTTGTAAAGTCTTTGTATTTCGGGAGCATCACTGCCATATTGAGCTAAATTACCAAATACTTCAGAGTGTGAATGATATCCATGTACCTGGAGGTTTTCAGTAACACAAGGTTTTCTTTCTAAATCAGCGAGTATTATGGCTTGTTCAACTATATCTTCTGCCATTTTACGATATGTGGTCCATTTTCCTCCTGCAATAGTTAATAATCCACTATTTGAGATATTTATTGTGTGTTCTCTTGAAATGGAAGATGTGTTAGATTTGTCATTGTCATTTACAAGTGGTCTTAATCCGGTAAAAATACTTTTTATGTCTTTATGCTCCGGATCTTTTATTAGATACCTACCTATATGAGTAAGTAAGAATTCTATTTCATCTTTTTGAGCTTTAGGTTCTAGTTTAAAATCATCAACAGGAGTATCTGTTGTGCCAACAATTATTTTATCATGCCATGGAACAGCAAATAAAACTCTTCCATCATCAGTATGCGGCACCATGATTGCACTCCTGCCTGGTAAGAATGATTTATCCAACACAATGTGAACGCCTTGGCTGCTTGTCATTATTTTATCAGCATTGATATTATCCATTTTACGAATTGTGTCAACAAATACGCCAGTTGCATTAATAACAACTTTTGATCTTATATTATATCTTTTCCCACTCTCCTCATCTTCTATTTCTATACCTTGAATAATATTGTCTTTTTTTATTAAAGCAGTTGCTTTTGCATAATTGATAATTGTAGCTCCTTGTTTATATGCTGTCTGTGCCAAATTAACTAACATTCTAGCGTCATCAAACTGACCATCATGATAAATTACTCCGCCTTTTAATCCCTCTTGTTCAATAGTTGGTATATGTTCGATAGTTTCTTCTTTAGAAAGTAATTTAGAAGGACCCAAACCTAATTTACCAGCTAATAAATCGTATAATTTTAGGCCAACACCATAAAAAGGTCCTTCCCACCAATCATAAACAGGAACAATGAAAGACTGGTCATGAACCAGGTGAGGAGCATTCTTACGCATTATACCTCTCTCTTTTAGAGCTTCAAGTACAAGAGAAATATTACCTTGTTGTAAGTACCGAACTCCTCCATGAACAAGTTTTGTACTTCTGCTTGAAGTACCTTTTCCGAAGTCAGCTTGTTCGACCAACAATACTTTGTAACCTCTCGAAGAGGCATCGACAGCTACTCCCATTCCTGTAGCTCCACCACCTATTATAACTATATCCCAAATAGTTTGATTGTTGGCAATGTCAGATATCATTTTTTCTCTATTCATGCAGTTTTGATATTAGGACTAAATTTATCGGCTTTAAATTTTATATTGCTGCTGGCATCATTTGTTTCGTCTTTCTTAGTAGTTTTTATTTCATCTTTATTATAGATAATAAAGTCTCTTAATACAGAAGAAAATTCTAATGTTCTAAGGTATCCGAACGATTTGTGTGGATTTGCTTGTGCGTTTACCTGATAATCGTTAAAAACGATACTGTCAATAGGTTTAACACCTGAATCGTTTACGGAGTATAAATCCGATAAATTGTGGTTAATAGCAACTTTATCCATTATGTCGGCATGGTTGAACCAATTGTTTAAAATACATGCAGGAGATTTAATTGAGCGATATTTTAAATCTATACGATTTTTATCTTTGGCTATTTCACTTACTACAATAGGGAGGCCTAAAGGAGAGCCTATTGTTATAAAGGTGTTAATTTTAATACTTGGGTGAATGTTGCTTAAAACATCAAATGCAATTATAGAACCCATGGAGTGTGCGATTAGTAATATTTCATATCCTTTATATTTATTAATAATTGAAGAGAGTCTTTTTTGAATTAATTTTTTCGCATTAAAATTGAAATCAGAATGTTCATTGTTTTTTTCCGAATAATATACCTCAAGTTCAAAAAAGTATTTTTGGATTATAAAATCTGAAATAAATTTGTTCTTGTGAGTTTTATCATGATTTAAAAATACTTTGTTAAAGAATTCAACAATTTTTGTATTTAAATTTTTTCTATAAGATGCGGGTTTAATTAGTTTATTACCAGCTGTCTTTACATATGGTTCATCTAAATAAAAGGAATTATTTATGTCTTTCATCCAAAAGTCTAAGGGCATTTCATATAAAATATCAGCCCAATAAACTAGTTCAAAAGTTGGTAACTGGGATTTATAACCTAAGTTTTCTAAACCTTCTTTCATAGCATCACTCCACCATTTTTCAAGTAAATATTTTGGTGGTTTATTGCCTAAACCGTGTATGCCAATTATTATTTTTTTCATTTGTTAATATTTTCTTCTATTGGTCATAAGAAACGAATAATAGAAATAGTCTCTTTACGTTTGGAACCTTTCTCTAATGTGTTTTTTTATATTTTATTTAGTTGTTCTTTTAGCCAAGCCGCTCTATCTGTAGTAATAGCATCAATCCCATTTATTAAAAGTTTTTTAGCTTTACCTGGATCATTTATTGTCCATGAATATATTTTATAGTTGTGATTTTTAAAAAAGTCAATAAACTCCTTGTTTAGGATATTGCCAGCCCAGCAATTGATTCCATCAAGATTATTTCTTTTTAATTTTCTTAATATTTTGGCTTTGTTCCTTATTACTAACCAAGAAGGCCAATAATAATCCAAGTTGAGAAGCCAAAACATTTTATAACGTGGTAACTTTTTTTTTAGGAGGGAAATAGTGTCTAAATCAAATGATATAAACTCAATGTGATTATATAAGTATCCATGGTTTTTTAGGATATTTTCCAGCGGTGATATTATATTTATGCCACATTTTATTTCAATAATCAATTTGCACTTATAAGGTATTGTTTTTAATACTTCTTCAAGGAGCGGAATTTTCTCTCCACTATAAAAATCGGAGAATTTAATCCCTATATCTATAGTTTTTATTTCTTTAATAGAAGCTTTCGAAATTTTAATATTTCTATTTCCTGTACGTTTTGTTCGTTTGTCGTGTATAACAACAATATTATTATCTGATGTTATTTGTACGTCAATTTCAACTGCTTCAGCTCCTTTTATCCATGCTTTATTAATGGCTGCCAGTGAATTCTCTGGAGCATCATAAGATTCACCTCTATGTGCAATTATCATTTATAAACAACTATGTTTTTACTCCAAAAGTATCTAAAAAATGGAATTTAAATTACTAGGTTGTATTAAATTTTGCAAGTTATTGATATGTCTTTTGTAGGGTTGGCTTCGGGAGTTGAGGGGTGATGATAATTTCTTTAGAAAATACTTATAGGCAAACGTCATAAATCTTTCATCTGTGTATATTGCATATTTAATATAAATGAATTTAAGGTTAATGATAAATAATAAAAATATGAATAAGGAGATATTGATAGAGTTATTTGAGAAGTTGCAGAAATGGTTATTAACAGAATTGCCAGTCGTGATTGGATTAACAGTTCTATTGATTTTATCGCTTAAGATATTTACAATTACTATTAATAAGATAACAAAAACACTTATTAAAAAGGCTGGAAATAATAACGGTGTGGATGTTGAAGAAACGGAGAAACGTATTAATACTCTAATGGGAATAATTAGAGGGGTTGTGAAGATAATACTAATTGTAACATATGCTATAATCGTTCTAGAAAAGTTAGGTTTAAATATTGCACCTATTTTAGCAAGTGCAGGAATTATAGGTTTAGCTGTAGGATTTGGTGCTCAGGAACTGGTGAGAGATGTTATTTCTGGTTTTTTTATTTTGCTAGAAGATCAGATACGTACAGGTGATGTTGCAATAATTAATGGAACTGAAGGTTGGGTTGAAAAAATAGAGTTAAGGACGATTACTCTAAGAGATATATCTGGTATAGTTCATATTTTCCAAAATGGTAAGATTAATACTTTATCCAATCGAACCAAGGAATGGTCAGCAGCTGTTTTTGATGTCGGTGTAGCCTATAAAGAGGATGTATCTGAAGTTATGAGTATTATAAAAGAGGTTGGTGATGAATTAAAATCAGATGTTGTTTTTCAAAATAAAATTATTGAACCTATAGAAATATTAGGGCTTGATCAGTTTGCAGATAGTGCCCTTGTAATAAAAGCTAGAATTAAAACCAAACCTTCACAGCAATGGGCCGTGAAAAGAGAGTTTAATAAAAGGCTTAAAATTTCTTTTGATGAAAGAAAAATAGAGATTCCATTCCCACATACAACAATATATTGGGGTGAAAAAATTTCACCATTAAATTTGAATGTAAATAATAATAAGACAAACTAAGTAAAAGTATGGCGCGTTTTTTAAAAAGCAGGAAAAAAGCAAAAGGGGCCGCTCCTGGAAGTTTAATATTTATGGGTAAGCAGAAAATGGATAATTCACATATAAGACTTTTCCAATATGATGCAAACTCTTCAAGTGAATATGAGTATTCTGATTTAGCCACCGCATTAAGTGATATTGATGAAAATAAGGTAAACTGGTTGAATGTTGATGGCTTACAAAATACGTTGTTAATTAAAGAAATAGGGCATCATTTTGAATTATCTCCGCTAGCTCTAGAGAATATACTTAATACTGGTCAACGAGGTAAGTTTTTTGAAGATAATAATTCAATTACATTAATAACAAAAGCTGTAAGTTATAATAAAGAAGAAAAAAAAGTATCTGTAGAACAAATTTCATTTGTGTTACTCAATAATGTTTTAATAAGTTTTCAGGAACGAATTGGGGATCATTTTGATCCTGTACGAAATAGAATCTGAAGTGGTGTTGGTAGAATTCGACAAGCAAAATCTGATTATTTACTTTATACACTTATTGACAGTTTAGTTGATAATTACATGATAAGCTTAGAAGAAATAGGCAGTAGTATAGAATCTTTGGAAGAAAAGTTAAATAATCCTACTAAAGAAATTAGTAATACTTTATTTCAATATAAAACAGAGATGACTTATTTCAGAAAATCAATTAAACCATTGAAAGAAGTTTTAACTAGATTATTAAGATATAAAACGGATTTAATTCATGAGAATTCTATTGTTTATTATCAGGAATTATATGATATAGGAGAGCAGGCAATTGAAGCCTCTGAAAATTACTTTAATATGACTAATGATTTAATAAACCTTTATAATACAAATTTAAGCAACAAAGTAAATGAAGTAATGAAGGTGCTTACCATATTTGCATCTATATTTATTCCTTTAACATTTATTGCAGGAATATACGGTACTAATTTTGAGTATGTTCCGGAATTACAATTTAAAAATGCTTATTTTATAATGTGGGGAGCTATGATTCTTGTTGCAGGAATAATGTTGTATTATTTTAAAAAGAATAAATGGTTTTAATATGAATGAATTATTTGTTTGGATTGGAATTTTGTTTTGTGTAACTCAATCGGCTATGTTTTCAGGATTAAACCTGGCATTTTTTAGTTTTACACGTTTGAGATTGGAGATCGAGGTGGAAGGTATTGCATCAAAAGGAGCTCAAAAAGTTTTGGAGATGCGCAAGGATTCAAATTTTTTACTTACTACTATTTTATGGGGGAATGTCGGGATTAACGTGTTATTAACATTGTTGTCAGATTCTGTTATGGCGGGATTAGTTGGTTTTGTTTTTTCAACCGTGATTATTACTCTTTTAGGAGAAATTGTACCTCAAGCCTACTTTTCGCGAAATTCTTTAAAAATGGCATCTTTATTAGCGCCGGTATTACGAGTGTATCAATTTATACTTTATCCTGTAGCAAAACCTAGTGCTATATTGTTAGATACCTGGCTTGGTAAAGAATCTATTGAGTATTTTAAAGAGAATAAGATTAAGCACTTTTTAAAAAAGCATATAGATGGAGCTGGAAATGAAATTGATCGTATAGAAGGTATTGGAGCAATTAATTTTCTTTCATTAGACGATGTTATTGTGAGTAAAGAAGGAGAACCTATACATCCACAAAGTATTATTCCAATTAAACATGAAGAAGGATTGCCTGTCTTTCCAAAAATTACCAAAAAACATAGTGATTTCTTTTTACAACAGATTAATAAATCAAAAGAAAAATGGGTAGTTTTTATTGACGAAAACTTAAATCCTTCGTACATTATGGATGCAGATGGGTTTTTAAGATCTGCAATGTTTGATAGTGAACCAGCTAATCCGATTGATTTTATGCATAAACCAATAATAATCACAGATAGTAATATTGAATTAGGAGAAATAATTCATCTCTTAAATTATTCTCCAGAAAATGAAGAGGATGATGTAATTGACAATGATGTGATTTTACTCTGGTCGGATGTAAAACATGTTATAACTGGAGCTGATATTTTAGGTAGATTATTAAGAGGGATTGTAAAAAAAGATAATTTAGTTTAAATTAAAAAAATACTACAATGACTGCAAAACAAACTTCAACCAAAAGTAAAACTGCACAAAAGAAAAATATATCATTAGATGATATTAGAGAAAAAGCTCAGGAAATTTATGAAAACCGCATTTCCAAAGGAATAGAAGGAGATGAAATTTCAGATTGGCTTCAAGCTGAAAAAGAATTAGGAGTAAAGAAATAATCATTTAATAACACATTGTAGAGCTTTAAATTTTTATGAGAAAATTATTTAATTATTTTTTACAAGGTTTATTATATATTGCTCCATTTGGATTAACAATTTATATTTTGTATTTCATTTTTAGCTTTACAGATAGTTTGTTAAATGAGTTTCTGAAGACGTATTTTAATATTGACTTACCGGGACTGGGTATTGTAATTATTGTTGTTTTTATAGTTCTTGTTGGGATTATAGGAGAAAGTATTATTGCCCGTCCTTTTAAATTATTATTTAATCGTTTACTGGAAAAAATACCCTTTGTAAAGTTGATTTTTTCTGCTATGGATGATTTATTTTCTGCTTTTGTAGGAAAAGAGAAAAAATTTAATAAACCTGTAATTGTACTGGTTAATCCGATTTCCAATCTTGAAAAGTTGGGTTTTCTTACAGAAGAAGATTTACATCTTATTGATGAAAATGAAAAAGTGGCTGTTTATTTTCCTCATTCTTATAATTTTTCGGGAGAAATGTTTATTGTTCCCAAAAAACAAGTTAAGCCAATTGATATCAATCCTGCTGTGTTAATGAAATTTATTGTTTCTGGTGGGGTATCTAGAATTTATGATACACATAAAGCTGATCAAACAATATCAAAGTGATTATAGAATTATGCTAAAAGGCATATAATTTTTACAGATGCAAAGAACTGTATTCTCATTTGTCATGTACATTGACAAATCAAACATATTTATGTTTAATCAAATATTAAATCCTATCTCTATTTTTAATAATCTCAAATAATGTCAGAAAATTTCCTCATTAATAATCAAGGACTGGAGTCTGGGAAAATGAAAATGTGCAATATTCGTACCGGATTAGATAAAGCATGTTTAAAAGAAGCAATTATTGATCACTTGTTTTACAAACAAGGGTGTGAACCTGAAGGTGCTTCTATCAATGATGTTTATTTAGCAGTTTCATATGCGCTTAGAGATCGGCTGTTACATCATGGATTGAAAACTTTTGATGCAGTTTTAGAGGATGAAGATATACGTTTGGTAAGTTATCTTTCTGCCGAGTTTCTTATGGGTCCTCAGTTAGGTGCGAATTTAATCGATTTAAATATATTTGATGAAATGAGACAAGCAGTTACTGAGCTTGGGTTTGACTTTAAATTAGTATTAGAGCAAGAGGAAGAGCCAGGGCTAGGTAATGGTGGGTTAGGACGTTTAGCTTCTTGTTATATGGATTCACTGGCTTCATTGGAAATACCTGCAATAGGATATGGCATACGTTATGAGTTTGGAATATTTGATCAGGAAATAAAGGATGGATGGCAAGTAGAAATAACAGATAAATGGTTGCGTTATGGTAATCCCTGGGAAATAGCTAGGCCAGAAAGTTCTGTAAATGTATATTTTGGAGGATACACAGAACAATATTCAAACGAAATAGGCAAGGTACTGAGGCGATGGGTACCATCTTATGTAGTTAAAGGAATTCCTTATGATACTTCAGAAATGGGATATAAAGTAGCATCATGTAATTTTTTACGTTTGTGGAAATCAGAAGCAATTGAATCTTTTGATTTTTCATCGTTTAATCACGGCGATTATTACAAGGCAGTAATGGATAAAATAGAATCTGAAAACATAAGTAAGATTCTTTATCCGAATGATGAATTGTATGTTGGAAAACAATTACGCTTAAAACAGCAATATTTCTTTTCGTCGTGCTCCTTACAAGACATGATGAGAATGCATCTTGAAAATCAAGGGAAACCGCAGGATTTTCATAAAAAGTGGGCAATTCAGCTTAATGATACACATCCTGCTATTTCTGTCGCAGAATTGATGAGGATATTGCTTGATGAATGTAAATTAGATTGGAAAACAGCATGGGAAACTACCCAACAAACATTTAGTTATACAAACCATACTTTGTTACCAGAGGCTTTAGAAAAATGGCCTTTAGACCTTTTTAAAGCTTTACTTCCCCGTTTATTGGAGATTATCTATGAAATAAATTATCGGTTTTTAGAAGAAGTAAAGAGGCGTTTTCCTGAGGATAATAATATTTTATCGCGGCTATCTTTAATAGAAGAGACTGGTAGTTCTTATGTTAGAATGGCGAATTTGGCTTGTGTTGGAAGTTATGCAATAAATGGAGTTGCTTCTTTGCATACAGAATTACTTAAAAAAAATATTTTAAATGATTGGGTTTCAATGTACCCCGATAAGTTTTATAATATTACAAATGGAATAACTCCACGAAGGTTCGTTGTTTTATCAAATCCAGGACTTAGTAAGCTTATAACTAAAAATATAGGGGATACATGGCCACAATATCTTAATGAATTAAAAAAACTTGAGCCATTTGCTTATGACGCAAATTTTAAAGAACAGTTCCGGCAAGTGAAGATAGAAAATAAAAGGATATTATCTAGTGTAATTAAAGATAGAATAGGTATTGTTGTTAATCCCTCCTCAATGTTTGATGTGCAAGTAAAGCGGATTCATGAATATAAAAGACAGCATTTAAATGTACTGCACATATTGACACTATATTTGCGAATTAAAAGTAATCCGGATATAGAAATTCAGCCACGTACGTTTATTTTTTGGGGGAAAGCAGCACCTGGCTATTTTATGGCTAAACTTTTAATAAAACTTATCAATTCCGTAGGTAATTTAGTAAATAATGATTTCGATGTTAGAGACCGTATTAAGGTAGTATTCTTTCCTGATTTTAATGTGAAAAATGCGCAATTAATTTATCCTGCTGCAGATTTATCCGAACAGATCTCAACGTCAGGAAAGGAAGCCAGTGGTACAGGAAATATGAAGTTTGCACTAAATGGTGCACTAACAATTGGCACATTAGATGGAGCAAATATTGAAATTAGAGAAGAAGTAGGTTATGAGAACTTCTTTTTATTTGGACTAACAGCTTCTCAGGTCATAGAGGTAAAGCAAAATAATTATGACCCAAGGTTTATATATGAGAATAATATGGAGCTAAATGCTGTTATAAAATTTATTAACTCCGGTATATTATCAAATGGAGATAGAAATTTATTTAAACCAATAACAGATAATCTACTTTATGGTGATCCATATTTACTTTTAGCTGATTATCCTTTGTATATTAGTTGTCAGGATATTGTGGCGGAAACATGGAAGGATAAGGATAAATGGAATACTATGGCAGTTTTAAATGTTGCGCGAATGGGAAAATTTTCTTCTGATAGATCTATTAATGATTATTGTGAAAATATTTGGAAGGTTAAGCCATTTAAATTAAAAATTGAATAAAAGTATGTATATGTTTTGGCCCTTTTTGTTTGTAGTATTGGGATTTGTATTTCTTATTATAGGTGCAAATAGTATGGTAAACGGGGCTTCTGCCTTGGCAAAGAAATTTAATGTCTCTGATTTAGTCATCGGTTTGACTATTGTGGCATTTGGTACATCTGCTCCAGAGCTTGTCGTTAGTGTTATTGGATCAATAAATAATTATTCGGATATCGTTTTGGGTAATGTTATAGGCAGTAATAATTTTAATTTATTTATTATACTTGGATTGTCCGGATTAATTGTACCAATAAAAGTTCAATCGTCAACAGCTTGGAAAGAAATACCAATTTCATTGGTTGTATCTGTCTTATTGTTTTTTTTATTAAATGGATTTGCTGTTACTGAATATGGTAGATTAAATAGAGTTGAAGCAGTTATATTACTCGTACTTTTTTGTGCATTTTTATATTATGTTTTTAAACAAATGCAGAGTGATTCTTTAGAGCAAAATACCCATGATAATAATAAAACTCTTTTAAAAATATGGGGGCTAATTATTGGGGGCTTAACGGGACTTGTTATAGGAGGCCAACTTGTTGTTGTTTATAGTGTGGATATTGCCCATAATTTGGGAGTAAGTGAAAAAATTATAGGACTTACAATAGTTGCAGCAGGAACCTCTTTACCTGAATTAGTGACTTCGATTGTTGCATCACTGAAAAAGAATAGTGATATCGCAATAGGAAATGTAATAGGATCCAACATTTTTAATATACTACTTATTTTAGCAATTAGCGGCACAATAAAACCAATAACCTATAATTATAAATTTAATATAGATATTTTGGTGCTTATTGGAGGTACTGTATTTTTATTAATTGCCATGATGACAGGAAAAAGAAAAGTATTAGATAGGTGGGAGGCCTTAATTTTATTGTGCTTTTATATTATTTATACATTAACAATAGTAATACCAGCTACATGAATTTTTTGAAGAAAAGTACCTTGACTTTTATGTTTAAAGTATTATTTAAGATTGAAGTTATATGTTAAGCTGACTACTTGAATAAATAAAAGAAAGAATAAGTAATTTAATTATTATTGATTGGTTACTAATTCATTTGGACTAAATAAATAAGCTAATGCTTTTAGTGATTGAAAAGGAGATGTTATTTCGATTAAGAAAATTAACGTTACTCTATTGATTTTAGCCAGTAAATGTAAATTTTGATAGATAAAGTATATTATCATCAAAAATTTGCAAGTGGGTTAATGAGTAGATTATGGGATAGAAAGATTGAGGATGAAATTAAAAAATATTATAGCAATTAAAAACTATATTTTATGCACAAATTATTTAAGTCTTTTCAGCGATTAATAATTTTGATTTTATTGTTCTTTATGGGAATACTAATAACTATTTCAACTTATGAGTTAGTTGTTATTCTTGTAAATGAAATTATTAAACCTGTACCGGAAACAGGTTTAATTTTAGGTACCTCAGGTATGGTATATATTTTTGGTTTTTTCTTTAATGTTCTTATTGCATTTGAACTTTTTGAAACTATTGAACTATACTTAGGTGATGGAATTTTTCATGGTGAAATAATGCTAATGATTGGAATTGTTGCTGTCTCAAGAAAACTGATAGTTCTTGATTTTACTAAACAGGAACCTCTATTTATTATAGCACTAGGCTTGCTAGTTGGATTTTTATCTATAGGTTATTATTTTATGAAGAAGATTACAATAAAGAAACATGATTCAAAAATTAGTTGTACAAAGTCTGAAAAATAATAATCCATGATATATGAAACAAAGCGCAAGAGATTTATGAAAACCACATTTTAAAGGAATAGAAGAAGATGCGTCATTCGTCATCTCCATCCCGACTACTTTTAATATAAGATTATATAAGAATAAAGGATCTATAGAATATTACTTTTCGTAATTAACCAACATTCATTTTATTATAATTTGTACTATTAAGTAAATGATTTTTCGTATTTTTATATAAGTCACTAGCTATCAATTTGATGCAATTGTAAACAATTGATAGGTGTAAGTTAAGTGTAACTTTGATTAGTCTAAGTGAATAATTATTTGTATAGCTGATATTTACAAGTTTAAAATAGAATCCTGCCGGGATCACGAAGAAAGAAAAAAAGAAAAGTAGAAGCTTGTAAATTGTATGATTTACAAGCTTTTTTTGTTTTTTTAGATAGGTAGTTCATCCAAATATGTAATCCATACTTCTTCACCAACTACCAGCTCACTAGTTATTATAGGATATATACGTTTGTAAGCTACAGTACTGCTATTAATCCTACCTTCCTGATTAATATTTGATATGGAAGTATCTCCAACCAACAAACATCCTGCAGTATCGTCATCATCATTTCCTATATGTATAAGAATCCATTTAAAACCAGGAACGTTTGTAATATGAAGCATGCCTTGATGCATTTGGGGAAACTTTTGTTGATATCGTAGATGATGAGATCCTTCCGTTCTTAATTTTACTTGATATCGGCCTGCAGGTATTCTTGTTTCTCCTGAAACTTTAATTTCTCTTTGCTCGTCTTCTAATGTGTAACAAGCAAAGACTCCTTCAATAAAGAGAAGGCCTAAAGTGCTTTCTTTTCCAGCGCTATAGCGCAATACTGTTAATTCCATCATTTAAGTTTAAAGTAAAAAGGAGAAAGGTTAAAATTGAACATGACCAGATGATTGAGATTGTTTTGCGATGGTCTTATCCTTATCAGCAGAGCTTTTACTTGATCCAAAGAAATAGGAGAGGACCATACTAAATCCGGCAACCAATGCACCGAATAATTGGTTGATGGGTCCGTTGCTACTTGTCTTTTGGGCATTATCGCCAATAATCATTACAGAGATAAGACCAAAGAAACCAATCACAACCACAATAGCCAAAGCCATCATGAGCCAGTCACGTTGTCCTGTTGCTTTTGCAAATTCTGTTTCTCTTAAACGGGCATTTTGCTTATCCATCAAATAGGCTTTTGATTCTTCCAGTTCAATAATTGTAGCTTGCAAAGCCAATTTTTCCAGCTCAATCTTTTGATTGGTTTCAAACTCCTTGAGTTTCACGATGAGGTCAGGTCTTTGGGAAATAACTTGCTGAAAGTGTTCCTCATCGTTAAAGTGTAATCCTGTTACTGATTTGATTAATTCAAATACAGGTTTGGCTGTTCCTCCTGTAAAAACATTGGCCAACAGAGGAAGGCCTTTTTCAAATAAAACTGATTTTAGTGACATATTTATTTTAGTTTTTCAGATTATAGATAAAAGACAATAGACTTGACTTTTTTATCATTTTCGTTTATCTGCAGCATCATCCGGAAATGAAAGTACATTCATCATTTCCCTGAGTCGGCTTCTGACTCGGGCTCCATATTGTTTTTCAATTTCTGAGGCATTTAAATTAGTAGTCATATGAGTAAGCAGACCATCTGAGATAAACAGGTCGTACCTGGACAAAAGTATTTCTGATAACGCATTACACTCATTGCCAAAATGCTTCAGATTTTCTTCAGCTCCTAAATCATCAAAACAAATCGTTTTGGGAATCTTTGCTCCTGGCTTTATTTCAAAAGATTTTTTACTATAACGATGTATCACATCATAGCCATCTTTATGAAATTCAAAGCTGATATCCCTGCATGATTTAATCATGTAGCTTCTTGGTTCAGGGAGTATCAATCGCATCAAATGTATTAAGGATGTTTTTCCAGCACCAATTGGTCCGCAAAGCATAATCCCTTTTCGTGGATCCAATCCTTCCTGCCGGGTTAAATTCGTATCCTGGATCATGTAAACAAATAATTTCCGGATAAGGGGCATATCTTCACTCAAAAGTTTAAAACCAGTACCATATATCTCTTTCCCTTTTTGAGAGATAAAATCAAGGCTTTTTTGATAGTTATAAATGATTTGATTGTTGCTAATTGTATAAAACATGACGCAAACTTTTTAATCTTTGGATTAAAGTGGTTCATTATAACCTGAACCACTAAATGGTTGTGATACCTGATCCTTGATTGTTTCTTGTTTGCTTTTGGGATTTGCTTCTTTCTTCTGAAACTTCTCAACGTTCAGCATCCAGTTTCTTGCAGCTGCTTTCCAATCTTTCATTTTTGTTTTTCCTCCAACTAACCATCCTATACTCTCGTAATAATTGAAAAATTTTTCGGCTTCTGTTTTTGAATGGCCTTTTTGTTCAAAATAGATTTGAATGTGCTCAATTGGTGGTACTTGAAACGCTTTTTTCCTTTTTTCCTTCATATTATTTTCTTTTAATTCATTTTGACTTGATTCTCCACTACTATATATATTATGTATATAGTTTATATGTTTATAAGAAGATATCAAATTTGATACAGGTAGTGTACAGGTACCTGTATCAAATTTGTACAAGTGAACTTTTGATCCACTATTCGGATCAAATGATGGATGGTACCTAATATAATTCCAACGTTCTAATTCTTTAAGAACTTTGGTATAAGTATTTGGGGAACTAATCTTTGACATTTTCATGATTTCTTGTCTATTTATAATTATTGGATTTTCAAACTTGTTTTGATTCCATTTTCTAAATAGAGCCAGATATAAACTTATATGAATTGGTTTAATATTGGCATTGGCATCCATCATTGCAAAAACAGTTTGCTGGTGCCGGATATAATTCATAACCTTTTATCAATCACTATTGGATCTTGTTTTCTGAAATCATGTTATGAATATCATTGAAATCATAGTAAATGGTACCCCCAACTTTTGTAAAAGGCAAGGTTCCGCTTACACGTAAATGCTGAAGTGTTCCTGGTGAAATATTCAAAAGTTCTCTAACTTCATAAGACTTCAACCATTTCTTTTGATTTGATCCTGAATTCTGTTTTAGCAGCTTTTTAATATCTGCTAATAATTCAATTTTAAATTCTCTTAAATCGTCTTGAGTGATAATTTGCTCACGATACATTCTGTTTTTAGATGTGTTCGCGATTTTGTTAAATTCTGTTGCCATAATTTTTAATTGATATTGATATGGCACAAAGGAATGTAAAAAGGAAATACGAAAACAGTGGTAGGGGGTGGATCCATCCCCTACCACCCCCATGATTACCAATTTATTACAAATGAATATTTTTTTTACACCAATCAATTTGAGCAGTATTATTGTGGAAGTTTTTTAAATATTTAATCAATTATTTGACGATCGATATAGCTTAAGAAATATTTCTTTGGTACTTTTTAACGCATATTCATTTTGCTCATAATATTTATTTGACAAGTGTTTTGTTGAAACATTAACACTTCGTAATGAAGAAAAATTATCTGAAAATAACTTTATAAATTCACCAATACGATCCTTGTCTATATCCATTATCTTATTATCTACTAAAGTGCGCAGAAAACATCCCATCTGTCCAACAGAGAAATTAGTTTTAAATTTATTTACGCTTCGAGATTGTACTTTATCTACTTCTGAAATAGATTGTTCCTGAATAATTGTGTAGCTATATTTGTAGTAATTGATTTCTTTTTTAATCCAGTTTAATGACATTTGTTTTAGAGTTTCTCCATACGGATAAAAACTTTTAGAATTTAAATCCACAATCTGCGATATATTTTTCTTTATTCGTGATAAGTAATGTATCCTTTTTGATTGATCTTCTATTTCTGTAGTAGCACCCTTTATATCATCTGTAATAAATTGATATATATAACTATGATTGAAATTTATACTAATTAAATACCTGCAGAGTAACCTTTTCTGTATTTTTTCATCGTTCTGGTAAGTGGCATCTTTAATAATTTCTTTTGGAAATCCGCTTATAAAATCATCCCAGTAATTGATGGCTTGAAAACTAAATCCAATTGTATTTTCATCAAAGACCGCCTTTATTAAGAGGCACAAATCAGAAACTGATTTATTCTGAATTAATGCTATATTTTTTTTACAAAATAATTTGTAAAGCTTTTTTCTAATATTCAGGTACAAAAAAAATGGAACTGGTTGTGCAGTATTAAAATAATCCGGAAAGCTTTGTAGAAGCAATTCTAAATAACCAATGTAAAAATTAACCTTAGGCCTTAATAATTTTTTTCGACACTCATTAAAATAAACGCATTCATGCTGATATGTATAGAGTAAATCCAGCAACTTTATAAGACTGGTCTGGTAGTATTGTATTTGTCTTTTAAATGCTTCTGTGGATTTCTCTTCTAAAGCTAATTTGTTTAGATGTTGTTTGAATAGCTTTTTATTTTTTTTGAATTCAATTATTTGATTTTGGATCTGATTATTTTCAAATAATTTACGAAAAGAACATTCTTCAGGGTTGTTAAGATTATCAACAACCCTGTCAATGTTAGATAATAAGTCTGACATTTGATTTTAAGATTAGATTTAAATATATAGTTAAATGATTGATAATAGTTTACAATTAATTAACAATACAAATCAAATGCCAAGATTTAAGTACATTTTTTATGTTATACTCAAGAACATCTATTTATTTTATCTTTTTGATTATTAAGTTTATCCTTAAGTTTATGCATATCTTCACTTATCTTTGTTTTTAATACTCTTGCATAAATCATGGTTGTTGACAAATTAGAATGTCCTAATACTTTACTTACCGTCTCAATTGGAACACCATTACTTAATGTAACTGTAGTTGCAAATGTATGTCTTGCCATATGAAAAGTAAGACTTTTTTGTATTCCACAAATATCTCCAACTTCTTTTAAATAACTATTTAACTTTTGATTGGACAAACTAGGGAATAACTGATCCCCATGTATAGATTTTGGATGATCTTTATAGTTATTTAGGATATTCAATGCAACTGGTAGAAGTGGAATATTAACAACCATTTCAGTCTTTTGCCTTATTGTTTGAATCCAGTATTCACCATCAATACCCATTATTATATTTTCATTAGTTAAGTTTATAACGTCAATATACGATAAACCGGTATAGCACGAGAAAATAAATAGATCCTTAACAAATTGAAGACGAGGTATATTAAATGATTTTGTTTTTATTGTATTTAATTCTTTATCTGTAAGGTAACCTCTGTCTACCTTATTGAATGAGAATTTAAATCTTTCAAAAGGATCTTTTTCTAGCCATTCTAGTTTAATAGCCATGGTAGTTACCTTTCTTAAACGTTCCAGGTGTTTCATCACACCATTATTTGATAAAGGCCTATGATGGTCTGAAGGGACATAGTTTCTTAAGTAGGATTCAAATCCGGTAATAAACTGATAATTTATTTTTGCTAAAATTATATCATCTATCTTCTTTATCTCTCTTAAATACTTACTAATATATTTATGGGTAGTATAGTAGTTTTTAAGAGTTCCTGGGCTTAATACATTTACTTGAGATATGTTATGGTATTCAAATAACTCAATAAGTGTTTTCCCATTATCAGATCTTCCAAAGAAAATATTTTTTATAATTATTGCAGAAATAGACTCCTCCTTTAAAACAAGTTCTCTATGAATATTTGTAATCTTGGCCCTTACCTGTTCAATATAGGCATTTGATTTACGAAAGTCTTTATACTTACTATCAATGCGTTCTTTAGTTGGATTCCAAGCCTCAAGAGGAATGGATCTTACTACTGAGAATTCAGATCTCTTTCCATTTACATTAATACGTGCATAAATGCTACAGATTTCTTTTTCTTTTCGATCTGTTCTTGCTAAAAAAGTAATTGCAAATGTTTGATTTGTAGTCATGACAATCAATTTTTGATGGTTAATACTAAACCCAAAACCTTGTTTGGCATCAAAGAACTTTGAGTTAAACCAATCAATATCAATCAAATAAATTGTTCACTACAGAAATTTAAACTATTGTAATTTGCATTAAATCTGTGGTTTATGGAGATTCCAGTGAACAGATTTTAGATAAACAGGTCTGTTCACCAGCTATTCACCAGCAATTTTGTATTTAGAATTTCAAAATTGCTTTTATTTCAAAAATCACAAGATCTAATTCTTTATTGTTCTGGTGAACAAATTTAGAATTAAATATTTACTCACTAATAGCTCACCAGAAATTTGAATTACATTAGTTTATATTGAAATAACAAAAAACAAGAAAGCCTGTAAAACATTCATTTTACAGGCTTTTAACTTATTTAGTATTTTAAGTAGTCGGGGTGGAGAGATTCGAACTCCCGACCCCCTGGTCCCAAACCAGGTGCGCTAACCGGACTGCGCTACACCCCGTACTTAAGGTTTTATTATCGTGAAAAAACTGTGTCGGGGTGGAGAGATTCGAACTCCCGACCCCCTGGTCCCAAACCAGGTGCGCTAACCGGACTGCGCTACACCCCGTAGTGTTTTTTCAAGATTTCAAACTTTGCGGAGGGAGGGGGATTCGAACCCCCGGTACAGTTACCCGTACGTCAGTTTAGCAAACTGGTGGTTTCAGCCACTCACCCACCCCTCCGGGTCTTATAAAGTCTAACTTTTTAGACCTCTTTCGCAACCCTCATTTCGTGATTGCGGTTGCAAATGTAGACAAATAATTTAATGCTGCAATACTTTTGATAAAAAAAAATTAAACAAAAATTGAATGTTTTATTCCACTCAAAACGTAATTAATTGCAAGCCAAAAATAAAGGAGCTTTTTAGGCTCCTAATTTTTTTTTATTTTTTTTTGGTTTGTCTGGTGATGATTTAGAAATTGAATCTCTCATTGAAGTATCTGCTTCAATATTTTTCATTTTTAAATAATCTAACACACCTAAATTACCAGATCT
>NZ_JAPDPJ010000047.1 GCF_026013605.1 Plebeiibacterium sediminum
GAAGAGGATTTATATTGTATTAATTGGGTTCTTTGAGACTTGGTGTCTTGGTGGTGAATAAACATTGAGAAAAAGGTAATATGATTGAAGGGTAATGGAAAAGAAATTAAAGAATGTATATTGAAATACGGTCCAAGATGCAATCTTGAACCAGCTAAAGTACCGGATGCAATCTTGAATCAGTTTAAGGCTGAAAATGTAAAAGGGCCGACTGAACGTATCAGCCGACCCTTACTATTTACAAAACTTAAACTTAAAGCAAAATCTTTAATTAGAAGTTAACTTCATCTTTAGCTTCAGTATCCCACCATAAACGAGTGCTGATTAAATCAGTACCATTCATTGTTTGTTCAACTGTTTCAATAGCTGCAGCATTAGTAATTCTTTGATCCTGAACAAAAGGCATACGCTTAATCCATTCGTCAGCAGGAATAATACCCCAGTCTGCATTACTTAAGTTGTTATACACATGAGGTAATTTAGGATATCCTGTTCTACGGAAATCAGCCCAAGGCTCATTTGGATTTGTAAATGCAGCAATCCATTTTTGAGTAATAATTTTCTCTAATTTTTCTTCGTTAGAAGCAGCTTCATTCCAAGCTACAGTAACAGTAGAACGAGTTACAAAATCATTAACAGTACCATCATCTAATGCATCATAAACAACATCGTTGTAATTGATAGGTGTGCTTGTAGCATCTGCTAAATAAGCATCTACACCACTAGCTCCCCATTGAGCAAATGAAGCTCTAACACCTGCTTCATAGTTAGCTTGTGCATCTCCGGCACCTTCCCAACCACGTAAAGCAGCTTCAGCTAAATCAAAATAAACTTCTGATGATGTTAAATATGGTCTTTCTTCCCATCCTGCAATTGCCGGATTCATTTTAGAATAAGGTAAGTGATCACTCTTAGCTTCCATTCTTCCACCTGCACGTACTCCTTTATAAGGGAATTCAGGGTGATCAGCAACTAATGACTCATCAGAAACAGCCTCGAAAAACTGAGCGATACGTGCATCTTTTAATCCAACCAAAATAGACTCCATAGCAGCAGACATACGAGTATCATCCCATCCTGTAATAACAGCTAAGTAAATTTGAGAACCATATAAAGGAATATAGAAATCATCACCGCTAGATGTAATTAATCCTGCAGCATCTGCAATAGCTTTTTCACCTTGAGCTTTAGCTAAAGCAGGAGCTACTTTTGAAATACGGATCGCTAAGCGTAAACGCATTGAGTTCACTATTTTAGCCCATTTAGCAATTTTTCCTTCATAAACGTCATCAAAATTTTTAATTCCTTCATATTCTAAATTCGCAGCAAAAACTTCCTGAATATCATCTAAATCTGCAAATAAAGCAGTATATAACTGCTCTTCACTATCATATCTACTCTCAGCCTCACCGTATGTAGAATAAATTAGAGGGCCATGATATGTTGTTAAACGAGAAATACCTAAAATACGGATTAATTTTGCCCATTCATTAAAAACTTGTTCACCTTGTTCCTGAGCAGTATTCATAGCTTGCTGAGCAGGAGCCATTAAACTATTATAAATACGTTCCCAATAAGTATTCCAAGTAATAGAATAAGTCGTATTGTTTACACCACTCACAAATGGCGTAGGTGTTGCCATATAATTACAAAAAGATTCAGCAATTAAGTTTTCTTCAATTTGATGACCAAATATATTAGCAAGCATTTTAGGATAGAACGAACCAATATCATTATGATCTTGCCTCAAAGATTCTTGGGAAATCTGATACGGATTAATGTTCGCATCCTCAAAATCATCGGTACAAGAGTTTAATACAATCACCCCTGCTATTAATATAAATAATAACTTTTTCATAAATCAATAATTTTTAGAATGTCAATTTAAGGTTAAAACCATAAGTTCTTGTAGATGGTAAGTTAAAGTTATCCACAGATTGTGAACCTAAACCAGTACTCATACTCATTTCAGGGTCAAAAGGAGCGTCTTTATAAATAAAGAACAGATTGTTTCCTACTACTGATAATGAAGCTGATTGTACAAATGGTAAACCTAATTTTTGTGTATCGAATTTATAACTCAATGCAAGCTGAGCTAAACGGATGTTAGTTCTGTCGTAAAGATAGTGTTCACTTACACCTTCTCTACCACCAATACTCTTATAGTATGTTTCAGGATTCATTTGTGTTACTGCTGTTCCATCAGGCATTACTGCATTTACAGCAACATAACCACGATCTCTTGCGTCAGCAGATCTTTGACTTACTCCGTAACCATCTAACATTGATTCTGTTTGACTGAATGCATTACCACCAAATGCTGAGTTAACCAGGAAGTTAAATGACCAGTTTTTATAATCGATAGAGTTGTTCCATCCTAAAGTAAAATCAGGGTTTATACTACCTCCCAATTCTGGATCTCTTGTTTTTCTGAAAGTACCATCATCATTAAGTAAAAGTTGTCCTTGCTCATTTTTAATGTGCTTATAAACATAAAGGTCTCCAATTGATCCACCTGTAGTAATTCTTGAGACATAACCATCCGCTGACCCAATATTCTTAAAACGATCTGGGTCTCCAGGATAAAACTCAACAACTTTATTTCTATTTAAGGCAAAGTTAAATGCAGTTTTCCAAGTTAATGCACCTGTTTTAACTGGAGTTGCATCTAATATAACCTCAATCCCTTTATTTGTAATTTTACCTGCATTAAAGTATTCTGATGTAAAGCCACCAACTTGCTCATCTGTAGGAAGAGTACGCTCTAATGCTTGCCTTGTACTTGTAATATCATAGTAAGTAAAATCAATACCTAAACGACTTTCTAAAAAGCGCCAACTTGTACCCACTTCATAAGTAACTAACTGTTCTGGTTTACCTTTTTTCCAAGGTTTTCTGGTATTTTTTACAAGCAGACCAGTACCATCATTTTCACTGTTTTGTACCATTTGACCAAATGGTACATCATTGTTAACCTGAGAACCTGAACCTCTAACTTTAGCAAAAGTAACCCAATCAGGTAAATCTACCATTTGAGAAAGGATACCAGTAACACCTACTGCTGGATAGAAATAAGATTCGTTTCCTGTAGTTGCTAGAGTTGAAGACCAGTCATTACGTCCTGAAAGGTCTAAGAATAACATATCTTTATAACCTAATTGTACGTTAGCAAAAGCACCTTCTTTAATAATTTTACCACCATATGAATTCTTGATGATAGATGTAGGCGCCATATTATAAAGCGCAAAAATATTTGGCTTTATTAAATCCATACCAGCTGCATCAGGATTTATTGCAATTATACCATCCTGAAGAATAGATACTTGATAACTTGCACCTGCAATAACGCCTAAGCTAACATTTCCAAAATCATTTTGGTATGTAAAAATACCATCAGTATAAGCTTGTCTGTCAGTAAAGTGTTGATAATCCCACTTACCAGTTCTTGAAATGTTAACCGGGTTACCACCTGCATAATATCTTTGATCGTAAGTTTTTACAGCATAGTCATAGTTACCTCTAACTTTAAAGCTTAACTTGTCTGTAATTTTATAATCAGCACTTAAACTTGCAATAACACGATTTGTTACGTCTTCCCTTGGTTGTTTTTTCAATAACCAGTATGGGTTAGATTGGAAACCACTATCGTAATCATGCCATTCCTGTAAGATCATTGCTCTCTCTTCATCAAAATACGAATAGTTGTTTTTGTAATAAGAGAATGGTTGTTTACCCAAAGAAACATCTCTAGAAGGTGCAGCTCCATCTCTTGGGAACATATACAACCCTGTTAATGGATTGTAGTAATAACCTGCAGTACTTCTGTTTTTAGTTTTTTCGTTTGTTAACATTATATTTGATGTTAATGTTACTTTATCATCAAATATTTTTGCAACTTGTTTAAAAGAGAAGTTATGCTTGTTGTAGTGGTTATTAGGAATAATACCACCTGCACTTGTATTTCCGTATGAGAAGTAAGTAGTTAATTTATCTGTACCACTACTAACAGAAATATTATTAATCGTATTATAACCTGTTCTGAAGAAATCATCCACATAATTATCTTCATAATTACCAGCTGTAGTAGCCCAGCTTTGGTTAGAATTACCTCTAGCACCATACTTAAATTGTAAGTCTGGTGTTTCCATTACACTTTCGAAAGTAGTACTAGAACTCACTGAAACAGAAGTTTTACCAGCTTTACCTTGCTTTGTAGTAATAATTACTACACCATTAGCTCCCTGGCTACCATATAAAATAGAAGCAGTTGCACCTTTTAGTACGTTGATGCTTTCAATATCATCAGGGTTAATCTGAGATAATCCATCACCACCATCAGTTCCTCCCCAGATACCTCCCTGGCTTGTTTTTCTGTTAACCATTGGTACCCCATCAATTACATAAAGTGGTTCAGATAACTGACCAACAGATTTACTACCACGTAATACTGTTCTTGTAGAACCACCAGCTCCAGATGTACTCTTTTTGATCTCTAAACCTGCAGTTTTACCACTTAAACTACTCATGAAGTTAACATCCTTCGACTTCATCATTTCTTCTCCACTTACTTCTTGAGAAGAATAAGTAAGAGTTTTCTTTTCACGCTTAATACCTAATGCTGTTACAACAACTTCATCAAGCCCTGTTACTTCTTCTGTTAATGTAACATTAACTTCAGATCTACCAGCAATAACTTCATCAAGTCCCTGAAACCCTATAAACGAGAACGACAAAGTACCTTCTGCATTAGCCACCTCTAATGTATAATCACCATCAAAGTTTGTAATGGTACCATTAGACATATTTTCTTTCTCAAAAACATTAACACCAGGAATCGGTAATCCTGCACTGTCAATAACTTTACCTGTAACAGTATGCTGAGCAACTAATGTTGCTGATGCAAGGAATACAAGTAAAAAAAGTCCAATTAAATTTTTAATCATGATCCTCATTTGTTTTAGATTGTTTTCATGTTTACTACATCATCTTTAAATACATACTCACATGAAGGTGCCCCCCCTTCAGATGGTCTTTGATAGCCATCAGAATAATAATAATTTTGACCCATCCTCCTTATTTAACTATTAATAATATTCTCTTGATTATTTCTTTACAAATTTAAACAGCTACCACAATGCGAGCAAATTAATTGATTACGCTAAAGCGGCTTTTTATTACCCTAAAACGATAACTTTAAAAACTATTAAAAAAATATTAAAACTTAATAAATTACTGATGTACAGAAAAATAGAATCTTACTTACAGTTTTTAACTTTGAAACATGGATTTATTACTCTATAGCGGCATTTATCGCAAATATCCTTTTAATTTTAAAACATTTTTATCAATTGTTAAACAATATTTACCGGATGGACAACGTAAAAATATCTTAAATACATAGTTACTTACAATCTATAACAGTAAAAAGTAAATATGGTTTTACCATAAAAACAAACATATCAACCAATACAAAAAAAATCCTACCCGCCTAAATAACAGCGAGTAGGAAACCTAAATAAATATTGCAACACCCCTGTTACAATGAAAAAGATTGTATCCGGATCTATATAAATGATCCTCTATTCCTTTAAATCTTCTAAAATTGGTTTTTCAGAAGATTCTACATAATTTCTTAGTTCTGGATTTTCCTGATCAAATACAACAATATCATTAACACCTTTTTTCAACCAACAGCCCGGTAAGTAAAGTGTTTGCTGTGGACCTACACTCCAGTAACGACCCAGGTTATGTCCGTTGACAAAAACAATTCCTTTACCCCACTCCGTCATATCTAAATAGGTATCACCCGATTTCTTAACCTTAAACGAACCTTTATATAATGTTGGTAAATCAGCAGATGAAGCTTGTGCATCTTTATCCAGCGCAGGTTGCTTGTCCATTGGTAGTTTATACATTTGCCAATTTCCGGTTATCTCATAATCATTGATAAATACAGGTTCTATAATACCTTTCTTATTATGAGGCAATTCACTTCCGTAGTTGATTCTACCCATGTTTTCAACCAATATATCCAAAGAACCATTGAACGGAATTTTTACATCCAACTCAAAGTTTTTATCCATACGATTTAATGTTCCTACTTTTTTACCATTTACAAAAACAGTAGCGTAATCACGTAATCCAGGAACTTTAAGTGTACCATTAATAGGTTGAGTAAATCGTTTGCGGTATAACACATAACCGCTACCCTGTAATAGCTCCTCAAATGTTAATGGCGAATTTGATTTTACTGGTTCAATATTTTTAACCCAATCAAATAAACTTTGTGATTGAGTAAGTTTTATTTTACCTAAACTAACAACAGGAATCGCTTCCGGTATTTCAGGCAGACTTACTTTCTGATATTTCTGCATTAAATTACGAATAGCCATATACTTTTCAGTAGCTGCACCATTTTCTGCAATAGGAGCATCGTAATCGTAACTGGTAAGTTGTGGCTGAATAGGTACTTCATCAGTAAAGTTAGCACCTGAAGAAAAACCAAAGTTGGTTCCGCCATGTACCATATAAAAGTTGAAGCTTACACCATTTTTCAGGTACTCTTCTGTTTGTGCTGCAATATCCTCAGCACTGATTTTAATAAATGGTTCTCTCCAGTGATCAAGCCATCCAGGATAAAATTCAGCTACCATATACGGACCTTCTCCGTTATGATATTTATTAACCAGCTTTTTTAACTGCTCAACATTACCTTCTCCATTTGCGGTAGGTAAAACTCCATCAATAGCCCCATACTGAAACAACCACGAACCATCAGAAGTAAAGAAAGGAACATCAAAACCTGCATTTTTCAATGCATCATATATCTTGTGATAATAAGCTCTGTGTTGTTCTTCTGTAACTTCTTTTTGTTGCGACATATAAGAACCAAACTCATTTTCGACCTGAACCATAATGATTGGTCCTCCATGAGTAATTTGTAAATCCTTTACTTCTTCAGCAAGTCTGTTGATATAAGTTGTACACTCCTGTACAAATTTATCTCCTGAACGAATCTCCAAATCTTCATCGTTTAATAAACGCCATGGAAATCCACCGAACTCCCACTCTGCACAGGCATAAGGACCTGGACGTAGAATCACTTTCATGCCCTCCTTATCTGCAGCTTTAATAAACTCTCTTAAGTTCTTTCTGTCTGAAGTAAAATCCCATTGGCCAGGAGCCGTTTCATGATAATTCCAGAATACATAAGTAGCCACTGTGTTTAAACCCATCGCTTTCATCATTTGTAAACGATGACTCCAATATGCTTTTGGAATACGGGCATAGTGCATTTCTCCGGAGTAAACATGATATGGCTGCCCATTCAGTACAAAATCTCCGTTCTTTATTTCAAAAGTTTCTTTACTCTGTGCATTTACAAATAAACCGCAAAGCAAAAAACTTAGTATTACTAATATTCCCTTCATATACTTTGATTTAATAAATGCCTAATGTTGAAATAACCGGACAAGCTTTTGCATCTTCAATTACAACTCTTAATTTATCGGCTTTAACTCCGTTTAAAGGAAGTATTCGTTTGTAACCAACAGTAGTTGCATTCGCTATTGACTTCCAGTTTCCATTCTGATACACTTCAACAGAAAACTTTTTAATTCTTTGTCCTAACTCAATATATTCTTGTAATACCAAATAGTTTAACTGAGTTTCATGTTTTAAAGCCACCTCGATAGTTGAGCCAATTACATTATCATCAGTACACCAATAAGTATCCCTGTTTGAATCAATCAAATTTGTTGCGCAATAATCTGAACTTCCGCCTCTTACGTTAGAAGCCAGTATGGTAGCATCTTTAGCATAATTATTAGAGAATGTTTCATCTAATTTTGCTTTAAAAGCTTTTAAAGATGCCACATCATTCTCATGAAAAACACCTCTTCTGTCCGGAGGAATATTTAACAACAACAATGCACCTCTACCAACTGAAGTAAGATAGATATCAAACAGCTCATCTGCTGTTTTAACCAATGAATCCTCACTAGCGTGATAAAACCAACCCGGACGAATTGAAACATCAACCTCAGCAGGTAACCATGCTGTTCCATCTTCGGAACCGGTGGATAATAAATGCTCTATACCACCTTTTCCGGCATACAACGTATCAGGTGTAATAGTTGACCAGCATGTTTCATTTACAAAACCAGACTCATTACCACACCATCTTACTCCAGGACCAGCATCACTAAAAAAGATCACATCATCCTGAATTTCTCTGACTAAATCCAAAGTTGTTGGCCAGTCATAATATTTTTGTTTATCAATTCTTCGCTCCTCTTTAGCACCGCCATAGTATCCATCACCACCATTTGCTCCGTCAAACCACATTTCAAACACAGGTCCGTATGCATTAAACAGCTCTTTCAACTGGTTTCGGTAATACTCAATATAAGAAGGCTGACCATAATCTGATCTGTTTCTATCCCAAGGCGACAGGTAAACACCAAACTTCATGTCCTGAGCAGTACATGATTCACGTAATTGCTTTACAATATTACCATTACCATTTAAGTATGGACTTTTAGCAATAGTATGATCTGTATATTCTGAAGGCCATAAACAAAAACCATCGTGGTGTTTACATGTTAAAATAACGCCCTTAAAACCAGTTTCCTTTAAAACACTAACCCATTGATCGGTATTTACAGTATCTGGATTAAAGACTGCAGGAGATTCATCACCATAGCCCCATTCTTTATCTGTGAATGTATTGGTAGTAAAATGAACAAAGGCGTTCATTTCCATCTGATGCCATGCCAGTTGCTCTTTAGAAGGTAACGGCAAGCATGCCTCAGGTGGAGTGACCTGAGAACAGCTTGCTATTACTAACCCAAAAATTAATATTAAAAGCTTATGCATTGTCGGTTATTTTTTGAATTTAAAAGCTAATGCTTTTCCTTCAGAAAGTTTTGTAAGGTTTTTAGGTAATGTTACAATAACCTGATCACCTTTAACTGTATATTTTACACGTTGACCTGTAGAAATTAAAGTCATTCTTGCTCCTTTATGAGGAACATTGCCATTCCAGCTAACAGTTGACTCTAGTGCTTTGTCTTCGCCATAAGTGGCAATTGCGTAACAGTATTTTGAATCTTTTGATTGTGTAAAAAACACATCTTCACTTTGAAATACCGGTAATGTACGTGTTGCATAGATTGCTTCACCATTTTTGTTCATCCATGCTCCGATTTTTTCAAGACTTTCAACTTGTCCCGGAGTAAACTCACCTTCCGGAGTTGGTCCAACACCTAACAATAAAGAACCTCCTTTTGCAACTACTTCAACCAATGTTTTAATAACCTGCGATGTAGGTTTATATTTATCTCCCGGCATATATCCCCATGCTCCTCCAAGTGTAATACAGCTTTCCCATGGATGATCCAATGCTGTATCAGGAATATGTTGCTCAGGTGTCTGATAATTTTCAAATTGTCCACCAACTGTACGGTCTACAATTAATAGTCCCGGTTGATTTTCACGAGCCATTTTAGCGATATTAGGCATATCAATATCCTGACTCCATGATGGAATTGGAGCTCCCCAGGCTCTTACTTCGTCAGTTACTGTCTCTAAAGGACGAACCCAACCTCCATCTAACCATAATAAGTCAACGTCTCCGTAATTGGTCATTAACTCCTGAATCTGGTTAAATGTATATTTTTTAAATTGATTCCATCTCCATGGATATCTGTTTGCGTCGTAGTTATTGTTTCTGTCTGGTGTAGCATACTTTTTCCACCAGTAGTAATCACTATGCCAGTCTGGTTTTGAGAAATAAGTTCCCACCATAAACCCTTGATTACGATAAGCCTCTAATACATATTTAAGGGCATCTTGCTTTGGGTTTCCGGCAAATTTAGAGTGAGCGATACTATAATCTGTTTGTTTTGTATCCCATAAACAAAATCCGTCATGGTGTTTTGTCGTAAATACCAAATATTTCATTCCAGCTTTTTTAGACGCTTCTGCCCATTGTTCCGGGTTAAATTTTACTGGATTAAATTCATCTTTTAATCCGAAATACCATTTTTTATAGTCGTTATAAGATATTGTACTGTCTCTTTCAATCCAGTCTTCTGAACACACAGACCACGATTCAATAATACCAGGAACTGCGTATAATCCCCAGTGGATAATAATACCAAATTTTAGATCCTTCCATTGTTCAAGCTTTTCAATTACTTTTTGATCCTGAGGAGCCTGGTAGTGCGCCGTTTGAGGATGTGTGTGCTGGGCTACTGAATACTTCGCTCCTATTGCAAACAATACTAAAAATATAACTACTAATCGCTTCATAATTCTTAAAACTGAAATTCCAAATTGTGAATTGTAGCCTTTTCTCTGTTTACAAGAAACAGAGAAAAGGCTAAATCAACTCATTAATAATCCTAACAAGAAATTCTTGTTAACTAAATAAACCTATGTGAAACCTATTATTCATCTAACGGTCGATAATTCACCCCTAAACTATCGAACCTCTTTAGATGTACTTTTAATCTTTTTACAAAGTCCTCATAATTCTGTTGCGACTCATTTGTCCAAAGAACCTCAGACATAGCGCACAAACGAGGAAATACCATATATTCAACTTTATCTTCAGATGTAATATATTCTGTCCAAACATTAGCCTGACCACCTAAAATATGCTTTCTGCTTTTTTTGTCAAGCTCAGGTGGAACAGGTTTAAATTGATAAACTTTATTAAGAGAAGTAAATCCTCCTATGGATAGTGGTTCATATTCCTGATCACCTTGCAGATGATCGAAATAACAAAATTCACCAGGAGTCATCACTACATCATGCCCTGTATGGGCTGCTTCTATACCACCTTCGTAGCCCCTCCAGGACATAACTGTAGCTCTTTCCGGCAAACCACCTTCTAAAATTTCATCCCAACCAATCAACTTCTTTCCTTTGGATGCAACGAATGTTTCCATTCGTTTAATAAAATAACTTTGAAGTTCCATTTCGTCCTTCAAATTATTTTCTTTCATACGCTTCTGACAAAGCGGGCAATTTTCCCAGCGTTTTTTCGGGCACTCATCTCCACCTACATGAAGATATTCTCCTGGAAAAAGTTCAACAACCTCACTTAAAATATTTTGCAAAAACTCGAATGTTTCTTCTTTACCGGCACAGTAAACATCATCGCTTACGCCCCATTTGGTATATACTTCAAACGGACCTCCTGTACAAGATAATTCAGGATATGCAGCCAGTGCAGCAACTGCGTGCCCGGGCATTTCAATTTCAGGAACTACGGTAATACAAAGCTTTGTTGCATAATCAACCACTTCTTTAATTTGCTCCTGAGTATAAAATCCACCATAAGGTGTACCATCAAATATTTGATTCTCCTCAACATAATGGCCCACCATGGTTTCTGGTCTAACAGAACTAATCTCTGTTAATTTAGGATATTTTTTAATCTCAATTCTCCATCCCTGATCATCTGTTAAGTGCCAATGGAAAGTATTTAATTTATGCATTGCCATCATGTCAAGCATATGCTTAACAAACTCTACAGAATAAAAATGACGGCATACATCAAGGTGCATCCCTCTCCATTTAAAAGATGGTTGATCTTTAACTGTTAACACAGGAATCTCAACAATCTCACCATTCTTTTGATTTGGATAAATAACCTGTAACAAACTCTGAATACCAAACATCAAACCTTGCTTTGAAGCACCCACAACTTTTATGTTGTCTTCGGTAATATCTAAAGTATAAGCTTCCTTATTATCACTGATTGATGCATCAATTAACAGGTTGATACCTTTACCTTGCGATTTACGTTGAGCGATTTTTACATTTACATCTGTTAATGCAAAAACCTGTTCTCTTAAGTAATCAGCTAAAGTTTTAACCTGATCATCTGTAAATTCAATAACGTCGGTTACATCTAAGTTGTAAAATCCATTACCCAACTTTAAATGATTTGGCGCAGGTACAATACTTACCTGTGCCTGAACATTTTGATTTGTTATTGCTATCATACCAAGAAGTAAGAATAGTTTTGAAAAGAGATTGAATACCTTCATGATACACTTATCTTTAAATCGTTATGCTTCCAAATTATACGGGACTAACGCTGCAGCTCCCAATACAGGAATATCACTATTATTTGAAGGAATGATAGCTGTTGTTTGTAAAGCATTTTGGTGAGGAAATTTCTTTAATACTTCTTTCATATTTGCCTCAAAAAGCGAGAAAGAATTTGATAAAGAACCTCCAATAATAATAGCTTGAGGCCCATAAGCATAAATAATTGTTTCTATTAAATGTGCCACATGTTCTCCAAGACTATCAAAGGCTTTTTGTGCTTCAGCATCTCCGTTAGCAGCTCTTTCTGCTAAATCTTTTCCTTCGGTATTATAAGTTCGTTTAAAAAATTTACCGCTGCAATAGTCTTCGTAATTTGAATCTTTATAATAGATTCCTCCAAACTCACCAGCCATTGATAAATTACCAACATGAAGGGTGTTATTTACCAAAACTCCTGCTCCGGTACCTGTACCCATTGCTACAGCAACCAGGTCTTTATATTGTTGTCCTTTACCAAAATATTTTTCTCCCAATGCAAAACAATTGGCATCATTGCCAATAAATACCGGAAGATTAAAATGAGCTGATAAAGTAGCTTTTAAAGGAACATTTTTCCATGCTGGAATGTTTGCTACATTATATACGATTCCTTCTTCAACATCAATAAGTCCGGGAACTCCAAGACCTATACCAGCCACTTTGTCATCCAATAACTCAGCGATTCCCTTTTTTAAATCATCGATAATTTCATCCTGAGATCTGAATGCGTCAGTTGAAGACTTAAATTCCTTAACTACTTTACTATCCTCAACATAGGCAAAATGCATTTTTGTTCCGCCAACATCAACACCTATGTAGTTCTTACTTGCCATACCCTTTAATTTATTCCTTTTATAAAACCGGTTTAGTAAGTAGGCGTTAATATGTTAACGCCTACTATAAGTCAACCTTTAAACTAACCCCTAATCCAGATTGATATCTCCTTCTGCTGATTTTTCAAGTTCACGAGCGTGACCTAAGAATTCGTCAACAGACATTTCTTTTACAAAGATTAATCCGTGAGCGGATCTAAGCTTTGGATTTTTATTTTGATAGAAATAATCTTTACCTAATAGTAATTGTACATTTTGAAGCTGGTTAACCCAGATTTTTTGAGATAGTGTACTAAACTTACCATTTAATTCAAAACTTGGGAATGAAGCATCAACCTGACTTAAGTAACAGTTTTCGAAAATTCTGTCCATTGAAGCCATCTCACCTAAAGAAACTGGAACAATCACATTAGCTTCATCAGGAGTAAACTTAAACCAAACGTTACGGTAACCCCAAACTCTCATTTCAGAAATATCTTTCTCTTTTTTCAACTCTCTTAAAGCTTCAGCTGTTGCCTGTAATACTTTGTAGTGCGTATCAGGACCTGAACCTTCAGGGTCAAATGCTAAACTGATTACTGTAGGATCAACCTTTTTAATCATTTCTAAAAGAGGTGCAACATCTCTGTTTTTCTCTGGTTGTTCTGTAAAAATATCTCCTTTGTAAAAACCTAAACGGTTGTGAGTAATATCTTTTACAGGTACACCAAAATGAGCCCAAACTAATTCTTCTTCAAACTCACGAATCATCCCCTTAATTTTTTGAACTGCAGGTGGATTCTTCTCTCCGTCGTAGCTATTTTTAAGAATAGTTAATACCTCATTAATTTTATCTCTTAAATCACTTTCGTCTTTAACAGCGTAAGTTTCAACTAAAGCTCTTACCACACGGTGACAAAGACCTCTGTTCATCTGGTATTTGTCGTTTCCAGCTAAACTTGTTACGTAGTGGTAAACATCTTTATCCCACTTGAACTTATATCCAGACTCGAAGAAATCAGCATATTTTACCATTTGAATATCTTCTTTGTCTAAAAGAACTTTAGTGTCTTTTAAACACTGAATAACAAAAGTGTTTGTTACCGCATTAAATCCTGAAGTTAAAACAGCAAAGTTGAATTTATTGCTTTCTTCCTGAATGTGCTGACTAATGAAAGGTAAAACACCTAATAAAATATCATCATGGTGAGGACCTGTAAATAAGAATCTTTGGTTTTTCTCAACTCTTAATCCATTACTGATCTTCTCTTTGATAGAAGACACAACTGTTTCAGGAGTTTTTTCAGAAACCCCAGGAATCATACTAGTGTATTTATCCTCTTTTAAATCTTCTAATAAAAGACGATGACCATATTTATTGATGTTTTTACACAAGTTAATTACGGCCTTCTCTGATTTAGCATGTGTCCACTCACCATTTTTATAGTTGTAATCTACATAATCGTTCAATTTTGTAGCTGCACCTTCAGTTAAGTAAAAACGGCTGTTTGGTGATTTTGCTAAAACACTTGCAGGGTAAATATTTGACATTGGTTGCTCTAACGATTGTTTTACAACCTCAGCTTTTGCTTCACCTGCAGCAATAATAATAGCTGTTACTTCTTTATTATATGTAATGGTTTCTAAACCAATAGTAATAACCAATCTGTTTGCAGAAATTTCAATACCTCCAAGGTCACCAGCTGCTACGGCTTGTGTTTCGAAGTTTGTTTCTGTTAAACGAGTTACAGAGAATAAATCAGATCCTCTAACGTTGAAGGCAATGTGCCCGTCAGGACCAATACCTCCTAAGAAAAATCCTATACCACCTTTTTCTCTGATTTTTTGCTCATAATCACTACACCATTGGTCGATCAAGAACACAGATTCCTGTTGGATTTTTTCTGTTGGAGTTGCAGCTTCTCTGTATCGTAATGAAAGATCAACTTTTCCATCAGGGAAAACTTCATTGAAAGTCATTCCTTGAGCCAATGGAATTTCATCACAATTAATTAACAATGCTTTTTCTCTGTCTAAACCAAAGTTTTCGATATAGAAATTAACCACATAGTTATAAAAACTGTTGTGCTGATGAGATCCAATTGGATAGAATTCATCGATTTGAACAAAGTGTAATCCACTTAATTCTGGTTTCTTAACACCCTTTAATCCTGATTTCTCTCTAATTGCTACAACGTCTTTCTCGTTCCAGTTTTTTAATAAATACTTTGTCCATTTAATAAAAAACTCAGGAGTTTTACCTGTAGGTAAACTAATTACTCCCTCCGGGTTTTGAGCAACCCATTCTAAAAATCTTAATGCTGTAAACAATCCTAATTTTGGGAAATTGTCAACAACAACATAAGGAATTTTTGTACTACTCTCTTTAAGCATTGATTGGGCAACAAAAGCCTTCTCAACCTCTGATAATTTTGATATATCGTTCTTCATCTTATAACAATTAATTAACACATTCGTTTTTTAAAGATCACTTACCATAACTTGCAATGTATTTATCAAAGATATTTTCCATTACAACCGCAAGGGCGCCATACATACCTATTTCTGATCCAAAGTTTGAAACAACAATATTTGTTCTTTCTCGGATCTGCTTCATGGCATGTGTATTAATTCCCTGTTGAATTGGTGTGGTAATTAACTCACCTGAATCAGCAAGTTTTCCACACAATACAATCAACTCAGGATTTAAAAGCTGGATCAAAATAGAGATTCCTTTTCCCAGATTTTTTCCGGTTTCATCCAATATATTAATGGCGTACTGATCGCCTGCTAAAGCAGCTTTGATAACATTCTTAAGTACCTTAAAATTTGTACTAGAACCATTATTTTCCAGCAGAATAGATGTTTTTCCATCTGCCACACCTTTTTTTGCCATCTCCAGAATAGTTGTACCTGATGACACTGTCTCCATACAACCTAATTTTCCACAGCGACAAAGATGTCCATTCTCTACCATCGGGATATGAGAAAACTCACCTGCAAAACCTGATGCACCATGATAAAGTTTACCATCGAGCACCATTCCCAAACCAATACCCCAATCTAAATACATGACTAAAACATTCTTTTTGTCTTTAGCACATCCTAGTCTGTATTCAGCCAATGCCATTGCATTAGCATCATTTTCTATGAAAACAGGTCTGCCAATCTTTTCTTCTAATAAATCAGCAACCGCAGCTTCTCCATAATTTAAATAAGTATGATTAATTCCGTTTACAGAATCAATTAAACCAGGCATACTCACTCCTATTCCCAGCAGTTTTTTTCTATTTAAACCTGACTTATCAATTACTGAATTAATGGCTTCAACAATATGCTCTAAAGTATCTTCAGCATTATTAAGCTCAATAGAATACTCTTCTACCTCAGTTATCTGCTGGTTGTTTGCATCATATATAGCAATCTGGGTTTTATAGATACCCATTTCAACTGCCATCACATAAAAGCTATTTGATGTTACTCCATACAAGTCGGGTTTCCTCCCTCCTATCGATTCGCCCTGTCCTTTCTTCTCTACAATATTTTTATCTACCATTTCACTTAAAATGGTCATCATATTAGGCGCACTAATCTTTAGGCGTTTGCATAGTTGGGAGGTAGTTTGTGGTCCTTCTATATATAATACTTTAGCAATTCTAACTTGCTGTACATATCTCTTTTTCTCAACCCCAGCTAACTGGTTCACCAATTCCGTTTCAAAATGAAAGTTATTCATGGGAGTTTTATAAATGTTTTTTATTTTGACAATGTAAAAGAACTACTTTTTTATTTATCATCCAAGACTTTTGTAATTTTTTTAGTAAAGTAGTATCGTAATTTTAATATTTTTATATATTTGTACAATCTTAAAATCCCGAAAAACAATTTCTAATATTTATAAACAAGGGTAATCCAGTGTATATTATGAATTCCAAGATCTTAGAAATTTGTGCTTTTTCGCTAGAAGCATCTATCAAAGCAGAAAAAGCCGGCGCAAACAGAATAGCACTTTGTGCAGCTCCAGGTGAAGGTGGAACAACGCCATCATTCGGGTTAATGAAGAAAGTATGCAAAAACGTTTCGATTCCGGTAGTTGCATTTATAAGGCCCAGAGGGGGTGATTTTTATTATTCCAAAAAGGAATTCAATATTATGAAGGAGGATATTAAGATGGCTAAGAAAGCAGGTTGCTCTGGAGTTACCCTTGGTATTTTAAATAAAGACAATACCATTGATATTGAGCGTACCGCACAATTAGTAGAATTAGCACAACCCATGACAGTGACTTTTGGAAGAGCAATGGACCTTAGTCCCGATCTTACACAGGCTATCACAGATATTATTGAAACGGGTTGCTCCAGAGTACTTACCAGCGGGGGTAGAATTAATGTAGAAAATAGCATACCTTTAATAAACAACTTAATCAAGATTGCAGAAAACAAAATAACAGTGATGCCTGGTTTTAACACTGACGACCATAATTTACAGCTTTTGGTAGAACATTTAAACACCAATGAATTTCATGCTTCTGCAAAAATTGCTTTTACAGAAGACCAGCTAAGCATCTTAGGTTTTGGAGTAAGTGTTTGTTATGATCAGGCTTCGATTAAAAATATGAAATCGATCCTTAACAATCACAAAAGAGAAAATCTGGCATTTTAATATATACTAATTCCAATTGAAACAGTAACATATAAGCACAATGAAGATTAAATTAAGAGTCCCGAAGTTAAAAACCGCCCTGTTTATTGCAGGTATCATGGTTTTATCTACCAACCTAAAAGCTCAAGTAGAAAAATTCAGAGACTGCAGCCTTTCAATAGAAGAAAGAGCGCAAGATTTATTGAGCAAATTAACTTTAGAAGAAAAAATATCTCTTATAGGATTCAATTCACCTGCTGTGGATCGCTTACAGATTCCTGCTTATAATTGGTGGAATGAAGGATTACACGGTGTAGCAAGAGCCGGACTAGCAACTGTTTTTCCTCAGGCTATTGCTTTAGCTTCTACTTTTGATCCGGATATGGCACAATCTGTAGCTGATGCTATTTCTACAGAAGGACGTGCTAAACACAACTTAGCCATTGCACAAGGAAGACATATACAATATATGGGAATTAATTACTGGACTCCCAATATTAATATTTTCAGAGATCCAAGATGGGGACGCGGACAAGAGACTTATGGTGAAGATCCATTTTTAACAGGAAAAATGGGAACTGCTTTTGTAAAAGGACTTCAGGGAACTGATGAAGATCGTTATAAAATTGCAGCCTGTGCCAAACACTTTGCTGTTCATAGTGGCCCTGAAGCATTAAGACACAGATTTGATGCAATTGTTGACGAAAAAGATTTAAGAGAAACCTATTTACCTGCTTTTAAAACTTTAGTTGACAATGGCGTATCAGCTATTATGTGTGCATATAACAGAGTAAATGGAGAGCCTTGCTGTACAAGTCCTACACTATTGGATGAAATCTTAGGTAAAGAATGGGGTTTTGATGGACAACTTACAACAGACTGTGGTGCATTAGAGGATATATACTTACGTCATAAAAGTACACCTACAAGTGTTGAAGTAGCAGCAGAAGCTATTAAAGCCGGCATTAACATGGATTGTTCTGAATTAATTCAGAAAGATGCCATGGAAGCCATCAATAAAGGACTTATTACAGAAGATGATATTAATAAATCAATTTATAAAAACATTATTACCCAACTAAAATTGGGTATGTATGATAAACCCGAAGAATCACCATATGCTACTTTTGGTGCCGATAGTATCAATAACCAATACCATGTTGACCTTGCATTAAAGGCTGCAGAAAAAAGTATGGTATTATTAAAAAACAACGGCATACTTCCATTAAAAAGAGAAGAAATAGGATCGCTTATGGTAGCCGGAGAAAATGCCGCTAACTTTAGTACGTTGGCAGCAAACTACCACGGAGTTTCTGGAAATATGGTAACCTACATCGAAGGTTTAGTCAATAAATCAGGTCCATCAACTGCAGTTCAATACGATTTAGGTTGTAGTTATGCAGATACAGCTCACTTTGGTGGTACATGGGCAGCAAGTTTTACAGATGCGACTATCCTGGTACTTGGTTTAACTCCATTATTCGAAGGAGAAGATGGCGACGCCTTTTTATCGGAACATGGTGGCGACAAAGCTGATCTTAGCATTCCAAAAGCTCATTTAGCTTACCTTAAAGCTATGAGAGCTTATCACGACAAACCAATTATTGTGGTTTTAACCAGCGGTAGTGCCATTGATGTTAAAGCTGTTGAACCTTATGCTGACGCAGTTATTTTAGCCTGGTACTCAGGTGAACAAGGCGGTAATGCATTAGCAAATATCCTATACGGAGATGTTTCTCCTTCAGGAAGACTCCCATTAACTTTTTACAATACTATTGAGGACTTACCTGCTTACGAAGATTATAACATGAGCAACAGAACCTATAGATATTTTACTGATGAAGTGGCATATCCTTTTGGTTTTGGATTAAGTTATACTGATTTTAATTATACATGGAAACAAAAACCAGCTGAAAGAGTTAAAGCTGGAGAAGATATTACATTCAATGTTACAGTAGAAAACACAGGAGAATATGACTCGGATGATGTGGTTCAGGTATATGTACAATATCCTGATATGGAAAGAATGCCTGTTAAAGAACTAAAGGCATTTAAACGTACCTCATTAAAGGCGCATACTTCAAACAATATAGAGTTTTCTATTGATACAGATGATTTACAAAAATGGGATTTGAACAAAAGCAAATGGAAACTATATAAAGGAAATTATAAAATCATGGTTTCTAAAAATGCGAACGAACCTGTTCTTGTACACAATTTCGTTATAAAATAATTTTTCAAAGTTCATAGGTTAGATTTGGTAATAGAAGGTTCAGGGATATCTTAAATTTTAAAGGTTCATGCAAAAGATAATTTTAATATGTGTATTTATATGGTTGCTTTTTTCTTGTAACAATAAAGATAAAAGGATACTCCCTGAACCTTCATCTAAGCCCAATTCTGCCCAATGGGAACAAATCAACAGAAAATACGGAATGTTTATTCATTTTGGGATAAACACCTTTGTTGATATGGAATGGACCGATGGTTCAGTTCCAGCATCAACATACAATCCTACATCAATTGATGCAGAGCAATGGGTTAAAACAGCCAAAGAAGCTGGCATGAAATATATTATCCTGATCTCAAAACATCATGATGGTTTTTGTTTATGGGATAGTAACTACACAACCTATGATGTAGCAAGTTCCGGAAATAAAACAAATGTTATTGAAGCGGTTGCTAAGGCATGTAAAAAATACGACATTGAATTAGGTTTATACTATTCATTGTGGGATAGAAAAGAGAACGGAAATGATTATATCACAGATGTTCATCCTTTAATCTATGCCAATGACTCCATAATGGATAAAACATATAATAAATACATGATTAACCAGATCAATGAACTCATTGATATTACTGAAAAATATACTGATGTTGTTGAGTTTTGGTTTGATGGTGGTTGGGCAAAAGCAAATAACAGATGGCCATTGGAAGAAATATATACCACAATTAAATCCAGAAAACCCAATTGTCAGATAGGAATCAACTGGTCAATAGGTTTACCTGATAATCCAGATTTTCATGTGGTATATCCTAACGATCAAAAAGAAGGTTACCCAATTCGTTATTTCCCTAGTGATTTCAGATTGGGAGACCCTATGCTACCGGCAGAAAACGATCCTAAACTATTTACTCACAACAACAAAACTTATTACATGCCGTGGGAATCTACTGTTTGTATGAGTCAAATGTGGTTTTGTAATTCAAACGATACCACCTACAAATCAGCAGAAGAGCTTGAAGAAATTTATGATACAGCCACTGCTCAGGACAATATTCTGATTTTGAATTGTCCTCCCAATACCAATGGGGTTATGAGAAAAAAGGATATTGAATTATTGATGCAATTAAAAAGCAAAATAAAACCAGGATAGCTGCAATGGAAATTCTTGAGTAGAGACACACTCAAAATAAGAACATAGTAAACACAAGGAATAAAATCAAAAAACAATAACAGATGAAACAAGCCATGAGAATGAATTCTCACACATGAGGATAATTTAATTGGCAAGTTCCATATGGCAATTAAAAACAAATTTACACATATGAAACTATCAATCAGAAAACTTATTTTCCCTTTGATAACAGGAGCAATTTTGGCAAGCTGTTCTGCACCCAAAACAGAAACTGGCAGTAGCAGGTTATCAAGTTACATTGATCCTTACATAGGAACAGATTACCATGGCCACGTATTTTTAGGTGCAAATGTTCCATTTGGTGCCGTTCAAGTTGGTCCTACTAATTACATTAAAGGTTGGGACTGGTGTTCAGGATACCACTATTCTGATTCTATCATGACCGGATTTGCTCAAACACACTTAAGTGGAACCGGAATTGGCGATCTTGGTGATGTTTTAATTACACCATTTACTGGTGAAGTAAAAGTAACTCCGGGAACTGTTGAAAAACCAATGTCTGGTTATTCATCAAAATACACACACGATAAAGAAACTGCGATTGCAGGGTATTACAGTGTTGATCTTTTAACTTATGATATCAAAGCAGAACTTACAGCTACAGAAAGAACTGCTTTTCATAAATATACATTCCCAAAAAACGATCAATCACATATTGCTATAAATCTTGATTTAGGTATTGGTTGGGACCGTCCTACGAAATCCAGCCTTTCTTTAATTAATGATTCAACAATTTTAGGATATCGTTTTTCAACAGGATGGGCAAAAGACCAACGTCTTTATTATGCAATCCGCATTTCAAAACCTATTAAGGATATTCAATTATACAGACAAGATCAGGCTTTAAAAGGCACCGAAGCAGAATCTGATAGTTTAATGGCTATTATCTCTTTCCCTACTCAGGATAAAGAGCAAATCATGCTTAAAGTAGGTATTTCTCCAGTGAGTGGTGAAAATGCATTGGATAACATTGTTAAAGAGAATGCTGGCTGGGACTTTGACAATATTGTTGCTCAGGCACAAGCAAAATGGGATGACGAATTATCAAGAGTAACCATTACAAGCTCTGATGAAGCAAAACTTCGTACATTCTATACAGCAATGTATCACGCTTACACTGCTCCTGCTCTATTTAATGATGCAAATGGAGATTACAGAGGTACTGATAAAAAGGTATACAAAAATGCCAGCTTTAATAACTATACAATCTTCTCTCTTTGGGATACATACAGAGCTGCTCAACCATTTTATACCTTAACTCAAACCGAAAGAGTTTCGGATATGGTAAACTCAATGTTGGCTATTTACCAACAACAAGGAAAACTTCCTATCTGGCCATTACATGGTAGCGAAACGGATTGTATGGTTGGGTACAGTGCAGTTCCTGTAGTTGCAGATGCAATTTTTAAAGGATTCAAGAATATTGATAAGAATTTAGCTTTAGAAGCAATGAAAGCTTCATCTACTCGTGATGACTACGGTATGAAATACATGAAGTCAATGGGCTTTATCCCTTGCGAATTAGAAAAAGAATCAGTTTCTAAAGCCTTAGAATATGCTATTTCTGATTGGAGCATTGCTGAATTAGCAAAAGATATGGATCAGAAAGAAGATGCTGAGTATTATACTAAAAGATCAAAAGCTTACGAACGATATTTCGATAAAGAAACACAGTTTATGAGAGCCGTAAAATCTGATGGAAACTTCCGAACTCCTTTTAATCCATTCCACTCTATCCACGAATGGGGTGATTATACAGAAGGTAATGCATGGCAATACACATGGTTAGTTCCTCAGGATGTTCCTGGATTAATCAGTTTATTTGGTTCTGATGAAGCATTCACTCAAAAATTAGATAGCTTATTTATTGTTAAAGGTGATATGGGCGAACAAGCTTCTGCTGATATTAGTGGTTTAATTGGTATGTATGCTCAAGGAAACGAACCTAGTCACCATATCCCATATTTATATTCTTTTGCCGGACAACAATGGAAAACAGCTGAGTTGGTTCGCAGAATTATGGATGAAATGTACACTGACAAGCCTGATGGTCTTTGTGGTAATGAAGATTGCGGACAAATGTCAGCATGGTACTTACTATCTTCAATGGGATTATACCAGGTAAATCCAGCTAACGGAGTATTTGTTTTTGGTTCTCCTCAGTTTGATGAAGTAAAAATTAAACTTGAAAACAACAAATCATTCAAGGTAACCGCTTTAAATCAGGGTAAAGAAAACATCTATATTCAAAGCGCCAGCCTAAATGGTGAAGCTATCAGCCGTTCTTATATCACATACGATGAGATCATGAATGGTGGTGAATTAGTTTTTGAAATGGGTAATACTCCTAATAAAGAATTTGGTACAGCTGTTGAAAACAGACCATATTCAACAATGGTAAAATAATGTATATAAAAGCCATTTTATATAGTATATATTTTCTAATGACAATATTAATCTGTGTGCCGGTTGGTGCACAGATTAATACAACAGCTCAAAATGTAGATTCTTGTTATATTTTTAACGAGCGTCCTACAAACAACTGTCATGCTTCAACACTTGCTGAGGTTGAAAAAGATAAAATAATGGCAGCCTGGTTTGGCGGAACTTACGAAGGAGCTAAAGATGTTGGAATATATACATCCACTTTTAAGAACAATAAATGGTCGAAACCTGTTTGTTTGATTAAACCATTGATTCAAAACAACGACACACTTCCTTGTTGGAATCCGGTTCTATTCAAAAGTAAAAGCGATATACTATATCTGTTTTATAAAGTAGGCAAAAATCCCCGTGAGTGGTTTGGAGCTATGATTACTTCAAAAGACCATGGAAAAACATGGAGTAAAGAGACCTTTTTACCTGATGGTTTTCTGGGGCCGATCAGAAATAAGCCCATTGAATTAGAAGATGGTTTAATTATTTGCGGATCAAGTACTGAAAGTACAGAAACAAATCAATGGAGAGTTCACGTTGAATTGTATCATGAAAGTAAAAACCAATGGACAAAGGTAAACGTTCCTAATACATCAAACTTCGATGTGATTCAACCTACCTTCATCATACATCCTGAAAATAAAATTCAGATGCTATGCCGAAGTAAACACAATACCATTATTACCAGTTGGTCGGTTAACAATGGTAAAAAATGGAGTAACATGGATTCTTTGAGTGTGGTGAATTCCAATTCGGGTATTGATGCCATTGATATTAATAACAAATTGTTTTTAGTGGTTAATAATCCTCTAAAACAAGGACCGGAATGGTTTTACGGAAGAAATATTTTAGATGTTGAATACAGCGTTGATGGTATTAAATGGAAACATCTTTTCGATTTAGAAAATCATGAAAAAGGAGAATTTAGCTATCCTGCTATTATTCAAACAACGGATCAAAAAATACATATTCTTTATACCTACAATAGAGAATATATCAAACACGTATCATTTAACATAGAATGATACCATAATTTTTCATAAACAATAGGTGGTAGAAACCGGAATCGCAACAATCATTTCTCTCTTTGCGGTTCCGGTTTCTTGTTTTATAGTGTTATCATTCCTGCTCCTGAATTATTACAAATTACATTTAGCTATCGATTAGTTAAACAAAAAATAATATTTATAATACATAAAATAATACCAAGTAAACTGATTATTTATATATTTGAACTTTAAAACAAATCATTCCACCATATTTTAATAACCTAACCTATGAAGTATTTAAAAAAACTGAAATTAAAATTTATTGAGTTACTTAGTGCAGAACTTTCCATACACAAAATTGCGCTCTCTTTTGCTATTGGAATTGTATTAGGCACCATACCATTCTTTCTTGGTGTAAATATCTACTTAAGCATATTCTTTGCCTGGCGGTTAAAATTAAACCATGTACTCGTTCAACTGATTACCAATGTTGTGTATCCACTACAACTATTACTTTTCATTCCTTTTATAAAGTATGGTACGCTTTTGTTATCAAACGATGAAATATATTTTTCTACGAGTTATATTCTTGCCTTATTCAAAGAAAACACACTAGGGGCAATTGTAGTACTTGGTGCCTGGAATATATATGGTCTTCTGCTTTGGATTATAACATCACTAATATCAATCCCTGTGTTATATATTATATCAAAAACTCTTATTAAAAAGCTTAAATTCATTCCACAACCTATTAATTCGTTCAGGTGATAACAAAGTAAACTAAGCGGGTGTTACAGAAAAGATCCGTCACCTACACTAAATCCGGGTTTTATCAGTAATCATAGAAAACAAAACCACTAGACCCAGTATTGCCATAATGGCTCCCAGATAATAAGCACCACTTAATCCATCAATGGCATATCCAACACCTATTATTAATGGGCCTAAGGTTTGACCAATTCTGATGACCATGCCATTTATTGACATAAATATACCACGTTGGTTATCCGGAGCCAAATTAGCGAGCGTAGTGTGTAAACTTGGAATATTCAAACCTTGAGCTGAGCCAAAGAGCATAACCGGGATTAAAAAAACTATTAAGGTATTTAAATTGGGTAGTAAAATGGTAACTAAAAAATAAAGCACAAAGGCGATCTTTAATAATGTTACACTTCCAAATTTCCATGTTAATTTACCTACCTGCGTGGCAACTACTGCTGTGGTTATCGAACTGCAGGAAAGAAGCATACCTATTTGCGGAGCTGTAAGATTAAATTTCTGGGTTAGTAAAAAAGGTAAATATGTTAAAAATGCGCCATACAAAATAATAAATGTAAGTATTCCCAGTATAAAAATTGCAATCACTTCTTTACGAAACAGACTTTGAGAAAACTCTTTAAAATATTGTTTAAAATTGGCTGGTCGATCAATATCAGGCTCTTCAATTCCCCAGATTACAAATAATCCAACGGGAATAGCCAACAATGCTAACACAAAAGGATTATTCCATGCTATTCCGGCCAAAATACCTCCAATTAATGGATAAGATGCTGTTGATAAACTTAGCACGCTAGCATTATAGCCCATGGCCTGAGGACGTTTATTTCCCTTAAAAAAATCACCGATTAACGTGGTATTGATGGACGTTAAAGGAGCAGCTCCCAAGCCTTGAATAACTCTAAGTAAAAGCACGTAATGATAATTACGCACAAAGAAAATGGCAAAACCAGAAATAGCGAAAAGAAATAAACTTGGTATCAGCACCCTTTTCCTTCCCCATCGATCTGCTATTACACCCGCAACAGGAGTTAAAAATATACCAGGAAATGTAAAAGCACTGATTAATAATCCGGTTTGTGTTTTTGTTAATTGAAATATTTGCGAAATTTTAGGCAATGCAGGTGTAATACTGGCAACTCCTAAAACTCCAATTAGTGTGATACTGAAAATAACATATAGTCTTCTATCTTTTAACAGCTTTATTTCCTGGTTCATTATTATCTGTAAATATTTTACTCCCTGTCATGTGTTACCCAAATTAGCTCAGATGTATTAAACCCTATATCTTCAGCTATTTTCAGATAATCATGCTTTATACTATCGGGAATACTGGTTTTTCTTGAAAGGATCCAAAGATAATCTAAATTCTTTCCTGAAACCAAAACGTACTGATAATCCTCATCGATAGCCAATACATTGTAACCAGAATAAAAGGGCCCAAAGAAAGATACTTTCAGCATTCCAATATGCTCTTCTTTAACAAATTTGGCTTTCCCTATGGCTTCTCTCCATTCTTTTTTTGTATAGTCATAGCCTTTGTTCAAAACTCCGATACTACCATCTTCGTTTAATGAATATTCCGCTGTTGTATTATTGAGTCCTCTTTCATATTTAAAATCGAGTCGGGCAATTTCGTACCACTTGCCCAGATATTTTGTTTTATCAAACGATTGAACAGCAACCGCATTTTTGGGTATTGTTCTGCAAGAACAAAGTCCAAACATAATCACTATGATAAATAAATTCAGAATCCACTTGTGATGCTTCATAATCCTAATCATTTCATTTTTATGGCTTATTTCAATTGTTTTCTTCGATAAAAGGTGTTACCTGAGTTCATATCTTTGCATAGAACTCAGGATACTACTTATTTTCTGGTTATCGAATAAATATCTTCTCTTCGGTCTTTTAAGTTTCTTACACTGCCAAACTGATTTAATTCCCTTAACATATCCACATCCACATCTGCAATTAATATCATTTCAGTATTTGGTGTTGCTTCAGCTTTTACACCATTGGTTGGAAATGAAAAATCGCAAGGAGTAAACACCATTGATTGCGCGTACTGAATATCCATATTGTGAACTTTAGGCAAATTACCTACACTTCCGGCAATAGCTACATAACACTCATTTTCAATAGCACGGGCCTGAGCACAATGACGAACACGCGAGTAACCGTTTTGAGTATCCGTTAAGAATGGTACAAAAAGGATATTCATTCCCTCATCAGCTAACATACGACTTACTTCAGGGAATTCCACATCATAACAAATCAGTATACCAATCTTACCGCAATCTGTATCAAAAGTTTTTACTCTGCTTCCACCCTGTAATCCCCAAACCTTAACTTCATCAGGCGTTACATGCAGCTTTTCAAAACGTTCAATACCTCCATCTCTTTTACACAGATAACCCACATTAAATAAGTTTCCATCAACTACTTCGGGCATACTTCCTGTAATAATATTAATATTGTAAGATATGGCCAGTTCTGAAAATCGTTTGATGATTTCCTCAGTGTACTCGGCGAGCTTACGGATGGCTTCAGGTTCTGATAAATGATTGTACTCCGACATGAGTGGTGCATTAAAAAACTCAGGAAACAACGCAAAGTCTGATCTGTAACCAGAAACAGCATCTACAAAGTATTCTACCTGCTGCATTAATTCATCCATATCTTTATACAATCGCATTTGCCATTGTACCAATCCTAAACGAATAATACTTTTTGTTGATGTTGCTGTATGTGTTTCCTTTTCGTAATACACATTATCCCACTCCAACAATACGGCATACTCTTTTGATTCCGTATCACCCTCCAAATAGCCTGTTAAAATACGAGCCGGGTGAAAATCGTTCGACATCTGAAAATTAAGTACAGGATCATGAATCTCCTTATTTCTTACTTTATCAATATACTGACGAGGTGTTAATTCCTTGGCATATTGATAATATTTTGGAATTCGGCCACCAAATACAATCCCCTTTAAATTCAACTTTTCACAAAGCTCTTTTCTATAATCGTACAAACGTCGTCCCAGGCGTAATCCACGAAACTTAGGACGAATAAAAACATCAATACCGTAAAGAATATCACCTTTACTTGTATGTGTATTAAATGTATAGTTACCTGTAATTTGATTATAAGTGTGCTTGTCATCAAACTTTGAATAGTCTACAATAATAGAAAGGGCACAACCTGCCAATTCTCCATCCACTTTAATGGCAACCTGACCATCCTGAAACTTATTTATTAATGCTTTAATGTGATGCTCCTTCCAATAAGCATTGGGCATATTAGAATAGGCCTCTATCATTGCATTCTTAATCTCATCGTAATCTTCTAACTTAAGATATACTAACTCTATATTATCAATTGATTGAATATCTTTTAACTCCATAATATCTTTGCTATTTTATTTGATATACAAATATGAAAACTAATTAAACAGACTAAATTGCGTAAACACGAATTATTAATTAACCTCTACACCTCTTGTTGTAAAAGATAAACCTTGCTGACCGTATGTAGATATCATTACAGCTTCAAACAAAGGATGATTATTGGGATTAGAAACAGCCCAGTCAAACATAAAATTAGCTCCTGAACCTCCCTCCTTGTCTTCCTCTGCAATAACTATTTCAATAGTTTCCATCGGTTTAATAAAAATAGGTTCTTTAATATACTGACGAATATTATGTCCTTCAGTATTAAAATAATCTGCCTTAGTAATGTAAACTGTATCCGACACTGAAATATTACGAATTCCAACAGTTATTGTTAAATCAAAAGTTTTATGCTCCTGGGTATGATAAATATGTGAATAAACGGGCAAGTATGTTTTACCATGCATCATTACACTAAGATCCTGGTTAATCACTTTTTTACTCTCCCAATTTACTTTTGGCATTTGCTCCACTACCGTTTTATTTTGACAGGAAGTCATTAAAAGAAGGATAAATAATATTTTAAATACAGCTTTCATCATTGAGGTTTTGTTTAGCAATGTAGTTATAAATATAAACCAAATAGTGCAAAATAAGTTTTAGTTTGAAGGACCTTTTTTAATAAAAATCAGGATTATTATTTTAATGAAACGAGCATGAAAAACTTATTGTGGATTAGATTGAAAACGAAATAGAAAATACAATAAATCCTTAAGAAATAATTGTCAGCGCATTTTTATGATCATATTTCTGTTTGTCAAAGGACCTATTTACTGCCTGCAAATATTTCAAACAAACTATTAAGTGAAAAACCTCCTAAACAGCAATAAAAATTCCAGTAGTAATACACCAAAACATCTTGACAGAAAACACCTTATATTGTAAATTTATAATGGTTCGAATTCGTTTAATATTAGAGGACTCTTTTTAGTTAAATGTTAGATTTATAACTTTTTGTAAATGTTATAATGATTAAGTACACTTAAAAAACTATACTATGTCACACGAAAAAAAGTTACTTGATGGTAAAAAGAAAAAAGATTCTGCACATTCTTTAAAAGAAAAGAGAGAAATTAAGAGAGAAAAGCATGTAGATTCACCACATGCAAGAAAACCTCGTTCTAAAAAAACATTGTTAGAAAACTTGTAAGAAATAAACGATTTATTTTATCTGATTAAGGGACTTCTCTACAAAGTCCCTTTTAATATTTTGTCTAATAATTAAGGCCTGACATAAGACTAAAACAATGTATAGCCAAAAACGATATTCAACGACTTAAAGTTTGAATTCCAATCTACATAATCAGTTAATATATCACGGTTTAAATAATACCTCACTTCCAAACTATATTTGTCATACTTATATCCTGCTCCAATACCAAGACAAATATTCGAACTGATATCAAGACTGCTTAATTCCGCACCATTAGTTTGTTCAAACTTAAGTTCAGAATTATGCATCACATTAACCAATGCACAACCATTCACAAATAACTTTGATTTATCGTTTAAAAAGAAATAATGTCGCACTCCAATCGGTAATTCAACAGCATTGTAATTGATCTTTGTAATAAGCTTACCTCCAAAAACCATATCTGTTTCTCTTGATGTTTCTGCTTTCAGATACTGAAAAGTTGGCTCTGCAAAAACACTCCACTTATTCTTATTAAAGGGCAAAACCAATTCTAATTCAGCACCCAACCTAAAACCTATTTTATTCTCAAATTTTGAATCCCGGTAATCTATACCAGATTTTTCCATATCAAAATTATTATTCGTAATACCCGGACGTATACTTAAATGAAAAAAATCAGTATTTCTTTTTGATTCATATACAGTATATGTTGAATTGCTGCAATCATTATACTTTACAAAAATCTGCTCCAACTGATTCTTATCATAACGTAGATTTTCTATTTCTTTAAATCCTATTGAAGTACATTTTAATTGAGTAATAATTTGATTTTTATACGAATTGTTCTCCTGAATTCTATCCTGAAACTCAAAACACTTATATATCAACTGCTCAATAGGTGAGTCTTGAATCTGAATAAAAAAGCGCTTTAAGTTACCATACTGATAAGAATACAATGAGGCTTTTCCTTCTACCAGAACTTTCAAAAATAAGGTTTCTTCCTCAAAAACAGGATTTCTATCTGAACTCAATTGATCTACACTACTACTGGAGCGATCAATTTGAACTTTGCCAGATACAAATTTTGCCTGATTATAAATACAAAACTCCTTTACGTCCTCAATAACTTTTTTTTGAGTTTGTGCCCCTAATGTAGTTTGAAAGTCAAATGACGATGGGTTATTTCGCCAATCTGAATTTTTGATAAAACATTCTGTTTTTTGCCCTTCTTTATTAATAAAGTAACCTTTTTCAAATATTACCTGAGCATTAGATTCTATCCCAATAATGGATAGTAGAACAACAATAAATAGTAATTTATTCATTTTTTTGTTTGGTATTAATTAATTTGTTTAGTCAGGATATAAAATCCTTTTAAATATTTTGGCAAAGAAGCAGAATATTTTCGTCATATATTCCAACATGCATCATTTTTTGATTAACGCATGTGCGTAATCCATAAAACAAGACATCAATTTATATTTGAGCTCAGAACTGTCCTAATTATTTTTGTTAACTGGCGTTTCACCCAGACCCGACTTCATTTGTTCATAACGTATTTATTATTTTAATTGTATTCACGATTTTTAATTCTTGTTTTGATACAAGAAACGAAGCAAAGAAAATCAAGGCTGCACCCACTTCTCTCAAAAAACTACAGTTATTTGACTGAAATCGTTTAAACTCACTGCGTTCAAACAAAAACGATTTTTAACCGTCAAGCTAACCTTGTTTTTTGGTTCATTGGCTGATGCCATGTAGAACCTGCTAAAGAATTGAAATCTTTTTTTTATTTAGGACAGATATGATTTGAGCTGTAAACTTCTTTAATAAATTACCCTGAAATCTATGCATTTAATTATGATAAAGAGCAAGAGACAATATAAATCCTAATTTTCACAAAGGATCACTTGAAAAAAATTAAAATAGTCCTGCTATAATCTCCAATTAATTTTTTACATATCTTTGATACTTCATTATACCACCCATGCAGAGATGACTGCAATCCTGGCATCATCTATTACACATTGTTTTTATTAAATCAATATATTATGAAACGAGCCTTAAATTAGGTGAGTTCCATATGGTAATTAAAGTAAATTTATACATATGAAAGGAGTAGTTACAAAAACTCGTTTGGATGGGTTTTATGAAGTAAAGACTGATACTATTGTATCTGTTTTTGAACTTGTTGGATGTTCTGTTGTGAACGTTGGCGATGAGATAGAAGGAAGTTTAGACTGCCTAGGTGGTAAAGAGCTTACTAATATCACTCAAAAAGAATCGTTCGATGCCGTGATTCAAGAAGTAAACTAAAATTTTTCTGTTATTGCAAAGTAAGCACTTTGTTTGTAGCCTTATTGGTTAACATTTGAATTGTTTACTTTGCAATTACTTAAAATACTGATTAAACAGCTCTACAATCCTTTTACATACTGTTTGCATGTTGTATGTAAAATATTATCCCTTAATTTTTCTTTTGCATTTCTATCACCTTTTATTGCTGCACTAAATAAAGATATCAACGCTGAAGTATTTTTATGTTGCTCTGTATTCGTTTTTACGTTACTTAAATCGATAAATAACTCATTAAAAAAGTTTGGTATTTGCTCAATAATATCCAGGTTTAAAAAACTTTGATCATTGTATATACGATGGTAGTTACCTTTAGATTTTTCTATTATATAATTGCTACCATTCATATTGGTAATACTGGCAGCTTTACTGCATGTAGCCAGACAACTATGATCCATCTTAGCCTTATTACATCCAATTGTCTGCTTAAATAAGCACTGTCGGGTAGTCATTAACTCTATAGGATGATAAATACTATAAAACAACTTAAACTCCCTGGGCTTTACAATACGCTGAACCTGCATCTTGTTAATTTCGTTGGAGACAAAAGCTCCTGCTGCATTAAACGTTTCTTTCAGAGTTTTCAAGCTATACGAATTGATTATATTCAATCCTGGTCCTGCAATCCAGGGAATTCCATGTTCGTAAGCTGTAAAAGCTATTCCTGAATTATCCGTAACTACTAAACCAGGCTGAATAGTAAGTATAAATTCCAATGCTTTTTCATAATCATCGCCAATAATCACAGCAGGAAACCAAGGTATTAGATTCCTGTTATTTTGAAATAGCTGTACCAATTTATCCCACTGCGAACCAATGCTTGAAGGTATCCTGAAATATATTTTAGCATCGGTTTGCTGACAAAAATCTAAATCCTCAAGCGATGAAATTACAACAGAAAGCGATGGCTCTACATTTGTGTTTAACAAAGTTTTTAGCTTAGGAATGGAAACATGTTCAATGATCTCTTTTGAATCATTTAATAAATAAAGCAGCATCTTTTTTATGGAAGTCAGTTCTTTAAAGGGAATAAACATCTGTTTCAGATGAGCACCTAACTCCATTTTATCAATAACAAAACCCAAATCATTAATCGCCTTAAGTCGTTTAAGTACTACTTCTTTTGAAAGTGATTCTGTTCCTTTGTCTGTAAGAATTGCTTTTGATGAAACTGTAAAAGATTTTTCTGTAGAAATAACAGTGACCATTAATGGTTGCCCCATTTCACCCGACAGTTTTATTGTCAATGGAATTTTATCAATACTCAGCTGGTCTATTTGAGTTTTAACCTCTTGTTTTAACAAATCCTTTTCACTGTAAAGCTGAAGTGCAGCTTTTTCCTTTTCTTCCTCACCCTCCAATTGCTGTGTATTAAATAAATGTTGCAAAGTTTGATCACGAGGATTATCTATAAACATCTGATTAATATCTCCACGCAGGTATCCATTTGAAAAGTCTCTGTTAAATACCTTGTAAAGCCTTTGATGATCATCCTGAAATTCAACACTACCATCTAAACTCTTTATTTTTTGCTTATACGTATTTACAACGGAATAGATATAGTCGTACTTTTTTATACGTCCTTCTATTTTTAAAGAATAAACACCTGCCTGATACAATTCTTCAATATTGTTGTAAGCTGAATTATCTTTTAAATTCAAAGGATAGTGATGCCCGGTGTTGGTAGTTTGATATTGATCGCGGCAAGGCTGACTGCATCGTCCACGATTACCGGAGTTACCACTTTGAACCGAACTCATATAACAAATCCCGGAAAAGCAAAGACATTGCGAACCATGTACAAATACTTCGGTTTGTACATCTAAAGAATTACAAATCTTGTTCAGATCCTTAATTTCATCCAGACTTAACTCCCTGCACAAATTAACACGAGTGGCACCCAATTTACTTAAAAACTTAACTTGTCCGCTATTATGGGTTGTAAACTGGGTAGATGCATGAATAGGCAGAGTTTTAAAATAAGTATTGAGAAGATAAAACAATCCCAAATCCTGAATAATAACACCATCAATATGAGTATTCACCAATCTGTTTAACAATTGAAATAAGGCCGGGATTTCACTTTCTAGAATCAGAATATTCAGCGTAAGAAACACTTCGCAATTGTGCTCGTGAGCTAGTTTTACAATACCCATCAAATCATCTATACTGATATTTGCAGCTCTGTTTCGGGCATTAAATTTATTTAATCCACAATACACCGCATCCGCCCCACCTATAATTGCAGCTTTTATGCTATCCACATCTCCTCCAGGAGCCAATAATTCCATCTTTCTCATTTCAAGGCAAAGATAGAAGAATTTGTGGGTTGCCTAATAGATTTAGTTATATAGAGTAACAGCTACAAGTCACTAAATATTATATACTAAAAAATAAAACTAATAGGAATTATAATATACGAATTTACCGGCATACCTTCTATTTTTGCAGGAATCCATCGAGGCATAACACTAATAAGCCGCAAAGCTTCTTCATTAAAGCCTCTGCAACCATCCAGTCCTCTAAGAATAACAAAATCTGACAATGTGCCATCTTCGTTTACAACAACACGTACATAAACCTTCCCGAAACAATCATCCTGACTTGGCCACTTCATATTCTTCTGAATAAATGATTTTAAACTTTCCCTCGTATCATTGTTCCCGTTGTATTTAAACTGAGCCATCTCATCCACACTCCCAAAGGCAGCAATTTGATTTACAAGATGCGAACATTTATTCTCTTTATAGGGAATTGCAATAGGTAGGCAGTATTTAACCCAGATTGGTTGTTCGTAACGCAAAGCAGGTTTCCAATGTGGTAGCATTTGTATTACTCTCTTAATTTCATTTTCAATCAGGCTGTCCAACACTAGCTTTTTATTTGCTTGTTTACTCTCAGATTGAGTTTGAACGTTAACAACTTTACCAACTGAATCAATTATAAAATATACAGATACTTCGCCTTGCCAGGCTGTTTTGTTCAATATTCTAAAGTCGAGATTGGATTCAATAAAACACCATAGCGAATCATTTCCTCCGGGGAACTCTGGCGATTTATCAATAACAGACATTACTTCCTCATCATCAATTTGAAAATCGACAATTGAACCATTTTCTGTTTGCGAGTACATTGATACTCCAATTAATATTAAGATGAAGAAGATATAAATTCGCTGCATATGTTATATTATTAACCTGAAATCGACTAAGTTTTTACGGTTAATTCAGGTTATTATGCACTAAAGATAAGTTTTATAACAAAAAAAACCCATCCCAAATATGAAATCCATATTCGGAATGGGAAATTAACTTATTGAAAAATTATTTAGTTTAAGCGTCTATGTCTCTTTACTTTCTGGTTCCGGAAATTCGATACAATCCAGCACCATGAGTTGGAATAGTTGTTGCAAATTCTTCTGCTGAAACTGTACCTAAATCCTCATGATTCCATAAATCCCGAATAGTACATTCTCCTTCAAAACCTAATTCTTTTAAATGAATAGGAATAGATTTAGAATTATTAAGCACTGGGTTTTCTGTATAAACTAAAAACTCCATTGTTACACCATCTGCAGCATCTTTAACCTCATCATCGTATCCACACAAAGCTTTAAATTTGGTATATCCCTCAGGAATATCATAAACAATCACAGAGTTAGAATGGGTTCCAATTCCTGTTTGATAAGTTTTTCCGGCAACCGTTAAGGTTTTTCCGGCAACCGATTTGTTTTTTTGTACTTTACCCCAACCACTATCTGCACTTGTCCATTCTAAGTCAGTTAAAGAAAGTGTTTCTCCTTTATCATTGTATAGTGTTGGATTAATCCAGTCAGCATGGTCGTTATTAAATTTATCACCAGCATCAGTTACCACTAAATATAGTTTGTCAGCTCCGGTAATATCAGCCTCTAATTCTTTTCCTTTAGGAGCAATTCTTCTGCTTATTCTACCTGTATTTACCAAAGCCTTTTTAATATCAACATTACGAGGAGTTGGATCTTGAGTTGCCAACATAAACTCAACTGTAGTTCCTCCTTTTACGTCTGTTGCAGCTTTATCTAAACCGGCAAATGCTGTAAAACGAACGCTGTTGTCAGGAATCTGATACATAATAATAGATTTGGAGTGCGTTCCAATACCATTTTTATAAACTGTACCCTTTACATTAAGTTCTTTACCTGAAACACTTTTGTTGATACTAACCTTACCCCATCCGGCAGTTGCATACTCCCATTTAAGATCAGTAAGTTTAATTTTCTTTCCTGTTGATAACTCAATTTCAGGATTAATCCAATCGGCATGATCCCAGCTGTGTCCATCACCACCATCATTTACAATTAAGTATAACTCGGTAGTTCCTTCCGGTAACTTTACATCTATATTTTCACCAAATCCATCAGTTAAGTGCGATACAGTACCACTTCTGTATAAAAGATCTTTAGTCTTAACAAATCCGTCGCCTTCATTATTGAATAAAGCCACAAACATATCTCCGTTTGCAGGATCCTCAGCTGTCCAAACAGTCATACCATCTTTTGAATACAACTCTTTATTGTTTTCTGAATGCTGATTTACATACAACACTTCTTTATTGGTAATAATTTCATTAGTGAACTCATCGTTGTCCGGCAAGTTACCACCAAACATCAATGGTGACTTAAACATGGACCATAAAGTCATTAATGAATATTGCTCATCTTTAGTAAAGTTTGTATAACGATCTGTAGCTCTTTCGCCACGAATAAATTTACCTAAAGGAAGCATATCTGCATCTGGCCAGGCACCTTTTGTAATATATGGAGCCCATTTAGCACACATGGTAAATGAGTAGTTTAACTGTGCCCAGTTATCCCAAAAATCATCGATGGTTCTCCAAAGGTTCGCATTGTTTTTTGCATGCTCATGCTGATCAATGGGTGTAGCTCCAGGCGACATACTGAATACAATAGGACGTCCACATTGGTCTATCGCTTTACGGATCATTTCAATTTCATCTGTATGATATGGACGGGACAAATCATCTACTTTAATATAATCAACACCCCATGATGCATATAAATCTAAAATTGAGTTATAATACTCCTGCGATCCTTCTTTTCCTTTTACAATAGTATAATTATCTTTTAACCAGGTACACTCATATTCTGTAGAATAGATCTGATCAGCTGTTACATTGGTTCCTTTAATAGGCATTTTATTAAATACCGCTTCTTTAGGAACACCACGCATAATATGAATACCAAATTTTAATCCTTTATCATGTATATAATCCGCCAAAGGTTTAAATCCAGCTCCGTTTGCAGCTGAAGGAAACCTTTTAGGAGATGGCATATATCTGCCAAACTCATCAATAATGAAATCTGTTTCATCGTATGGATTATAATGACCAGTTGTTTGATTGTCGGCAAACCAACGTATATCAACTACGATATATTCCCAACCAAATTCTTTTAAATGCTCTGCCATATAATCAGCATTTGCTTTAACTTCATCCTCAACTACTGAAGGTCCAAAGCAATCCCAACTATTCCAGCCCATTGGTGGAGTGGCAGCCCATTGCTTAAATCCGATTAACTCCTCGCTGGTAGATTTTGATTTACTCTTTTCATTACAAGCTCCCAGTATAAATATCAGAGCTACAAAAGAATTAAGATTTAGAATTTTCATGTGTTTAATATTTGTTTCATTTGGTCACATGGAACTCACAAATAAATTTAATCATCCTCTTGTGTGTGAATTGGGACAATCAAATTTACATGTTCGTTTCATCTGTTTAAAATTTGATTTTAGATGCAAGATAAAACATGTCTGAACTAAAAACAGGTCATACTTGTTTCATCTATGTGATAAATAAGCGTATTAATATTTTTAATTAATATAAGATATTTAAAATACAGTAATTTTTTGAATTCATATAAGATTCTATAAAAACGTACCAAATCTATAATATTATCACGATTTTTAGGTGCATTATTTGTTCAAATATATAGACATATCAAGCAAATTGTCCACCCAACAAAACAATAATAGTCTATTCTTCAATAGAATGACCATCTCTTAGAGGTACCTTTACTTTTTTTCGTATTTTACCAATCAAATACTTTAAATATATACTATCATGATAAAAAAAATACTTTTATTCGTTCTGCTAATGACTGCAACACTAGTGTCTGCTCAGGATATTATTAAAACAAAAAATAGTTCATTTACGCTTCATCTTCTTGGCCATGGAACTTTATATATCGATTACCAGGGAACCATTATCCATATTGATCCATGGACAAAAGTAGGTAATTACGAATCTTTGCCTGATGCTGATTATATTTTAATAACCCACGACCATGGCGATCATCTTGATGCCGGTGCCATCTCTCCTATTTTGAAAGACAACACTGTTATTATAGCTCCTTCTGTATGCAAAGATGGATTAACCAGTTTTAAAGATGTTCAATTCCTGACCAATGGGGATAAAAACAAAACTCCTTGGGGAAACATAGATGTTGTTCCTGCTTACAATTTGGTTCACATGCGCGAACCTGGAAAACCATGGCATCCTAAAGGTGTAGGTAATGGTTATGTTTTAACTATTGATGGCACTTCTGTTTATATTGCCGGTGATACTGAAAATATACCAGAGATGAAAAACCTGAAAAATATTGAAGTAGCCTTTTTACCCATGAATCTTCCTTATACTATGACTCCGGAAATGGCTGCTGATGCTGCAAAAACGATTCAACCTAAAATATTGTATCCTTATCATTTTGGAAATACAGATACCAGCAAGCTTACAGAGCTTTTAAAAGGAAGTAATATCGATGTTAGAATAAGAGATATGAAGTAAATTAATTAACAGACAGGATTAACAAGATTAATAGGATTGGAATCTAAAATTCTTCTCTATAATACATTTACAAAATGTAAATTCATCTTGTTAATTATGTTAATCCTGTCTTATAAAATATAACCTATTATCAATCTTGAATTCTTAACCAATTTGTAATAACCAACCAAACCTAAACAAACCATGCAGAAAAAAGACTTAACTCATCAAATAATCAAATGCGCCTACAAAGTTCATAACACATTAGGTTCTGGATTTCTTGAGAAAGTATATGAAAATGCCCTGGCTATAGAACTCAAAAAACTAAATTTAGAAGTAAAAATACAATCCCCAGTTTCTGTTTATTATGACGATGAGGTTGTAGGCGAATATTTTGCTGACATTATAATAAACAACGAAATTATTATAGAATTAAAAGCTGTATCTGAAATCTCAAAAATTCATGAAGTGCAATTAGTAAATTACTTACAGGCTACAAAAATAGATATAGGCTTATTAATTAACTTTGGTGAATCTGTACAAATCAAGAGAAAATATAGGGTATATCAAAACAACTAAATAATTCTATTTTAACATAAATAAGATAATAATTAATGGACATACTAACATGATTTACAAAATGTAAATCAATCCTGTTAATCCTGTAAATCCTGTCCAATTAAAAGGTATAATGTCGTATAACCCAAATAGCTGAATCAGAGTCAATATACAGAAATTCTTAAATACTAAACTTCAAGTAACAGACAGGATTTACACGTTTTACAGGATTCTGAATCTACGATTCTTTTTACTAAACATTTACAGGATGTAAATCAATCCTGTTAATCATGTCCTAATTAAAATGTATAATGCTATATATCCCTAATCTCTAAACCAGATTTAATAGATAACAGATCTTAAATGAAAAACTTCAAGTAACAGACAGGTTTTACAGGATTTACAGGATACTGAATCTGCGATTCTTTATACTAAACATTTACAGGATGTAAATCAATCCTGTTAATCATGTCCAATTTATTTTGTCCATAAAAAAAGAGGTAAGTTAGCCCAAACTTACCCCTTTTATATGAAATGGAATAACGGTTTTACATTTCCTGATATTCTTGTTCAGAATATTCATTATGAATCACCTCATTAAAATTATGGTAATTGCCATTTGTTTTGCCTTTTGTGTTCAATCTAAGATCCATATTGTATGATGTCTTTTTCTGGTAATGGTGTGTTTCTTCTTCAATTATGAAATACTGTGTTATTTGTCGTAAATCTGCAGCCTGAGCAGCCATTTCCTCTGAGCTACTGGCCATTTCTTCAGATGAAGATGCATTTTGCTGCGTTACCATACTCTGCTGCTGTATTGCTGTGTTTACCTGATTAACACCAACCTCCTGTTCTCGACTGGCAGATACTATTTCTTCCACTAACCTTGATGTTTCCTGAATATCGGGTACAATAGATTTAAGTTTTTTATTAGAATCCTCTGTTAATCTTAATCCATTGGTGGCAAGGTCAACAATTTCACTGGCTGCAAGCTGACTGCGTTCAGCCAGTTTTCTAACTTCAGCTGCAACAACAGCAAAACCACGGCCCTGATCACCGGCTCTGGCTGCTTCAACTGCAGCATTAATGGCTAATAAATCTGTTTTCTCCGCGATTTCTACTACTACATTTATCTTAGCATAAATATCTCTTACAGCCTTCATACTTTCTTCTGAGGCAACAGCTACTTGTTCAACAGAATTAGATGCTCTCCCGGAAATATCCATGGTTTTCAAAGCATTTTCAGAGTTTTGAAGAATATTAGCGGCCATTTGTTCCATAGAAGAAGACACTTCTTCTGCAGATGCAGCCTGCTCACTTACCCCACTGGATATTTGTTGAGCCCCCGAACTTAATTGTTGACTTGCTCCTGCAATATTTTCTGAACCTGATATCACATTCGCAATAATTTCTTTAAGTTTTTCAGACATGGTATGCATCGACTGATAAACTCCCTGTAGACTTAATGTTTCATTAAATTTAATATTCAGATTTCCTTTGGCAATATTATCAGCAATCCTGGCAATTTCTTCTGGTTCCTCTCCTAAGGTACTTCTAATCTCTTTCTTAATTAAATACGTAACAAAAAATATGACTAAAAATAACACTAAAGCTGAACCTAAAATTATGTTACGCATATGAATAACCGGCTGCATAATTTCTGCCTCATTAATTTCCGCAATTATTACCCAATTTAAACCATTAATATCCAATTTATCATGAGAACTTAGTACAGGTATTCCCCGATAACCTTCAATGATATTGGTTCCCCTGTTTCCTGCAAACGCATCTTTTACACTTTCTGTATCAACTCGCTGTTTTAACGCAGTTTGTTCTGTTGAAAAACGACTATCGCTTCTTAATGTATAATCATCACCAACTAAATAAGTTTCCCCTGATTCCCCCAATCCGGTACTTTCCTGCATTACTTTATTTATAGATTCCAGTGAAATTTGATAAACCATAACACCAATAAGAGTTCCGTTATCATCTTTTACAGGTCCTGAAACAAAAGCAGCCGGCTCTTTTGATATATCATAATATGAAAAATCAACGATACCGAAATCTTTTTTCCCTTGTAAAAAGGCTTTTGCCAATCCTGAATTTGAAATAGCTCCGGAAAGAAGATTTTGTCCCAAATCAGCTTCTTTAGCTACGGTGTAAACCACATCTCCTTTTGGTGAAATATAAAACAAGTCGTAATATCCATATTCATCCACATACATTTTCAGCTTTGGATCATGTAATCTAATCCATTCCTGATATTGAGGATCATGTAATCCTCCTTCATTAAAAGCATCTACAAAGCGATGAACAGATAATTGAACAGCTGAATTATAAGCATATACTTTAATATCCCCCATTTTTTTTACAAAGAAATCTTCTAACTGATGCTTTTTAATCTGATTTAAAGAAGACAACTGATCATAAGTTCTATTTACTAATGCTTTACGTGACGACGTATAGGAAATAACCCCTAAAACGCAAACCGTTATGACTCCTATAGCAAGGAAGTAGGTGGTTAGTTTTTTTGTAAAATTCATAACTTTTAAATTTAATGTTTGTGTTAGTCGTAAAAAGTTGACTCCGCTTTAGCTATTCCCATCCACAATTAGGTTTAAGCTTCATTCGGGTTGTGTTTTATATTGTTATATAGGTGTTGTGTAAATGACAGGTCTCTAAAAAATGTCCCAGAATTGATGTAGATATCTTTCCTGATTTAAGTGTGTGAGGTTAATAAGGTTTGCTTTTAATACTAATAAACTCATAATTTTAGGATTTAGATATATTGTTATATTAAGCCATTTTAAGTAATTGTAAATATAAAATGACTGAATATCAGCCCAAAGGGTATATTGTACTGTTTTTATAATTCGATTTATATATTTAGTACTACCCCTTTGGTACTATTGTACCACATCAATGGTATGGAGGAAGCATGTTAGTGTATGGTAAAGTGTATTATACCGTTGAATACATGAATCTGAAGAGATGGTTTTGATATTAATATATATATCAAGAGGCAGTCACTCATGTCAGCTTCTCAGAAGCTAAATTTGTAATCTAGGAATACTTTGAATGTATGAATCTTATATAGGAATACTATTTATTGAGAGATATTATCTTTATTATATAAATACTATAGTGTACAACACAATTATCCTTCTAAAGAATAGAAATCTGCTTTATAAGGATCTAATTGGGCCTCAGCAAATAAACCAAAATGCATATGATTACTTATTTTTAATCCTCAATAATTGCGCTCTAACTGCAACTTTAGTGTTTTGCAAATTCATATTTATTACCAGCGCCACAAAAATCATTGAAAAACCTACAGAACAAACGCCGCTCCATCCATATAATTCCCAAGCCAGTGAACCTACGGCAGAACCAATTGCCCCGCCAATAAAATTTGCTACAATAAATACGGTATTCAATCTGCTACCCTCATTACTGCTTATTCCCATAATTACAGTTTGATTGGAAACCATTGTTCCCTGCACTCCAAAATCCAAGGTTATGATACCAATTATAACAACCCATATATTTAAAGGAGATAAACCTAAAACAGAATAGGATATGATGCCAATAAATATGCATGACAAAATGATTTTATTGGAACTTAATTTATCATTTAAACCTCCAATCATACGGGCTCCCATGGCTCCCACAACGCCCACCAGACCGAATAATCCTATTTGATTCGTATTTAAACCAAAAGCTGGACTTTCCAATAAAAAGGTTAATGTGGTCCAGAACATACTAAATGCCCCAAACATCATTGTTCCTGTGATAGCAGCTTTACGAAGCGCTCCGTATTTTTTTGTGATTTCAAATAAGGACCTTAAAAGCTTTAGATAATTTAAGTTTTCTACAGTCTGTGTTTTGGGCAGTTTAAAATACAGCACAACACCTAAAATACCCATCATTGAAGCAGCAAATGCAAACATATATCTCCAGCCAAACATATAGCCAATAGAACCAGATACTGTTCGGGCCATTAATATGCCTATTAACATGGTGCTTGCTATGGTACCAATGGCTTTACCTCTCTTTTCCGGCGCCACAAGTTGAGCTACCAAAGGAACGATCAACTGCGGAATTCCGGTTGTTAATCCAACGGTAAAACTAAAAACATACAATAGGGTAATATTGTGCGATGTTGCAACCCCAATCAGAGAAGCTGTCACCAACGAGATTAGTATCAGTATTATTTTTCGCTTTTCGCGGATATCACCCAATGGTACAAATAAAAATATGCCTAAGGCATAGCCTAGTTGAGTATATGTTGATAATAAGCCAACCTTTTGAAACGAGATATGAAATGTTTTTGCAATATCTGCCAGTAATGGCTGATTATAATAAAGATTGGCTACTGAGATACCTGCCGCTAACGCCAATAAAAAGATTAGTCCCTGCGATATAACTGATTTGGAGTTTTGTTGCATATTTAAATGGTTACTGATTCTTTAATCTGTTACAATGATACATGTGAAATCTCTTCGCAAACCTTTAATAGCTTATCCTGAATTTCAACCTGGGCTGCTTGTTGTTTAGAATCTACTTCTTGTTTATGAAAAAGCAAACGACTACTATGTAAAGCCTTAGCTTCCACTGAAACAGCTAACCAAGCTTGTGTTTCATATCCTTTATCCAGATTATCCCGTGCTCCTGCTCCTCCCATTTTGGTAGGTACCCAACCCGGATCAACCGCATTTACAACAATATCGGGCCACTTACGACTAAAAGCTAATGCCAAAATCAAATCATAAAGTTTGGTATCGGAATAACTCGGAAAAGCTTTACCCTGAGCAATGGATTCCAGCATAAATTCACCGGCATCGCCCTGACGGTGCATACTCGAGCTTAGGTAAATCAACCTTTCCGGACGATCGATTAATGCTGTAAGCATGTAAGGAGCCAGCGTATTGACAGCAAATAACAGAGGCAAGCCATCTTTACTTTGAGCTTTTTCCGGAACATGCAAAATACCTGCATTATGAATAATGGCATTAAACTTACCAAGCATATTTACTTGTATGGCCAGTTGTTTTATTTCTGAAATAACAGACAAATCACCCACAACAACTGCTTCTGCTCCCGGAGCTTGTTGCATGGCATCTTTGGCTCTTTCATTGTTTCGTGCATGAAGCACAACCTGATGCCCCTGGCTTATTAGTTTTTTAGCGGTTAAAAGTCCTAAGCCATCTGATGATCCTGTTATAAATATTCGTGACATGATATGAAGCTTATTGCTCTTATTCTTTTTAGTAGATTTATTTACATGGTATCAAACATCCTAAAACATAGAGGTTAACAGAATATTTTGATACAGAAATGTAATTGCTAAGATATAATAAGAGCGGTTTTCAGGATAAAACTAATAAAATCAACTTCCTAAAACAATAATTAATACACCAATCATAATACCAATCAGGGCAATTGCTTTTCGTTTTAGGTTGGTTTCTTTGAAGATCAAAGCTCCTAATGAAAAAGATATGATTACACTGGTTCGTCGTAATACGGACAGGATGGTGATTAGGGAACCGGGATAGGTTAAGGCATAGAAATACGAAAAGTCTGCTATGCTTAAAATAATTCCAATTACTGGTATCGACCATCGCCATTGAAAGGCTTCGCCTTTTTTTCGATTGGGATACCATAGAAAAAACAGAAATGGAAGAAAAACGAGTATCATATAAATAGAAAACCAGGCTTGAATGGCCATTCTATCGAAATTGGCAATCAAATACTTATCATACAAAGTACTAAAGCTTCCGAAAAAGGTAGCCAGCATAATAAAAAGCACCCACCTGTTTCGTTTCAGATTAATCCCTTCCTTGTTTCCTGCCAGCGAAAAATAGTAGAAAAACAAAATAACCACAACAATTCCAATCCACTGCCAGATAGTATAGGTTTCGTGGTAAATAACCAAAGCTCCTATTAAAGTCCACACCGGACCAGTTGCTCTGATTGGTGTAATAATGGTGATGGGTAAATGCTTTAATGCAAAAAATGCAAACACCCACGAAACACCTACAATAAACGATTTTATAAATAGTAAAAAATGCGTTTTTAAGGCTATGGGCGCTACATAAAATAAAGATTCTGGTGATAAATAATTCAGATAAGAGGCAATAATAAGCGGAACAAAAAGTAATGCTCCGGTAAGTGAGGCATAAAACAGCACCGGAATAACCGCATTATTATTTAACGATAACTTTTTACTGATATCATAAATCCCCAATAAAAAGCAAGAAACCAAACCCAGAATTATCCACATCATTATATATTTTTAGTGCTGCAAAGATAAAAGTTTGATTGGTCTTTATAAAGGATTGGTAGGGTTTACACAGATTAAGAAACTAATAATAGATTATAAAGTTCACCAAAATAAGTATAGATTGAATAGAAAAAATTTACTGAATTTTACGTTTAACTTTGGAGAAATGTTTAGTTCAACAAACCCTCTAATCTGTAGGGTATGCAAGCAACCCTACATTAGAGGCAAAGTGTTGGCAATAGTTTTTTTTATAAAGAACTCACTTCTTTTTCTTCTAAACACTTTTCTATATTACCAAAAGAAGTGTAGCTATAATAAGTTTTTTGCCCTTTAACAAGTTCAATTTTTTCTAGTCGGTCAGGTAAATCCCCACCCATTATGATAGGTGCAGAATTCGGGTTTCTTAATATTTCTTCTAACTCAAGCGAGGACGGTTCAGATAAGCTAAATTTTTGTTGTAAATGAGAACAATAACCATCTTTTGATATTTCTCTAACGGGAAAAACATAATTATATGCCTTCACTCCTTCTAGTCTTGAGTAATTAACTTTAGTAGAAGGAAATTTCACCCCGTCGATTTCATCTTTTTTACTTACATATTCTAATAATAATTGTGGGATAATGTATTCTGGTTTAAAACTTCCCTTTGTATTTAGTACCTTGACAGTACAGGCTAATATTAGAGGAAAAGTAACTAAATATCGGAGCAAATAAGTCACTCGATAATCTTCACTTATATGCTCTAATTCGACAAATAGGTCTTCAATTCTATGAATTTGGAGAACATTTAATTTTTCTTCATTAATTACTTTTGTAAACCATAAATCCCTTAATCTGTACCTATCAAACTCCTCCCAACACACATAAGTTGTATCTCCCAAGTAAAGAGCGGGAAAACCGGGGATACTATAACGGTTGGTTGAAACTACATTCCTGTGTTTAAAATCTATATGAAATAAATCTTTTTTATTAAAATGAGTCCCATTACCAGAACGTGCTCTATAAAATGTAGTTCCCTTTTCAATAGTTGTAGTTATACCAATATCGCTGAATAATAATTTATCCAAAACATCAAAAAAACTACTTGATGCCTCAGATACTTTACCTTTAAAATATAGTTCAACTGTATTTATTATTGCATTTGTTAAATCTTTAATTTTAGGTAATATTAAAGACTTAGTTCCTTCCTTAAATGGCACAATCGCATCTACTATTTTGTCTAAATTAAAACTATAATAATCACGGTATTCATAAAGTAAGTTCGCTATATAATCCGGAAAATAACTATCTGATGCTTGTTTAGTAGGTATAGTGAAATACTTAATATTAATTGCTTGTAAAATTGAATCGTAAATATATTTAGGTGAATTCATTATCTATTTATTTCTACTGTAACTGCTTTTAAATTATTGCCAACTCATTTCTAAACGCAACCTAATTCAGTATCCGTCATATTAATGTTATTTACATACATAAATTGGCATTGTATCCGTCATTAAAACTGTATTAAATTACGTTATTTGAAATAACCTCTATACTTACTCTGAAAATTTAGAAAAGTTACGTTATTGAATTATAATACTATTTAAACTGTTACGATAGAGCTTTAAGCTTAAAATTTGCACCGCATTATATACCAATTTAATCAAATGCAAAATTTATTCTATAGTCATACTCAACTGTAACATTTTTACCATTCAATTTTCCTGGTTTCCATTTTGGGGAACTCTTAATAACCCGAATAGCTTCTTCATCTAATGATCTATCGGCTTTTCGGGTGACTTTTATATTACCAACTGAACCATCTTGCATAATACAGAAGGTAAGATATACTCGTCCACAAACTCCATTTTCTTGTGCTACACGAGGAAAAACAACATTCTTTGAAACATATTCGTCAAATCCTTTCCAACCTCCTTCAAATTCAGGCATTACATCTAATTCGTCATCAAAAATGTCTCCTTTAATTAATTCTCCTTTTTCATTGTAGCAATTAACCTCATTTCGGACTACCCCATTTTTATAGTTCACTATATTAGATACATCTCCGTTTTGATTATAAAATACAAACTCACCATGCTTCACTTCGGGATCAAGAGTTTTATAAAAACCTTTCATTTGAATTTGACCATTTAAATAATAATCTGTTACAGCATATAGCAAGTCCTTTTTAATGATTCTGTAATACGATGCGTTACTGCTACTTGTTTCCTCCCAATGATTGTCGTAAAATATGGTATCCCTTGTTTGACTGTATGAGCAATAAGAATATAGTACTGCAATACATAAGAATAATATTTTCATAATTGTTATAGTTTAATAGATAATGCCTTCTGAAATTTTCTGTATTCCCCAATATTAGAGGATTATAAACGCTACAACTGTGGCATATATTTACTATGATCGCCGCTGCTAAACTCCTTTACTTTTTGTTCATGTATTACGGGTTGTGATTTTGTAGTGGTATGCATTGGAAACTTGGCTATTCTTTTAGTCAGGTTAGGATGTGTAGATATTTTTTCGGCAAACCATACCCAAAAACCTCTATGGGTTTTTCCCTGTTCCACAAAATTTTTAACATCAACTCTACCATATAGCTTTTTACCCGAAGAAAGAAGTACCAATCCATTTACAACGCCATCAGGACTTAAAGATGCTCCTATATTATCGCAGGTATATTCACATGCTCTTGAATAAGCCTGGTTTAAAAACGGAATGATAAAAGATGGAAACAGAAATAATCGTTTCTGAAGGTGTTTTCTTTTTATATGACCTAGTTCGTGGCCAATGATAAATTCAACCGAAGCCAGGTTTTTCTCATAAGCCTCTTCTAATACATCAGAATAAATAACTATATAATTCCTGCCCATAAAACGTGTTGCAAAAGCATTTAACAACCCTCCTGCTTGTAAAAGAAATACATCAGGAATTCTTTTTAAACCTATTTTCTCACACTGCTCAACAACAATTTTATAAATATCGGGGAATTGACTTTGAGTAAGTTTAATAGAATTACCTCGCAAATAACCCACTAATATTCCCATTCTGAATAAAAGAGCAAATACTATTAGTACTGCATATAAAACAATAATGGTTATTGTATGAGTGCTGATTGGTATTGGTGATCCTTTAACAAATAATAGTATTAACGCAGCATAAGCCGCCATACTTACCAATAACTTAATACCAAAGTAAAATCCTTCTTTGGAGCTTACCTTATAGTTTAATCTGTTGTTCATTTTATGTTTGATTTTTATTTTTCGGGTGTTTGATAAGGTTTTATTTATATTCTTCCCAGCTCTGTGTTTTAATCTGAGAATTACGTTCTTTCAGTTCCTCCAGATAACTTGCAACTCCCCCATCAGTTTGTTTATTAAACTCCATTGCTGCAGTTTTTGCTATTTCATTGGCTTCAAGAGCACCGGTATAATCACCCTCACAATAAAGAAACCAACTGTAATGATCCCAATTATCCATGTCATACATTAAGTTTCCGCAGGAATTATTCACTAAATCTCTAATATTAAAGAAGTAATATATTTTATCTGTTGAAATATTGGTCAAGATAACTGAGCATACAAACAAGCAGATCATTGTTATAATTCCCCATAGATTAGATGATCGATACGCTTTTACATGAATAAAACTTAGCAAGCCCAAACCAAAGCCTATAATTAAATATAACGAGATGCCAAAGAGAGGAATTGTAGTCCAATAAAAAAGGCGAGCCAGTATGTACATTAAAAAAAAGGAGCTGGATAGTAAAGCAAAACTTAATGCCTTTTTTTCTTTTATTCCTTTTATAAAAAAGATGATGCTATAAATAAAGAATAATCCTGTTCCTAAAAAGATTATAATTGATGATGGATAATGTATCAACTTTAAAATTAGTCCTAAAAAAAACAGGACAATAGATGCGATCAGTAATTTCTTCATTAATGGTTAGTTTTGCTTATTTCATTTTGTTTGCTCGATTTTGTGCCTTATAATATTAGAATATTCTGCTCTTATTATTAGAAATCATGATCACTAACAGTAATTCATTAATCATATTTTCTTTCTCCAAAATTTATGTATTCTGCAGTATATATATTATCCACAAAGTATAATAGTACTTCAAAATAAATTCTGATTTATTCATTATATCAATTTCAATTTGAAATACGTCACTTTGATTTCTTATTTACTTATTAGTTTATGGTCTTGTCCATATACATGAATAAAAATAAGGCTAATAGCTATTGTAAATAATTTTCTCATCATTCTATTCTAGATCTGTGTGTAGTTCTTATAACTGAAGGCAATATTGTTAAAACGCACATGAGTAATATATTCTTTATTTATTACACTTATAATTTCTTAAGACATCTTTATATTACGTTAGTTATAATTTAGAGTCTGAATATACTCCATAAATAGTCAAATGTTTCATTATGTATTCAAAAAGTTATTTGTAATTGATAAAAACATAATTTTTTGGGTTAAAGGTTACAGGGTAGAAAGGAATAAAGGTAATGGAACATGCAGAATGGAACAGGGAAAAGGACATGTGTTTAATGATAACAAATTATTTTATAATTGACTTAAGTTTTTGGCTAGTGGACAGGTCATAGATTCTGATTGAAAGATATTATTTGCTGATTAATTAAAATAATGAGGTGATTGGAAGGGTATTTTACATGATGGACTTTCTATATTCTCTGATTGAGTCACTTTTTTTGAGAGTGTTCAAAACTTTGTGTCATAATAGATTAAAAAGAAAATAACTTTGCCTCATGACAAAAGAATTTGATTACAAAAAGTTTAAAGAAGC
>NZ_JAPDPJ010000048.1 GCF_026013605.1 Plebeiibacterium sediminum
ATAAAAGACAAACCAAAGCATGGTTCATGTTTGCAACTTGGACCTTATTTCACAGACCATAATTATTTGATAAAAAAAAACCACAAGATACAATCATGTGGCTGCTACGCTAAGCAGAGATAACCTTAAGTGTTTAATTATCCCTGTTAAAACTAATTGAACCTTTATTCTCCTGACCTAATTCATAAGAGTAGATATCCCTTAATATATCGGCATATTTTACATACAATACACGTCGTTTTAATTTTAAGGTAGCCGACAATTCTCCTCCCGGAGCAGACCATGGCTCACAAACAATCCTAAACCTTTTAATTTGCTCATGCTGCCCCAACAACTTATTGGTTTTACCAACCTCTTTCTGAAAGATCTTCAGAATATTTTTATCAGTTACTAACTCCTTATTATCCCTAAAGTGAATTTTATGATCGTGGGCCCACATATGCAAATAATCGAAGTTTGGTGAAATTAAAGCACTGGCAAACTTCTCACTCTCACCAACAACCATTGACTGTTCAATAAAAATGGATTCTTTCAGCATATTTTCAATAGCCTGTGGTGCAATATACTTTCCACTCGAAGTTTTAAACATTTCCTTTTTTCTATCTGTAATCTTTAAAAACTTACTATCTACCAATTCACCAATATCTCCGGTATGAAACCAACCATCCTCATCAATAACCTCAGCGGTTAATTCAGGATTTTTATAATATCCTTTCATCACACAAGGACCTTTGGTTAAAATTTCACCATCCTGATCAATTTTAACCTCAATATTTTTTAAAACAGGACCAACTGTCCCTATCTTCAAATTGCCTGGAGATATCGAATAATTTGTGGCAATTACAGGTGATGTTTCTGTTAAACCATAACCTTCCATCAGATGAATGCCTGCAGCAAAAAACAATCTACTTAATCGTGGTTGTAATGCTGCTCCACCCGAAATTACAAACTTTAATTCACCTCCAAAAGAACGCTGCCATTTGCTAAAAACTAATTTACGAGCCAGTTTTAATTGAAGCTTATAAATAAAACTATTATTATTTGCATCGCTGTACTTTTCACCTAAACGCATGGCCCAAAAGAAAATCATCTTTTTAATACCATTCAGATCCTCACCTTTAGATACAATCTTATCATAAATACGTTCTATAACTCTTGGAACTGTTGCAAAGGCATTTACTCGTGCACTTGCCATATCAGAAGCAATTGAACCCAAACTTTCAGCATAATAAATACTACATTCTTTTGCCTGAAAAAGATAGTTTACCATGCGTTCGTAAACATGGCATAGTGGTAAAAAACTTAAAACTCTTGAATTGCGATCTATCTGAAACATCTCCCAAACTCCGGCCACATTATTTAAAAAGTTACCATGAGTCAGCATTACTCCCTTAGGCATTCCTGTAGTCCCGGATGTGTAAATTATAGAAGCTACGTCATCACTATTAACCTCTTGTTTATATTGCTCAAGTGTATTCTTTAGTTTAACCCGATGCTCCTCTCCTAATTTTGATATTTCGTTCCAATTGCTAGCATCCTCTATCACATTGAAAGTATACAAATACTCTATATTCTTATTTAGAGCAACAATCGGTTTAATCTTTTTATACAAAGAAACATCCGAAACAATAACCATTTTTACTTCAGAATGATTGAAAATATAGGAAAATTCTTCTTCACTGATTGTAGGATATATAGGAACATGAATAACTCCAACCATGCTCATTCCCATATCAACAAAATTCCACTCCGGACGATTATTGGAGACTGTTGCAATTTTATCGCCTTTTTTAAATCCCATCTGGATAAGTCCCTTGGCAAAATCTCTGGCATTTCGATTATAATCATCCACACTAAACTTTACCCAACTTCCATTTTTCTTTGCACAAAAAATATCTTGCTTTTGGCTATTCTCTTTTAAGTGACTTAAAATATCAAACGTTCTCTCAAAAGTCATTATCCTATTTTTTTATATTCAGGCTGCACAAAAATCTTACATTTCCACTCACAAATTTTTATCTTATCAACATTATAATGTAATAAGAATACAAACTGCCACATAAAACTGTTAAAGATTAAATCCCTGAAATATTCAACTCCAAACACCTTAGAACAAACTACATAAACAATTTAATAATCTGTTCAAACCGTGCGCAATTTAGTATTTTTTTTAAAATAAACAGTTTGACCAAAAACATTCTCTTTTTACTAACAGTTAATTATTTATATTTATGCTCAAATAAGATCTTTATACAATGAAAAAACTGATAATCATCTCGTTACTTTATTTCTGTATCATTTCAATATATGCCCAGGACACCACAACAGTTTCTTTTGTATTCGTTGGAGATGTAATGGGACATGATACCCAGATTAACAGTGCCTACAATGAAAATACAGGCAAATATGATTATTCCGGTTGCTTTAAATATGTTAGCAATATTTTTGATGATGCTGACTTTACCATAGCCAACCTTGAAGTAACCTTAGCCGGTCCTCCGTTTAAGGGTTACCCCCAGTTCAGCTCACCCGATGCATTAGCTGTTGCCATGAAAGATGCAGGAATTGATGCTATGGTAACCGCTAATAATCACTGTATCGACAGAAGAAAGCAAGGACTAGAAAGAACGATTGATGTTTTAGACAGCTTAAATATTCCTCACACAGGAACTTTCAAGGATAGTTTGGATAAAGAAAATCAAAGAGCTCTAATCCTGGAGAAAAACGGAATTAAGGTGGCTATTTTAAATTATACTTATGGAACTAATGGCATTGCTGTTACTATCCCAAATATTGTGAACTATATTGATGAAGAGGTGATTAAAAACGACATAGAAAAAACAAAAGCGTTTAATCCTGATAAAATTATAGCTTTTGTACACTGGGGGCTTGAATACGAAACTTCTCCTAACCAGGATCAAATAAAAATCAATAAATTATTTAAAGATAACGGAGTAGATGTTGTTATTGGATCTCACCCTCATGTAGTACAACCTATAAAATATACAGAAGATGAATTCGTTGTTTATTCACTTGGTAATTTTATATCGAACCAAAGAACTGCTCCTCGTGATGGTGGTGTAATGGTTAAAGTTGAATTATCTAAAACTAAAAACAGCACTTTTGTAAGTGATGCCGGTTACTACCTAACCTGGGTTTATACACCTAAAATAAACGATAAAAAAGAATTTTATATACTTCCGGTTTCTCCATTTGAAAGAGATGCTTTGTTTATGAACGAAGAAGCAAATAACCGATTAATTGAATACGGAAAGGAAGCCAGAGACATATTCAAAAGCAATGTCAATATATCTGAGTACTTTTTTAATGAGAATTTACCCGGTTGGAATAAGTAAGGTGGTACTTCTCTCTAACCCAAAATTAAGTTAGAGAGAAGAAATATTTTAACTATTTACCAGGTTCTACTTCAAATAAAATCTGATCTTTCATTACTGTTTCCTCAGCCTTTACACTGATACTTTTTACTTTTCCACTAATCGGACTAACGATTTCATTCTGCATCTTCATAGCTTCAAGTATCATAATAGGTTCACCTTTATGTACCTCCTGTCCTTCAGACATTAATACTGCAACTATTTCGCCTGGAAGGGGAGCTTTTATTTTCTCAACTTTCTTACTTGAATTCTTCGAAAGTTTCTCCCTTCTTTTACTTGCATACTCAGTTTCAATAGTAAAATGATAGGTATTACCATTTATCATTACAGAAACTTCATTTTGCTTAAGACTAACCACTTCTCCAACATGTGAGTTCTCATTACAATGAACTACATACTCATCATTTTCCAAAGCCTCAATATCAATGTCGACTTTCCTGTTATTAACCTTATAAATTTCATTATCCTTAACAGCAATATTTACTTTATTTTCACCTGTTAAAGTATATTTTTTTATATGTGATAAAAGTTTCATTTCAATCCAATTTATGAGTGACTACCCGAGGTACTGAATCACACTATTCAGTTTACCTACCCCTTAATTTTTTTACTCATGGCCCAAGGCGATACCTGCTTTCTGCTTAAGTCATCAGAATTAATATTTTCCTGTTCTGTTAAGTACGCTTGCATTGCTAACACAGCTGCAGCCATAAGCTCATTATCTTCCTGAAAATAGTTCTGCTCTAAATCCGTTTCAATAAATGAGGTGGTATATTTTCCTTTAACAAAAGATGGTGTTTGCATTACCTGCTTAAAGAATGGCAATGTAGTTTTTACACCTTTTATGGTTGTACTATTTAGCACTGTTCTACAGTTTTTAATAGCATCACCCCTGGTTTTTCCTGTAATAATCAATTTTGCCACAAGAGAATCAAAACTAGAAACAACAACCTTTCCAGCCTGGTATCCTGAGTCGCAGCGTAAGTACTTTTTATTAGGAATATCCATCTGTTCCACAAGTCCTGTTGATGGTGCAAAACCAGCTTGAACATCTTCTGCATTAACACGCAACTCAATAGCCCAGCCATTTTTAGTGATATCTTCCTGCTTTAAACTAAGCTCTTCTCCACGAGCTACTCTAATTTGTTGCTCAATAATATCAACTCCGGTAATTTCCTCTGTAATCGGATGTTCCACCTGTACACGAGTATTCATTTCCATAAAATAATGATTCAGATCATCATCCAATAAAAACTCTACAGTACCTGCACTATAATAATTTGTAGCCTTACAAATCTTAACCGCATCAGCTCCAATTTTTGCTCTTAACTCATCATTTAAAGCTGCAGATGGTGCTTCTTCCAACAGCTTTTGATGCTTTCGCTGAATACTACACTCCCTCTCATAGAGATGAACAATATTACCATGTTTATCGGCCAATACCTGAAACTCTACGTGCCTTGGATTTTCCACATACTTTTCAATCAACATAGAGTCATTGTCAAAAAGCGACTTTGCTTCGTTTGTGGCCAATTTAAACATTAATGGCAATTCACTCTTTTTACGTACCACGCGCATTCCTTTTCCACCACCTCCGGCAACTGCTTTTAAAATAATAGGATAGCCAATTACTTTAGCGGTTTCCTCGGCTTCCTCAACCGATGTAATAACACCTTCGCTACCCTGCAAAACAGGAATTCCATTTTTCAAAGCCATATCACGGGCCATACCTTTATTACCCATTTGATCAATAGCCTTAGACGAAGGTCCTATAAATACGATATTGTTGCGTTCACATTCTCTAGGTAAAAAAGGATTTTCAGATAAAAACCCATAACCAGGATGAATCGCATCAATTTTATATTCAAGAGCTGTTTCTATTAATTTATCAATGTTGGTATAAACATTAATATAAGTATTGTCTGATACATTTATTACCTCATCGGCAAAATCAAGATGTAATGCATTAGGCTCATGATGCGATAAAAACATGTAAGTTTTTATGCCCATTTCTCTGGCTGTACGAGCAATTCTAATGGCTATTTCACCTCTATTGGCAATCAATATTGAATTAATCTTCATAATATTTCAGATTAGAGATGAGAAGTTTAAAAAAGAACCCCTCACCTTATGTCTCTTAGATATATTTCTTGTTATAACGGAATGTTTCCGTGCTTTCTTGTTGGACTTTGCTCCACCTTATTTTCCAATAAAGCAAATGCATTGATTACTACTTCCCGTGTTTCTGAAGGATCTATAACCTCATCGATATATCCTTTTTCATCAGCAACATAAGGGTTGGCTACATTTTCTTTGTAATCAGCAATCAACTTACGTTTTAGTTCTTCAGGATCATCAGCTTCAAGTAATTCTTTTCTATTTAAAATCTTAACAGCTCCTTCTGGTCCCATTACTGCGACCTCTGCAGTAGGCCATGCAAAATTAAAGTCACCACCCATATTCTTACTATTCATAACAATATAGGCTCCACCATACGCTTTTCTGAGTATTACAGTAATTTTTGGAACAGAAGCCTCAGCAAAGGCATAAAGCAATTTAGCTCCATGCATAATGATGGCATTTTGCTCCTGACTTTTTCCTGGCATAAATCCCGGAACATCCTCTAAAACTAATATTGGAATATTAAATGAATCGCAAAATCTTACAAATCGAGCGGCTTTTTTTGAAGCATCAATATCTAATGTACCTGCCATTATTTTTGGTTGATTCGCCACAATACCAATCACCTGGTTATTTAAACGAGCTAATCCAATAACAATATTTTGGGCATGATTTTCTGCAATTTCAAAAAACGATCCCTTATCAACGATCAGGTTAATAACCTCAACAACATCGTAAGGTTTATTGGGATCGTCCGGCAATAACATGGAAAGCTTCTCTGTTTTACTAGGAGCAATATCTTCGAGAGTTCTCACCGGAGGGTTTTCAACATTATTGGATGGCAGATAGCTTAACAATTTTTTTACACCCATTAAGGTATGTTCCTCATCACTAAATATCATATCTGCAACACCACTCTCTGTTGCGTGTACTTCTGCACCTCCCAGCTCTTCAAAAGTGGTATCTTCATTTAAAACCTCTTTAACAACCTCAGGACCTGTAACAAACATATAAGATGTATCCCTGGTCATAAATCTAAAGTCAGTTAGTGCCGGAGAATATACTGCACCACCAGCAGCTGGCCCCATAATAACAGAAATTTGAGGTATTACTCCTGAGCTTTTTACATTTTGCATAAAAATACCAGCATAACCTGCTAAACTAGCCACACCTTCCTGAATTCTGGCTCCACCAGAATCAATCAGACCAATTATTGGGTGCCCCATCTTAAGGGCCATTTTTTGTACTTTAATAATCTTTTGAGCATGAACAACACCCAAAGATCCTCCCATAAAGTTAAAATCCTGAGCAAAAATAAAAACCTGCCTACCATTTATAGTACCATATCCTACTATAACTCCGTCACCATATGTTTTTTCATCCTCCTTGCCCAGAGGCTTAACAAAAGCATCTATTTCTCTAAAACTACCACTATCCATCAAATACTCTATCCGTTCTCTGGCAGTTAGTTTTCCTTTTGCATGTTGTCTTTGAAAATAAGTATCATCATATTGAGAAAGAAGTCTTTCATTTCTTTCATGAAACCTTTTAAATGGAATTCTATTATCCTTCATGTATTCATTTTTTTACATAAAAAAGCATGGCAAGAAAAGCAATTTTATTGTGATTTTCCACACAAAAATATGTTTTATAACACAAATTAAACCTATCGACGCATTTATTCGACTGACTATTTACTCCTCATATCACTGTATATCTATCAATTAGATTAATATACAATAATTATAAAAGAGAAACAATGTCATTTTATTACCATTACTTTCTTTCTTCAACAAATACTAACAGATATACATTGCAAAAAGTTTAACAGAAAGCAAATTCCATTGAGAAAATAAGAATAATTTGAATTAATTTTGGTTTGGATCGTTAGGGAACTTTGACCATGTTTTAAACATACCACCTAAGCTATTTAGTGTATTTTCCCAAATATCATCAATATTCTCACTCATGATAGCCATATCATCAATTTCTGTAACAATCCACGATTTATCTTTAATTTCCCCTTCAAGCTGACCAGGAGACCAACCTGAATATCCTGCAAAAAACTTCACTTGTTTATAGGTAACTACATCACTATTAATCAGATCTTTTAATTTCTCAAAATCACCTCCCCAATAGATGTTTTCTGTTACTTTAACAGAGCCAGGAAGTATATCTCCTAAAGTATGGATAAAATGAAGTGTATCTGAAGAAACCGGGCCGCCAATAAATAGCTCCCCTTTAAACGAAAGAATATCGTCAATAACCTCATCCGGATAAACATTACTGGCCTTATTTAATACAAAACCAACAGCCCCCTCTTTTCCAAATTCTGTCAGCAAAACAATGGAGCGTCCAAAATATGGTCCTTTTAAGAAAGGCTCAGCAATAAGAATTTTACCCTTTGCCGGTTTAACAACTGGTATATCAAAATCAAATATGTTAAAATCTAATTGCCGCATAAAATTGGGTTTATAAAAACAAATTAATAATTAATTATTTTGAAAAAAAATAAATCACTCAGAATATTACCGAATGCCCAATTTTATGACAGTTTTTGAGTAAACTTTCATATATATTTGCAGTGAACCAATCACAAAAATGACTTATGCTTCTAAAAAGGCTTCTTTTAACCATAGCTATATGTTTTGGTTTTATTTTATCAAATGCTGAAAACAATAAAATTGAAGTTGTTTTTCCAGATATTTTGGTAGAATCTGTTCCATACAAAATTGAGCTTACTACAAATACATCTTTAAATTCAACCGAGTTAATTGCATTAAAAAATAACACTCCACTTCACATAAATCAAGAGGAGAACCAACAATATATTGAAACTTCATTTAAACAGGGAGATCACCTTGAAATTCAATATCAAAATGAAACAGTTTACACTTCAGAACCAAACCCTATTCCCTTATGGTTCTCCATACTCCCTCCATTAATCGCCATTATAATGGCATTAATAACTAAAGAAGTGTTTTCTGCTTTATTCATTGGATTATTGGTTGGAACCACGGTAATCTTTAAATACAAGGGTTTTTCCTTCTTTGTAAGTCTGGGTAAAGGCCTCTTTGCTGTTGTAGATACATATGCACTTCAAGCATTAAACAACCCTGATCATTTATCCATTATCATCTTTTCGATGCTCATTGGAGGAATGGTTGCGCTCATTACAATGAATGGCGGCATGAAAGGAATCGTATATCACCTGGCCAAATATGCAAAGAGTCCAAGATCGGGTCAATTTATTACCTGGTTAATGGGATTAATAATCTTTTTTGATGATTATGCCAACACACTGGTTGTAGGAAATACGATGCGTCCGGTAACTGACAAACTAAAAATATCACGAGAAAAATTGTCATATCTGGTAGACTCCACTTCTGCACCTATTGCTTCTGTTGCATTTATTACAACATGGATTGGAGCTGAACTGAGTTACATCAATGAAGGAATTAATCATTTAGGTATAGATCAATCTGCTTACCAGATTTTTCTTTCTTCTCTGACATATTCATTCTATCCTGTTTTTACCATTGGATTTGTATTAATGTTAATTATTAAAAACAGGGATTTTGGTCCCATGTATAAAATGGAAATAAAAGCCAGAAAAAACGGGATTCATAAATCTTACACTTCTGAAAAAAATGCGCAGATATTAAGTGAGTTTGAGACTTCTGAAAATGTGAAGGCCAGATGGTATAATGCTTTTATTCCGGTAATTGTTGTTGTATTTGGAACAATTATAGGATTATTTTATACAGGTTGGGATGCTGATACCTGGAGTGATACCCATATTAGCTTTACCTCAAAACTCTCTGCAATTATTGGTAATGCGGATTCTTTTAAAGCTCTAATTTGGTCTTCATTAATTGGTGTACTAGTATCTATTGCACTTTCTACAATTCAAAGGGTGTTAACCTTGAAAGAATCAATGGAAGGCCTGGTTAACGGTTTTAAAACCATGTTTAACGCCGTACTTATTTTAATATTAGCATGGAGCATTGCTCTGATTACTGAACATATGCATACCGCGACTTTTATTACAGAAATATTGAGAGTTGTTAAAGTAAGCCCATACTGGATACCTGCCTTAGCTTTTATATTTTCAGGATTTATTGCTTTTAGCACAGGTTCATCATGGGGTACAATGGCCATTATTTATCCATTAATTTTACCTGCATGTTGGAAAATATGTATAGAATATGGTTTTAGTGCCGATCAAACATTTCCCATTTTTTACAATGTTGTTTCCACGGTTTTAGCTGGATCCGTCCTGGGCGACCACTGCTCTCCTATTTCCGACACAACTATATTAAGTTCTTTGGCAAGTTCTTGTAATCATCTTAACCACGTTAAAACTCAGATGCCATATGCATTACTGGTTGGAGTTGTATCACTTTGCATTGGTACGATTCCGGGAGCATTTGGTATACCTACATGGAGCTTATTTATTGTTGGATTCCTAATTCTTTATTTGATTATTGTAAAAATAGGAAAGAAAGTAGAAGTGTAAAAGTCAATATACCCTGTGATGCCTCATTACACAGGGTACATGATTTTTTAATTAGCTATTTGCACTTAACAAATTTTCGCACCTCAGTTTTTCCTTTTTGATCCGTAATCTTTATCATGTAAATACCTGAATTAATATCACTTATAGGTAAAACAATTTTATCTTGAAAAACATCCTTTTTACTTAAAATGAGTTTTCCTGAAAGATCATAAACGCTAATATCTTTGATTTGATTTTTGCATTGAATTGTAAGTTGGTTAATGCATGGATTAGGGGCAATGGAAACCAATTGTTCTGACTTAAACCTAATATCAGTATTATTCCCTGCAGAAGTTGCTTTAATTTGAATGTTATCAATAGCAATTTCATCTCTTGATCCATCACCACTCACATCGTCACTTATCCATTTTAAATAAGCATTTTCTGTATCTGAAATTTGAATCGTGAATGTTGTTGTTTGTGTTTTCTTTGTCCAGATAACAGATTCATCAGCGGCCTCTGCAGTTGAATAATCCAATTCAGGAATTGGCACATAGGTTACATTATCCGTTGAATACAAAAAATTAAAACTGTTACTTCTGCCCTGATCATTATAAATCCATATATCATATAGAACAGACAATTCTGCGATTGTATTACCCGTTTGATTAGATACCTTAAGAATGATTGCACCTTCAGACAGATCTCCGCCTGTAGGCTGCATTCCCAAAGCATAATTATTTTCTTCTACTTCACAGGCATATATACCTCCTGTCGTTTTTCCGCCAGTTGAAGAACCTCTGGCAAAATCGCCATCTGGTTTTTCATCCCCAAAGTTCATTTCTCCGTCAGAACACCCTGTAATAATAATTCCATCGGAATCTAACTGACCGATTTGGGGATCAGAAGAAAATCCGGAGGCATTGAGAACTCCATTATTTACACCGACAATACTTGACTCAAAGTCGATGATGTAATTTGTATTGACACTAACAATACTTAATTGTGCATTTATACCAATACACACAAAGAAAGGCACTAAAAAAAGTAGCTTTTTCATGATAAAAATTTTAAAAAAATAAACTAGAAATACTTTGTGGTATTGAACAGGAAGTAAGGCTAGTTTAGAGTTTTTGGTTATTAATTAATTAAAAAACTAATCTCTTATATCTGAGATTCTTAGACTAAGATAATGAACATATCAGTTAAATGCAAATATTTCTTAAGACAAATAAATATTTTCCTAAAACTTAACCCACAATATTCCAGATTACTACATTCCGTTTCTTCATTAAAAAGAAACTATTCTCCTTCTCCCCAACATAAATTCTTGAGTTCTGCTAATTCTTGCTTTATAGAATAATTATATTCTCCGTTATTAAGTTCTTCAGCTTTCTGGAAGTAAAGTTTTGCATCTGAAATAGATTTCTGATGAAGGAATATCTTTGTTGCATATAGAGCAGAATAAGGCGCAAAATATCTTTTACTATCCTTTCCTAAGTCAACGCATGCTTTAAAGTGATATAGTGCCTTATTTTCATTATTTAAATACTGAAAACAACGACCTAAACGATAATGATATTCTATTAAATTTTCTGTGGAATTTATATTTTCTCTTACAGATAATAGAACGGTACTTGCAATTTCATATGCTCCTTTATCAAATAACAATCTGGCTTTTAATAAAGAAAGATCAGGGATAACATTTAAGTCATTTTCAAACTTTGCCTGTTTATCTTCGGAAGTTGGATAATCATCCATTACAAGAATAGAATCCTGGTATTGTTGATATCTGATCGTATCACCGTTTAGAAGATAATGCCAGGATAGATAACGGAAGGCATCCGCTTTAAATTGATTACTTTTTTCCAGCTTCAAGAATTGCTTTAGGATAGGTTCTGCTGTGTCGGATAGTGATTGAACCATATATTTTCCCTGTAAATAAATAAGAATTGGAAAGTCAGACTTACTTTTTAAAATATTGAGGCATAATAGGGGCTGATGAATCTTATTTGCACAACGCAGCATTAGGGATTGTATCAATTCAGGTAAATCTGTAGAGGAATTGTTTTGAATAAATTTCTCAATCTGAGACTCATCTTTGGCAAATTTTAAATATGAAAAACCTAAATAAATAAGCGCTTCCATATAGTCTCCATGATGATCCGACTGAAGTTGTAGATATTTTTCCAAATCGACAAAACCTTTTTTTGTATCTCCACTAAATCCAACCCAACCGGCCATTTGTGAATAAGGGTTTGGTAGATTTCCTATCAACAAATTAAAGATTCCACTCAACTTAAGATTATAATGATTTCCTACGTCCGCTCCTTCGCAATCTTTCCAATAACTATAGGCTTTTGTAAAGTATGATATGGCTCGAAACGAATGTTCATTTTGATACTCTATGATACCTCTTTGAAGATATAGCTCCGACAGTAGGTATAAATTATAAAGCTTACTGTAATTGTTTTCTTTTAATAGATCTATATCATGATTAAAAACAGAAGCATACTCATCAAAACTAATACTGTGCGCTACAATATTCTGTATAAAAGACTGATATATATTTAAATATGCGTTTTGAGATTGATCAGAAATTTTTTGGAGGGATGAATCTGATTTTTCAAAATCCAAATCAAAAAAATACTGTTTCACCTCTTCCATAGCACTCCTATTTTGTTGAGACATTAAACTCAACGTGCAATGTAAAAGGGAAATAGATAAAAATATATATAAAGAAAACTTCTTCATAAAAGAAAAGGCCACTTCATATGAAGCAGCCTTAATATATCGTTAAAATAACTCTAACTATTCAGCAGGTTGATCCATCTCATCATCAACAAGAATACGTCCGCAATATTCACAAACGATTACTTTTTTACGAGATTTAATATCTAATTGTCTTTGAGGTGGAATTTTATTAAAGCAACCACCACAAGCATCACGCTCAACAGTTACCACTGCTAAACCATTAATTGCATTTGAACGGATACGTTTGAAAGCTGTTAATAAACGCTCATCAATAGTACTTTCAATATGAGCAATTTTATCAATCATCTTTTCTTCGTCAACCTGAGTTTCGTTTACAATCTCAGTAAGTTCTTTCTTTTTAGCAACAAGGTCAGCTTTTCTATCTTCAAGCAATTGTTTTGATGATTCAATTACATTTTGCTTATTGCTTAGCTCTGCTGCAAACTCTTTAATTCTTTTTTCACTTAATTCAATTTCAAGTTTCTGAAATTCAATTTCTTTAGATAAAGAATCAAATTCGCGGTTATTGCGAACATTCATTTGCTGAGCTTCATATTTTTTAATTAAAACTCCAGATTCTTTAATCTCATTTTTCTTAGCTGCTATAGAATCATTTAAAGTTTTAACTTCGCCTTCATAATTGGAAATACGAGTATCAAGACCTTCAATTTCGTCTTCCAAATCCTGCACCTCAAGTGGTAACTCTCCTCTTAGAGTTCTAATCTTGTCTACTTCAGTTGCCACTTTTTGTAAGTCGTATAATGCCTTTAACTTTTCTTCTACAGACATCTCAGCGTTTTTATTTGTTGTTGCCATTCTGCTACAAATATTTAATAGGATTTGTATTTACTTTCGATAAACGAACCGCAAAATTAGGTATTTTTTTTGTAAGTATCTCAAAAAAAACTTCTTTAGTAAACTGTTCACTTTCAAAATGCCCAATATCTGCAATTATTATTTCATTTTCAGCATCAAAAAACTGATGATATTTAAAGTCTCCGGTAATAAAAATGTCAGCTCCCACAGCTTTTGCTTTACCTAACAAAAAGCTTCCTGAGCCTCCACATACTGCTACTTTTTTAATTGGTTTATTTAAAATATTTGTAAACTTCAAACTTCCACAACCAAATATTTCTTTAACCCGCTTTAAAAAACTCATTTCATCTTCGGGAGATTCTAATTCTCCATACATTCCGGAACCTGCCTCCAACCATTGGTTCGACAGAGGATAAATATCGTATGCCACCTCTTCATATGGATGAGATTGGATGAGTGCATTAACCACTTTACCTTTTAAATAGGAAGGAAAAATAGTTTCAACTCTGATCTCTTTTTCAATGTGTAATTCCCCAACTTCACCTACAAAAGGATTGGCACCTTCATTGGCTCTAAAAGTTCCTTCACCTGTTGCATTAAAACTACATGAATCATAATTTCCAATATGACCTGCTCCTGCATTAAAAATTGCATTTCTTACTACTTCTGCATGATCATCAGGAACAAATGTGACAAGTTTTAAGAGGTTCCCATTTTTAGGGTCTAATATTTTGCAGTTGGTTAAACCAAGCTTTTCACATATTTTCCCATTTACTCCGTTTATTACGCTATCTGCATTGGTATGACTGGAATAAATGGCAATTTTATTTTGGATGGCTTTAATAACACATCGCTCTACATAATTATTTCCATTAAACCTTTTTATGCCTCCCATCACAACCGGGTGATGAGAAACAATCATATTATATCCAAGCTCAATAGCCTCATCAATCACTTCCTCAGTAACATCCAATGTGATTAAAACACCAGAAACTTCATCATTATTATTTCCGATAATTAATCCGGCATTATCATAACTTTCCTGCAGTGCAGGTGGAGCAAACTCCTCAAGTATTTGAGTTATTTGTTTTATTTGCATTAATATAAATTACTTAAAATTACGAACAAGTTAAAATAATTCAACCAAGTCTATTCTTCGCTATCAACATCAGCTCCTAAACTCTCTTTCATCTCCAGAAGCATTGATTTAATATCTTTTAGCTTAGAAACCACTTCAAAATTATTCACAGTATCATCATGATTATCCTGAAGTTTTTTCTGAGCTCCCTTCAATGTCATGCCTTTTTCTTTTACCAGATGAAAAATTAAATGAAAATTGTCCACATCGGTAGGAGTAAATAGTCTATTTCCTTTTTTATTTTTAAATGGCTTGATAATATCAAACTCCTTTTCCCAGAATCTAATTAAAGAAGTATTTACTTTAAACATCTCTGCTACTTCTCCAATTGTGTAGTATAACTTCTCTATTTTCGGTTCTTTATATGGCATTGTAATATAATTAGTAGTATACAATATTAAGATATTTGTTTGAAATGTCCATAGTCAAAAAGGCAAACTTTAGATAGTACAACAAAACTAAAATGAAATTAGCTTATGAATAATTAAAAATATATCAAATGCCTGCTTTAAATAAACAACTGCGGTTCTTATATTTGCGATATGAAGAACTTATTATTTTTGGCAGCACTTATTTGTTTAAACAGCCTATTAAAAGCTCAAACATCTAACGATGAATATGTTTCATTTATAGGTGTTGGTGATATGATGTTAGGTACAGATTTTCCTAAAAAAGAATATTTGCCTCCTAACAACGATCCTCGTCCTTATATTTCAGAAGCTATTCCATTTCTGCAGGATGCCGATGTAACTTTTGGTAATCTTGAGGGATGTTTTCTTGATGAAGGACCCGTTGTTAAACAATGCAAAGACACCACCAAATGCTACGCTTTTAAAATGCCGGAGATTTATGCGCCCATATTTAAGGAAGCGGGATTTGATCTTTTAAACCTGGCCAATAATCACATCCGGGATTTTGGTAGTGCAGGTTTGGAATCCACAAAATACCATTTAAACCAGTTAGATTTAAACTGGGCCGGATTACTTGAAAAACCTACAGATACATTAACAGTAAAAGGTGTAAAAATTGGTTTAGCGGCCTTTTCTCCCAATACAGGAACTGTAGATATTAACGACATTCCCAATGCCATCAGCATTGTTACTGAACTAAAAAAACAATGTGATATTGTAATTGTATCTTTCCACGGAGGAGCTGAAGGTGCGAAACATCAACACATAACACGTGAAAAAGAAGTTTTTTATGGAGAAAACAGAAGTAATGTATATGAATTTGCGCATACGATGATTGATGCCGGTGCTGATATTATTTTCGGTCATGGACCACATGTATGCAGGGCTATTGAAATATATAAAAACCGATTTATTGCATACAGTATGGGTAACTTTGCTACTTATTCGCGCTTTAATTTAGCCGCACCCAACAACCTTACTCCTATTGTTAAAGTTTTTACAAACCATAAAGGAGAATTTATCAAAGGTCAGATCATTCCATTCAAGCAAGTAAAAAATGTTGCATTAACCTACGATCATAGTAATGCTGTTATATATAAAATCAAAGACCTTACAACTATTGATTTTCCTGAACTAAAAGATCGATTAATGTTTGAAAACAACGGATGTTTTAGTATGCCTTTTGAAAGAAAAATGACACCAAGAGGAATTGTAAGATCTGATATTAAAATTGATGGAAATAATTTGCCTCTTGTCGTAAACTAACGCGTTGTTTAATTTACCGGTATTTTGAATGTCAAATATAGATATACAAGTTGATGATGCATTGATTTTTTATACCTTTGCTCCTGATCTGAATCAACTATATTTAAACAAAAAATAGTTGAATAATAAAAAGATTAAGATGAAACAAGCCATAAGAACAGATTCTCAAAGAAGAAAATGATTATATCAGGCGAATTCCTTGTAACCATAAAAATCAAATTATTAACAGATGAAATTTCCAACTATAAACGTACCGCCCATACTAAGAAACAAATATATTCTTACTTTAATTGTATTTGGTATTTGGGTAGGATTTTTTGATCAAAATAATTTATGGGACAGAGCTAAACTTTCATCAAGAATCAAACAATTAGAAAAACAGAAAAATCACTACGAGGTTGAGATTGAACAAAACCAACGTAAACTGAAGGAGATTGACGAAAGCCCCGAAAGTCTTGAAAAATTTGCCAGGGAACAATATTTGATGAAAAAGAAGAACGAAGATATTTTTGTAATTGTAGAAGAAGATAACGAATAATGAATATATATAAATCACTTAGCTACGCCTATTACCTGGGCATGATATGTCTTATTTTAGGTATATTTTTAAAACTTAACAACTCTGAAATAGCATTTCCGCTTTTAATTCTTGGATATGTCCCTTTTCTTGGCATTCGCTTGTTTAACTTTTTAAAAGGTAAGCAAAGTAACAAGAGGTTAAATGGTATATTAACAGTAAGTGCATTATTTCTGGGAGTAGGAATCCTGGCAATCTTGTTCAACAGAAGCTATTGGATCATTGCAATAGTAATTACTGCTGTATTAGATTTTTATGTAAGTTTCAGAAAATACGTTTAACAATTCCTTTGTTAATTCTCCCCTTTCTGAATTTCCCTGAATTTTAATAAAAGCTCACGTTCTTCGAAAAAATCATCTGTATTATACTGCATATATTCTAATAATTCAATTGCAGCATCAAATACAGGTATTTTTCCGATGAAATGTTCATGTGTATAGTTAAGGTATTTTACCAGCTTAAATGCATTAAAAACATGGTAAAATCGTTTTTTAAAGGCCTCTACATTTGAACAGTTCTCAGAAAGGTTATTAATTTCTTCCCAAAACGAGGAATTCAGAAGAAAACTCCTGACTCTTCCCGGCAGTTCCAGTATCTTACTTTGATATTCTTCTTCTGATATTGCATAGTATTCTTCAACAGAATCAAAAAGTACTTTCAAATCGAAAAAAGAGGTTGGATTATAAGTGCTATAGTCTTCCTCATCTGTTACAATATTTTTTATTGAAGGGCCGGTACCAAAAGGCACTCGTTCTGATATTCTTGAAGACGGTTTAACTATGGTTGAATTTAATTCTCCATAACCACCCATCTGAACTAGTTTTTGGATAAAATAAAATTCTTCTCCTCCTTGGCGCCTGTTCATTCCTCCTACTTTAACATAGGCATTAGCATGAACGGCAAAACAAGAACCAACAGTATGATATGCATAAGGAAATCCTATTACTTTTAATGCCGAAACATAGTAGCGTAAGTACAATTCGTACTGAGTCACTGCTTGGTAAATCTCTTCATCAAACTCATCTCCTTCTATAGGATGTTCATAGTAAATAGAACAGGCTTTTCGTTTATGCGAACGATTAAACCAATGATATATTTCTGTAAAATAATTCTCCTCAACCATAGTATCTGCATCTAACGATACTATGATACCATTATCATTGCTATGATCAAAAAAATGCTGTATAGCCAAATCCATCCCAATTTTACGGGCTAATCCTGCTCCAAAATGCTTTCTGGGTAAGTCAAATGCCTTAACGGTATAAAAGCTCAAATGCTCATTATTAAATGCAGTACTATAAGCATCAAGTTCAACAATGGTTTGTTCTTGTGTTACAATTATATCTTCTGCTGCATTAACACCGGCATTTACTACCAAAACCACTGCAACATGTTTAGGTATTGGATTACATTTCTTCAATGAATCCAAAGTCTTACAAATATCCTTTTCAAGAAATACGGGAATAACAACGACTAAATCTGATTCTTTAATGCTTTTGGAATCAAACTTTGTAAAAGGAGTATGTCTTTCTAGATATTTTGAAAATAATGGATTCATGTTCTTAAAATTCATAAAAAAAGGCAGAAATCACAAGGATTCTGCCCATATAATATTATAATCTTAAATTTTCTACTTATTTGCTTTTTCCTGCCTCATATCTGGCATTTAAAGCATCTGCAATTTCCTGAGTGATATTAATTCCAGGAGCACTGTAAAGTACGTTATCACCTAAAGTATTACTTAAGATAAGTTTGTATTTACCATCTTTATTAAATTCTTCAAGGTAAGAAGATAAAGTATCTCTTAACTGACGATTTAACTTTTCCTGTTCCACCATTAATTCATTTGACAACTTAGCATTTAAACCTTGTAGTTCCTGGTCTTTAGCCATCAAATTCTTTTGTTCCTGCTCAGCTCTCTCTCTTGATAAAAACCCATTATTTTGAACTTTTCTCTGGAATTCAGCCATTTGAGTTTGTAATTTTTTTGCCTGCTCATTAAAATCAGTACGAGATTTTTCTTCTTTCTTCAATAACTCTTCTTGAAGATATATGGCGAATTGATACTGGCGTAATAAAGAATCGGTGTCAATATATGCTATAGGAAACACATCTCCTTTACTTATGGATCCATTACCCGCGGGAGTGTCAACATATGCACCTGTTCCAGCTTTTTCATTGCACCCAACTAATAAAAGCGAACTCAATCCTGCTAAAAAAACTAAATTAACTACCAGTAAAAATCTTTTCATCTGTTTAAATTTTTCATTTCTCCACATATATACGAATCATCTTTACATTATTCAAAATGATTCATTTATACATTATTAATACTTAATGGGACACTAATAATTTTAATCAAACTACAAAGTTCTCCTTCAAATTGAAGTAAGGTCTTTGCCTAATTGGACAACAAATATAAATTAATAACAAATATTTAAAAATAATTTTTGCGTTTTTTGTGATACATTAGCATATAAAGTTCAAAAATATGACTTTGCTAGAATATTCTTCTGGATCTGCCTCTGTATTTGCTACGCGATGGACCAGCATTCCAATAACCTGGTTGTGAACAAGGTATTGCATTCCTGTTAATTCTTGGTTTATTGGATGATGGGATGGTATATAAAATAGATATTTCATGCGCACCACCAGTATTTCCTGCTAAATCTGAAAGTGTTAAATCGTATGAATAACCTACCCTTGTTCGTCCTAAATGAATTCCGAATAATGCAATTATCGCATCGTTATTTGAGAGCTGTTCCTTATTTTTGGTTGGAATACCTCTATACCATAACCCTAATTCTAATGGATTATATTGCCAATAAGCACCAAAATCCAACTGACTAAAATAATCCTGTTGTCTATAGTTAAAAGCAAAAGTTACACTTTGATCCGGACTTTTTCTGCGACCTTCTTTATAAACCCATTTATACCCTCCGAATAAAGTAATTTTAGTTCCATCTACAGGTAAAATTTCACTAAAGCTTTTACTATTTTTCACTAAATGATCTACTGAAATACCTGCCCAATATAAGTTACTGTAAATCATTACAGATGCTGCTGCATCAAATTTATTTAATTGATTATCTGCTAACGAAATACCAGTATAATCTACTGGTCTCCCTGTATTTTCATCAATTCCTCTTTCAAATAAAGTTTTTGATAAATCAATAAAAGACTGGTTAAATTTAAATTGTATACCAGGACGGATCATAATATTTCTGGATACATATACTTCATAGGCATATAACAATCCTATATTTTGATTCACTAATGCCCCTTTTTGCTGATCATCTCTAACATATAGAAAACCTAATCCACTATTATAGTCTGCAAAATAATGATCAAAAGACACAGACATAGATCGGTATGTTTGTGGTATACTTGGCCATTGATCTCTGTAGTTAATTGCCAATCTACTCCCCTCTGTTAATCCTGTAAAAGAAGGACTTAAATAAAGTGGAGAAGCATAATTTTGAGAAAACGATACATCTTGAGCTCTACTTATTGAAGCAAAAAGTATTAACAAAAATGTAATGCATAAATATTTCAAAGTATATTTTCTCATTATGATTGTAGCTTGTCCAAATGCCTTGCAAAGTAATAAAAACTTTGCAAGGCATTTTATTTAAAATCTAATAAATTATCTTACTAATAAAACACTTCCTGTTTCACTGAATTGTTTACCACTGATAAATGTTCCAATTACTTTCCAAACATATACTCCCTTAGGTGAAAGGGTATTATTATAAAAACCATTCCATCCTTCATTTATGTCTGTACTTTCAAAAATCAGTTGTCCCCAACGATTAAAAATCTGTAGTTTATATTGATCTACATCTTTAGATACAGGTTTAAAGATAACATTCTTAATACTTTCATCAATAATAGCTGCTGTTCCACCATCTGCTCTTGGAATAAAAGCTGTTGGAAAAACAATCCACCCTTCTGGTTTGACTGTAACAGCATTAGGTTTTAAAATTTCATCTCTACATCCATATTCACTTTCTACAGTTAATGAAATATCATATACTCCTTCATTCTCATATTCATGTGAAGGATTAACTAATGTTGAAGTTTGTCCATCTCCAAAATCCCACAAATAGTTTATTGCATTCATTGACATACTATTGTACATTACATTACCTCCTGGAATATATACTATTCTTGGATCATAACTGAATTCTGCAACTGGATGATCATATACTGTGATATCCTTGGTAAATACTCCATTTACTCCATCTGGTCCAGGAGCCGTTAATGTTACTGTATAAACTCCAGGATCATCAAATGTATGCACCGGGTTCCTGTCTGAAGAACTATATCCATCTCCAAAATCCCAAATAAAGCTGCTGCCTCCATCAGAATAATTAGTAAATTGAATAGATAATGGATAACATCCTCTGATTGTATCTACAATAAATGCTGCATCCGGAACTACACGGTATTCGATACTTACATCATCATAAGTAATACAACCGTTTACATTCATCAACCATCTATATGTATTAACACCTTCTGAAAGATTCCTTACTGTTGTATTAAAGTAGGTATTATCTTCAAAATCTCCACTTCCTGCCACAATTGACCATAATGCCCCTAAATTTCCAGGATTAGAAGCTTTTAATTCAAATTCTGACTCATAAACAACAGCGTCTTCTCCTGCATATGGATTGGCTTTGTTACTTACCACTTCAACAACATCCTCAGTTGTACATTCTCCATAAGAAACTAACCATTTGAACCTATTTTGACCCAAACCTAATTCTCGAACAATAGTAGTTGGACTGTTTGGATCATCAAATTCACCATTACCTGAAAGAACAATCCATGTACCTATACCTGTATTCGGATCATTTGCATTTAATGTTAAATAGTCTTCACAAGTGCTTCTATCTGTTCCTGCTTGGGCCTGATCTGGTATTTGATTGAAAACTGTAATTTGATCGGAACTAATACAACTACCCTTCTGAATATTCCACATTAAAATATTTTCACCAAAAGTTAATCCTTCAACACGTGTTTTAGCATCTGTTTCAGTAATAAAATTAGCATTACCACTTATCAATGTCCAGAATCCTACTCCTTGAATTGGTATATTTGCATCCAGTTCAGCAAAATCTTTACAATCTTCAATATCCGGACCAGCATTAGCTGTTGTTGGTGCATTATTCATTACTTCAATATCACTATATTTGGTACACTGTCCTTGAGTTATGGTCCATCTGAGTACATTCAAACCTTCAGTAAGGTTAGTGATTGTTGCATTTGGTAAAGTTGAATCATCAAAATTACCTCCTCCTTCAAAAATAGACCAGTTACCTGTTCCAAAATCAGGAACTGCTGCTTTTAATACCACAGTTGGTGAACAATATTCTTCATCAGCGCCGGCATATGGTTCTGAAGGTTCATTGTTTATTACTGTAACATCATCAGTTGAAGTACACAATCCATTATCACTGGTAACAGTCCATCTAAGTACATTTTCACCTTTAGAAAGACCAGAAATATCAGCTTTTGGATTATTAATCTGATCTGAAGTAATTGTTCCAGCTCCGATTAGCACTTCCCATGATCCTGTACCAATACTAACAGCAGTTGCATCTAATACGGTAGTACTTTCACAAATCTCCTGAGTATTTCCTGCATAAGCTGTACTTGGAGTGTGATTAATCACAGAAACTTCAGCAGAAGTAATACATCCTTCATTGTTAATTGTCCATCTTAGAATATTATTGCCTTTAGCTAAATCCAGAACTTCTGTAGTGGCATCATGAGTATCAACAAATCTCGCCTGACTTGATCCTCCAACAACGGACCATGTTCCAACTCCCGGTGATGCATTATTTGCATCAAGGAAAGTATGATCAGCACATATTTCCTGAGTACCACCTACTACTGCATCTATTCTGTTAAAGCTAATTTCAACATCATCATACAATTGACATCCGTTATTCTCTACAGTCCAACGGAAAACATTAGATCCGAATTTCAGATTATTAACTTGTGTTGAGTTGTTATTTGCATCTACAAAAACTCCACCACCACTTCTAATAGTCCAATAACCAGTTCCGACTTCTGGATTTGCAGCTCCAAGAAATATGCTATTTTCACAAGTAGCTTTGTTATCACCAGCTAAGGCCTTAGAAGGTTCATTATTTGTTATCTTGACTTCACTAACAGAACGACATCCCTTATAGTCAATGGTCCATGTCAGTATGTTTTCTCCTTTATCAAGATTTCTTACCTCGGTATATGGACTTTCATTGTCTTCAAAGTTAGCAGAACCGGATCCACCAACAATTCCCCAGGTTCCAACTCCTGGTAGAGGGTTATTACCTTCCAAACTTGCTGTATCAACACAGTTAACCTGATCGTAACCTGCAAATGCTTCAATTAGATTATTTGCGATTTCAACATCAGAATAGGAAGTACATCCATTATTGTCAATGGTCCATCTGAATCTGTTTTTACCTACTCCAAGACCTGTTACTAATGTATTAGTCTGCGATGAGTCGGCAATCACACCAGAACCTGATAATAATGTCCAGGTTCCCTCTCCGTATACAGGAACACTACCTGATAACGAAACCGTATCTGTACAGATTGACCTATCATGACCTGCAAAGGAAAGTGATGGTTGATTATTAACGATGGTAAGTGTATCTCGTTTAACACAACTTGAAGCCGCTTCAGGAACTTTAACTTCCCAAACTAACTTATTAACACCCGGTGCTAAACTATAAACATATGCACCCTTAATTTGATCTATTTCATTACCATTTGCGTCTTTACCTTTACCAGCACCTTCAATAATTTTCCATGTACCTTCACCATATTTTGGAATCTCAGGATTTAGCACTGCTGAATCCTGACAAACCACCTGATCTTCGCCGGCATACGCTTCTGAAGGCTCAAAATTAAATACACTGATTGTATCATAAGAGAAACAAATATCTTGCTGTATTTGATATTTAAATACGTTTTCACCTTTGGCAAGATCTGTAACTAATGTTTTAGGATCTGTATTATCACTAAAAATACCACCTCCAGATAAAATGGACCAAGAGGCTGCTCCTTCTACCGGCTCTCTTGCATTAAGTGTAGTAGCATCGCCACATTCAAAAATATCTAATCCGGCATCTGCAATTGAAGGTTTATTGTTAATTATAATAACCGTATCTGTAGTAAAGTTTTCACTTCCTCCTGCAAATCGTAAGGTCCATCTAAATACGTTTTGTCCGGAACGAATATTAGTGATTCTTGTTTTGGCATTGTTGTACGATTCAAAATCAGCACTACCTTCAACAATAGTCCATTCTCCATAAGTTCCTTCTGGTTCATTTGCATTAAGAGTAGTATAATCTTCACATAAATGTAATTGATCCAAACCTGCATCAGCATCTGCTAACACACCACTCTGAACAGCAACATCCACATATTCAACACAATTTACATTAGTTACTGTCCACCTGAAATAATTGTAATTTGGTAATAAATTAGTTACTTCTGTTGTTGCTAAATATGGATTAACAATCTCTCCTCTACCTTCCACTAATGACCAAACTCCTGATCCAATTTCCGGAATCTCAGCCCTCAATGTAGTGGCATTCCCATCGGTATAAATATAAGTTGACGCATCAACCTCATATGGAGCATTATTTGAAACAATTACCGTATCTCTAGAAACACATCCATCTTTAGTAACTGTCCAAACCAATGCATTGGTTCCATGCCCTAATGATGTTGCAAAAGCATCTGCTTGTGTATTTGCCGGGTTAAAAATAACTCCTGCCGAACCACTAACTAATGTCCATTGACCTGTAGCTCCATCCGGAACCGGTGTTGCATTTAATTTAGCAGTTCTACCACACACTGCTGTATCAGCACCCGCATAAGTATCAACATGTAAATTTGTAACAGTAAAATCAACGGAAGATGAACATGTATTATTTAAAACAGTCCATCTGAAAACGTTATCTCCATTAGCTAAATCATAAACTCTGGTATTAGGATCTGTTTGATCATCAAATTTAGCTTTTCCTGAAACTATGCTCCACATCCCATTACCATATTGAGGCGCTACAGCATGAAGATTATATTCATAATCACATATGGCAATAGAGCTACTTCCTCCTGCTATTTCTGCTATTGAAGGCTGATCGTTATAGACCGTAACTTCATCGTATGATTTACAGCCATTTCTGGTTAATGTCCATCTGAATATGTTTCTACCATCAGGAGTCGACTGATCTAGTCCAGTTACCTCTGTTGACGACTTATCTCCTCCTTCAACAAAATAACCTTCTCCTTCAATAATGGTCCATTGTCCAGTTGTACCTATTGGTACTTCAGTGCCATTAAGCATAGTAGTTCCATCACAAGTATATCGATCAATACCAGCTTCGACATCATATGCATTATTTTTAATAATAACACTAGTTTGTGACATGCAAGAACCTTTCAATATATTCCAGACTAACTCATGATCTCCATAATCTATATTTGATACATTTATAATCGGATTATTAACGTTATCAATTATTACAGACCCTGATTTTACTTGCCAAAATCCCTTTTCTTCAAATGTTGGTACACTTCCTTTTAAAACAATAGGTTGTGTTCCACAAATATTAACCTCATTAATTAGTATATCATTTTGATCTGCAATAGTTGCTGTTGTTGTCTGGTTATTTTCAATATCTATAGATGCTGAACTTACACAATTGTTTTTTGAAACACTCCAAACAATTGTATTACTGTTTAATCCCAAACCATTAATAACTGCATTTGCATTATTTGCTGGATCTACAACAATATTTCCAATGCCTGAAGTAATTTCCCAAGATCCTGTTGCGCCTTCAGGAATAGGAGAACCGGTTAATTCAGCACTTCCATCACAAACGGTCTCGCTATATGCAGATACATTAACATCAAACTGATCGTTAGTAATTACTACAGTATCACTATAGCTACAACCTGCATCACTTGTTACAGTCCAAATAAAACCATTATCACCATGTGAAAGATTATAGATATCTGCATTAGCTTTATTTTCATCACCTTGCACAATTAAACCTGTTCCTACTTCCCTATCCACACTCCAAATTCCTGTATAACCTGTTCCCGGATCTAAAGCATTTAAACTATGGGTAGATAAACAAATACCATCTTCTTTAACTCCTGCATTCGGAATTGGTATTGGGTTTATTTGTATAGTTAAAGGTTCTGACTCAATAGACTTTCCACAATCATTAACAGCAATAACTCGAATATCTCCTGTAAAGTCAGAATAACCATCTACTAAATTAACCAATATTGTTACTCCACTTCTATCATTATTAACAAATTCAAAACCCTCCGGTAATAACCACTCATAACTTGTTGCATGATCAGCCTCACTAATTGTGTATGAAATATTTTTTGTTCCCGCACAAATAGACTTTAAGCCTTTAGGTTGTTCTGGTTTATCTGGTAATGGATTTGCAGTAATAGCCAAATTAAACGGAGCTCCTTCACCACAGTTATTACTACCCCTTACTGTAATACTTCCATTTACGAGATCAGAATTGAAGTTAATAATAATGGAGGTGTCAGTTTGACTGACAACAGATCCTACAGATGCAGGAACATTCCATAAATAGTTTTCTGCATAAGGAATAGAATCCACAACATACTCAACCATTTGCTCTCCCTGACAAACAACCGTATTTCCATATATTACCCCAGCATTACCTGGAGATTGTTTTACTTCAATTTTAATCTCATTATTCTCAGAAATAAGTACATCGCAATTATTTCCATCCCTTACAGAAACTAATTTATAGGTTGTAGATACAACTGGATTCACTGATAATAAATATCTTCCATCAGCTCCTAAAGGTACAGCATTCACTGAACGTAAAACTCCATTTTCTGTGAATGTAACTCTATAATCTTCTTTCCCAGATGGGAATTCAAAGATAATCTCTGAAGCATCTCCTGCACATATAAGAGCATCAGCAGGATCAACGTCCATTGTAACTGATGGTAACTCATTTACTGTTACAGATGCTATACCAGAATAAGTTCCAACACAATTAACATCTGTAATACTTGTTATTGTATAATTTGTTGTGCCAACTTGAGGTATAACGTTAATCAGAGTATCCTTTTTCAATATATTAGTTAATTCAGTTTGAATTGCACCATCAAAATAAGTTACATTAAAAGGAGCTACACCTTCAAAATGAATATTGAATTGGGCTTCATCTCCAAAACATAGTTCCTCACTACCTATTAATGCAATATGCGCAGCTGGTAATTCATGTACAGTTACACCTGCTGACCCGGTTCCTGTTCCTTGCAAACAATTACCGGCAGCATTATATACATTAACAATAGTATACTCTGTATCTTCAACAGGACTGACTGTATATAGCTGGTTGGAACTTGCCAATGAAACTGATTTTCCATCGCTTAAATCTACCGTTAACGGATAAGAACCTGTATAGTTAGATACAGACAAACGAATATTAGCAGACTCTCCTAAACAAATTTCGGAATCATCTAATATCGTTACAACAGCCTCTGGCTGAGTGATGGTAATAAATTCCTCTTTATAACAATTTTCATTAAGCATAAAGGATCCATTACCACTATTGTCATCAATCAGCAGTATTCTATATTCTCCTGCGGATAATCCATTTAAAGAGTACGTACCAGTATTAATTCCTGAAGATTCATTTCTATATAATCCTGGGCCTGTAACAAGTACATAGTAATTCGATGTCCCTCCCGAGATAGTATATGATATACTTCCATTGGTACCTTTATAACAACTTGAATGGGTAGTAACAGTAGCAGACAATTCCAAAACATCAGGCTCATTAATTTCGACATCGTTCTTAATTATAACAGTACCATTATCATCCTCAATCTGAACAACATAATTACCCTTACTCAAACCTTCTTCTCTTAATTGATATGCAGAAATCTGACGAATTATCGTAGCACCCTGTAGCAATGTGATTGTATATGGAGCCTGACCGCCATATGCATCAACTTGTATAACTCCATTGGCATCACCATTACAAGGTTTAATATCCTGAGTATTTACCGACATCTTTAATGGTAAATCTGGTTCTGTAACAATAATATCTTCTAATGTAAGAGAACATCCGCTATCATCAGTGATGATTACTTCATAGACACCGGCAATTAGTTCCGTTGGATTTGATCCTATATGACTTACTGTAATTTGAGTTTGTCCGTCATGTTCCACACCTGACCATTCATAGTGAAGGCTACCTGTTCCTCCTGATGCAGAGATCTCTATTGAGCCATCATTTCCCCCCTGAGTTGAAACATGATGAATATCTGTTACAGATGCACTAATAGCTTCCAAGGGTTCCGTAATTACGATATCACCACTGTATGCCATACATCCTCCTGTATTGCCTAAAGAGTCCATTACAGTTACAGTATATGTTCCTACTGTAAGATTTTTCTGATTTGGTGAATTCTGAACTAAACCAATTCCTGGACCTACCCATTGATATTTATAGTAATCATTTCCAGAAGCATCCTTAAATGGAGTACCTCCTTCTACAGTTATATCAATCGTACCTGTAGAACCACCTTTACAATCAATATGTCCTATCGTAATATCTGTGATTTGAACAGGCTCTCCTGGTTCATCTACAGATATTGTTTGTGTAATAAAACAACCTGAATCATCGTCGGTAATGACTACGGTATAATCCCCGGCTAATAAACCAGCTTGATTTTGTGAGTTTGCATCATTACCCAATGGTATACCACTCCATTTAAAGGAATAATTTTCTGCTAAACCACCAGTTATCTTCGTGAGGTTAATAGCTCCATCATTACCTCCGTTACAACTTACTTCACTTACATTGTATTCAACCTGAAGGTCAAAATCAATTCCCACTACAATTGTTGTTGTTAAAGAGCATGGTCCTCCATCAATAGCAGGTCTTGAATCTGTCACTTTTAATGTATATGCTCCTGCATCCAAGTTACTTTGACCAGCAACATTCACATCATCGATACCTACAGCCGGAGTCCACTCATACGTATAAGGAGCAATACCACCGGAAACAGCTATATCTATTTGCCCATTGGCAACGGTATTACATGTTTGATTTTTAACTGTTGATTTTATTGTTAAAGCTTTTGTTAAAGAAATTTCTTTTTCAAGGAAACAAGTTGGATAATCTTCATCCCAAACTTTAACAATATAAGTTCCACCTTCAAGTGCTACTTGATTCAAACTTCCCTGAACAATACCAGCACCATCATCTGTACTCCACCAATACTGATATTTTCCAGAACCTCCTGAAAGGTTTTCGATTTTAACTACACCTGTAGTGCCATCGCAGTTTGTATCTGTTCTGTTTAATTCAAAATCAATAGCATCAACTTCTTTAATAGTAAAAGATGTTTCTACAGATAAACACCCTCTGGCATCTGTAACCTGAACAGTATACGTACCTCCGGACAAACCAATTTGATTTTGTGCAATTTCATTATAACCAGAACCATCTACGGTACTCCATTTATAACTATATGGTTCTGTTCCACCTGCAACCTGAATGTTAATAGTTCCATTTTGGGCACCATTACAGGTAATATCTGTTACATCTCCGGTAACCACAATGGCATCTGGTTGAGTTAAGGTCTCAGTAACCGTGTAAGTACAAGCTCCAGAAGCATCACTTGTTCCATTATCGGTAAGTGTAAGTTCATAAACTCCGGCACTCAAGCCACTTAAATCAATATCAGAAATAGTCGGTCCTTTTTTATATTCGACACCATCTTTAGTCCACACATAACTAAAGTTTCCTGAACCTCCTGTTATTTTAGGAACTGCTATTATACCTGTGGCATCACCTTTACATTTAATATTGGTGACATCAGTGGTAATATTTACTTCTTCTTCAATGTAAACAGACTTGGTAATATTACAACTATAATCGCTTACAACAACGGTATATTCTCCACCAACAGTTAAACCAGTCAGGTTTTGAGAATTGGTAACTTCTCCTGCAGGACCAGTCCAGGTGAAAGTATACGAACCGCTACCTCCAGTAAGGTTCGTTAGGTTAATTCCTCTTTCGTAAGGAGAACAAGATTCAATAACCTCTTCTAAATCGTAAGTTATTTCAGTTGGCTCAGTAATCTCAAAGCTTTCGCTTACCTGACAACCATTATCTATATCTTCTACATAAAGCACATAAGTACCAGCCTCAAGATCATCCTGACCATCAATACGTGTTTGATCAAGTGTTCCCGGACCAGACCAAGTATAATTATAATTTGAAGTACCTAAAACAGTTACACCAGAAATTTTACCATCTCCAGCTCCATAACAGCTAATAGGCACTGCAACACCTGTTATTGTTAATTCTGTATCCGCTTCAATCTCGAAAGTCTTCTCAACTGAACATCCTCTATCTGTATCTGTAACTACTAAAATATAAGTACCTACAGGTAAACTTTCCTGATCAAGTTGAGTATTATCGGTTACAGGATCTCCATTTGTTTCATCCCAAGCCCATGTCCAGTTATCAGAAGTTCCGGTAACTGTGATATTACTTATCGCTCCAACATTATTAGAAGTTACTGCACAAGTATTATTGGTTTCATCGCCAGAAATTAAAATATGCTCTAATACAACAGTTTCCCTAGCTGTTGTACACGATGCAGGATCGCTAGCTAACATATCCTGAACATAAATGGTATATGTTCCGGCTTCTAAACCTGAATAAGTTTGTGTTGCACCTTCAGTTGTTACATCACGGTCTATTTGTCCTGTAACGCTAATTTTATACGAAGGATTACCACTTGTATCACGATTACCTCCTGCAACACTAAACTGAATTTCTCCAGTACCTTCTATTTCACAGTCAATAATGGTTTTGGTATAATCAACTGTTAGCACCAGCGGATCAGGCTGCTCTATTTCTACAGAATATAATGCGGGATCAGTATCACAACCATTACTATCTACTACACGTAATTGATATTCTCCTGCTGTTAATCCAGATACTAAAAATGTTCCATCAGTAGATGTAAAATCAGTTTTTCCATCTTCATTATAATCCAGATAATAAGTCCCGCTTCCGCCAGTAACACGAATTTCAAGTTCTCCTGTATTATCACCATTACAACGATCAATATGTTTTGGTATAACATCTATATAAGACACTTCATCCTGGTCGGCCAATAGATAGTTAGATGATGTTGTAACACAATTATCCGTAACATTGGTAACCTCCACCCTGTAAACTCCGGCTGGAACATTGTTTAACACAGTATTTCCGTTAACTAAGGCTGAAGGTAAGACATCTACATCTGTCCAAACTCCTGCTGCAGTTTCCTTTTGCCAATTATAAGTAAACAAATTATCAGCATTTCCTCCACTGGCACTTATCTCAATTAATCCAAGACCTCCATTACATGTGATATCTTCGATACGCTCAATTGTAATGTTAATCTCACCAGATACATTAATAATTCTTGATAAAGAACATAATCCTTTTTCGTCAGTTACAGTAAGTCTGTAATTTCCTTTTTTAGTAACATCAATTTCACCACCAATTACAGATAATAAATTACCATCGGGACCTTCCCATTGGTAGCTATATTTATCTGTATCTCCATTACCTCCTATTAACCCGGTAACATAGATACGTTGGTTAAACGGACTACAAGTCAGGTCATTATTTAGGGTAAATGTAAGTTGATCCGGCTCTTCTATTTTTTCTTCAAGAACAGCGGTACAACCATCTGTATCAGTTATTGTCAGTTTATAATTACCTGCCGAAAGATCAACTTGTTCGGTATTGTTTTCGTTAGCTGTATCGACGCCAACCCAATGATAACTTAACGAAGAAGCATCATCGCTATTTGTTTCTATGTCGATAATATAACCATCTTCATCTCCATTACAAGAAACATCTTTTAGGTTATAATCGGTAATTAAAAGTTCGCGCTCGTAACCTACCACATAATCTCCAGTATTAGAAGTAATTAAACAACCTGTCTGATTATCTTTTACTTCAAAAGTATATTCACCAATATCAAGGTTATAAATACTTGCTACATCGCCAGTTCCTAATACTTTATAATTATCCGGGTAAGTCCACTTCCACGAATAATCGCCAGAACCACCCGAGATCAATACATCATAGATTTCTCCATTATTTGAACCTCCAGGACAAGTCTTATCTTTAATTAAAGCTGATATTTCAATTTGAGACAAGGTAATATTTTCCGAATCCGCCGGATCAGGGCAAACACCTTCCAAATCATCAGCTGCCAGGTAATCTCTCACCTCAATGGTATAAGTTCCTGCTTCTAATGCTGTTGTTGTAGTATAAGATACAGGTGTTGATGCATCTGGATTAGTAAGCTGGAAGTGGTAATAGAAACCATTTTCAGCATCAATAATTACATCATAAACATTAGTATTAGTTGTTGAGGTATACCCTCCTTCAATATCAAAAGTAATTGAACCATTGGCCGTTCCGCTACAAGTAATACTTCCAACTACATTAGTGATATAAATTGGTTTAGGAGCATTGATTGAAACATTAACATCAGCTAAAGTACAGGCATTGGCATCTGAAACAGACAATACATAATCTCCACTCTCTAAACCTGTAAAAGTAAATACTGTTTGTGCAGCTGTTTGTGTTAAAGTAGTTGAACCATTGCTCAACTCAACAGTGTAAGGATAAGTACCTCCTGTAAGCGATACGCTATAAGCTCCTAAAACGTCAATGCTACATGTGGTAATATCTGTTATTTCGTAATCTGTAATAGTCAAAGCATCCGGCTCAGTAACCTCAATATCTAACGAAACGGTACAATTATCAGCTCCTAAACCATCCTCTGCTGTTACAGAAACCGTCCATGTTCCAGCTGTTACAGCCTGAGATGCTCCTAGGGTTGGTATATTACCGGTATCATAAGTGTCTGTTCCGTTTGTCCAAGAATAAGTAAATACCTGACCGGCCTCACGACCTGTTACTTCAACAGCCAGATAAGCATCATTACCTCCATTACAAGAAACATCTTTATGTTGCGACTCATCTTCGGCAACAGTAAATGAAGGTTCCAGAACAGTTATAGTTTCAGATACTGCACATCCATTAGTTGTATGCTCAACAGTATATGTATAATCTCCACCGACAGTAACACTTCGTGTTATATCAGTTCCACTTGTTACAGTAGTAACTTCATTAAGTACTGGTGCTCCTGTAGGAACAGTCCAGTAAGCAGTATAATCTGTAGAAGCAGCATCACTTATTGTTGCTGTAGCAGTAATTTCTGCCATACATCCTGAAACAAATTCAGAAGATAAAACTATCGTAACTTCATCTGGATCAACAATAAACTCGTTATCTGTAGCCTCTCCCCCAGCAGCATCTGTGACTTTAATTGTATAGTTTCCTGCCAGTTGATCTTCAAATATATAGTAGCTACTTGCGGTTGTTTCTATCTGAACAGGATCGGAATCTCTTTGGATACTAATCTCATACGGAGGTGTACCTGCAGTCATCGTAACTCGAATATCACCAGTCTCCCCATAACAAATAGGGTTTTCTGAAGAAGCTTTAATTTCTAATGGCTTTGAAGTATCACCAATGGTAAAGTACACTTTTTGTGTACATCCTGATACTCCTCCTTTTACCTCAACATAGTAATTTCCTGGGTTTAAATCATTATATGCAGTGGTTGTTGTTACTGTTCCTGAATATAGGTTGTATGTTCCCGGACTTAAAGCATCTTCCATATACCATGCATAAGTATAACTTGCTGGATCACTACCTCCTGATACAGGATCAAGTGTAGCTGTTCCATCTCCGGTTGCTCCAGAATCAGTATTAGGAACGGTATTATCTGTAGTCGTCAGGTTAATATCCCAATCATTAGGAGTTGTAATTGTTGTTTCAAATGTTGCTGAACAACCCTTTGAATCAGCTACAGTAACCACATAAGTACCAGCTTCTAATCCACTAATATCCTCGTCTGTATTACTCACTAACACATTGGTTTCCTTATTTCTCCATTCATAAGTATAAGTTCCCCAACCTCCACTTACAGAGATATTGATAGCTCCTTCTGCATTACCATAACAAGTAACATCAGTTTTTGAATCTAAAGTAATTGTTATACTACCACCTGTTGGTTCTGTTATCGTTACATAATCTTCTTGATAAACCTCACAACCATCGCTTACTCGTTTTACCCACAGATGATAACTACCTGCAGAAAGACCTGTAAAGATTGGATTATCCTGATAAACAGGAGTTGTTGATGTAACTGTTGTAACAGCATATTGTAAAACAGAACCCACTCCATCTGCAGCTGTTGCTTTAAATGATCCATCAGAATCACCTTCACAAGTAACATGCGTAATGTCGGCTGCTACAATAGCAGTAATTGTAATTTCTGTTGGCTGCGTAATTTCAATATTTTGAGCTGCAGAAATACATCCATAATCTAAATCCTGTACGTAAGCATTATAAGTCTTCGTAAGCGTAGTATTATCAGATGTTAAACCAGTAAAAGTATTTGAAGTTTGCCAGTTAGTTCCATCAATAGAATATACATAATTTCCACCTTCAGGATAGGCTGTTAACTCAATACTTCCATCACTACCACCAAAACAAGTTACATTAGTTTTACTGTAATTACTAATAGAGATTGTTATTCCATTTTGAACTTCAAAAGGTTCTGAAACTTCACAGCTTCCTCTATCAAGGTCTATTATTTTTAAGCTATAATTACCTGCATCTAGATTCTCCATATCAGGCACATCACCGGTACCAGAAATATCAAGAACACCTTCAACATACCATTCCCAATTATAATTTTCTGTTCCGGTAACAGTAAAGTTTGTTACAGCTCCATCGTTGGTAGTTCCACCGTTACACGATTTATGGTTTACTTCGCCAACAATTCTTATTTGCTCTAGTGTAACTAATCCTTCATAAGCAGGATTATCACAATACCCGTATAAATCTTTAGAAGCTAAAGCATCTCTAACTTCAACAGTATAAGTACCTTCATCCAAATTACCGAAATCAGTATCGGTACTATATGGCATATTAGTCGTATTAATGGTAAAGCTTTTGTAAAAACCATTATCCCCATAAATAACTACATCGTAATAGTTATTACTACTTGCATCTTCAACACCACCAGAAATATCAAGTGTAATTATACCATCAGCAGTACCGCTACAAGAGATAGATCCTTCCATATCAACAACAATTGGAACTGGTGCTTCAATAATAACTGTTTCATTTGTTGCAGAACAAGTATTCGCATCAGTAACAGTCAGGTTATAAGTATCTCCTGCAGGCAATCCTGTAAAAGTGAATACTGTTTTTGAACCCACTTCTGAACGACTGGTAATACCATTACTCATCTGAACTGTATATGGCGCTGTCCCTCCGGTAATAGTAATTTCGACAGCTCCTAGAGTATCTTCGCTACAAGTAGTAATATTTGTAATATCAATATTATTGATCAATAATTCATCTGGCTGATCTACCGCAATACCTGGTAAAGTCTGAGTACAACCATCTTCGGAAGTTACTTCCACACTCCAGCTTCCTGCAACTACAGGATCTGTAGAACCAATTGATGGTGTTGTACCTGTATCGTAATCTGTTCCTGTAGGATCAGTCCACACATAAGTAAACAAATGACCAACCTCACGACCAGAAACATTTACTCTTAAATAACCATCATCCCCGCCGTAACAAGTTACATCAACATGTTGATCTACATCCTCAGTTATGGTAATTGTAGGTTCATCAACAGAAAGCGTTTCTGAATAAGTACAACCGGTAGTTGTATTAGTCAATGTATAAGTATAATCCCCTGGTTCAGTAACTGTTATAGTAGAAAATGAAGTTGTCGTATTATCTATAGTTTCACCAGTTATCACATTCTCTCCAACAGGTACTTCCCATGAAATAGTATAATCTCCGGCCAAGCTAACTGTAACATCTAATTCAGCAGCACAATTATTATAACTAACTGTACCTTCAGCAGAAAAAGCATCAGGTTCAGTAATTATAGCTGGTTTTGTTACTACACCTGTAAGATCATCTTTAACCGTAATTGAATAATTTCCCGGTAAAAGATTTTCGAATAAATACGTACTATTATAAGTACTGATAGAAACAGCAGGATCTGATTCGCGTTGAATAACAATAGCATAAGGAGCTGTACCTGAAGTCATCGTAACCCTTATGGCGCCATACTCTCCATAACAAGCTGCATTTGTTGGATCAACATAAATAGCTAATGGAACAGATTCATCTGCAATAGTAAAGTTAACCACATGAGAACATCCAGTTGAGGATACGCTTACTTTAACCGAATAATTACCTGGATCTAAATTAGTTAACGCAGTTGTCGTTTGATCCACTAAAAGAAGAGAGCCGGCAGCATCAAAAGCATCGTACCAATCATATAAATAAGTTGCATCTGAACTACCGCCAGAAACAGGATCGAGTGTGGCAGTACCATTGCCAGTTGCGCCTAAAGCAGTATTTGGAATCGTGTTATTTGTAGTTTCTACATTTACATACCATGCATCCGGTGCAGTAACAGTACTTTCCAAAGCAACAGTACATCCCTGATCATCTGTAACAACAACCTCATAAGTTCCTGCAGCTAAGGAAGAAACATCTCCATTCGCATCAGGAGTTACACTAGTTCCTGTTGTTGTATTTGTCCATGTATAAGAATATGAACTATCCCAACCGCCAGTTGCTGCAATATCAATAGCTCCATCTTTATCATCAATACAATCTATATTTTTAACACTTGCTGTTACACTTAGTGCATTTGCTGGATTTACGATAGTAACATAAGTGGCTTCGTACACATAACAATCTGTACCTAAACGCTTTACCCATAAAGGATAGGTACCAGCAGCCAGTCCGGTAAATGTTGGACTATCCTGATAAATAGGATCTCCAGAAGTATCTGTTTCTATGGCATATTGCAAGAAGCCTCCATCTGGATCTGTTGCATCAGCTGTAAACTTACCATCAGCATAACCATAACATGTTTCATCCGTAGTTGAAGTCACCGTATTAATCGTAATATCAGAAGGTTGACCGACTGTAACATTTTCTACTGTTGATTCACAACTATAGTCGAGATCCTGAACAAGTACCTCATAAGTATCAGCATATAAACGTTCAAACAGATTACTAGTCTGCCAATTAGCACCATTGTCGATAGAGTAAACATAATTACCACCAGATGGAGATGCTGTAAGTTCTATAGATCCATCAGTTCCATTAAAACATGAAACATCCTTACTTAGATATGAACTTACTTTTAGTAAGTGCCCATCCTCAACTTTATACTCTTTAAAGGCAGAGCATCCCCTGGTAACATCAGTAATAGTAAGAGTATAAGTACCTGGAGCCAAACCACTCTGATCCAATACAGTATAATTCAAATTATCAATTGCAGCTGTTGTCGTCCATGCAAAAGTATAATTTCCAGATGTACCAGTAATAGTGACATTAGAAATAGCTCCATCATTAACACCTCCACTACATGACACATTTGTAATATCTCCAGCTATCTCGATATATTGTAAAGTAACACTTTGCTCAAAAGCTGGTACAGGACAAGTTACATTAACACCAGCAGAACTTTTTGCATCCCAAACCTGAACAGTATAAGTTGCAGGTTCTAAACCTGTTGTATTGTTAAATGAATAAGCATAAGGATCGGCGTCTGTATCCCAATCTAAATCAAGCACTTCACTATAACTAAAACCATTATCTCCTTCAATAATAATAGCAAAACTACTTTGATTTTCGGTGTCGCGATATCCACCGCTAATATCAAAAGTTATTTCTCCATCGGCAGTACCATTACAATCAATGGTTCCATCAAAGCTTGTAACTTTAACACTTGCTGGCGCTTCTATGGTAATGCTCTCTGAATCTAATCCACAATTTCTTGCATCTTTAGCAGTTACGGTATAATCTCCAGCTAATAAATGATCAAAAGTAAAATAGGTAGATGATAAAGTTTGTATAGTTGTAGTTGTTCCATCATACAACGAAACTTCGTAAGGCATAGTACCACCTTCAATTTCTACCTGAATTTTTCCTGAATTATCAATTGAACAAGATTCTACATCAGTAACGGTGTAGCTTAATATACTAAAGTCATCTGGTTGAGTAACTTTCTGTAAATTTATAGGCTCTGAGCATGTTCCATCAGAAGTAGTTACTGTAACAGTCCATTCTCCGGCTTCAACATCTTCTGTATCACCAAGTGTTGACTTACTACCAGTATTATATGTGGTTCCTGTATTAGTATTCAACCAAACATAATTAAATACATGAGAAGCGTCTCTTCCTGTAACATCAACAGCTAAGTAGCCATCAACACCACCATAACAACTAACATTTTTATGTTCATCATAATCTTCTGTAAGTGAAATGATTGGATCAGGAACTTTAAAAGTATAAGACTCTGTACAAGAACTTTCTGTTGTATGATATAATGTTAAAATATAATCTCCAGCTATAGTTAATCCATTTTTTGAAACTGTAGTTGTTCCTGTTGTAAATGACTGATCAGCAATAGCATCAGCACCTACAGGCACTGTCCAAATTCCTGTATAATTGTTATCAGGAACATCAATATCAACAGAAATATCTATTACACAATTACTTGCATAATCAACACTTGCATTATTAAACTCTATTGGGTCGACACTTGCTATTGTTCGTGTAGCTGAAATACTTCCTCCTGCAGCATCGGTTATTTCAATATCGTATTCTCCTGGCTCTCCGGTAATTGTAAACGAAGAAGAAGAAGTTGGAACCATCACCTGAGGATCAGAGTTTCTTTTATACTTAATAGTAAAATCAGGTGTTCCACTTAATATTGAAATTTCTATTCTGCCATTTTCTCCTGAACAAGCTTGATCAAAAGGATTAAATTTGGCATTCAACGGAACTGTTGAATCTATAATTGTAAAATTCACTCTAGTATTACAACCATCTGTTAGATCTATAATTTCCACATAATAGTTACCCGGATCTAGATTCGAAACAGAAGTTACACCACTTGCCAAAGAAGTGGCACTACTGTCGAACCATTCATAGTTATAACTTTCAGAGGCACTTCCTCCTGATACAGGTTGTAATGTTGCTGTTCCATTTCCAACAACTGTAACTTCTGTTGCTGCATTAGGAATTGTGTTAGGAGTAACGTCTACATTTACATTCCATGGATCTGGTTCCGTAATGGTTTCTTCAAAAGTTAACGCGCAACCACCAGCGTCAGTAACAGTAAGTTCATATGTTCCAGCAACTACTGTTTTTGATGCAGACGTTGCAGAGGCGTTTAAATTTTGTAGTGTTCCAAAATTTTCATTGTTATCAGTTCTTCTCCAACTATAGGAATAACTACCCCAACCGGTATTTGGAGTTCCTAAGTCAACAGCAATATTTCCATCTGTATCATCTACACAATCTAACACTAGTTTGCTCAAAGTTGCATCTAGAGTTACAGCAAGTTCGCCACCTGTTGGTTCTTTAATTTCTACTGTTGAACCATATGTAATCTGACAGTCGTTAGAAAGATCTTTAACTTCTATCGTATAAAAACCTGATGGTAAACCGGTTAATGGCGAAGTTTGCCATGTTGTTCCTCCGTCAATCGAATATTCAAATGCACCAGCAGTTGGTGCACTATCATAAGTCGTTGTTAATGTTATTGTTCCATTGGCATCACCTGCACATACAACATCTTTAGATGCATGAGTAGTTGTGTATGACCTTGGTTGATTAACAGTTATAGTAATATCTGATGATTCACAACCTTTTACATCATCCTTAACTTTAAATGTATAAGTTCCTTGTGCTAAATCTTTAAATATATTCGAAGCCTGCTCATTTGCACCATCCTTGTAGTAAACATAATTAACATTGGCAGGATTGGCTGTAAGCACAACCTGACCATCTACATTACTATTACATGAAGCTGATGTTGCTATGCCAGATAAAGTAATTGGTGTTGCCGGATCAATACCAAAAGATTTTGAAACAGGACATGAGTTAGCATCTCTTATCTCTAAAGTATGTGGACCAGTGACAATTCCTGTCACTTCAGGTGTTGGTGAAGGTACTGGTGCGTAAGGACTTCCATCTAGAGAATACTCATATGGACCTACTCCTCCAGAAATATTAAGATATACTTTTCCATCCTTCAATCCGGCACAAGTTTCTCCGGTTGGAGTAACTATCAAGTCCAAAGCACTACTTGGTCCGCTTATGTTAACATTAACTGAAACTTTACAATTGGGATGAACTGCATCACGTAGCCAAATAGTATGAGCTCCGGAAGTTAAAGTTGGTGTAGTATAACTTGGAGCTAATGAACTTGTTAACCAATTTTCATCAGTATCTATTGAAAACTCATAATTACCAGAACCTCCTCCTGCTAAAACTGTTGCTGTCGCAATATCATCACCATAACATTTATTGTTTACTTGCGAAGCATAAGTTAAGGTCAGCTCTGCTTCTTCGGTAATTGAAACTGGTTTTGTTTTACTACATCCCTGAGCATCAGTAACAACAACAGTATAATTTCCTAGTGACAAACCTGTTGCAGTTAGCGAATCGTTACTTAAGGTAGTTACTGAAGCAGGCCATGTAATCTTATAACCAGAAGGATAAGTGGCCAAATCAGTAAAACGAGTGCCTCCTGAAATGGAGATAGAACCAATACCTGCATTGCTATCACAATTATAACCTACTTTCTGAATTTCGTTAGGTGTTACAGTTAGTGCATCAGTTGGCCCAAGTATTGTAACTTCCAAAACTCTGGAATTATCTAATACACAAGGAGCATCAACATCAAGATCTCTAATTTGAAAATAATGTTTTCCAACAGAAAGGTCAATAAATTCATTAGGAACTGTATTTGTATTTTCTGTCCAGTCTGTTAATGTGGCAGGATTTCCTCCGCTATTCAGTTTCCAGTATGAATATGCTCCACTACCTCCTGTAGCTCTAAGACTTACAACTCCATCATCAGCTCCTGCACAAGTTACATTTGAAACACTATTTATTCCAAGGTTTAAATCATAAGTATGAACAAAAACAGAACCTAACATCATTTTTTCACATGCCGCACTTGTTGTAACTCTGGCAACAATGGTGTAAGTTCCTTGATCTGTTATATTAGCAAACTCTATCTGCCCACCTCCAGAAGGACCTGTAATTGTATTTCCTGTTGCTGTCCCATCCAAATACAATTCATAAACCACATCTTCAGTTGAACCATCAAGATATATTGAGACTCCGCTTGCATCATCCAGACAATAAGGACCTCCTCCTGTAACTTGATATATACCAACTGGCCCATCTATTACCTTAAAAGATTTAGTTTCTGAAGAATAACAACTTTTTAAAGTATAAGGTCTTTCCAGTGTATAAGTAATTGTGTGATTACCAACTGCTAATTGTGAAACATCAACTTCAACATTACCACTACCTAAATCCGTTAACCCGGTACCAAATAAAACTCCATCAATATAAAATTCACCAACTCCCTGATCCCCTGTAATAATAAAAGGATCATCACCCTGACAGTATTCAGAAGACAATAGTCCGCTAAAGTTAACAGAATGATTTTCATAAATTTCTACTGGTTTAGTAACCGAAGATTTACAACCTGGTGCACCTGATGGGGTAAACTCATAGGTTATATAATAAGTCCAACCTAATTCATTAGGGTCAGCATTAGGATTAAATGTAGCTGTTTGAGCCCCGGCAGTATATGTCAATGGATTAGCATTAGTTGTTGCAGGACCGGTAGTCGATATAAAATTGTATGTTCCTACATCTCCGGCATTAGAGGCGAATATTGTTACAGCTGCATCGTCAGAACAATATGCATCTTCTAAATTTGTAATATCCAAATTAGTAACACCAACAACAGTAACATCCTTACTCCATGTTTCTGTACACCCTGCAGCAGATGTGGCTGTAGCAGTTATTGTATGCGTACCTGCTCCTGCAAGAGCAGGAGAAAACTGATTTGTAGAAGCTATAATGCCCGAACCAGAATAGGTTATTGAAGCCACTGCTCCAGCAGGTGTTAATGTTGCATTTGCATCACTAATACAATAGTTATTATTTAATCCTGTAAATGAGGCATCAACACTAGCTCCAATTATTACTTCAAAATCTTCAGAAGTAACACATCCGGTTCCATCATCATATGCATAAGTAAAGGTATAAGTTCCTGCTCCACCAAATGATCCGGCAGCAGGAACTCCTAAAGCCTCCCAAGCTCCGGGTGAAAACTTATATTCTGAAGCGTCGGTACCCGGTCGTAAGTCAGTTAAAACTGGATTAGCACCGGAATCATCACCGTCACCATCTTTTATTGTTAATGTACCACCTGCAGGAGCAAACTGTACAGTCTCTATAAATGAAGCATCCTGACAATAAGAAGCATCTAATGTAGAAGTTATAATTGTTCCAACATTTACAGTTTGTGTAATGCTTGCACTACAAGCTCCATTATCAATTGTAAACTGAATAGTATGAGAACCTGCACCTGCTGACTGCGGATTAAAAGTTGCGGTACCTTGATCTGCATCCGCTACAGTTATGCCTGGTCCGCTAAATGTTCCCGATACACCATCTCCCGTAGCAGGAGCTGAACCATTTATTAATCCTACGATATCATAATCTGTATTATCGGTAGGACAATAAGTTCCCGGAGCTTCAATTACAACAGTATTCGCATCAAAATCCATTGCTAAACTTCCAGGATTAAAATCAACTATAGTAGTAAAAACACTTGAAGTTTGTGTACAACTATTACCATCAGTAAACTCATAAATAATTTCATATAGCGTACCTAATGTACTGGATGTAGGATCAATAACTAAATTTCCGTTTACATCCAAACTTGTACTTAAACCTCCCCCTGGAACAGTCCAGGTACCGCCAGCAGGACTTCCATAAGCTGTTACATTACCTCCATTGGAACATATTTGTGGTGGTACATTATTAATACTTACATTTGGTAGTGCATATACAGTAGTATATTGAGTGGCAGAAGTACCTACACATCCATTATCCACCTCGTAATAAATACTTAAAGAAGTACTTGCTCCTGTTAAAAAGTTACCAGGAACAAAAGAGGTTATACCAGTATACTTAACATATGCAGCTGTGCCTTCCTTAATATAATAAGAACCTCCAGAAGGACTACCTCCCAAATTAACGGAAGGATCATTCTCGCAATACTTTAAATCCAAAGGATTAAAAGTTGGTGATGGCAACGGCTTTACTGTTAATACCTGATTTGCAGTTGCATCGCAACCATTTCCTGATATAACCGTAACAAAATACGGGGTTGTAGCACTTGGATTAACTGTAATAGAAGGTGTCGTTTCTGTGGTACTCCATTGATAAGTAGTAGGTAAAGTATTATTAGAAACAGAGGTATTTAATGTACCATTGTCCCCATCACAAATTTCTGTATCACCAGTGATAGCAACAACCGGTGCCTCCTTCACTGTAACAGTTGCAGACCCAGCACCTGTATTAGAACAACCATTACCATCAACAACATGCATTATAGTATAAGTTGTTGTACTTGTAGGATCCACCTCATACAAACTATAAGCAGTAGTTCCCCAATCCGTTACTGAATGTGTACTAGTTGGGGTCTTATCATCCTTTATAACAAAATCATAGGGAGCAGTACCAGTTAAAGTTACTTTAAGTGGAAAGTTTTTAGAATCATTATTACATTTAGAATTATTAGAAGGATCAATTTCTATAGTTGCTGTTGGTAAAGCATGTTCTGTTATAGTAATATCTCCCATTGTTGCTGAACAGCCCTGTGGTGTACTAACCTGAACTCGATATCTGTTTGCTACAACATTATCCCATTGTATAGCATTCCCAGCAGGATCTGACTTTCCTGTACCAGCAAGATTATCCCATCCAAAAGTTACTTCATTATAAGCTTGTAAGGTATAAGTATTACCTACTTCAGAGCCACTTAAACGCAATGAAATACCTGTAGGAAATACTCCCTGACAATAAGCAGTAGCACCAACAGCTGATAATGTAAAGCTGTTATCCGGACTAATAATAGTTAATGTACCATTCATTAATTGAGTACATCCGGGAGAAGATATGTTTGTTGCAACAACAGTATAATCACCTGCAACCAATTGTAATCCAAATGATTTTGAAACACCGTCTTCGCCATCAATACTTGCTCCTGTATATCCGTTATCTCTATATAAGTCGTATCTAACTCCTGTTTCGGTATTTGGCACAACAACTTCTGCACTACCGCATGCATTACCTGTATTTACAAGTGTCCTTATTGCAGGAGGATTAACGATCTCATATGTATTGTTCATATCAACATCCGCACCACATCCCTTAGCAACGATTCGATAGGTACCTACAGTTGTCTGTTTATTAAAAGCTATGGATGAAAAACCATCTCCTGTTCGGGTTTGAATATCTGTTTCAAATAATCCATCTCCATCTGTATCACGTTGCAGAACATAATTAATTCCTAATTCCGGTGTGTCACTTATATTATTAGCATTCAAAGAAAGTGTTAATCCTAAAGGATCTGTGGAACACACAGGATTTAGAGAACCAGAAACATTCAATACCAATGGAGCACCTTCAACGTAGGTAAAATCAGCTATTCCACTTAAATCTGCAGTACATCCATTATCATCAACAACACTTACTAATGAATATGTATTGGGTAAATTAATATATGGTGTATTATTCCATGTAAAATTGGAAGGAATATTATTTACGACTGTAAAGCCTGCATCTGAAGTAAATTCAATATCGTAAGGGGCTGTTCCCCCAGTAATTTCTATATCAAAACCTGCATTATAAGGTGAACATACACTTGTTACTCCTCCAATAGGATCAAATAAAGTAACAGTTGGAGTAGATGCAGATGCCCTTGTAAAAGTAATATCTGAAACTGTGGTTACATCAGCATTACAACTTCCATCAGAATCAGCAACAGTTTGTATTGTAAAGGTTTTGTCGATATTAAAAGTCCCTAAATCGATAACTCTATCTGTTACGGGAGCAACCAATGTACCATTGTAAACTTGTACATTTAACTCATCCACAATTGTAACATTATAAGTACCTGTACCTCCCTGAATAGTTATTCCAGCTTGTGCATCATAAGTACCACATACTGTTGATGATAACGGATAAAAATCTATAATTAGCGGAGCGGTAAAACCTGCCCTAGTTTTTAAAAGAATATTATAAGTAATGCCACCTACAGTCCAATCTAATTGATAATTATTATTTCCTGTAGCAGTCTTTGTTATAATACTGTTCTCATCATAAGGAGAAGTAAACTCTAGTGGATACGATGGATTCCAACTAAATGTACCTCCGGTTTGGACAGGAATAGTATTTCCTCCCCCGGTTATAGCTCCAGCTAAAACTGATGCTGCAGATATTGAACCACCTGCACAATCTGTATTATACTGATATGTCTGCGATAATAAATTCCCAGAAAGAAAAATCACAAACATAACAAAACCCAACCGCATCATAAAACGATTGAGTACATCTTTTGTGTATTGATAGTGTGTGTTAAGATGTATCATACTATATATAGTTTAAGTCCCCTTTAGGTATTACTACAATTATCATTTTCAAATAATTACATTTGGCCAAAATAATACCTGGGACTGTATACGTCCAAATCAAAATAATGTTCGAAAAAACAATGGGTATTTCCATCATTTTTATCCAACCATCTAATCTTAAATCAAATAAAATAGTCTTTAGTAAACAATACTCAGTCTTCAGTCAACAGTCTTCAGTTATACAGAATACTGCGAACTGCGAACTGTCTACTATGTACTGTAGACTGAGTACTACTTAAACTTATTTTATATACACCGGTAAACATTTCCCGGCAAACTTTTCACTAAACCATCAAATTCCAATTGAAGCATTAGCGATGATATTTTATTAACCGGCATACCGGTTTTTAAACTCAATAAATTCAATGTTGCTTCCTTTTCTTGTCGCAACAAATTATAAACAATTCCGGAGTCCCCATCCGGCTGTATAAACATGGACAATTGGGTTGCTGCTGGCGATTTATCTTTTCGCTCCCAACCCAAAGCATACTCCAAATCATCAATGCCTTCTACCATAGCTGCAACATTGGTTTTTATCAACTTGTTACAACCTTTAGCAAATTCATCATCTATTCTTCCCGGAAAAGCCAATACATCACGATTATAGGATTGTGCTATATGTGCTGTAATCAAAGATCCCCCCTTTACTGCAGATTCAACTACCAATGTAGCATCTGAAAGACCTGCTATAATCCTGTTCCTTTTTACAAAATTTTGCCTGTCGGGGTTTGTACCACTATTAAATTCTGTAACCAAAGCACCTTTACTCAACAGTTTTACTGCCGTATCATGATGCAATCTGGGATACACACGATCCAGTCCGTGAGCTAAAACAGCAATTGTAGCCAATCCAAACTCCAACGCAGCTCTGTGAGCACAAATATCTACACCATACGCCAGTCCGCTAACAATGGTTGTATTGGGATAATAATCGGCTATTTCTTTAATTAAATTCCTGCAATTATCCTTTCCATTTTCGGTAACATTTCTAGTACCTACAACAGCCAGCATTTTATTTGTATCAAGCGAATGATTACCCTTATGATAAATCAATACCGGTGCATCTTCACATTGATTTAAACGCACAGGAAAAGCATCATCCAAAAAGAAACTTGCTTTAAGACTATTTTTCTCAATAAATTCAATTTCCTGCTCTGCCCTGTCAATGGTATTTGAGTTTGAAATAATGGATGCTTGTTTTTGTCCAATACCGGGAATTTTCATCAATACCCGCTCTTTTTCATGAAACACAGCTTCCACACTTCCAAGGTAAGCCACCAGATTTCGGATCAAAACAGGACCTAGTCCTTTGACCAGACTTAACGCAATTTTATATTTAAGATCGGTTTGGTTCACAAATAAACATATTTATTATAGTTAAATATATATGTTTTATCAATATTTACCCATTTATCCGAAATTCAAATACAAACATTGCTTGTTTTTTATAAACATGGATTCCACAAAACGGAATGCAGCATTAAATTACAACCCATGTAACCGGCATTTTACCAGTAAATATAAGTTACAAAATTCCCTTTTTTAAACAAAGAAAACATTGATGTATGCACTTATAAATAATAGCTTTTTGTACACAAAAAATTAGCAACACCTGCATAAATTGCATATGCTTCAATTATTTATGGTTGAAAACAAATACTTACAAGCTTATTTAGTGTAATTTATTTGAAATGATATTAAAGAATTCTTCTCTTGTTGCCTGATTCTTTAAAAATGCTCCTGTAAAATCAGAAGTTGTGGTAACTGAGTGTTGTTTTTGAACCCCTCTCATTTGCATACACATATGCTGAGCCTCAATAACCACAGCAACCCCAAGTGGATTTAAAGTATTTTGAATGGCTTCTTTTATTTGAGTTGTTAATCGCTCCTGTACTTGTAGTCTTCTTGCAAAAGCCTCTACTACACGCGCAATTTTACTCAACCCGGTAATATGATGTTTGGGAATATAAGCGATATGCGCTTTACCAAAAAATGGCAACATATGGTGCTCACACATCGAGTATAATTCAATATCCTTAACAACAACCATTTGCTGGTAATCTTCACGAAACATTGCTGATTTGATAATTTCCTCAGGATCCATCTGATATCCCTGAGTTAAGAACTGCATTGCTTTTGCAACCCTCAATGGTGTTTTCTCCAATCCTTCACGTTCCACATCCTCGCCTAGTAAAGTTATTACCTTGCTAAAATGCTCCGATAACTGATTGGTTTTATCATCATCATACTTTTCTATTTTGCTGTATCCGCTATTATCACCATTTAAAGTAAATTCCATTTTACTGTCAATTTGTTAAAATTCTCTCCTCGACAAAATTCATAAAAAAAAGTCAGCTAAACACTGACTTTTTAAAATTTTATTTGAAATTACTTCATTTTTATAAATACAAAATAGTATTTATTACCCCAAAAGAAGTATTCAGATCATTTACACATCAATTACACCTGCTACGGACCAGCAACGTACCATGGTCGTAACCACTGCGGATATAGTTCACTACTTCCTCACTATTGGCTCACTATTCCCTCACATATCCCTCACTGTTAAGTGAAATACATGTGAACTATTTGTGTTGAATACGAATGGTTTATTTAAATAATATCCACAGCTGGTATACAGCTGGTACGTTTCAGGTACGTACCTAACATATAGCAAGTTGAGTTAAAACGTAACCTATTCACCTACATAGTAAATATTAGACTACAAATAGAATATTAGGCATATTTATTGCATTAGTCTATTATATTAACCAAAATTTCCTTATTATGGCACGATTAAACAATGGTATTTTAGGCGGCGGCAGTGGTAAAGTAGGCACTGTTGTAATGTACACAAGATATGGTCGCGAATTTGTTCGCAGTTTACCTACACCTACAAAAGATAAGAAAACTCCTGGCCAATTAGCTCAAAGACAAAAGATGGCATTAATCCATCAATTTTTACGACCAGAAAAAGAGTTGATTCAAAAAACTTTTGCCAACGACAGCTCCACACGCAGTCCTTATCAATCGGCACAATCGTACAACTTAAAACACGCTATAGCCGGGGAATATCCCGACCAATATATTGATTTGCAAAAAGGTTTAATTTCAAAAGGAAACATTCCTTTACCGGCAGAAATTACGTACGTGGCAAATAAAGATGGCATTCGCATTAACTGGAATACTGGTATTAAAGAACCTAATGCTGAAGATTATGACACCTTAATGATAGTGTGGAAATACAAACAAAGTGACTTTATTGATTATACTACCGTAGGTGCCAGGAGGTATAACGGAACTTTTCTTTGGACAGAGATTACAGGAGAGGAATTAAAAGATTATACGATATGGCTTATATTCAGAAACAGAGAAGAGACAGACTACAGCAATAGTTATTGTCTGCATATTGCCGACAAATAAAAAAAATACATCACACCTTTGGTGCTATATTGGTATTACAACATATACACCCAGCCTTAATAGGCTGGGCTATTGATGACACGCCGGTGGCGCTTCTTTTACAATAACAAATATAGAATTATCAATGCCTCTCTAATTGGAATAGATAGATCAATTGATTATTTACATGCTAATGAAGAAACCTATTATATCAACAGCTATTGCCTGCATGTTGCAGAATTATAAAAAATATATGCAATAAAAGGGAAAAGAAAAGGAGATAGAGAGAAATTTCATTCCTTTGGTTTATACCAGATATTAATGGTAAAAAATAGAATTGAAAAACACGTCACACCTTTGGTGCTTTATTGATATGCCATATATTTACCCAGCCATATCAGGCCGGGCTATTGATAACTCGCCGTTGGCGCTTCCTTTTTACGACAATACAAATTTGAAATTATCAATATCTCTTTAATTGAAATAGATAGATAATGTTTTTCTATACATTCTATTGAAGAAAAAAACGACTATAGTATTAGCTATGGTTTGCATGTTGCAGATTATGAAAAACATAAGCAATAGAAGAGAAAAGAAAAGGAGATAGAGAGAAGTTTCATTCCTTTGGATTATACCATATATATAATGGTAAAAAATAGAATTAAATAACACGTCACACCTTTGGTGCTATATTGATATTTCACATACTTACCCAGTCTTATCTGACTGGGCTATTGATAACACGCCGTTGGCGCTTCCTTTTACGCCACACAAGTTTGAAATTATCAATGCCTATCTAATTGGAATAATTTGAAATAATAGATAGTCAACGAGATATCTGGTTTTCAT
>NZ_JAPDPJ010000049.1 GCF_026013605.1 Plebeiibacterium sediminum
ATTCTTTGAACCATATGATCAAAGTTAAGATTTTTAGAAGCTAAAGCAAGATGCACTAAAGTGCATAGTTTTAACTACTTTTGAGACCAATAAAACTATATATTGTTTATAATTAAGAATATACATTAAACAAAGCTTTTTACTAGATCCCAACCAAAATGCATACTTATTGATACGATTGAAAGTAATCATCAATATTAGTTCATTGTTAAAATCATCAAGTATCAATCCCCAAATTCAAAGGCTAAATTTAATAAAATCTCAAGCGAATATTTAAAAAGGTAAATAAATCTTAAAAAAAATATAATAGCTAATAACAAAGATAAGATACATAAACATAAACCACTATATAACAACACATTTCATTCACATCCTTATTTTCAAACATTAAGTTATTATAATACAAAAATCCACATGCATTGCTATAGTTGCATGCATGTGGATATCAATTAATGATCTAAAAGGGGATTTATTTTACAATAACTTTAGTTGAATTTACAATGTAAAAACCTTTATGTAATGGAATAAAAGTTTCTCCGGCTTTAATTGGGGCTTTATAAACCAAAGCTCCGGTAATAGAGTAAACATCAATATCTCCATCCTCTTCAGTGATAACTCTTATACCTCCATCTGTAGCAATAACAGTAAGTGGAAGTGTATATTTTTTAGAATTGAAACCAGTAGGAACATAGTTTGTAAAATCATAAGTTTCAACACTGGAAACGTTTCCGCTATAATCATATGCAGTAATATCAACTGAAGCTGCGAAAGAAGAAACTTCAAATTCTGGTAATAGAGAAACAATCAATCCATCCTCCTCACTTTCTGCTAAATAAAACACATCATCAGCATCTGTTGCAGTAACAGTAACTATAGTTTTTTCTCCTGATATGGTATGAGAAACATTTGTAATTACAGGAGCTGTTACATCTGATCCATCAGCACTATTGGCAACACCTACAGTATATTCAACTGTTTGTGTAGCGCAAGCTCCATCTACGCCTTGAATTAAACATAGGTTGTATATCTCTGTGATATTTTCATCAGGATACATTAAATTACCAATAGCAAAATTCATTGCATTGCCTTCCCATTCATCACCCTTTTTATTCCATCTTGTAGATTGTCCTTCATTTCCATTTGATAACCAATGTTGTGTAATACTTCCTTCTCCTGCGTTATTTCTTAGCTGACAACCATATGCATTACTATCAAAACTACCATTATCTAAATCTGTTTTAGCGTATACAATACCATTAACATCAACAATTCTGGTTGTTAAGGTATAACCAGTTACTGGTGATGATCCATTGGCATATTCTCCTTCTGCATTATAAACCTGAGCATTATCTATTTTCATTGAACCAATAGTTGTTCCAAAACTATAGGTTGCTTCAGCACTCTTATTACCAGAAAAATCAACAGCATAAGCCGTTAAAGAAGAAACTCCGGCTAATGAACTCAAGCTATAACGATTCTCGAATGTAACTCTGATTTCACCAGTATTATCTACAAAATAGAAAAAGCAATTACTTTCATCACAATCAAATACTAAATCACTTCCATCCACATACACCTCATACAGAGTTGGTGCTTCAGTATCCATAGGATCTTCTGGTTGAACCTGCCCTATTGCATAATCAAATGGAACAGTAAAATACATATCCCAAGGCCAGTCTCCTGGTAAAACATGCATCAAAAACAGACTAACCATACCATCCGAATTCTGATCATCGTATGCAAATCCATCGTTGGTCCAACGATTTGTTACATAACTGTCCATATGATCCAGCCAATATTGTCCAACTGAAGCATCTTCCTTTACTTCTCTTATCTGAGAACCAAAAGTTTCAGATAAAGTTGCCATTGAAGTTGTGGTCTTGGCATAAATTTTTCCATCAATATCAATAATTCTATAAGTAACCGTTTCTCCTGAAGCTCCATTAGCTGGATCTCCACCGGTTTCCTCCGCTCCGGAATAAAGGTCTACATTACTTTGTACCATAATACCAATGGTTTGAGCATTTATATTTAGACTAAGCAATACAATTGCCAATAGGGTAAAGATTATTTTTTTCATAATAATTAAAATTTAGTTTAACAATATATTATTTGATAATAAGTTTTTATTTGATCGTTATAAACAAGCACATTCAGCCAATATAAGTCTCTATTTACCTATACATTAAACCTTATAAATAACAGCTTATGCACTAAGCTTTATAAAAGATAGTTTCACAAAAATTCAGTTTAAATCACCTTTTCTGTATAAACCTGTCCATTACACTGAACTTTTAATATCAGAAATTGAGCTCCTTTTGATTGGTTGAATCTTACAACATTCCCTTCCTGATAATGAAGAAGTTTTCCACCAAGTGAATAGAAGTCTACTTTCATCGTATTACTGCTATTCAAAATGATTTCATCATTTGAACGAGATAATGTATAAGGCTTCTCTTCCGCACTATCAAGAGGATGAACACTAGTGTTAACAGTGGATTTTATTACGATATGATCGAGATTGACACCGCCCGTTCTGGCTTTAATTCGAAGGGTTGATTGTCCAGCCTGCAATGTGATTGTATTGGATACCGTAGTCCAGTTTTCCCATCCTCCTGTATTTGGTACTTCTATCAATGTAGTTGCTCCATCTTCTGCTGTTACTCTAAACGATGCTGCCTGAGTTGCTGCTACTTTAATTTCTATTTCATACTCACCATTATGCGGTACATCAATATTATAATCCATCCAGTCATCTCCATCAATATAACCTACATATACATCAGAAACATCAGTTGACAAATTACAAACAGAGATACCATTCATATTCAGATACTGTTCTGCAGGAATATCAGTATTTACCTGATGATAAAAGCTTGCATCATAAGATGACATTTTAGTATAAACGTATCCTAATGCTGTTAGCTGACCATAGGTTTGATCCAACAATGAAATGGATGGATAACCATCAGCTCTACCTAAGAACCATGCATAACGAAAAATATTTGGATTATTTTCAAGGTAATGAACTGCTTTAACAGCATAATCTCTTTGCTGATCAGCTGTTTCATCTGTTCCATTATCCATATTAAACTCTGTAAGCCAAATTTTCTTTCCGTATTTATAGAGCCTTTGAATGTGCTCATCCAATTGACTTTCGTTACTCATATAGTAATGAATACCAATATAATCCACTTTAGCTTCGGGATACAAGGCAAAGAAATCATCGTAGAAATCAACAGGATCATAATAAGTTACCCCATTTTCTGACACTGCATCTCCTGAATAATTCAATGCTGGCCCAACAAGTTCCAAATCAAAATCTTCAGCTATTTGCTCTAATGTTGGCCATAAATCAGCCACCTGTGAAGGCGTTAAATTAGACTGCGATAAAAAATTAGGTTCGTTAAATCCCAATAAATATTTTACATTGGGATGCGTGGTTAAAAAGTTACGCAGCGTTGTTTCATCAAAATTACCCCCCCATGTCATTGGAGCATAATCTAATCCATAACTTTCATAAGATCCACTAATTACACCTGCTGGTTGAACACCCCAATTATAAAACCAGGAAATACCGGTTGCTAATGCCCTTGCATCGCGGCTATTGCTTAAGTTATAGCCAACTCCTCGCTTGGGACTAACTGTTTGTCCATTGAGAGATAAACTCAACAGACAAACTGCTATTAAAAATATTATGTGATACTTCATGCTACCAATCCTTGTTTTGAACTAGTTGAGGATTATTGTTGATATAAGTCAACCTGATAGGCCATAAGTATTCTTTCTCCAGAAATACTTTTTTACCAGTATAGGCATCTGTTCTTTGGTAAAAATCGTCATCTGTTCTACCATAAACATTCATCCCAGTTGGAGTTTGACTAAATACCTCATCTGCAATCATCCAACGACGTAAATCATTGTATCTGATATCACGTTCGAATGCAAATTCTATTCGTCTTTCTTTGCGAATGTATTCTCTCATGGCATCCTGGTTACCGATAATTTCAGGATAAGTATCTTCAATAGAAGGAATTCCTGCACGCTCGTGGATTAAATTAATGTAATTAACAATCTCGGTATTAGTTGGATCTGATTCATTTAAAGCTTCTGCATAACCTAAATACATTTCTGCTAAACGAATCATGATACCCTGGTAATATGGTACATATCCATTTCTTGGTTGTGCATCATCATGTGTCATTTTAGAGATTAGATATCCACAAACCGGCATATCTAAACTTGGTAAACCATCTGCACCATTATATTTATAATTAACTCTGGTTCTTGTAAAAGGATAGTATCTTCCATTAAACATGATACTTGCATAAAATCGAGGCTCTCTGTTCACGTACATATTAAAGGTTCCTCGTGCAGCAACCAAACCAGGAGTAGCACTACTGTTTCCTCTGTTATACTCCGTTTCGGGACGGATATCATTGACAACAGATTTGCCAATTTCGGTATAAACCGAATTAGGATCATCAATTGCCAAACCATTTTTATCATAGAACTCATCAACAATCTCCTGTGTTGCACCGCAAAATCCATAACCACCACTACTTCGAGGTGCTGTTGCCATCATCCAGTCTGATATTGTTGCGGAAGGACGTGCCCAAACCACTTCAGGATTAGATTCAGATGAAGCAGTAAACACATGCATTAACGAAAGCAATGGATCTATTTCTCCCTGGCTATTATATTCTTTATATAAATCGTAAGTACTACCGGTTTCATCAAAGAATAGCTTAAATGCATCTGCCGCTTTTTGCCATTTTGTAGCATCATATTGCTGAGGAAATAATTTTGTTCCATCAGTATTCTCTACATCTTTATAATAATCAGAACCATTAAATATTGGACTGGCAGCAAATAATAACATATCTGCACGGATTGCTAAACAAGCCCCTTTTGTAGGTTTACCGTAGTTCGTTGCTTCCTCATCACGCACTAAAGGCAACTCTTGAGCAATTTCCAATAACTCAACATCTAAATAATCCACTATTTCTTCCAATGGAGTTCTTTCTGTCATTAAATCCTGTATAGAAGCATCTGTTTCAACCAGATCCTTAATCAAAGGAAAAGGACCATACATTTTCAGCATTTTAGTGTAATAGTACGCTTTAAGAAAACGAGCCTGCAGTTTCATATCCTGCAAACTATCAGCGGATAAGCCTTGTATAGGAAGTTCTTTGGCTTGTTGAATAAACAAGTTTGCAGAACGTACCGCTTTATAGGTATCGCCCCATACATCTGTTCCATAATTAGAATTGGAAGTCCAGTTACCTTGTTGAGCCTTTACTGCCCAACCACCCCATTCGGCCTGAGCTAATGGAATTTGTACATCATCAGATAAGGCTCCGTTACCATCATTATAAAACAATCCCCACATTGGGTCGCGCACATAACTATAAACCCCCATCAACCATTGTTCTGTCTGGTTTTTATTTTCAAAAACCATATCCATAGTCAATATATTATCCGGCTCATTATCGAGGTAGTCTTCACAAGAAGACATCGTAAGAGTTAAAATAATTACTCCTAATAAATATATAATCTTATTCATTTCTTCTTAATTTTTAAAATGTTAGTTCAACTCCAATAGTGTTGGTTTTTGATGTTGGATATGAAAATCCATTGCTTGATCCCAACTCAGGATCCCATAAATCAAAAGCAGCAAATGTTAACAGGTTAGTTCCGCGATAATAAATGCGGGCATTTGATATGAATGCTTTATCTCTCCATTTTTTTGGAATTGTATATCCAATTTCAAGATTTTTCAACCTTAAATATTTAGAGTCTTTTAACCACCAGGTAGACGCCTGACTATTATTAGAACTTTCTGTTGCAGCAAGCCTTGGCCAAAATACATCCTGACTTTCAGATTCCGGTGTCCATCTGTCATCTACATTATCATAGATATTACCAACACCACCTCCTCCACTACCAGGTATCAGGTATGAACCTGTTAGCATGTTAGTCATATTACCAGCACCCTGGAAGAAAAATCCAAAATCAACTGATTTATATCTTATTGAAGCTCCAAATCCATAAATTATTTCAGGTACCCATGGCTTACCTATAGCTGTTTTATCATTATCATCAATAGTACCATCATTATTTAAATCCTGGTATTTTATATCTCCAGGACGAACAACTCCATAACCTACTTCGGGTAAAGACTCAGATAGAATATATTCATTATTTTCTTCATCGATTGATGCGAAATCATCGTTTGTATAAAGACCTGTTGCAATTAATCCGAAATGTTGATTGATAGGATGACCGGTTTGAGCTAAAGTGGTATTTTTTAAAGCTGCAGGTTCATCAAACTCTGTAATTGTATTATGTGCATAACTGAAATTTGCACGAGCTGATACAAACCAATCTTTATTAATTGCTTTATTATAATCCACACTAACTTCAAAACCTTGGTTTTCAACTTTACCAAAGTTAGCGTATGGCAATTGGGTATAACCTGCAGTTTCAGGTATGGTTTTACGTTGCATAAAAATATCACTACGCCATTCTTTAAAAAGATCAACCTGCATATTGATGTCGTTAAATAAACCCAACTCAATTCCAATGTTAGCCTTTAAAGATTCTTCCCAGGTTAAATTATCAACAGCAGCATCACCTTCCTGATATCCATTTTTATAATATTGGGCTGTATATCCTAAGTTATAACCACCTATTTCATTAACAGTGGCTATATATCCAAACCTTCTGGAGTCGGAAATCTGATCATTACCTACTAAACCTAGAGACCCTCGGATTTTCAATTTTGATATTGTATTTGAAATACCCTGCATAAATTTTTCACCAGAGGCTAACCAACCAATGGCTGCCGAAGGAAAGAATCCATAACGCTGCCCCTTCTTAAAGTTTTCTGAACCATTATAACCAAAGTTAAACTCAGCAAAATACCGGCTTGCATAATCATAACCAATACGTCCTGCTAATCCTTGATTTCGATATGGAATTGCCATAATAGCATTACCTGCTTCTGAGTTTACATACTCACGGCGATTAAATAATAAAAGGGCATCAATAGTGTGTTTATCATTTATTAATCTATGGAAATTAGCCTGAGCTTCTAAATACTGGTTGTTATTACCGCCTGAAGCTCTTCCATATCCAAGAAATTCGCTTCCTTCAGAAATAAGAGAAGTAATCAGGTTTCCATTTTCATCTCTGGATGATGCCCAATAATAAGAAGGGCTTTTTGATCGGGTTAGACTGTTCCAGTTGTAGTTATCAAAAGAATAAGTGAATTTCACATTTAATCCTTCAAGACCTGACCAGATAGCACCCATATCCTGATTCACAGATAGCAATGACTGTACGGTATAGCTTTGTGTTTTAGCATACCCGGTTTGAGTAACCAAAGCATATGGGTTTCTACGATCGCCATATCTTGGAATCTGTCCGTTTGAATATACTGTTGGATGAAGAATTGGAGTTGATTTAAAAATGGCATCCATAATATCATTCGTTGAAGTTGCCGGAGAATTTTTCTCATTCTTATATCCACCAATACTAACGGTCATTAGAGTAGACGGCGTTAAGTTTACATCAACGTTAGATCTAACGTTAACTCTATTCAATGAAATAGCTGAATTGTAACCTACATTTGGTGCGGTTGCATAAATACCTTCTTCATCAAAATATCCTAAAATTAAACTATAACGTAAACGCTCTGTACCTCCATTAATATCAACAGAATACTGTGACTGAGGCACATTACTGGTGGTTAGTTCATTTAACCAATCCACATCAGGGTATAAATCCGGATCACTACCATTTCTGGTAATATCAATATCTTCCTGAGTATAAGTAGGTGCTAATCCGGAAAGAGTCATCGCATCATTCATTACTTCCATATATTTTGCCCCATTCACAAATTCGGGAAGTTGTGTAGGATTAGAAATACCGTGATTTGCTTTAAATGTTATCACCGGACGTCCGATTTTTCCTTTTTTGGTTTTAATTAAGATTACACCGTTCGCACCTCTCACCCCATATACTGCAGTAGCTGATGCATCCTTTAATATTGAAAAAGATTCCACTTCTTCACTGTTAATATCAGCCAGGTTACGCTCAATTCCATCAACTAAAACCAAAGGTGTTGCATTTGTTCCAAAGGTATTGATACCTCGAATCCAGAAGTCAGCGGCATCGCTACCCGGCTCCCCGGATTTTTGAACTGCAATAACACCGGTAATCTGACCTGCCAAACCATTTGTCATTGATCGGGTAGTGTTTTGAGTAAGTATTTTAGGCTTCATGGTGGCAATAGCACCAATAACACTTTCTCTTTTCTGACTACCATATCCAACAACAACAACCTCGTCCATATTCATCTTATCTTCTTCAAGCTTAATGTTGATGATTCTATTTTGAGGAATATCAACTTCAACTGCTTTATAACCAACATAGCTGAACTTAATTTTAGCATTAGAACTTTCAATGTTATAGAGGGTAAAATTACCATTAACATCAGTTATGGTTCCATTGTTTGTTCCAACAACCTGGATGGTAACTCCTATGAGGGTTTCATCGTTCCCTGCATCTAAAACCTGCCCGGAAATCTTAATATTTTCCTGACCATATACCGGAATAAAAATTCCAGCTCCTAATAACATAAACATGATCAATCGCCATGTTATATGACTTAAGAACAAATAATGACTGTTGATTTTTCTTTTCATGAGTTTATAATTTATTTAGATTGTCACATGTAACTCGCCCAATAACAAACCATAAGGCTCGTTTCACATTATCAATTGTTTACTGATTTATCCTTTTTAAGAAATAGCTAATCGTATCTTCTTAATTAATTCTGTAATTGATTTCTATTTTATTGAAGGATCATTTTTTCCTGATCAGTAAATCCTTCAGATTTTATATTGAGTATGTAATATCCTTTTGATAGACTTAATGCTGCACTTGAGTTTCCTTCGAGCGTAAGTTTATACACAAGCTGGCCCATATAATTATAGATACTTACCTCTTTAGAAGTAGACTCTAGATTTTTAATCATCCTGTCAAAAACAATAATTCCTTTTGGCTTATTTACTGAAGGAACTGCATTTACAACTTCTTCTGTCCATACAAATCGCTCCCAACCACTTAATGCAGTCCTGTCACAAACCAGACTGGCACCATTACCTCCCTGACCACATACAAAGCCAGAATGAGCAAACAATCCAAACTGATGATTTCCTAAATCAATCCATGTAAATCTCTCCCAGCCATCATAGCCATCTCTTGAACAGGTCATTGGTGCACTACCGCCTTCTGTGGATAAGTACTTATTATTAGAACCAATGATTACAACCTGGTTATTTTCAACTTTTTTAATGGTAAAAGAATTTGCCGATTGTATATCGTATGATGAGAAACCTAATTGTTCGTTATCCAATAATTCTAAATATTGATCATCATATTGCTGTATATAAATTTGTTTTCCTACAGGTAATTCTGGTTCTGTTGAAATGGCATTAGAAACTAAATTAATGAGAGTACTGTTTTCCATAAAATACTCTGATCCAAATTGATCCCACTTAGATTTTATGGTTGCTATGTCATCATATATTAAATCCGGATCTTGATTAAAATTGTCGGTATAAAAAGCAAAGTTATCCCTGCTGTCAATACTCTCTCTACATTTATACGACCAGTTTGTCCATGATATATTGGCAGAATTTAATCCTCGTAAAAACTTCTCCCATACATCCGTATGTTCCCAAAATGAAAACTCACCTGCAATAACAGGAACATTCCAATTGTATTGATACCACAGCATATTTGAAATGGCAGCCTCAGCGAAACCATCTTGTGAAGAATAATTATGATAGTCTGTATTATAATAATGCGCCTGATACATAACATTGGTCCATCCATGATTTGCAGGAGACGTTACATAATCAAAATTTGGAAATGCCTGAACACAAATGGTATGATCCGTATCTTTGGCACGAATTGCATCATACAAAACATCATAAAACTGATCTACTGTCATTTCAGCAGAATTGCTCCACGACTCGTTTAAAATATCGTAACATGCAATTGCTGGGTTTCCGGCATAATGCGTAGCGACTTCTTCCCATATCTTTGCGGTGAGATCCTGGTAATATGTATTTGACCAAAGATCGTTTGACACAGCCATTCCACTGGTAAAATAACCATCATTACCTCCAGGTGAACAGTGAAGATCAAGTATTATATAAATACCTCGTTGAGTACATTTTTCAACGAGCCAATCCAAATGACGAAAAGCATTAGATTTAATGGTTCCATCTTCTCTCATGATTTCCATCCAAAAGAAAGGAACACGGACCACGTTCATTCCCATCCCTTTAATTTGATCCAGATCACTTTCTGTGATCCACATTCTGCAATAATAATCAATTAGTTCATCGGCACCTTCTTCGCCAAATCTGTTTATCAGTGCTCGTCTAACATGAATATCATCGTTCATGCTTATATTTAATTCTGAAATAGACCAGTTTTCAATAACCTGTTGTGTTTGTACAATTCTTATATATCTGCAACATGCTACGTCTGTATATGCCTGTATGTCCCCGTTATTACTACTAAAACTTCCTAACAATGTCCACTGAACACCATTAGGAGACTGATAAATTTCAAATGCTCGAGGATATTCCGAAGTATTTTGAGTTGTTTTAAATTCAACACGATTAAAAATTTCAGCCTGGCCCATATCAATAGTTATCCACTGATTAGTGGTATATTGAGAACGCCCGCTATTCCATGCTGTATTTAAATCGCCATCTATTATGTTTGAGGCATTGCTCCCCACTTGAGAATATTGAGCTGTTACACTCCAATTAGTTCTATTAATAGCACCATAACCAGATGGTCCCATCCAATTTTCAAAAGAAAGCCATGCACCCAAATTGGTACCTCGAAGTAAAATAGTGTCTCCTTTTGTATTACAAAGAACCTGTCCGTTTGCAGAAAGAAAATCCTGTTCTGTTATTTGGGCAGCACCTATAAACGAGAAAAAAAGTAAAATGATCATTAACTTTACTCTCGCTGATATTATTAAAATCTCCTGTCTCATATACGTCTCTCAACTAATTTTAAACGCTTCTTTGTTTAATTGAATATGAATAACTTAAGAAAGCCTTAATCAAAATCAGGATTCAAAAATCTTCCTCTATCCAAATTGTATTACACGTTATTTATTTAGATCTTTTAACATGTGGTTACAATTATTAGTAAGTAATGACAGAAAACACACACAGTGGAAAATCAATATTTTTTTACATTCTTTAATTTTTAGTTTAGAAATAGGATATTTACCTCAACAACAAATAACCATAAATGACTGATTTAATGCTAATTTAACACTCACATACACTCACAAAAAAAATTTATCAAAAATTGTTTATTGATGACCATTGAGAATATTTACTAATCCCTTTTTTTTTAGCAAAAAAATCCCATTCTTTGCTTTTTATATTTAAAATACCATCATTTACTTTAATTAACTCTTGCTGCATTTAAGTTCAACGAGAGGTATTTATCCCCTTATAGAGACTGACACCATAGTAGTTTTAGATACCAGCATTTTGAAGTAATGATTAAGAATAAGTTTTTTTACTACAGAAAATGAAAGATAATTGGGAAGTTGATACATTAAAAGCAATTAGCAATGGTGATTCAAAAGCTTTTGAATTACTCTATCTTCATTACCAACCTAAACTACTATATTTTATAAACGGATTTATTAAAGATATGGAGGTGTCAAGAGATATGGCACATGATATATTTTTAAGTATTTGGAAGAACAGAAGTAACCTTAATCAGGTTAACTATTTTGGTTCGTATCTTTTTAAAATGGGTAAAAATGCAGTATGCAATTACTTTGACCATTCTATGGTTGATAAAAAATATACAAAAGAACAATTAACAAATCCGCTTGAAGTAGAAAACCTGGAAGAGAATTTATTTGCTAAAGAACTGCAATCATTAATTGATATAACAGTAAGCCAAATGCCTGCGCAACGAAAATTAATTTATACAATGAGTCGTGTTCAGGGGTTTAAAAATAGTGAAATTGCAGAAAAATTAGGTATCAATAAAAGAACTGTTGAAAACCACTTAACAGCGGCTTTAGCTGACTTAAGAAAAGTTATAAAAATGATTATTCTACTTTTTTTTATATAGATATAAAATATTACTGTGTGTAAAAAGCTCTTTAGCTTACTTATAGTTATAAAGGTATACAAATGGCTGAAACATTTTTTAAAAATATAATATCCCGGTTTACGAAGAAAAAATATTCTGAGGAAACGGAAATGAAGTTCAGATATTGGCTTTCGCAGAATAAAGAGAACGAGGAGGTTGAAAAAGCTATGTTTGAACTTTGGAACGAAACTCCAAATCAAATTACTGACCAAACTTTGGAAGATCTTGCTATTTTAAAATCAGAGATAGCCAACGAAGCTACACCTAAAAAGTCAGTTCGATTTTTACATAATCCAATACTTAAATATGCTGCTGTATTCCTTTTATTATTAACAACATCCATTATTACATATATTTCAACTCAGCCAAAAGAAATTGCGTTTACTGAATATACTGTGCCTAAAGGAGAAACTAAAAATATTACCCTTGCAGATGGTACTGTAGTAAGTATAAATGCAGGTTCGTCTTTAATTTATCCTAAAGAATTTGTGGCTAATACCAGATCAGTATTTTTAACCGGTGAGGCCATATTCAGAGTTGCAAAAAATCCTGATAAGCCTTTTATTGTGAATACCAATCACATTTCTGTTAGAGCATTAGGAACAGCATTTAATGTGCAGGCTTATGCCGAATTTGATAATACAACAACTACTCTTATTGAGGGAAAAGTAAGAATCAAAGACAACTACTCACCTGAGCATTATGACCTGGATCCAAATCAGCAACTTATATTTGATAACTCAAATCATAAAATTGAGTTAAAAAAGATAGATGCTGAAAAAGCAACTATGTGGGAAAAAGGATATTTGATTTTTGAGAATGTTGCTTTCTCTGAAATTATTTCAACTGTGGAACGTAAGTACAATGTGCAAATCAATTATGATGAAGCTCAATACATTGAATATGCCTGTAATGTAAAGTTTAAACCTGACGAATCGATATCTGATGTAATGTCTGTATTATGTGAGTTAACCACACATGCAGAATATGAAGTGAACAACAATCAAATTATAATACATTCGGTTGAATAAGAACAACCTTCTATAAAATACAAACAAAGCCTGCTTTGAGATGATTATCTGAAGCAGGCTTTGTGGTTTAAAACCAATGTTTTTATTTTCTGAAGGATTTCAGAATTTACAGGTAAGCTTTACCTTTTATAAAGCTTGTTTCATTATTGAAACAGAAAATCCTGTTCATCTTGTTAATCCTGTCCAAGTCCTAAAACCATTTACAAGTAAATAACCTTATGATTTTTTAAGGTATTAAAAATTATATTCAAATGCTTTTGATCAAGTCATTTATAATTGGAGTCGCTCGTTCAACATCTTTACTTTCAATATAGAGATCAATTGCAGATGGAACTCCACCAGAAAACCCTGCAGCTATACCTGATTTAAAATCACTTTTTATTAATGAAGATATTCCCTGATTTTCTAATTCTCCTTTAATCATAGCTACAGTTACTTCACTACCTGTAAAAACTTTTATCGTATCATTCATTTGAGTCATGTCAAGATTTTTTGATTTGTTAATAAAGATATTCTTTTTATCAACAATGCGTATATATATTAATCAGATGTATGATTTTTTTCATAGGCTAGTTATAGTTTTATAGGTACTATTTATTATCATACTCCTAACCTCCTGATATTATGTACTCAAAAAACAATTATCCTTAAAAGGATATAAACATATCTCTGGTATAAACACGTATTATTTCCTTGCCAATTAGATTACTTTTCTCGAACTAAAAACAATCCTTTCATTTGATAAAAATAAAAAAAATCAGACAACAACACTTAAAAAAGTACGTCATCTGATTTCTCATTACTAATAGTTAATTCTTATTTTAATTTGTAGTGGAAATTCTGAGTTTTTACATCTTCTGAATTAGGTCCTATTGATATTTGGAATTCTCCAGGTTCAACTAAATATTCTAGTTTATCATTAAAGAATTTTAAATCTTTATCAGAAATCTGAAATTCAATTGTTGTTTCTTCTCCTGGTTTTAAATACACTTTTTTAAAGGCTTTTAGCTCCTTTAATGGACGGGTAACACTTGCAACCAAATCTCTTATATACAATTGAGGAGTTTCTTCTCCTTCGTATTCTCCAATATTTTTTATGGTTATTGAGGCTGTAATTGTATCCCCCTGATGCATCACATTATCATGTATTGTTAAATCTCCATATTCAAATGAAGTATAGCTTAAACCATAGCCGAAAGGATAAAGTGGTTTGTTTGAAACATCGATAAACTGAGATGTATATTTTATTCCCGAAATCAGTGGGCGACCGGTATTTTTCATGTTATAATAAACCGGAATTTGCCCCACTTTACGAGGAAATGACATGGTTAACCTGCCAGAAGGATTATAATCGCCCCATAAAACATTTGAGACTGCAGGTGCAGTTTGCGTTCCTCCTGACCAACATTGCAGTATGGCAGCACAGTTTTCGGCCTCCCACTCCAAAGTTAAAGGCCGGCCGCCTACCAATACCAAAACAACCGGTTTACCCGTTTTGACTAATGCTCTTAATAACTGTTTTTGTGTGCGCTGTAAAGAAATATCAGCCATACTGGAAGCTTCGCCCGACATAGCAGCAGACTCTCCTAAGACAGCCACTACTACATCTGACATTTGCGCAGTTTGAACTGCTTCTTTCAACATTACTTCATCAACTTTGTTTCCTGGATTATAATTAATCAGCTTTCGTAATTCTTTATTATCTGTGAGTTTTGCTCCCTCGGCATAAAGAATATTACCCTTTTTTTGAGCCGCTTCTTTTATGGATTGTACTTTATCCATTTCTCCACTTAAAACCCATGTTCCTAATAAATCCTTTTTAGAATCAGCCAGAGGACCGATAACGGCCACTCTCTGGTCTGATTTTAAAGGAAGTGTATTATTATTTTTTAATAGGACGCATGATTTTTGAGCTGCCATCAGTGATAGCTCCATAAACTCAGTTTCTTTAAGCTTATTTACACTATCCTTTTTCAATCGAATAAATGGATCGTTAAATAACCCTAGTTTATATTTTGCTTCGAGCACTCTTTTACAAGCCTGATCAATTACACTTAATGATACAGCCCCTTCGTCTAAGGATGGTTTTAATGTATTAACAAAGCCCTCACTCACCATATCCATGTCAATACCGGCATCAATAGCCAGAGCCGAAGATGTTTTTAAATCACCAATACCATGATTGCCCATTTCGCTAATTGCTGTATAATCAGTGACAATAAATCCATTGAATCCCCAGTTTTTTCGAAGCACATCATCAATCAACCACTTATTAGAAGTTGCAGGAATACCATTAATGTCATTAAAAGAAGTCATCACAGAACCAACTCCGGCATCAACAGCTGCCTGATATGGAGGAAGATAATCCTGAAACATTCTGATTTTACTCATATCCACAGTATTATAATCTCGTCCTGCTTCAGCGGCACCATATAACGCATAATGCTTAACACAAGCCATCACAGATTCATCTGTTGCCATATTGGTACCCTGATATCCTTTTACCATTGCCTCTGCAATAAGAGATCCCAGATAGGTATCCTCTCCGGCACCCTCTGCAACTCTACCCCAGCGTGGATCACGAGATATATCAACCATAGGCGAAAATACCCAGTCAATACCATCTGCACTTGCTTCATAAGCGGCTGCCTTAGCTGTAAGTTCTATTAAATCCAAATCCCATGAGCACGATAAAGCCAACGGAATAGGAAAAATGATATGGTGTCCGTGTATCACATCCTGTCCAAACATAAGCGGAATACCTAATCTGGATTGTCTTATAGCTAACTCCTGAATTTTTCGTCGCTCTTGCAGGGATTCAATATTAAACAAACCACCTACTAATCCATTAGCTACTTTCTGGCTAACACCTGTATTTGCAGCTGCACCGGTAGTTAAACTACCATCCCAGGCTAATAAATTCAACTGCCCTAATTTTTCATCGAGTGTCATTTTCGACATCAAAGAGTCGATATAACTGAGCATTTCTTGAGCCACTTTACCCGCTTGATTCTGTGTTCTGTTACACATCGGCAAAAGCAAAATGATTGCTATAACTATAAAAATATTTATTAACCGTTTCAATTTGTATCCGAATTAAATTGTATTACCAAACAGCCTTTCTGTTATTTATATTTACAGATTGACCTTTTCCATTAATTACACTTCTAACTTCACTACTTTCATTTCCACCAAGCCAAATCGTTGTTATATGATTAAGTTTCTTTTCGATATGAGAAGGCGTCTCAACAGCCTGATCAACAATTACAGGACTCTTAAAAAACACATTATAGATTCCCATGCCCCAGACTTCATGATTATTTACATTTTCAGCAACTTTATAAGATGCGTAACCATTCGTTCCATCATGTTGCCATTCCTCTGGTGAAGGCACAAAATAGGGCATCTCACTTTGATAGAAAAAAACCTTTCCATTTTCTCCATTCCACACAGTATGGTATTCCTGAAAATGCTCATTAAACAAACCATAAGCTGTTACATCATCTCCATTTACGATAAGTCCGCTTGCTGCTTTATTTAAATCCCAACCGGCCCCATTTCCATGATCTGCTCTCCATAACCAAATATGATCGATTACAACATTGTTACTGTTTATGGTTAAACAATTGTGAGTAGTTCCCTGTATATATCCGCCAACACGTACAAAGAGATCAAAAATATAGGAAGGATTATTATTGTGGTTATGATTACTTTCCGGAGTTCCAAATTGAATCAGGGTTTCTGACTTCTGTAAACCTGCATCAACCAATAGTCCGGAAAGTGTTGTTCCATCAATATCAGCAATTTCCATAACAGCATTCCCATTTTCAGGAATTAAGGTTGGAAGTCCAATACCAATTAGCATTGTTTCTGGATTTGTAACCTGTAAACTTTCGTTCAGTTTATAAATTCCTGGAGTAAACAATACATGCTTGCCCTTTTGTAAAGCGGCATTTAAAGATTTTGAGTTATCTAAATTTGAATGTGCAATATAAAAATCTACAATATTTACTTCTGTATAATCCTTATCTTCTGAATTTAGCCAGCTTATCCCATGCATTCTCTTACGCTGAAGAGGCTTTTTAACAACCAACTCATTTTTCTTGTTAAGCGCTAAAAAAGGTTTTTCCCTAATTAAGAGTGTATCTTCAAGAGAAAGGTAAGGTCGTTCTGGCCATTGATGTTCAGGCGCACCCAATACATCTAATGAAACAATATTCCATAAACCTCCGGAACAACTATTCCATAGACAATTCCTGGAAAACCATTGTTGCTGCGGACCAAAATCTACTTTACCATCAACTTTTGAATCAGATAAATAACCTCCACTGGCAGCACCATGATCATGCAAACGTAAATTACCTTTGATATGAACACGCCTCATTGGGGCAGCTTGCGAAACCGCCCAAACATTTGTTGAATCTTTAGTTGGAACAATAGTTAAATTTTCAACTGAACGCCAAAAATTGATTAAAACACTTCCATTATAAGTTGGAGGAGCAAATGCTTCCACTCCTCCATTTATAATTACTTCGTTGGGTGTTTGCCCCAAACCTGCCACTGATGTATAATACCCAACCTTAATATTCAGATTGTATTCGCCAGGCATAAACAAAAGCGCAAATCGGTTTTCATTAAATTCACTGTGTTTATCGCTTTGCAATACATAAACAGAATCTGCAATATGTTGTATATGCTCCATCTTCATATCGGGAGAAAAAACATAAACATTTTTCCCAAAATCAATTTCAGATAAAACACTTTTGTTTTGAGTATTACAACCTCCTGTTAGAATCAATAACAACAGAAAATATAAATAGATACTATGTTTGGTAAATGAATTCTTATTTATCAAAATCATACAATCTGTATCTTATTTATTTTTGAAATATTTCAGGGTATTTTCTGATAAAATATACAGGAGTACAACTCCATGCATGACAATAACTGTTGATTGGAAAAAATCCATATGGAGATATTAAATCATTGGTAGGATCATATACTTCCCAAAATGTATCAGCTCCCTTATCAACCATTCCTCCCCAAAAATCTGTTAACACAGTTTTAGCCTCATCATACATATTTGATTTTACGAGAGCCTGTATAAAATAGTGATACATATAAGGACCTCCAGGTTGGAGCGCTTCCTGATGTTTCATAACATTAGCTAATGCTTTTTGACTGGCTTTTTCAGAAAGAACATCTCCCATAATCATCCATGCCTGAGATGCATAAGAAATCTGATGATCATCGCCACATTCAAACAATCCGGTTTTAAAGTTGTACATATTTTTTAATGCTGCTCGTTTCATCTTTTTAATTAAAGAAGGTACTTCACTGATTTCGTTCTCAACATTTAAAAGTTTAGCCAACTCATAGGTTTCATTTAACGCAAAAATCATTAATCCCTGTATTCCTGCAGCTTTATTTAAACCATCTTTCCAATCGAAAAATAACCACCATTCTCCATTAGCCCTTTCATAATCTACCAAACCATTATCAGAAACATATTGATTAATAATAGCCAATTGTCGTTTTGCTACTGGCCATAACTCCTTTGCCGTTTCCATATCGTTGGTAGCTGCTAAATACTCTTTTAATGTGGCATTATAAAGTAATGAATAATCCATTAATCGCTGACCAGCCTGAGCATGAGGCTCTGGCGCTTCAAAAACAGTTCCTAATACATATCCCTCATCATCACTTAAACCAGCTAACATATACAAACATCTTTTGGTTAATTCATGATTTTCAAATGAATATACATTGGCCAATGACTCCAGATACATATCTCCTACCCATAAACGCCGATCGCGTTTTGGTCCGTCTTCATAAACTGTTTGCATACATTCTTTCAATGTATTTAAACCAATCTTATCAATATTTTTAATCATTTCCGGTGTAGAAGCCGGCAATTCTTTTGGTGTATTTTTTGCCGAAGTAACTGCTTTAAACTTTAGATTATTGATTTTAAAATCGAAATAAGGAGAACTACCAATCAAATCAATTTTTATATATCGGCACGCCATTCGTCGATCAATTTTATAAGATCCTGGAAGATACATGATATTGTATTCCTGATCCTGCAACCAGGCACGACTAATACCGCCATTAAATGGCTCATAAGGAGTTACTAGCTCTGAAGGTACCTCACCAAAAGTAAAACGAAATCGAACCGGTGAATCGGGAGATCCCCAGATAGTTGCCAGATCAAAAGAAAAATATCCGGTATAATGATCTCCTAAATCAACGATTACACTATTTAGTTTACGAATAGATTGATCGTATAAAGAATCGATTGGGGCTACAGCTTTAGCCTCCCAACCTTGAAAAGCATCTTTATTTTTTACTATTTCAACAATACTTTTAGGCTCAATAATAGTTTCTTTTAAAACAGGTTTTAATGCCTCTGCTTTTGTAACCCAGGCCTTACCATTCTTATAGTAATTCTGTGCCGTTACCGAGCTAATTGCCAATAATATTGACAAAGCTCCAGCAGCTATAGTTTTTTTCAATAGAGTGTTCATATATCAGTTTTTATTTATTATTACTTTAGCTCAACATCTTTTGTAAACCAAATATTCTCACATGAATTTCCAATCATAATCTGATAAGATCCTGGTTGAACTTCCCAATGTTTTTTCTCGGCATTATAACTGGTAAAATCATCGTGTGTTAAAACCATATTTATTTTAGATGACTCACCTTTATTAAGCGTATTTGTTTTAGCAAAATCTTTAAGTTTTACTATACCTTCCTGATTTTTAATATACAGTTGAACCACTTCTTTTCCACTAAAATTTCCGCTATTAGTTATGGTAACATCACAATCATAAACTCCATCTTCTTTTGCAGAAACAGTAATATCTTTTGCTTCAAATGAAGTATAGGAAAGTCCGAATCCGAATTCATAGGAAGGTTTAATTCCTTTAGCTAAATAGTATTTATAGCCAACATGTAACCCCTCTGTATATGTAACTTTTTTAGGATCTTTTGAAGCATCAGGAAAGTATGTTGCTGAAGGTACATCAGTATATTTTTGTGGGAATGTCATACTCAATTTTCCTGAAGGAGATACATCGCCTTTTAAAATTTGAGTAATTGCAGTTCCTGCTTCTTGCCCTGGTTGCCATGCCAATAAAATTGCATCAGCATACAATTTCCACGATGCTGTTTCTACAACTCCACCAACGTTAAGAACTACAATTAATTTTTTATTTTTTGCATGAAATACTTTTGATAGCTTTTTAAGCATATTTTGCTCTTCCTGAGTTAATGCAAAATCATCTTGTATTTTTCTATCTGCAAATTCACCTGAGGTTCTTGAAATAGTAAATAAGGCAATATCACAAGTTTGGGCATATTTACTTAAATCAGCTGCAGACCAATCCTTTTCCTTTAACATGATGTCCGGTTGGAAATAAGAAGACTTTTCTCCTACTCGTTTTTTCTCGCTTTCAACATGAGCTTCGTATAAACCTTTTAACTCTTCAGGAATATTATAACCTTGAGCTAATAATCCTTCATTTAACGAAATGGTATAAGCTCTGTTTACATTACCACTTCCGGTTCCTACAGCTATGGTTTGGAACGTTCCTATTCCAAAAGCAGCTATGCTCTTAATATCATTGGTAAAAGGAAGAGCATCATCTGAATTCTTAAGAAGCACCATACCTTCTAATGCAATCTGTTCTGCAATTTTAGCATGAGCTTTTAAGTCTGGTGTTTCGGAATAAGTATAATGATTAAAACGTGGGGTTTTTTTAATGACATTTAAAATTCGGTCCACATTTCTATCCAATAATTTTTCATCTAAAGTTCCATTCTGCACTGCTTCAGCAATTTTTTCTGCGATATAAGAACTTCCCGGCATTAACAAATCATTTCCGGCAATAACTTGTTTTATTCTATCTCTCCCGGCAAACCAGTCGGTCATTACCAATCCATCAAATCCCCACGATTTTCTTAGGATGGAATCCAACAAATCAGGATTTTCAGAACAATAAACACCATTAATTTTGTTGTATGCCGACATCACTGTCCAGGGATGAGATTTCTTGACTGCTATTTCAAAACCTTTTAAATAGGTTTCATGAAGGGTTTTGTCATCAATTTTTGCATCAATAGACATACGGTTGGTTTCATTATTATTAGCTGCAAAATGTTTAATTGAAGTACCAACACCCATTGACTGAACACCATTTACCATGGCCGCAGCCATTTCTCCAGAAATCAATGGATCTTCAGAATAGTATTCAAAATTACGACCACCCAAAGGATTACGATGGATATTTAAAGCCGGAGCTAAAAGTATATCTACTCCGTACTCCAAAGCCTCGTTTCCCATACACTCTCCAACTTTTCGCACTGTAGCCGTATCCCAGGAACAGGCTAAAAGGGTTTCGATAGGGAAAGCAGTGGCATAATAGGTTTTAGAGGTATCCGGACGTTGAGGTGCTATACGAACTCCTGCCGGACCATCAGCTAAAACAATAGCTGGTATTCCTAATCTCGGAATAGGATATGTTGTTCCTGCTGCTCCCGGAACAATTTGCTTAGTTTGCCCAACTACAGGTGGTTCTGAATTAAATAAGGTATCAGCTCCACCAAAACCTGATGGGTATCCCCGGGGAAACCCGGGGTCGTTACCCACCAGTACCTGAGCTTTTTCTTTTAATGTCATTGCTGCAATCACATCCTTGTTTGAACTTGTACCTAATTCAATTTTTTTAGGACTACAACTGGCAATAACAAATGCGCCTAATAACAAATAAATATTCCTTCGGCTTACTAACTTCATCTGTTTATATTTTTAAAATGTGCGATTAAAACTCATCTGAAAACATTCCCCACATAATGAAATTGTGCTTTCTTTTGAGTTCTTTACATCTGTTTTAATTCAACTTCATATTCTTATTCTGTGTAAACGATATGGGCTAATTAATTCCATACTGCAATACATAAATGAATCTTAAAATCCCCATTTTATTGCTTCGCCACATTTATGATTGCTTTACAAGTGCTTACGTTTATTAGTAAGTTTTAACGACTATTACACACAGTTAAAAATCATCTTTTTTGATAATGATTTTGTGTAGTTACTTTATGATTATTTTTGTGTATATCATCAACACTAATGATATGCATTAAGGTATCCAAATTTGAAATTATTAAAATTACATTTCTTTTAACGCATGGTAATTTATTGGATTGGCTAATGCGTTATAAATTATAAATTGGGAATAATTTAATTCAGGGAATATCAAAAAGACGTATCAATTGGTCTTGACTGCAATGGACCAGAATATTACAACTCGTTTTTGTTTCAATTACATTGTGGATAATGCAATCCTGGTGCTTTTGATATGCACCAGGATTACAACCTATTAATATTTAATAACCATCATTTTGAGTTAACAAAGGATTGATTTCTATTTGTCCATTTGGAATTGGGAATAAAAGTCGGTGTGCATCAAACTGATAGGAATCAGCGGAAGGATAAACTCCTTCAGGATAATAGTAAGCCTGAGGATTAGCCAATACTTTAGCGCACTGTGCTTGCATTACCTGAGTAGCTCTTCCTGTTCTTACAAGATCTAACCAACGTTTGTTTTCAAAGGCTAATTCAAATTGTCTTTCTAACATAATCGCATCCCTTAACTCAGCTTGATCTGCAATGGCAAGTTCTGATAATCCGGTTCTGGAATGTGCATGCACTGCATTTAAATAAGCTAATGCTTCTCCTGCTCTACCTCCTTGTTCATTAACGGCCTCAGCTAGCATTAAAAGAACTTCTGCATATCTGTATACCGGCCAGTCTTCATCACAATGCGGAAATATTTCACATCCATGAGAAAACTTCTTCACATAAGGTTGATTTTCATAGATTTCTCCTGTAAAAAATGCAATTGAAGCTTCAAATCGTAAGTCATTTACATCAAATAAATCAACCAGATCAGGTGTTGGTGCATTCCATCCTGCATATTGATTGTTTCCACTATTTTCGGGATAACCTGCAAGAACACCGGGACTGCTTAATGAAGGTAAAAAGTTCACACCAAAATAACTGGATGTTCCCTTGGTATCATCTGCTGCATACTGAACCTCAAAGATCATTTCATTATTATTCTTGTTTGAAGGATTGAAAATTGAGGCATAATCATCCATTAAAGAATAACCGGTTACATTTAATAAGACATCCTCCGCATTAGCCCACTCTTCCAAAACCAGGTAAACATTTCCTAATAAAGTATAAGCTGCACCGTTTGCTACATAACCCGTTGCTTGCTCTCCAACAGAAGGCAATAATCTTGCAGCTTCAGTAGCATCTTTAATTATTTGCTCATAAACTGCACTGGCACTTGTTCTTCCTACAATGGTTTCATCATAGGTAGTTGGTGCTTCAATTACCAAGGGTACATCTCCAAAATACTGCACCAGGTCAAAATAAGCAAATGCTCTCAAAAACAAGGCTTGTCCCTTGTAATTATTTCGGGCACTTTCACTAATATCAGCCTCTTCAACGCGAGCTAAAATCTGATTTGCTCTACCAATGATGATATAGTTATTGGAGTATTTTGTAGAAACTCCTCCTCCATTAGAGTCATCAATAAATTGATCAATATACTCTCGATCAGCATACCCCCGGTTGTTCATGTTATACATAAAACAAGTGTGATCTGAGCGCATTTCTCCCATAGCCCATGCGCCATAATCAGCTACTCCATTTCCGTATAAGGTTCGTAAGGGAACGTACATTCCTACATTAGCCAATTCAAAATCGGACTCTGTTTGATAAAAACTTTCAGCTGATACTTTGGTCTCATCGAGGTTTGTTAAATATTCATCATTACATGATGAAAAACAAAGTGAACCAACTAATAATGATGTTAATATATATTGCTTCATATGTCTAAAATTTGCTTTTAATTGCCATAAGGAACGCGCCATGAAAATAATTATCCTTTTAGGTGTAAATATCTTCTCATGGCTCGTTTCATGTATATAAATTTTATAACTACGAGAACTTGATAGTTCTTTATTCTTAATTTCGAGAATCTTTTACAAAGTCACGTTTAGTCCAACAGTAAAAGTTCTTGGCACAGGGTAAGTGGTATAATCCACACCAGAATCAATTCCTCCTGCAGAAGAAACTTCAGGATTATTATCAGGGTAATCAGTAAATACATAGGCCTGCTGGATACTTCCGTAAATTCTTAGGTTTTTCACAACTTTACTACGGATAGGTAATTTATACCCTAACGTAATATTTTTAATCGTAAAGTAACTTCCATCGTATACAAATTTAGAACTCATCCAATCACGTTCCTGCCCTGTTGTTCCGGCAATTACTTTACCATATCGTCCATCACCAGGATTTTCTGGTGATCTCCAACGTCGGTCAACAGCTTTATAAGCATTAAAAGCTCCATCTAAGTTTGTTGTAAAACGTTCCTGATAATTAATAATATCATGACCAAAAGCACCAGAACATACAATCGACAAATCAAAATTCTTATATGAAAAGCTATTGGTGAAACCTAAAGTAAAATCCGGAGCGGCCTGACCAATTACAGTTTGATCTCTGTTATCATTAGTTACTTTACCATCACCGTCAATATCCGCATATTTAACAGTTCCGACTTGTGCTCCATCATGATGAGGAGAATTATCAAAGTCTTCCTGATTCATATATACACCTTCCCATTTCAATCCGTATAATTGACCGATTGGTTGACCAACTTCTGTAATGGATGCACCACCATAAATTGCCGCATTAGCAGTACCAAGTGCAACAGCTTTATTACGAGCAAATGCTATATTAAAATTGGTAGTCCAATTAAATTTACCAACCATATTCTTGGTTGTTAAAGCAAATTCATGTCCCCAAAACTCAAACTCCCCAATGTTTGTTATATAATTATAAAAACCGGACGAGATAGGAATAGATACAGAATACAATAAATCTTCTGTATTACGTTTGTAATAATCGTAACTTAAATAAATTCTGTCGTTATACAAACCAATATCAGCACCTAAATCAATTTCAGTAGTAGTTTCCCACCCTAGTTCTGTGTTATTTAAACCTTCCATACTTTTACCGTTGGTATAAATACCATTTACCGGATTGTTGGTTTCTGTCATATTTGCATATTGTGTATAGTTACCAATATTATTATTACCGGTAACACCATAACTGGCACGTAGCTTTAAGAAAGATACTTTTTCAAACTTCTTCATAAAGTTTTCTTCTGTAACTACCCAACCCACTGAAGCTGAAGGGAAAGTACCCCAACGATTATCTGAACCAAAACGGGATGAACCATCTCTACGAAAAGCTGCAGAAACAATATATTTACCATTATAATCGTAGTTAAGACGACCTAATACTGACATTAATGACCACTCTTCAATATCAGTAGATCCAGTAATTGTTGTTGCTGCATTAAATGTTTTCACATCGTTATTTGCATATCCTCTGGCTGTAAACGATCCGCTTTCTCCATAAGCACTTTGAGCTGAGGTACCAAATAAAACTTCGAAATTATGCCCTCCTGATAAAGTCTTTTGATACGTAGCTGTATTTTCCCATAACCATGAATATCCGAAATTACTTCCATGAGTAGCATAAATTCTGTTAGCATCAGATTCTGTTGGAGGATCAAAAATACCACCTGCTGTTGATGGATGCCAGTAATCAGATGTACTATTGGCTAAATCGATACCACCGGATGTTTTAAATGTTAAGCCCTCAATAGGTTCATACTCGAAAAAGGCAGTAGACATTAAGCCAATATTCTTCCCTTTGTTTTCAACTTCTTTTACCTGGCGGTACCAGTTTGGTCCTGCAGAAGCACCATAAGGATTATATCCCCAGTTACCGGCATCAATTGGAAGTGTACCATCTTCATTTTTATATGGCGCTAAAGGTGACTTTAATAATGCACCTTGCACCACACTTGGTGTTTCATACCAGGTTCCATCACTTTGAGGAGATTTATTGGTTGTAATTGTGTTAGCCACATTAACACCTATTGTCATTTTATCATTGAATTTATATTCTGAATTTACCCTCAATGAATAGCGTTTATAATCAGAATTTAAAAGTACCCCTTGTTGGTTAAAGAAACCTCCAACTACTGAGGATTTAAACTTATCTTTACTTGCACTGTAGGATACCGAATAATTTTCAATAACAGCATTACGGGTAACAACATCAAACCAATCCGTTCCTTTTCCATATTGTTCCGGATTCTGGAATGCTTCAGGTACAGCCCAACCATTTTCTTCTGCAATTTCCTTTTTAAACCTTGCAAACTCAGTGGCATTCATCATATCCGGTTTGGTTTCTTCAGGAATAACCTGAACACCACGGTACATATTTACTGAAAGTTGTGACTGACCCGCTTTTGCTTGTTTAGTGGTTATCATTACCACACCATTGGCAGCACGAGAACCATACAACGCTGTTGAAGAAGCATCTTTTAAAACTGAAATACTTTCAATTTCATCAGGGTTAATATTGGCAATATCCCCTGTAATAGGAAAACCATCCACCACATATAAAGGATCATTACCTGCATTAATAGAAGCCTGACCACGAACACGAATAGACATACCCTGTCCTGGAGTTCCTGTTGTTTGATTAATCTGAACACCAGCTAATTTACCTTGTACTTTTTGAGTTAACTGAGCAGTAGGTATATCATCCAGTTCTTCAGTCTCCAGACTTTGTACCGCACCAGTTACATTTCTTTTAGATAGTTTACCATATCCAACCGCAATCACTTCATCCAATCCTATAGTTTCCTGACTTAATGAAACATTGATCACACTTTTACCTGAAATAATAATTTCCTGTGATTTCATTCCTATAAACGAAAATACCAAAGTTGCACCTTGAGGAACATCTGAGATTGTATATTTACCATCTATATCGGTTATCGTTCCAATTGTTGATCCTTTTAAAACTACAGATACTCCTGGTATTACTTCTCCTTTATCATCAGAAACAACACCAGTAATTGTCATTAATTGCTGGTTCATTTCTTTACTATTCTTAATATTATTGGACACTCTTGTTTTTTGTGTATCCGATGATTCTGCAAATGTATTTGCAACTCCAAGAATTAAAAGCAAAACAACAACTCGCATCATTCTGAAGATTTTTTTTAGGGCATATGAATCCCATACCCATAATAAATGGATTTTTTTCATAAATTTGTAATGTTTAATGTGAACGAATAAAAAACTCTTTTTCAGGGAATTGTTGCCGCATTTCCCTGTTTTTTTTCCTAAGGATATCGTTGAGGTTTCATTGTTAATTTTTTCATAGATTTTTCATTTCTATATAATTAACATTAAGCTGCCAGCTAATTACTCAATATTAATTACATGTTGGATTTAACACTGATTTATTTACTTCTCAAAAACCACTCTTAATAAGTGGTTACATTTATTAGTAAGTTTTAACATATAACACACACAGTTGAAACTCACATTTTTTTTTATTTTTTTTAAAAATCTGTCCCAAATAAAAAAAGATTATCCTCCTTTAGTAGATTAAACATTATCCTCAGCCAATGAACAAATGAAGTTGGGTCTGTGTGTTCCACCTTTTAAATGAAATATTTTAGATAGTAATGAAATAAAATTGAAAAGTTCGTATTGTTATTGCATAAAAAAAGCCACTGTCAAACGTTCTGACAGGGGCTTTTTTATTGATTTATTGTTCTTTAATATAGAGATACAATATACCATTGGTCTTCAATGCTAAATCATTTCAAAATGAATAATACCTATTGTATATCAAGAACTATACATTTTAATAAAACAAGGAATCAAAAAAATCAATAGTGATTTTTTAACATATAAAATATTGTCTATTTATAATATAGTCCCAACAAGGTTATTTGCCATCTTATAAATTCTAAATGGATTCTCTGTAATCACTTGGTGATATTTCAAAATGATCTTTAAAACACTTGGTAAAATAAGATGGTGTTGAAAATCCTACTTTATAAGCAATCTCAGCAATAGTGCTATCTGTATTTTTAAGTAATGTCAGTGATTGCTTCAATTTAGTTTGAGTCACAAATTCACTTACCGATAAACCGGTTATCTTTTTGATCTTTCTGTATAAATGAACCCTTGACAGACCTACAAGATGACTTAATTCTTCAACATTAACTTTAGAATCTAATTTATTGTCTATGATTACATTGCTTATTTTAGAAAGGAAATTTTTATCCATCCTACTCATTCCTTTCTCTTCTTTAGCCAACTTTATGGGTTCCTGGTATTTCTCCCTCATCTTAGCCTCAGCTTGCAACAATTTTTTAACTCTTACTTGCAGATGTTCTTTATTAAAAGGTTTGGCAATATAACTATCTGCTCCTTCTTCCAACCCCTCAAGTAAATGCTCCAGTGAGGACTTTGCTGTTAACAAAATCATTGGAATATGACAATATCTGAGATCGCTCTTAACCTTTCTGGTTAGTTCTAATCCATCCATTACAGGCATCATTACATCCGAAATGATGATATCAGGACCTTCTGTTTCCACCAGTTTTAATCCTTCTTTTCCATTTTTTGCCTCCATTATGGAATACATTGTTGACGAAAAACATGATTTGATATATTTCCGGATATCAGGTTCATCTTCCACAATAAGCAGTAATGGTTTTTCCCCCTCTGTATTACTTGTTTCTTTTGTTATATCTTCTATTAGCTTGTCGCTCTGCTCAAATTCAGTAAAATCTACCATTACAGGATGCTCTTTCATTTTAGCATCTGACAGTATCTCATCCTGAGCAAAATGTTTCTTACCTAAAGGAAGTAAAATCTTAAAACTGGTTCCCTCTCCTAATTTACTTTCTACTGTAATTTTTCCCTTATGCAATAAAACCAGTTCTTTTGTCAAGGACAAACCAATTCCTGTTCCTTTATAGGAAACAGTGGAATCTGCCTGATAAAAACGATCAAATATTTTTTCAACTTCATGCTGAGGTATTCCTTCACCATTATCTTTAACCTCTATTTTTGCATAGTCTTCAGTATCATCTGCACTCAAGCGGTCTAAAATGATTTGAATGCTTCCTCCTTTAGCTGTATACTTAAATGCATTTGACATTAAATTAAACATCACTTTATCCATTTTATCCCAATCAAACCAAAGAGATAACTTAGCACTATTGTTGACAACCTCAACATCAATTTGTTTTTCTGTAGATAAACTGAGAAATGCTTTTTTTATGCTATGCATAAACTCATCCAGATTATAATGGCCAACCTTTAATTTCATTTTGGTTGTCTCAATTTTTCTGAAATCCATTATTTGATCTACTAATCGCAGTAAACGTAGAGAGTTACTATAGATAGTCTTTAATTCTTGATTTAAGACTTCATCCGTTTTATGTGTCTTTATAATGTTTTCGAGAGGTCCAACGATTAAGGTTAATGGAGTTCTGAACTCATGCGAAATATTGGTATAAAATTGCATTCTGGCCTGGGTTGCCTCCTTAAGCTGATCTGACATCCTGGTGAGTTCATTATTTTGTTTCGATATGGCTTCCTTTTGTTCTTCAAGACTTTGGTTTGCATTTTTTTTATTCTTGTAAGCTTTAAAAAGCAGAAAAATTAGAACAACCACTAATGCAAAAGAAAATAAGGTGATAAAAAGTAATAATTGCTGCTTTTTATATCTTCCTCCAAGCAGATCCAGCATTCCTTTAGATCGGGCAATATCATTTTGCAGGTTTTCAATATTATTATACTGCAAACGGGTTATCTTAACATTGCGCTCGTCAATTAAAGTGGTTGGTAACAGGTTATTTTTTTTGAATGGACTATCAGATAATATTTTAGATGCAAGGATGATAGCCTCTTTTCCTCCTGTAGGATAAATCAACGTAGCATCAATTACATGGTTTTCAACTAATTCAACTCCACCTCCAACACTAGGAGAACCATCAACACCAATAATTTTAATATTTCGATTTGAAAACTCACGGGTAATAACCTCACTGGCTGCAGCAGCTAAAAAATCAGCATGGGCAAATATGGCATCCACATTAGGATTAGCCTTTAAACAGGATGATAAACTATCCAATACTACCTGATTACTCCAATTTGAATAAATTCTATCAACAATAGATATTCCTGTATTTTGAATTAAAGCATCTTCAAAGCCTTGCATTCTTTCTTTTGCAGGGGAAGAACTTAAGGCTCCTAATATTTCAATAACATCACCATGTTTATTCAAAATATCTGCAATATACATACCGGCTGTATAACCAATTAAAAAATTATTTCCTCCAACATAGGCAGTATATTTATCCGATTCAATCTTTCTATCAATTAAAACAACAGGTATTCCTTTTTTATATAAATCTTCTACAACTAGCTTTACTGCTTCAATTTCTATGGGAGCAATAATTAATAAATCAATTCCTTCTGTTACCAGTTCATTTATTTGCTGAATTTGGAGCGAAGTATTATCACCTGCATACTTGATGGTTAACTCTAAATCAGGATGAAACATCAACTCCTGTTGCATCTCCTTCTCCATTTGTTGTCGCCAATCACCACTTGAACATTGAGAAAAAGCAATTCTATGTATTTTTTGAGCAAATGATGTGAATGAAAACAATACCACTATTATAACAAGGATTAACTTTTTCCCCATAGAAAGCTATTTATAGAATTTGTTATAAAGATAACTAAATGCAGCAAGAAAAGTGCTTACAGCATTGGATATAAAGAGTACATCAGTTTTTTAAGCATATCTTCTTTTTCCGTGTTCCCGAATACTTTCTGCTTTCTCCATTCCACTCTTGCTCAAGCCTCAAAGGCTTTTACTTTCTTCCTGCTGCCGAAGAAAGTAAACAAAGAAGACCACCGCTTGCATATAAAAGCTAAAATTAAGTGCTCTCCGCTAAAAAAAAAGAACTCACCCAATTAAGAACCTTGTGGAATTTGTTACTCAAATCCCTACAAGTTCTAAATTGTGCTCAAACAGCTTTTCTTTTTTAAAGCTCCTTTTACTTATTTTCTTAACGCTTTAACATGCTAGGCGGTACTAAAGACCCAATACAACTTTTCTTAAGTGAAGATTTCTAATGGTTTTCATTAACCAACTTGTTCCCTTTTCCCTTCTGCCTTTTCCATTTATTTTGGCTCACCAGCTGATGCTGGGGTTCCCAGTCGTAAGAGGGTATCTTTTTCAACTATAAACAATGTTTTTAAAAAAAAGCTTTACATCTATTATTATATCTGCATCATGTAAATCAACTCTCCTCCTTTTTTCAAGGAGGAGTACGGTGAGGCACGAACCGGGAGGTGGTTGTAGACCTATTTGAAAAATCACTAATACCACTGTAAATGTAAATAAGTATTAAAACCACCTCTCTGCTCCTTGTTCCCTGATTACTTTCTCCTATCAAAACACCTCAATGCCATATGCACTCAGCCCTATTTCTCTACGCTCTCTGCTCTCCGCCACATCCAACCCCTACTCCACATTAAAAAACATTGCTGATTCCAGCTCTACAGATCCTAAACTTGAAAAAAGTGACAATTCACTAAATGGTGATTCGGGAAAAACAATATTTGTCATGGCTAATTTTCCTTCATCAACAAATACCTCTACAGAAGAAGCATCAATGATAATTTTCATTTTGATTTCCTCTCCAATAGAATATTGTGCCACATCCTCACTTAAATAATTTGAATCTGTAAACTGTGTATTAATTTTTGTTCTATCTATAAACACTTGTTTTGACAACATATTATAGCCAATTTTCAACTCCTCATCTGCATCATTTTTTAATAACAAACCAAAAGCTGTTGTATGACCATTTAATGATCCTTTCTGAGGTTTAAAAACAAAATTTAATTCGCAAGAACTCAAATCCAAGTCAATATTATTGATATCCGACTTTCCTGAAAACAGCATTTTATTTATCTGCATTTTCAATACCTTGGAGTCTTCAAACTCCTTAACAGGGAAAGTTGTAAGTTTATATTGATCATCTTCTTTCACAAGTTGTATTTCTCGTGGTAAAGTCATCGCACTTCTCCACTTTTCAGTTGGAACAGTTTGTGCATAAATCCAATTACTCATCCATCCTATAAACAACTTGCGACCATCTTCTTTTGGAATATCAGACCATGTTACACCTGCATAATTATCTTTTCCGTAATCCAGCCAATCGCTCTCATTCTTTTCTGGAGTAAAAGTTTTGCCATCAAAATCGCCAACAAAATATTGTGTTGCCGAACCTCCATTAGGTCCTCCTGGATTTATACTCACCAACATGATCCATTTCTTGTCTTTAGTGCCCTTAACCTGAATAGGAAACAAATCCGGACATTCCCAAACACCTCCATGAGCACCTATTCCTTTTCCAAAATCACTTTCAAAAGACCATGATTTCAGATCTTTAGACGAATATATTTTTGCTATATCTCCGGCAGCTAATATCATTATCCATTTTTCAGATTCCTCATGCCAGATTACTTTGGGATCACGAAAATCTTTTATACCCGGATTAGGTAAAACAGGATTGTTTTTATACTTGGTCCATGTTCTTCCTTTATCTAAACTATACGCAAGCGCCTGATATTGATAATTATTTCTACCGGCTCTTTCTCCATCCATATTATGATAGGTATAGATAGCTACCATTGGCGGATTATCTTTTGATCCAAATCCTGTTGTATTTTGCCAGTCAATCACTGCACTTCCTGAAAAAATATACCCCAATGAATCAGGATATAAAGCTATTGGAAGATGATCCCAATGAACTAAATCATTGCTTACCGCATGTCCCCAATGCATCGGACCCCAAACCGTACTATCAGGATAATACTGGTAAAACAAATGATATTCTCCATCATAATAAACCATTCCGTTGGGATCATTCATCCAATTTGCCTCAGGAGTAAAATGAAATTGTGGTCGAAACTTCTCAGTTTCTATAACCTCCTTGGAAGTTTCAGTATTCTTACAACTCATATGTAAAAAAACAATTAGAAAAGCTGCAATTACACAGGCTATTTTATTTTTCATTATCATTTTCTCTTAAATTTTTCTTTTAATTAAAACACGATCTGTTTAACCTGAATTCGACATAAAAACTAAATCGAATTCAGGTTATAAAACAGACTTCAAGGGACCTGTATTAATAAACTAAAACTTCATTAACAGTAAGACTATGGAATTAATTAGTGTATCATTATTTTCTTAACGATATCACTATTTTCAGTTTCAACTTTAATAATATATAATCCGCTACATAGGGATTGAGAACAATCCATTGTTAGTTCACTTCCTACACTCTGAACAGTCTTAACTATCTTTAAGTTACCCTGGATATCATAAATACTCACATTAACCGTTCCTTGATCCAAATCTTTTATCATCAGCAGATTGGAACTACTTACAAAGACTTCAACTTGATTTGTTTTAACATCTGGTGCAATTGTTGGGTTACAACTGATACATTCACATGATTCCCAGCTAATGGTGGGTAACACTATATCTTCTGTAACTTCATACCAATGCACGTTTGTTTGATTGCCATCCCAAGGATTTGTAAAACAAGATCCTTCTCCTGTTACTTCAGCTCCGGTAGCTTCATCACGAAATTCACAGTTCCATCCAACTACTCCTCCCGTAACTTCAAAACGGTAATCGATCCAGCCTTCTTTTTGAACCGTAGTTGACCATATATTTGTTCCAGGTTCATTTGTTAACGTTAGTGCACCATTCCATCCATTAATACCTCCTCCAATTACTACTGCATCATAATCCGAACCTGTATAAGATGTCATATCTATTGAAATGGTAACATTATAAGGTTGTGCATTAACAACAAGACTTACTACAATGAATACAAGGGTAAATATTAGATTTTTCATTTTTTTACTTTTTAAAAATTAAACATAGATATTGATGTTAGCTAGCTAATTTGTTTTGAAGAACTTATAATACAATTCAAGGATTGAAAATGAACACAAAGGCACTGAGACTCTGAGCTTTTTTAATGAAATTCATAAAATCCGCAAAGATTTACCTCTGTGAACTCTTTGTAATTTCATAATAATAGTGTTTGATTACTTCTCTTTTTCTAATTAGTGCAATTTATAAGTGTTATATATACTACTCTCTGTGCCTTTGAGTCTGTGTTATTCATTTTTTCAACTATTGATTTGCATTTATCATTAATCTCCTATTTTGTAAACAGAGAGATTTGAAACGTCAATTGTTCCGTTGTCTACAAAAATGGTCCATGGATTCTTATCCATTTTGTAAATACGGTTGGTAAAGGCTACGTTATCATTCACATAAACCACACAAATTGATTTTTCAATGACAATCTTTATATCGAAAACCTTATCATCCGGAACAATAAGGGGAGTAAAATTTAATTCTGTCGTATATGAACCTGTTGAGTAATTAGTCTCTTTATTCATAAACAGACTCGGCATTGACCACTTGTTTGAAGAAGTCAAATCAAAAGCAACAGAATACACTTCAGACATATCATCACATGCACCAAAAGAAAATCCAAAACCTGTAGATTGTGATGCATCAATGGTTAATTCAATCTTTACAGGAACGGTATTTCTATTAAATAATGCATATGATCTCTCATTCTGATAATTGAGAACATAGGAACCCTCATCACCTGTTACATCTCCCTGAGACTTTAACATTGAATATGGAGCCGGCGTGTTAAATTTATGATCCACTGCTTCGGGTATCATAGGATATAACTTTCCACTGGGTTGTTGAACCAGTTTATGGGTAATTAAACTCCCAGCCCAATCCAATTCGTTATTCCCATTTACCTCCTGACCTGTTGAACACCATCCTGAGATATAACGATCAGTACCATTTGAAGCCGTTTTTCCGGCATAGAAATACAATCCATCTATAGTTTCATGGTGACCGCTTGCATCTTCACAACGTACCCAAGGACCATCAGGACTATCGGATACTCTGTAAAATGTTTTTCTGTGTTCATCCCTGTTAATGCGTGAAAACACCAAATACCATTTATCACCCATTTTAAAAATATCCGGGCATTCCAGAATTTCAGCATCCGAATTGAAATCTGTTAAAGGAGATATTAAATCCCAGTTTTCAAGGTCTGATGATGAATATCGAACCAATACTCCTTTCCCATCCTTAATGGAAGTGACTAACATTACATAGGCCGATCTGGTTGGATCGTAATACACACATGGATCACGGAAATTATTTTTATCATATCCATCAGGGGCTTCAAATGTAAATGAAGGAACTTTTGTAAATGTCTTCATATCATTTGAAGTAGCCAGCATTACTTTCTCAGCAGGATATAAACTTCCATTGTGTCCGGTATAAAAACCGTAAAGCCTTCCCGCTGCATTTTTTATAAAGCTCCCGGTTCCCAAATACGCTTCCTGCGAATCGGCTGTTTCTGTAGGTATTGCCTCTGTAAAACCTGTAAAAGTGCTATAATCACTTGTTGTTGTACAATAAATTGGGTGTTCTGTAGGCGAACCATTTCTCCAATCTTGTAAATAAAACAAATAATACTTATTATCATCCGAATTATAATAAGGCATCGGATCTCCAACATACCCGCTTTGAGGTTTGTAAAAGGTTGAATAACCACTACTTTCAACAACTGACCTGCAAGTTGTTGTTGTGTCTACAACTATCGGAACCTCCTCTGGATCATCTTTCTCATCCTTAGAACAACTGGTGTTTAAGAATAGCATGAATTGCATTAATAATAGTGGTAGAATCTTCATATTCGCTATAATTTTGTTTGATTAGCGAACGGGAATATCCCGTCCGCTTATTTCAATTACTAACCTTAATTCAATTATTTTTTAAGAATTCAGATCATTTACTCTATTGGATGTGCTTTTACCTCATCCCAATACATGGTTTGTGTTTCAAAACCTGTTTCAGGAGTATGAGGCATAACAAGAATATTATTAATCACAGCAGTACGACTCTCCGGAATTACAAAGGTTAGCTCTTGCCATTCGCCCACATGATCAGCAGAATAGTCGGCGTGCAACCAATCCTTGTTCAGTTCACCAGCTTCCTGTATTTCGAGCTGTACATCGCCAGCAACATCTTTCAATACCATTACAGTTATACTTCCATAAATAGCCGGATCAACATTTACCTGATTGGCATTCCATAGCGCACCGCTTGTCCATGGTCGTCCACCTGCATCAGTTCCATCGTTTGTTCGAAGAAGTGATACACAAGTTGATGTTGAATTTATACCATCTGTTACAGGATTTACTGTTCCATTATTAACTGAACTTGCAATTGATTCCCATGTTGGAGATACATCCTCACCATTGTAAAGCACAAGAATTGGTGTAGGTGCTTCTCCCAATATAACAGTCACTTCATAATTAAATACAGATCCCAAATAATCCAATGAATACGTTACCGGATTGGTAAAATCAACTGAAGTACCAGCTTCTGGCGATATAGTTGCACCATCTGTATATTCTATAATTGGAATTAACGAGGTTACATCAGTACCTTCAGGCAAATAGATTACAATGGTTTTATTGGGTTCGTTGATTGTACCTTCAACCGATCCTATTTTAAAACTCGAAATCTTAGCCCTGGCAACATCAACATTTACCGTATATTTTTGATATAAATCAGAATTGGTAACGGTATAGGTTACATCCAATAAATTTCCGTTTGCATCCGCAAAATCAACAGTCTCACCACTAACCGGGCTTATATCTGCTCCATTTGCAATCGTAATTTCCGGTGATAAGCCTGTAAGATCCGAACCCGAAGGAAGAATAACCGAAATGGTTGAGTTCTCTTCGTTAATAGTTCCCTCTACTCCATTCACAACAAATGAATGAATACTTGTATCTCCTGTAAAATCAAGACTATCTTTGGCATCCTCTTCACAAGAAAATAAGGCTACTGATAACAGGATGATGATAAATTTATAAATATTGGTTTTCATAATATTCTTCATAATTAAAATCCATAATTTTGCTTATAACTACCTTTACTATAATTAATTTGTTGGATAGGTACAGGGACATACTCATTCTTATTTTTTTCGAATTCAGCTCCCTGATAATAAGTATGGTCAGTAGCTTCGCCCAAATAATAAGCATTCATTACTTCATCAGCGATACCCCAACGAACCAGGTCAAAGAATCTGCTGCCTTCCATAGCCAGTTCAAGACGACGCTCCCACCTTAAAGCTTGACGGGCAAAGTCTTGCGTCCATACACAATTCACTCCGTCCTGATAGGTTTGAATGTCAAGATTAGTAGCAAAACTGATTAGTGAAGTACTCACTTTTGCTCTTGTTCTCACCTGATTTATTAAAGGTAATGCTGCAGTATAATCTCCCATTTCAATCAAGGCCTCTGCTCGCATCAATAACACATCTGCATAACGAATGATGATGTTATTTTTTGAGTTGGCATACCAGGGTCCTGTTTTTACATAGTAGTCACTTGCCGGATCAACATTTTCTTTTAACGATGAAAAATAACCATACATATTAGGATTACGGGATTGGTTTTCTTCGTAATTGATATCAGTATATTTATATGGTTTTCCGGCAATAGCCACAGTATGAAAAAGTCTTGGATCAACTTTATCTGTACTCTCGCTGTAGTTTGCATCATTAAACGTATCAAACATTGGTAAACCATTTGATGTTTTAAAGGCATTTACCAGATTCTGACTTGGTTTATTAAAATCACCACCCGGAGTAGGTGTGGTAAGCGCATTGCCCATATTCAATCGTCCATAAGTTGTTCCGTCATCTTGCGAATATTGAACTGCAAATAAAGATTCAGCACCATTTTCATATTCTCCCGGTAAAAAGTTGTAAGCAAAATCATTTTCCAGTTTATAAGGAGAAGTCATCACATAAGCTGTTAAATCCAATACCTTTTGTAAATCATCCTGATCAACAGAAACCACGTTATTCATTTCATCCTGTCGGTATGCTTTGTATAGATATACTTTAGCAAGGTAGGCCGCAGCTGCATATTTGTTGGCGCGCCCTGTTTCATCCTGTTCTTCGGGTAAGTTATTGTACGCATATTCAAAGTCATCGGCTATTTTTTGCCATAACTCATCATTGGTATAAGCCACATTTGAAAGGCTTGAAATATCTTCTGGTGACATCGTTTCATCGACATACGGAATTTTATTAAAAATAATTTTCTGAATAAAATGCATGTGTCCGCGTAGAAATCGCATCTCTCCTATTCTGACATTCTTGTTCGACATCTCATCTTCACTGATTTTATTAAGCAGACTTAGTGCAAAATTAGCTCTGGAAATAGCCACATAGTTCCTGTACCAAAATACATCGGTATACCAGGTTTCGTTACCAATTGAAGGAGAAGAGATTTCAAGAAAGTGCAAAAAGTCACCATCATTCTGATCATTACCTCCCTTGTATGCATCATCAGACCTTACATTACCATAGTTCCATAAACTTAACGGACGGTTGATTTCATCGTTTCCTATAGCTGCATAAGCAGATATCACTTCATTCTCTATTTGCGCAGCACCGGTAAGGTTGTCTTCAGTCAGAGTTCCGTAAGATGGTACTTCTAAAAAGTCATCACACGATACCAGATTTAAGGCAATTAGTGAAAAGAATATTAATTTATATGTTCGTTTCATGATTTTTTATTTTTGATTTAGTTCTTAAAATGAGATGTTCATACCAACAGTAAAAGAGGTAGAAATTGGATAAGCCAAAGCAGGGTTTTCCGGATCCAATCCTGTAAAATCTTTACTCTTTATGGTCATCAAATTTTGTCCGCTGACATACAATCTGGCCTTCGACAATTTCATTTTCGATAACAAATCCTTAGGCAGTGAATAACCCAATTGAATCAGTCTCAATTTCAGGTATGAACCGTTTTCAACATAATATGAAGAAGTTCGTTTTTCATTGTTTAAATCACTGTACGATAATGCCGGAATATCTGAACCTGTGTTAGTTGGACTCCACGCATCTAAAACTCTTGTTCCCTTATTAGAACCTAACTCATCTACAGCCCAGAAATCTGTAAAACGCTTTACCGAATTATAAACATCAATACCATAAACTCCCTGCAAAAAGGCAGTCATATCAAAACCTTTCCATCCTAGCGCAATATTCAATCCGTATTCAAAATCAGGATGCGGATTTCCTATCCAGGCTCGGTCATTTTCATCAATAACCTCATCATCATTCATGTTTTTATATCTGATTCGGCCAAGTCCCTTACCAGTTTGATCCACATAACTATCCACCTCATCCTGTGATTGAAATAAACCATCAGCCACATAACCATAGAAAGAATTCAGCGGTCTGCCTAAAATATTATCGGTAGTTCCGTTACCGCCATAACTATTCACAACACTTTCAGGTAGTTTTGTAATTTTATTTCGATACCCTGATACATTGGCCATAATATCATATGAAAAACCATTTGTTGTTTCGTCCCTGTATCCAAGAGAGATTTCCAGACCTTTATTCTCCATGGAAGCACCATTCACCCAGTGGTCTCCACCTTCACCAATAGCTCCCAGATAAGGCGGTTTCACCAAAATATCCTCAGTGTTTTTTAAATACGCTTCAATGCTTCCGTAAAGCGCCTGGTTATAAAATCCAAAGTCCAGTCCGATGTTTGTTTGAGTAGTTGTTTCCCACTTTATTTCATCATTAGCTCTTTGAGTCAGCGAATAACCAGATGGCAATATTCCTGAATTGGAACCTGTGATATCGTAAGCTGTTCCTGTATTAATTCCGGCTCCGGTTTCACCAATATAATTAGCATATATCAAGGTCCTGTTGGCATAGTTATCAATTTCCTGGTTACCGGTTTGTCCCCATCCAGCTCTAAGTTTCAGGTTTGAAATAACACCCTTTAGTCCTGCCATAAAGCCTTCCTGATCAATACGCCATCCGGCAGAAAAAGCAGGAAACGTGGCATATCGATTTTCCTTACCAAACCTTGAAGAACCATCTCTACGTAATGTTACCGAAGCCAGATATTTATCGGCAAAACCATAATCAATCTTACCAAAATATGAGTTTAAAGTATATCCCGTTGCACTACCTGTAGCATACATTTCTCCAACACCTGCATCAGGCCACATGTAATCAGGATCTTCAACTTCGTAGGTTCTTCTTTCTGCTGAAAAGTTAATATCTGAATGATCAATCATTTCTGTACCCACTAAAAATGAGAACCTGTTTTTACTAAGTTGAACCACATAGTTTGCAGTGTTGGTCCAGTTCCATTTTGTTGAATGGCTTTGTATCATTTTTGAAGAAGTAAGATCTGAACCTAATCTTCCGGTGAAACTATAGGTAAGTGCACGTTGATAATAATTAGAATAATCAAGACCAAAACTACTTTTGATATGCAGATTTTTAACAGGCTGAATATCGATATAAGCATTACCAAATAATCGCCAGTAGTTGTAAGGATTATCTTTATTCGCATCCAGAATTCTGGCAGGATTATCTCTGTCTCTCATACCGGATGTTACACTTCCCCAATCTCCATCAACAGTTTTTACAGGCATTACAGGAAGCGATAAAATAGATAAATCAAGTACGCCTCCCGGAGTTTGTAACTCTGATGTATTATTAACCGTAAGGTTTTCGCCAATGGTAATTAAGTCGCCTAAAATTTTTCTGCTGGTATTAATACGCGAAGAAAAACGTTTAAAGTAAGTCTCATTAACGGTACCTTTATTGTCGTAATAACCCAGTGAAAAGAAATTATTAGATTTATCGGTACCGTTACTGATTGACAAATTGTATGATTGGGCAAATCCGGGACGGGTTATTTCGTTAAACCAGTCTGTGTCTGAGGTCAACATGGTATTGGTACCATCTCTAGCATCAATATATTTAGGCAGTTTCATTCCATTCAGAACGGCATTACCATTATTATCATAGTTATAATCATATACATATCCAATCTGGTTGTTATTCGGATTAACACCACTGTTAATCATGGCCTGCCATTGCGCCTGTCCAAATTGTTTTGTATTCAGCATATCGATAATCTCTCCATACTGAGAAAAAGTTTGAAACATGTCAAAGTTAACACGGGTTTTTCCTTCTTTCCCCTGCTTTGTGGTAATGATAATAACACCATTACCTGCTCGTGAACCATAAATACTGGCTGCAGAAGCATCTCTAAGCACCTGTATGCTTTTAATATCAGAAGGATTCAGTTCGTGCATGCCACCTTTAGTTGGAACACCATCAATGACATACAAGGGATCATTATTATTTAATGTACCAATACCCCTGATTCGAACAGTTGAAGCACCACTTGGACTACCATCCCCACTAATATTAACACCAGGAATACGACCTTGCATGGCTTTAATAGGGTTATTTTCACCTTGCTTCATGAGTTCATCCACCTCAACGATTGAAACAGCACCGGTTAAATCAGCAATTTTTTCTGATGTATATCCGGTAACAACTACTTCATCCAACCCCACTAAATCACTTTTCATATCAACATTTATAGTCAACTCATTACCCACAGTAATGGTCTGAGTCATCATTCCTATAAATGAAAATTCAAGTTGGGCATTGGTTTTTACTTTTATAGTAAAATTTCCGTTAATATCAGTAATTGTTCCATTGGTTGTACCAACCTCCACAACGGTAACTCCGGGAATTGCGTTATTTGTCCCAGCTTCAGTCACGCGTCCTGTTATATTTTTCTCTTGCGCCATGGCAAGAGTAGAAATAAAAGCTATTAGAAACACTGCAATTAGTTTCTTAAGCCAATTAATTAAACCATCAGATTTTTTCATTTTTCTTCATTTAGTTGCATATCTCTCCCTGGTCATCCACTGTAAAGCCACTATACCCTTTACAAACGGACTCTCAATGTCAATCAAGTGTTGGATTTATCGTATTCAAAAGGCTGAATTGAAAATCGATGAAATCAAAGCCTTATACATCACAACTTGGTGTATCGCCTTCTAGTGTTCGAAAAGGCACTCTTAATAGTAATTAACTGTGCACCACGGGAATAAACTCTCCTCCTTATTCAAGGAGGAGTACGGCGAGGTACGAGTCGGGAGGTGGTTTTCAATATTTAGATCCTATTATTATGGACATTCCAACTCCAAAGGTATGAAACCACCTCCCCTCTCCTTTGTCGAGGTACTCCTCCTTCTTAAGGAGGAGAGTCGATTTACAGCTTATAAATTACTCTTAATGACAACATTAATATCTTTTAGAACACTCAAGTGTATCGCCTAAAGTTGTGATATTTCAGGCTCAGCCTTTTAAAACCATTACTTCCAACCTTAATGCACATTATGATGTGGAAACAAAATGCTTGTTTTAGTTAACAATTGATTTTATCACAAATTTTATCTAAAGCGTAAGAAGGCGTAGCGCCCTTTTTTGTGCACACAAACGCTGATACATTTACAGCCATTTGATGAATTTCGGACAAGGGTTTATTTTGTAACTTCCCTATGATCATTACACCGGTAAAGGAATCACCTGCTCCAACAGTATCAGCAACTTCAACTTTTGGGGTTTCTAAAAAGGACTGTTCATTGATAGTAAATAAGTAACTGCCTTTTTCGCCACAGGTAAGTGCCAACATCTCTAATTTGTAATGATCGATAAGAAATTGACATTTCTCTATATCAGATCCTTCCCAGCCAAACATGGCCGAAAGAATATCCAGCTCCTCATCATTTATTTTAAGCACATTGCAAAGCACCAAAGACTTCACAATAACCTCCTTAGTATAAAAATGCTGTCGTAAATTGATATCAAATACTTTTAGACATTTATCTGAAGTGTAATTGATTGCTTTTTCAATTTCATTTCTGGATACTTCATTACGCTGTGCCAATGAACCAAAACAAATGGCATCCGCTTTATTCAATTCGTTTTTAGCATGATCAGAAAGCGTAATCATATCCCAGGCAACATCTTCTACAATGTTATAAGTTGGAATACCATTACTACTAAGCTTTACTGCGACAGTTCCTGTAGGGTAATCAACTCTTGATATTAATGAATCAATATTTAGTTTTTCAATGTTTTCACATATCTCATCACCCAGAGGATCATTACCCACAGCACTTAAAATAGCTCCTTTGGCTCCCATTTGTTGTGCATGGTAGGCAAAATTTGCGGGAGCTCCTCCAAGCTGCTTTCCATCGGGTAACATATCCCATAAGAGCTCACCCATTCCAATTACATATAGTCTCTTTTCCATTGTGTATTGTATTTAGTTTCCTTTCAATCAGATTAGTTTAAAGCCAGGTCTACTTCAAGCTGTTCCAGTGTTTTACCTTTGGTTTCGGGTATATATATCAGTATAAAGATGAAGGCAATAAGACTAAACAGGCCGAAGAAACCAAAGGTGTATGCCCCTCCTAAATTATTGAGCAACCATGGAAAGAACTGTACCGTTAAAAAGGTACAAACCCAACTAATTCCTGTGGAGAAAGACATGGCCAAACCACGTATTCTATTAGGATAAATTTCGGAAGTAACTACCCACATAACAGGCGCTAACGAAGCTGCAAAAAATGCAATATACCCTAGTAGTGAAATCAAAACGCCAAAGCTACCAGCTGTATCAAAGGTGAATGAATAAACCATATACATCAGTGAGATGGTCATTCCTACCGTTCCCCATAACAAAAGAACCTTACGCCCTTTTCTGTCCACTAACCATAGGGCCACAATAGTAGCAACCAGGTTAACCACTCCTACTAATACGGATTGCAACAGCGCCTGATCGCTACCTACATTGGCCTGACTAAAAATTGTTGGTGCATAACTAATTACTGCATTAATTCCAGTTATCTGCTGAAATGCAGCCAACAAACTTCCCAACAAAACAACTTTTGCTACTTTCCCCTTAAATAGTTCCTTAAACTTTACCTTATTGTTATTTCCTGTTTTTCTAAGCGCACTACTAATATTATCAAACTCTGTTTTAGCATTTTCTTTTCCTACCAATCGGGTTAATATATTCACTGATTCGGCATGTCTCCCTTCCTTTGCCAACCAACGGGGACTCTCAGGGAAAGAAGTCAGTAACAACACCAGAAAAATGAATCCGAACACTACCGGAACTGCCATCATGTATCTCCAGCCATTAACTACATCAACTAACCCAAAGTCTATTAAGTAAGCCAGTAAAATTCCTATTACAATTGCAAATTGATTATTAGCAACTAACCTACCCCGTATATTTGCTGGTGCAATTTCCGATATATAAGTTGGTGCTAAAACAGACACAGCCCCAACCCCAAGACCTGCGACAAATCTGCTCGCAATAAAAAGTTCTATTGATTGCGCAAGCGAACAACCTAATGATGAAATAATAAATAGAATGGCTGCAAGAATCATCATTGGTTTTCTACCATATTTATCACTCAACGTTCCAATAGCCAATGCTCCAATTAAACACCCTATCATTATAGATCCGACTGCTGCGCCTAAACTAACATCACTCAAAACAAAATAATCTTGTATAAAAGAAACCGCTCCCGAAATTCCAGCCATATTTAAACCAAAGATTAATCCGCTTAATACAGCAATAAATGTTATCCAATATAAATACTTGTTTGTCCTCATTTCTAACTTTTAAAGAGTTTACACTTTATTGTTTTTGAGTATTAAAAACTCTTAACAAATGTAAATGGGGATATCAAATTGGTGTTGCATTTATGATACATTACCTATCAACAATAGTACATATAAGCCTTTATTTTAAAGGGATGTCACTTATGTTACAGGATTATCATTTTTGTTACATGAGTAGTAGAAATGATTTAAGATATTAATAACCTTACGTAGGATATTTTAACGAAGTAAAGACGGATTTTAGGAATTATGGACAGTGCAATAATTGAATATCGATTGAAATAATAATAAAGTATTAACCAGAGTTTGTTCAGAAAGGGACCGGAATGCAATTCCTTATTTTTGTGCTTAAAAGATAATAACATTCAACCTAAAACCTCTGCAAATGATTTACAGCACGCACATTGCACGGAAAAAATTTCCGCGCTAACAGCCGTGAAGGATAGACATATCCGGGCCTACGGGTGTGTTGGCTAGATGAAGCGTATGGAGATTAAACGAGCTAAACTATCTAAATACCATTGAGCCAAAACGCATATTTTGATTTATTTTTTCTTTTAAATCAAAATATGCGATTTGGCGGTGTTCAATAACCTCACTCAACTTTCTAAATATCACGAACTCCATATATGCTTTATTCTAGCGTGTTGTATGTTGGTGTTTATACTATTTAGTTTCTTTTTTCTTATCATCAACATTCTCAAAATCTTTTTGAACCTCAGCGATATAAGGTTTTTTTGTTAATAGTGAAATAAGATATTGGTCATTCAATAATCTAACAAAGTCGTCTGCTGCAACCTTTGTTTTTACTTCAAACTTATTCTGTTTAGGAATATATTTAATCCGTTTTGCAAGACTATATTTTCCGTCCTTCGTTTTAAACTCATCTAAGAAACTCTTCATTTCTGCAATCGGAGTTTTTAAAACTTCGTTATCTGCAGAAACTTTCATTAATTTCTTTGCAAAACTTACTTTTGTTACTAAATCATCAAGAACCTTTGTGTCTACAAGGATATTCTTGCTTTTAATAAAATTTAAAGACTCAGCACCTTTGGTTAAATAACGCTCATTAAAACCAAACTTTGATTCTAGTAACCTTACATTCAATATAATATAACTATCATCAATGAAGATAAAATCAAATTTGTCACTAATCTGCAAAAGAGGAGCATCCTCTAATTCAAATTTAGTACGATGACCTACCTCATGACTTAATAGTTTCAAAACTGTTGAGCGTGACAAAATATCAAAAGGGTATTTGTTTTTATACAAGATAACCTGTTCATTATCTATCTGAAGTCTAATTAAAAATGCAAAAACATCATCTAACAAATGCTTGCTAAAATCAAATAATGAGAAGTCCTCATATTTCTTATCTTGTAAAGTTTTCATTTCTTCAAACTCCACTGGAATGTGATAACTATCATCTTCTGACTCTTTATTTGGGAAATGATAATATACATTCTTCAATTCATCAATCTCGTTAATGTGTTTTAATTGCCAATCAATACCTGTCGGAATTTCCTTTCCTTCATTGTCCTGATTGAAAATTTGGCTTTTTATCTTAGTTATAAAGTCTTGTTCCAACTTAGTTTGTGTAACTGTTCCTTCTAGGTTCGCTCTTAATATCTCAATATTATCCTGTGATTTTGGACGATATAAAAAATACAATTCTAATCCGATTTGTTTATCAATTACAAATTTTAGTTTTGAAAGTAAAGTTGATTTTTTCATTATTTCACAAAGTATATGTTTTCTTCAATTAATCGTCTTTTAACAATATCGCCAGATTTTAATTTCCCTCTAGATATTGCAATAATTTTCGAATCGTCACTTTCAAAACTTACATTATAAACATAAACACCAAAAAGTGACAATGTTGGATTTGTATAAAAAAAGTTGGCTTTAACGTAAATAATTCCAATTACTACCAGCATAAATATTAATATAATCCAGTTTCTTTCATCTTTAAAATCAAAGGTTACGAATGGCAAAATATATGTAGCCAAGAATGAAAGATGGTTATTACTTATATTTTCAACGGTTTTTATTGTTTTAGGGTGAGCAAATTCTCCGTTAAGTTCTTTGAAATATAGCTTATAAATGATAAGCCCAAGTAGAATGAAAAACAAACAAATTAATGTTGGAATATTATGTTTTGCATATTCAGAAACGCAATCCCATGAGCGGCAAAACTCAAATGAAGCATGGTAATATGTTTTAATAATTATACTTACGAATAAAAGTATCAATGAAACGATATAAAGTCCTATTTTATATTTTGTCATTTTTTCATCATTTTATTTAGTGTCGAAATCTTTTAACGGATGTAATTCTTATACTTACACACAACAGTGAAAACTTGATTTGTAAGGCACTTTGAAAAGTAAATCTGTCTAACCATTGCTTAGCCGAAGCTTTTGCTTCGGCGAACTTATTAAAATTGCTAAACTTCCAAAATTACACTGACAGCCTATGTTATTTATTGTTGGCATTTCGTTGTTTTTAACTTAAGTACTTTCTCCAATGCTCTATGTACTTACACTCTTTCCAATATTCTTCTAAACTCGAATGATTTTTAGAAATAGGATTTTCTTCAAAGCTCCACAATTCCTGATATTGCTTTTTTGCGACTTCTAATGGTCTTAGAAAAACATCTGAACTTCTGATTTCAATTTTACTTTCATTATTATGTTGAATTCTCCACTTTGCAGCGGCTTCTTTTTGCCATTCTTCTTGCATTCCGCCCACTAACACAAATCTAAATCTACTTACTGCACCAAAAATCCTTGCTTTTTCACTTGGATTCTCAGAAAAATACCTGTCCCAAGATTTAACTTGCTCAATAGCATGATTTAAATCAGCCGTAGGATCACCGTTTTTATTAAACAACTTCATACTAGGCTTTTCAACTTCTAGTAAAACCCATTCTGGACCGTCAGAATTATCATTTAACCAAGCAAAGTCACAACGAAACTTATTCCCGAATGCAACTTCTTTAAAGTTTGGTCGGATTCCATATTTTCTAGAATAAAGTTCATAAAATAAAAATGAATTGTTTTTCAATATTGCAAGTAATTCTGTTTCTGAATTATTGTCGTAAGCTGTTTGTAATTGTTCTTCAACTTCTTTAATATTCCAAGTACTCATATTCTTAGTCTAATTTTTGTTTGCTTAAGCTACTACATCAATGAATGCCAACGGTACACATAAATTTACGGGGCTGAATACGAACTACATTCCTGTCAGGCTAAACCAAAGCTAATACGAGTTACAAAACTTCAAATAATTACTAACCAGCCCTTAAATTTATGTCCTGTTGTGTACTTTTTTTAATTTTTTATCAACCTAAACTCCTTATTATCTGATATTACTATTAAATCCCCACCGAATGCATGCTTTTTACCTATAATTTCACCTTCATCATAAATTAATGTAATTGGGTCTATAAAAGAATATGATATTACTTTATAATTTAAATCATAAAGTCCGTCTTTACTTATAGGGTAATTTTTAAACAATTCCTTATTGTAATTAGGTTTCATTGCCTGAATAAGTGCTTTTTCTGAGTCAAGAAAAATTGTTTCCTGTTCTGGATAATTTTCTCCAAGTAAAGCAGATGTCATACTTTTAATATCAGAATAACTTCCGAATGTTTGCATTTGTATATTTTCTTCAAATTCAAAGGATAATATTACAATTTCATTTGCCGGAAGTTGTTTTTCAGTAACGGATTCTTCCAATGATAAAATATCTTGAAAAGTTGAGTGACCTGTTAATCTCTTTAAAATTCCTTGTTTTGTAGCTTTTCCAACATAATGAACTTGATATCTTAAAAAAGATTTATAATCGCCTTCTATCTCACATTCAATATAACCTTTCCACCAATTTTGAAGTAATTTTTCTGGAGAAAACCATATTAAAAATTCTTCTTTTTCTTTTTGTTGTTTAACAAGCGAAAATCCATGGATATTAAAATAAGGTGGAAAATTCTGAGTGGTAGATTTATCTAAATCATTAAAAGCTATTAAAATAGTATCATTTTCATTAGTGTTAACAATTGATTGAGCTAAAGGTAATCTACATTTTAAAATATTAGGATTCCCTTTTTGATGAATTTCAAAATTCAACTTGTATTCATTCTCATCGGGAACTATATTTTCAAAAGTAATTACTGCTCTTTGAGCAATCAAATAGAGGCTGGCTTTAAAAAGAGCTTGTTCAATATCCGTATCATTTTTTGTAACAGCAAATTCATAAGCTGTCATAGGAGCATATGCTAATTCTAATTTATTTATTAGTCTTTTATCATCCATTGGAATTCTTATTTGTAGTCTGTCAAATTGTACACAACTCATTTCTATACGCACCCTAATTCAGTAATCGTAATTAATGCTCTTTATATAACCATATTGGTATTGTAACCGTCATTAATCTACTCTTATATCCTTTATGGATTACATTATTTGAAATAACTAAGTATGGAATATACTCCAAAACTATTCAAATGTTTCACATAATGGGTAAAATATATTTGTAAATAGACGAAGAGAGGATTTTAGTAAATGAATAATTAATAATGTGTGATGAGTAATTAATGGGTAGTTACAAGATATACTAGTTATTGATTTATTTTTGGGTAATTGTTTTAGGTATTGCTTATTAGTTTACTTTTCAACCATATCGCGAAAAAGAGCAACAATAACAAACTACATAAAAACACATATTTAACTGATTTACATACCTCCCTGCAATTTTGTGAGAGCAAATTTCCGCTAAGAAATATGCCCGTGCAGATTTGCGAGAGCAAATTTCTGCTAAGAAATATGGCCCTGCAGTTTTGCGAGATGAGATTTCCGCCAAGAAATATGGCCCTGCAATTTCGCGAGACCAGATTTCTGCTAAGAAATATGGCCCTGCAATTTCGCGAGACCAAATTTCCGCTAAGAAATATGGCCCTGCAATTTTGTGAGAACAAATTTCCGCCAAGAAATATGGCCCTGCAATTTTGTGAGAACAAATTTCCGC
>NZ_JAPDPJ010000004.1 GCF_026013605.1 Plebeiibacterium sediminum
TACTTAAAGGGGTCAACATCCGCCGGAATGTCATGCGGAAAACATCACATGAACCGGCTTCGGGAAAGGGGGTCAACATGATCAAGAATATCCACCGATGAACTGTTCATATGCAAGTCCAAAATTGTACCTAGAAAAATTTATTGAATTACCTTTTTGAAGATCTTCAAATAATGCAGAAAGGTTAAAATTATCTTGGGTTTTAAAGCTTTCAACTGAATCTTTAATTGTTTTTAATTCTTTCTTAATAAATAAGATCTTTGTTGCTCCAGTTTTCTTAATCCTATTATTAAAAGAATTAGTCATTAAACCAAGATCAAACAAAGAGAATTGATTGTCTTCAATTTTCTTTGCTACATATTCATTAAATCTATTGTAACCCCATGTATCCCATGCCTTATTATTGTCAAGAATGATTTCAATCTTAGTAAAAACAAGTTCGTTAAAAAACTTTAGTTGGAGTTTATTATCTTCCTCGGGCAGTATGTCGAAATCACTTATGAAAATGGTGTTCTCTGTATTTGTAACAAGGGGAGTTGCATAATTAGCTTTTAGAATCCCAAATTCCTTATCAAAAATCTCTAATTTGTCTTTGTAGTTGGTAGACTGATTGAACTTATTAAGCAATCCTATATAATATACTTCTCCTTTTTGTTCCATATTAAATGATGTAAATTTCAAAAATAAGAAATATAGGTCTTGAAAAAAAGTATGTTACAATGTATGTTACATAAAAAAAGCGCCCGATGTGGAAGCCACCGAACGCCTTGATTTTCAAAGTGGAAGATATCGGAATCGAACCGATGACCTTTTGACTGCCAGTCATGTTTTTATACAATTCTTCATTTCTCATTATTTCCTATATTGTAATATATCAATTAATTACATTGTTTTAATTTCTCTTTTCATCTTTTTTATTCCTATTATATCGTATATTTGTATGTATCTCGTATGTATTAAAATCAATATACATACAAGTCGTGAACTTAAAGTATATCCACATGATAGGTGCTACAACTGCAATCGTACACGATACGAGAATAAAAAAGAAAGATGGCACATATGCCATTAAGTTGCGAGTGACGTACAACCGTGAGCAAAAGTATTTCCCTGTTGGAAAGTTTCTGACTAAAGACGACTGGAAAACGATGAAAGAGGGAAAGCACCGAAATAAAACTTTAAAGGACCTTGAAACACATCTTTCTGGAATTGAAAACAAAGCCATTAAGATTATTGATAATATGGAGAGCTTCTCATTCGCTGAATTCATGAATCAGTTTAATGATAAACCCCAAAGTAAAACATCTGTATTAGATGCACTAAGTGAGCGGCATAAAGAACTGACCGACAAAGACCGCATAAGTACAGCTATAACTTTTCAATATACCATAAAATCAATCGAGGATTATTTGACTTCGATTAAACGAAAGAAGTTATCCTTTACTGACATTACACCAGAGTGGTTGCAATCATTTGAAGACTGGATGACAAGCAAGGGAAAATCCATTACTACAACAGGTATGTTCTTGCGCAATCTTCGTACCATGGTTAATCAGGCCATAGAAGAAGGAAACCTTCCAAGGGAAAACTATCCATTCTCTAAAAATAAATACCAAATTCCATCAGCACGCAATGTCAAAAAGGCATTAACCATAGAAAACATCAAGCAGTTCATTGAGTATCCTGCAAAGACCGAAGCTGAACAAAGAGCAAAAGATATGTGGTTATTTAGTTATTTGTGCAATGGTGTAAACATGAAAGATATCGTAAGGTTGAAGTTCAAGAACATGGATTCCAAGCGCATCTCTTTTGTCAGGTCAAAAACGGAACGCTCAACTAAAGCCAATCAAAAGAGCATTACGGCCATTCGCATACCTGAAATTAATGCCATCATAGAAAAATGGGGCAATAAACATGCAGTTCCAAATAATTACGTTTTTCCAATTCTATCTGTAGATGATACACCTGAAGAAGAGTACGAGAAAATAAAACAAGCAGTAAAAACCATCAATAAATACACAAAGCGAATTGGAAAGGAATTAAACTTTGAGTTATCGCTTACGACTTATACTGCACGACATTCTTTCGCTACAGTATTAAAACGTTCAGGAGCACCAATTGAATTTATTAGTGAAAGCCTTGGGCACAACAATCTTAGAACAACCGAAAGTTATTTGGATAGCTTTGAGGATGATACCAAAGAAAGCTACCAACGTAAACTATTAGATTTTTAATATAATTACATCCTTCTCACTATGAACAACAAGCTGGATTTATACCACAGCATACTTTTTCTTAAGCTACGTCCACTAAGAAATAGAAATGTACCACAGATAAAATATAAAGAACTTCTCAAGGAAATAAAGGCAGAAGCCTATCAATTCCAGCCTTGCTATGAAGTTGATTTCTTTCCTCCTCATACCGATATGGCGAAATACTATCGGGCATTGATTAAAAATGAAGCCATACGCTACTATAATCAAATATGCAGTTTAATCAACGATTCGAGTGATAACGATGTAAAACAACTTTGGGTAAAATCAACTCTTAACGATATTCTCTCAGATAAATTTACTGAGGTCGCTTCGGAGATAGAGCGTTTGAACTATTCAATTTCTCATATAGACCCCAAGCAGAACCATAAACTAAAAGACATCACTTTAAGTCAGGAAACATATGTCTACCAATATCTAAAGTTTCAATTAATACAACTCTATTTAGACATCCAAGAAGCCTTTGAGTCTTATTTGATAACTGACAAACTATCTGAAGAGGATATTCATCTGCAATTTTTTAAGGAGCCTAAACCAAACCAACTTTTAATAAAAGAGTCTGAAAAAATTGAGATGCCAATTGTAACCAACACGAAGAAAGAAAAAAGCTCATTCAAGCCAATCTATGAGGATATTCAACATATTCATAATTCAAAAGCAGATTATTCCATAATTTATAATCAACAGCTATTTGGGGAAGTTGAAGCGCAACTTTATGAATACGATATAATTGGCATAGACTACTTCTTCAAAAAAAGTAAAAAACAATCAAATCACACTTTACTGGCAGCAACTTTTAAAGTACTTATTGAGAATAATTATTTCCGAAGAAACATCATTGGTTCGCATCAAAAACTAAAAGATACAGACATTAGAAAATATCTCGATGAAAGATATTCTGTAGATACCTCGCAGCAATTCAGGAGAATAACAGACGAACAAATTGAACAAGCTAAAATTAAACTCCCCTGGCTAGATAAAATAAGGCGTATTTCATAATATGGTATTAAGTGCCGATTATACCATTTTTCTTCTTTAGATAATACCACCAAAAATCATAATTAGCTATCTGATAGATGGTTTTATTGGTATTACTGTGTCAATACCATACTACCTTTTCAATCCCTCTACCTTGCACTTGTCATTGATAATCAATGATGTCTTCACCGGTGAAGTCCTATATCAATTTTAATAACTGATATTATGGACTCAGTAATTTTAAAAAAGTTAGAGAGCATCGAAAAGATGCTTACCGAGCAGAATACGCTCAAAAAGGAAGTAATAAGTTTTAATGAAGCTGCTATCTATTTAGAGTTGTCGCATTCACACCTCTATAAACTAACGGCTGCAGGTTCAATTCCGCATTACAAGCCGAATGGGAAGAAAGTTTATTTCAAACGCCTTGAGTTGGATAGTTGGTTGCTCCGCAACCGCACCGATTCCAAGGAAGAAATAGACCAGGCAATTACTGATTTTCAACTTAAACAAGGGAGGAATCAGCTATGATGGAAGTAATGCAAGCACTCCTGAAACTATCTGGAGAACTAAAGGAAATCAAAATATACCTGCAGCAATTTTACAAAACACGTTTAGAGAAATTCTCTGAGGCATGGATTGATGGCCAGGATGTAATGCAAGTTCTGCATATAAGCAAAAGAACTCTGCAAACATTGAGGGATAATGGCTCACTTCCATGCAGTCGTATCAACGGTAAGTTTTATTACAAGCTTTCGGATATCGAAAATATGCTTGAATCCAATTACTCACCCTTAAAAAAGCCTAGTGATGGAGTTAGATGAGCAAGCCATATTAGATAAAACAAATTATGGATTAAATATATACTCGCATATTCTGCGAGTATATTATCCTAATGAAGTTGTCCTTCGACTTTCAGGCAAACAATGTAGCCCAGCAAAGAATCCTTTTAATAAGAATAAGCTTACACTAAAACTCATTAATGTGGATTGGGTGTTTTTGTATAGCGATTTAGAGAAAGATGATTTCAAAGGCAATCCTTTCGAATTTGCTGCACTGCATTACAAGTTAACAGGAAATGAGCTGCTGGAAAAGTTGAATGAGGAAATGCACTTGCGCATTGGAGAGCAATGGGATTTCTATGGTAATAAAAATCTACCAGAGTTACCAGAAGAAGAGGAAAACAAACCTGCGATTCACATTCCTAAGTTTAGCTATTTCAATTCGCCTGTAAGCAATATCTACCCAAAGAGTACGGTAAGTTTGGTTGAAGTGTACGAGTTGATTAAATCAACGAAAAACACCTCCAAAACAGAACAGTTAAGAACGATACAGGCAAAAGATGAAGCCCGTAAATTCAAAGCTTCAAAATTTGATTACGTTACTTTCTCAGGTGTATTTACAAAGCGAAACGATAAAGCACTACAAAATCACTCAGGATTACTGACCATTGATTTTGACTACATCGAAAACCTTCAGCAATTGAAAAATCAATTACTGAATGATGAATATTTTGAAACGGAATTGCTTTTTGTTTCCCCATCTGGCGATGGCTTAAAATGGATTATACCCATTGACATAACCGAATCAACACACCAAAACTTTTTTAACGCTATTGCCAACTACATTAAAGAAGTGTACCAACTGAAAGTTGATAAATCGGGTAAAGATGTTTCTCGCGCCTGTTTTCTCCCCTCAGACCCTGAGGTTTTTATTAATCCGAAATACTTATAGTGATGACCGTTAAAAAGAAATTCGATATAGATTACTGGTTGAATAAAGATAAGCCAACCAAAGAACCACAACAAAATAAAATAGCCAATACAAGTATTAAAAGCTATACGGAAGCCCCTGCGCTTAATGATGTTGAAATAATTATTAAACGATTAGAAGAGACTCATACCGATATTACCGCCAACTATTCAGACTGGCGTGATATTGGCTTTGCGCTAGCTGAGGAATTTGGAGAGTCTGGGCGAAGTTACTTTCATAGCGTTAGTCGTTTTTATTCTGAATATTCCTATGCCGTTTGTGATAAGCAGTTCGATAAGTGCTTAAAAGCAACAGGGCACGGCGTAACTATAAAAACCTTTTTCCATCTTGCACAGCAAGCCGGAATCAGTTTAGTTACCATACCACCACGTAATACAATAGATAAACCAAACAAACCTAACTCTAATATCAAAAGCGAGTACACAGAAGAAGCCAATGAAGTAACTTTTAATACGCCACAAATACCGAGTGAGGTATATAGACAACTGCCCGAAATATTGAAAGAAAGTACAGACATGTTTAAAGATGCTATAGAGAAAGATGTGCTGTTAATCGGTATTCTATCTGTGATAAGTGGATGTCTACCCAATATTGAAGGCATTTATTTCGACGAGCCTGTATCGGCGCACCTATATTCTTTTATTACCGCTCCTGCAGGTTCGGGAAAAGGAAAACTAAAGTGGGCAAAATACTTTGGTATGAAAATTCATAAATCTGTGGTAGAACAATCTAACAGAGCTAAAGAGGAATACGAATACGAGTTAGAGAACTATAACAATCTGAATAAAAACCAACGTCAGGGAACTGAGAAACCCAAGGAGCCAAAGCGTAAAATGTTCTACATTCCTGCCAATAGCAGTTCAAGTGCATTTATTCAGGCTTTATCCGATAATGATTTTAAAGGAATTATTTTCGAAACGGAAGCAGATACACTTGCAGGAACCTTAAAACAAGATTGGGGAAACTTTAGCGATGTGCTTCGCAAAGCATTTCATCACGAAAGCACAAACATGTTCAGGCGAAAGGACAATGAACATATTGAAGTTGAAGACCCACATTTGGCAATTGCACTTTCAGGTACGCCAAAACAAGTACACAATATGATGCCGGACGTTGAAAACGGCTTATTTAGCCGATTTCTTTACTATGCTTTTGAAGATTATAGCGACTTTAAGAACCCCTTTGTTTCCCATCAAAGGGTAAATTACACCGAGTTCTTTGAAGAGAAAGGAAGCCAAATTTACGACTTGCACCAAATACTAATCGACCAACCAAAGCCAATACAGTTTTGCTTTACTGCTGAGCAAGGAGAAGTATTTACTGAGCAGTTTAATATTTTGTATAAACGTAACCGCATGTTATTAGGGAATGATTTTAATGCCAACAGCAGGCGTTTGGGCTTAATCACCTTTCGTATTGCTATGGTGCTTCGCACCTTGCGAATACTGGAAGATGGTGACTATTCCAATCCTTTAATATGTAACGAAACAGATTTTAAAACAGCCATTCAAATAGCTTTCACATTAGAAAAACATGCTATCGCTGTTTTTCAGAATCTGCCAAATAATGATTTGAAGGGTGTGAAACTAAAGTTTTATAATGCTCTACCCAATGCTTTCAACCGCCAAGGCTATTTAGCTGTAGCAAAAGAACTTGACATCAAAGACAAGACAGCCGAAAAGTATATTGGGCAGTTTAAGGAGAATAAATTACTGAATCACTCACATAATTCATATCAAAAACCAGAATCTTAAAAAAAGTTGAAACGAGCTAATCAAATATCTCATTAAGACAGAATTGCCGAAAAGCGAGTTCCATCGAATACCTATAAAAATAAAATGACTATGAGATGAAATTTTTGAAAATAAATTTTATATGTTCCATGAAAACACACAACTCGCACATATTCAAATAAATAAAGATGTATTAGGGGAACTATTTGTTGTAAATAGCAACAAAAATACAAATTAGAAACGCTGTACTAATTGTTTTTATTTGTTTTTCATTGTTTTTATTTCAATCTTTGCATCGAATTAGAAACGATGTACGAAAATAAATACATGAAGTATAGATTAAACGACATAGCGCAAATTTATTATGGCCCCTACGAAAAGGCTGAAACTAAAGGTATGATAAAATACTTGGTTTCCAGTCATTTTGATGAGTTCTTTGAGCCTTCGTTGTTTAAAGAATCATACATTGACGCCATAAAAGATGCTGAAAAATACATCTTACGCCCCAATGATATTATAGTAACTGGTAAAGGGCAACGGATATTTGCATGGGCATATAAAGAGGAATATGGCCAAGTAATACCATCTTCCCTTTTTTATATTATCAAGATTAATGATTCGAGTAAACTGATTGGTGAGTATTTAGCCAATGTATTAAACTCTCAAAAAGTCAATCACAAACTAAAGTCATTAAGCGGTGGTACATCTATTCCCTCAATTCAGAAAAAAGAATTGGGGCAGCTGAGTATATATATACCACCCATCGAAAAGCAGAGACAAATTATTGATATGTCTAAGCTACTTGATAAGGATGTAGAACTGGCAACACAACTATTAGAAAAGAAAAAAGCCTTGAAAACAGGCTTACTAAATATGATTATTAATGACAATAAAACAGATGGCTGATAAACAAAAAAGCCTTAATAAAGTGGTCACTTATTAAGACTTCTTTTGGCGTATTGTAGTCTCAGGGGCTTATCACCCGACTGATTCAACACACCGTTTCGCAAAAACAAAAATACGCCAAAATCACGACTTTTCAAAAAGAAAAGTACTTGACCAGGCTAAAGCTCCTTAATCCTTTAAAATATCAGGAGCATAAAAATAAATAGGATTTTAACATGATTAATAGAAATGTTTTAAACGAAAGTTTTAGTCAATCAGATATTGACGCAGTATGGAGAAAAGGTACAGTTGTTCCAGGTTACGACCCGAATGTAACGCGAAAAGATTCATGCGGTGCATGGATTAAAAAGGTGCAATATGGTAACACTAACTCTCAAAACGGTTGGGAAATTGACCATATCAAACCAAAAGCAAAAGGAGGTTCAGACCAATTAAGCAACTTACAACCTTTACAATGGGAGAACAATCGACATAAAGGCGATAATTTCCCAAACTGGTCATGTAAGATTAAAGCTGCATAAACTGGAAATTAAAAGAGAGCGGTTCGCCGCTTCTCTTTTTCTATATATGAAAAATAAAAGACTAACAATATGAGCAATAAATTATCTCAATCAACAATTAATACTACTGTTTGGAAAGCGTGCGATACCTTTAGAGGAACACTTGACCCGGCAGGTTATAAAGATTACATCTTAACGATGCTCTTTGTAAAGTTCATCTCCGATGTACACAAAGAGAAAAAGGAAGAGTACAAAGAAAAATACAAAGGTGATTCTGTTCGTATTGAACGAGCTCTAAAACACGAGCGTTTTAAAATGCCTGAGGAAAGCTCTTTTGATTTCTTATACGAGCAACGCAATGCAGATAATTTAGGTGAGTTGATTAATGTTGCCTTAGAGAATATTGAGGAAGAAAACAGAGCAAAGCTTGATAAAGTGTTCCGTAATATTGATTTTAACTCAGAGGCTCACTTAGGTCAAACAAAAGACCGAAACCGCAGGTTAAAAGACTTACTAAATGACTTTGCGGCATTAGACCTACGCCCTTCAAATTTGGACGATAACGATATTATTGGTGATTCTTACGAATACCTGATTGCAAACTTTGCTTCCGATGCCGGTAAAAAAGCAGGTGAATTCTACACCCCTGCAGGAGTATCAACCTTATTAGCTAAATTGGTTGAACCCAAAGAAGAAGACCGCATCTACGACCCCACTTGTGGCTCTGGCTCATTGCTATTAAAAGCCGCAAAAGAAGTTGGTAGTACCAACTTTTCGTTAAGTGGACAGGAAGTAAACGGAAGTACCTGGGCACTTGCTCGTATGAATATGTTTCTACATGGGCGCGATAATGCTACTATTGAATGGGGCGACACCTTAAATAACCCATTACACAAAGAAAACGACCATTTAAAAAAGTTTGACATTGTTGTTGCTAATCCACCTTTCTCATTAGATAAATGGGGTGCCGACAATGCATCAAGCGACCAGTACGGACGTTTTTGGCGTGGTGTGCCGCCAAAGAGCAAAGGCGATTACGCTTTTATATCCCACATGGTAGAATCCTTAAACGAACATGGACGTGCAGGTGTAGTATTGCCACATGGTGTATTATTCCGTGGTAGTTCCGAAGGTACTATTCGCAAAGCGTTAATAGAAGAAAACAAACTAAAAGCAGTTATTGGTTTACCTGCTAACCTATTCTTTGGAACGGGTATTCCTGCTTGTATTTTAATTTTTGATAAAAATAAAGGGGAAAATACAGATATACTATTCATTGATGCCAGCAAAGAGTTTGAAAACGGTAAAAATCAGAACTACTTGCGCCCGGAGGATATTGAGAAAATTTATAACACTTACCACAATTGGGAAACCATAGAAAAGTATTCTTACATAGCCACCAAAGAGGAAATTGCAGAAAATGACTACAACCTAAACATACCACGTTATGTAGATACTTTTGAGGAAGAAGAGCCTATCGATATTGTAGCCACACAACAGGAAATTGCAACCATAAAAACAGAAATGACTGCTGTTGAAAAGGAAATGGCTGCATACTTAAAAGAGTTAGGATACTAAATGGGTAACATAAGTATACAATATTGCTCTGACCTGCATCTGGAATTTCCGGAAAATGAACAGTTTTTAAAGGATAATTTCATAGTGCCAAAGGCCAATGTTTTATTGTTGGCAGGTGATATTTTGCCACTCAGATTGCTGGATAAGTTTAATTGGTTTTGGGATAAAATTGCTAATGATTTTGAACAAGTGTATTGGGTACCGGGTAATCATGAGTATTATCATGAAAACTTAAGCAATTATCATGGTTCTCTGAATATAAAAATCAGGCCAAATATTAGTCTTGTTAATAATTGCACAGTAAGTATTAATGATATTCGATTGATATTTTCAACGCTATGGTCGCAGATAAAAACAGAAAACCAATGGATAATTGAACGGCGGTTAAATGATTTTCACCTGATTAAGAATGGCGAATATGCTTTTACGGCTGAAAGTTTTAACAGCTTACACAACGAAAGCCTGGAGTTTTTAATTGGAGCATTGAAAGATTCAAAAGCTTACAAAACGATTGTTTGTAGCCATCATGTACCTACCTTCTTGAATTATCCGGATATGTACAAAGGCGATATCCTGAATGATGCTTTTGCAACAGAGCTATTTTCTTTGATTGAAGAACATCAGCCTGAAGCTTGGATTTTTGGTCATCATCATTGGAATTGTAATGCTTTTTTAATCGGAAAAACTCAAATGCTAACAAACCAATTGGGATATGTTAGAAACAAGGAACATGAACTTTTTAGCTTAGCTGCTACTGTTATTTTATAGGCTGTTTGAATTAAATAAGAGTAAAATAACATTATATTTGCATTATAACACAAGCTTTGTTAGTATTCATACAAGATGTTATTATGAACGAACTAAACGAATATATCGAGCAGGAAATAGGTCTTGAATTTCACATAGATGAGCACAAAACTCATTTAGAAAAAAAACTGCCGTTATACTTAACTGCAAACTATCAGTTGAATACAGCGTGGTTGATGGGTGCTGAAGTTGTATTGGCTCGCTTGAAATATCAGGAAGACCAACCGACCATTGGACAAATGCACAAACACATGGAGAGTATTCGGGAAATTATTAATCTGCCGGTTATTCTTGTGTTCGAATACATAGAAGCATTTAAACGCAAAAGATTGGTGCAGCAACGAATAAATTTTATTGTTCCGTTCAAACAATTGTTTATTCCAGAGCTTATGATGGCGTTCACCGAAGTAAAACAGGTTAAAACAAATGAGGATAGCTGTTTTACACCAATGGCTCAATTGCTTACCGTTTACTGGCTGTTGAGTAATAATGAAGATAAGCAAATTGAAGAGGTTCCGTTTAATGAAATTGCTAATCTCTTTGAGACAAATGCAATGGCCATAACACGTGCTGCAGACAATCTGGCGAACCTGAATATTTGCACAATTCATACAGGAAGGCCCAAAAGCTTGACTTTTAATCAAAGCAAACAAGACACCTGGAACAGTATTAAAGAACGTCATCTGGGTATTCATCCGGTATTAAAAACTGTGTTTACTGATGAAAGGCCTCCGCATGACAAGTGGATAAATACAAACACAAATGCATTAACAGCTTTTACAGATATTAACCCGGGATTCCAACATTTTTTGGCACTTGATAAAGCAACTTATCAGGCTTACAAAAAAACAAACCAATGGCCACAGGAAAACAGAAGTGAAGGAGAATTTGCTACTGAAATATGGAAATACGACCCAGCTTTGCTAAATGGTAAATTCAGGTGGCTGGGAAATAACACAGACCCCATATCATTATATCTCTGCTTTGCAAACGATGAAGATGAACGTATTGAAGAGGCCTTGGAACAAATAGAAAAGAAATTTATATGGTTAGAGGAATAGATACATTTAAAGAATATTTTAAAGACCACGCTGATAAGTACATCATTATCGGCGGAACGGCCTTGGATATACAAATGGAAGATGCTGGGTTCACACCTAGAGCAACAAAGGATATTGATATTATCCTTATTGTAGAGGCTTTAGATAAAGAGTTTGTCACAGCTTTCTGGGAATTTATTAAGGAGGGCAACTACGAACAGAAAGAAAAAGGCGGTGATAAACGACAATACTACCGTTTTATAAAACCCGAAAAAGATAATTTTCCATATCAGATTGAGCTGTTTTCTAAAAATCCTGATATTCTGGACTTAGATGAGGGTACACATTTAACACCCATACCCACTGAAGCTGACTTATCCAGTCTTTCTGCCATATTAATGGACGAAGATTATTATTCTTTAACCATTGAGCAAAGCGAGCTGCAAAACGATGTACATCTGGCCAATCCCAAAGCCTTAATTGCCCTTAAAGCAAAAGCTTTTTTAGATTGGAGCGAGCGCAAAGCTGCAGGCCATGCCGAATGCGACAAACACATTAAAAAGCACAAAGCAGACATTTTTCGGTTGACCATGTTATTATCTCCGGATGAAACAGTGGACACACCCGACAATGTAAAAGCAGACTTACAAGCTGCAGCCAATATGATAGCAGGACAATTGCCGGATAAAGCTATCCTTAGAAACATGGGTGTACAGATACCACCTCAAGAAGTTTTTAAGCAGTTTAAACAAATCTTCAAATTAGACTAACCCATGGAAGCAGTTACTGAAATAAAAGAAGGTTATAAAAAGACTAAAATTGGTTGGATTCCTGAGGATTGGAATGTGGGACTTCTTGGTGAAGTTACGACTTTAAAAAGAGGGCGATTTAGTCCAAGGCCACGTAATGACCCTAAATACTATAATGGTCAAATTCCATTTGTACAAACTGGTGATGTTACAAATTCAAAAGGCAGAGTAAATACCTATACACAAACATTAAATGAAGAAGGACTTAAAGTAAGCGTACTTTTTAAAAAAGGAACTATTCTTATTACAATCGCAGCAAACATTGGGCATTGTTCTATACTAGAATTCGACATGGCTTGCCCAGATAGTTTAATTGGGATTGAATGTGGTAGCAAAATCCATAATGAATTTCTTAATTATTATATGCATACCCAGCAACGAAGGATTGATTATTTAGCTCCCGCTGGTGCTCAAAAGAATATAAATGTAGAATTCTTAAAACCATTAAAAATTGTCGTACCCCCACTCCCCGAACAACAAAAAATAGCCAAAATCCTATCTACATGGGATAAAGCCATTGAGCAAAGCCAAAAACTTATTGAGCAACTTAACAGCCGTAAAAAAGGTTTAATGCAACAATTACTTACAGGTAAAACAAGGTTAAAGGGGTTTAGTGGTGAGTGGAAGGAAGTGAAGTTAGGCGAATATTTTAAACAACGAAATGAAACGAATCATATTGAATTACCATTGCTATCGGTTGGTATTAATGGTGTTTATCCGCAAGATGATTCCGTGAAAAAAGACACCTCAAATTCGGATAAATCCAAATACAAAAGAATCTGCGTTGGAGATATTGGCTATAATACAATGCGTATGTGGCAAGGAAGAAGTGCATTATCAAAATTAGAAGGTATCGTAAGTCCTGCATATACAATTGTAACTCCAAATAAAAATGCTGACTCATTATTCTTTAGTTATCTTTTCAAGTTGGATTATGTAGTGCATCGCTTTTATAGGTATTCTCAGGGATTAGTAAGTGACACTTGGCAATGTCGATTCAATGATTTCAAAAAAGTTAAGGTGCTTTGTCCTCCAACAATAGAGGAACAACAAGCCATAGCCAAAGTACTAACCACAGCAGATAATGAAATAAAAACACAGGAAACTTACCTGCAACAATTGCAAGACCAGAAAAAGGGATTAATGCAACAGTTGTTAACGGGTCAAAAACGTGTAAAAGTAAATAATTAAGCCTATGCCTGCACCATCATTTTTAGAAGACCATATATCGCAAATACCTGCACTACAGTTGCTCATTAATATGGGCTACCACTACGTTACCCCTGCTCAGGCCATGGAGTGGCGTAAGGGTAAAAACTCTGTAGTGTTATTTGAGGATGTATTGTTTAGTCAGCTTCAAAAGATAAATAGTTTTACTCGCAAAGGTAAAAAGTACGAGTTTTCCGATGCCAATATCAGCTCCGCTGTTTTGGCACTTAAGGAACTGCCTATTCACGAAGGGGTAATGAATGCCAATGCAGCCTTTTACTATTTAATTACCTTAGGTAAAGCATTTGAGCAAAGTATCGATGGTGATAAAAAAAGCCACTCACTACAATACATCGATTGGCAAAATCCAGAAAACAATGTATTCCATGTTACCGAAGAATACAGTGTAGTACGTGATGGCAGAGCAGACACCTACCGCCCCGATTTAGTGTTGTTTGTAAATGGTATTCCCACTTGTATTGTAGAGTGCAAAAGCCCTGCATTAAGTGGAACTAAAAAGCCTGTTGAATTGGCTATTGAGCAACACGCACGCAATTTTTCTGCCGATGGTATTCGTTCACTTTATGTGTATTCCAGCCTATTATTAAGCACAGCCACCAACGAAGGCAGTTACGCCACTACTGGCACACCTAAAGAATTTTGGGCTAAATGGAAAGAACAATTCCCAAGCAAAGCAGCAGAAAAAACCTATTGGAGTTCTTTAACCGAATTAAAGAATAAGCCATTAAGCAAAGCAGATAAAGACAAGCTATTTTCCGATAGGTTTAAATATGTACGAAACTACTTCGATAGCTTAGAACAAGAAAACCGACCATTGACCAAGCAAGATGAGTTGCTCTTTAGCTTATGTGCACCGCTTCGCATGCTCGACCTTATTCGCAACTTTACCTTGTACGATGATGGCATAAAAAAAGTAGCGCGTTATCAGCAGTACTTTGCAGTAAACGAAACCATTAAAAGGGTTTCTCGCTTCGACAATACAGGAAAGCGAAAAGGTGGTGTTATTTGGCATACACAAGGTAGTGGTAAGTCATTAACAATGGTGATGCTGGCACAGCTTTTAGCATCAGATAAGAATATCCGAAATCCTAAAATCCTATTGGTTACCGACCGTATCGATTTGGACGACCAAATCTCTGACACCTTCAAAAAATGTCAGAAAGAAGTACGTCAAGCCAAAACAGGAACACACTTAGCAGAGCTGATTAATGATAATGACGATGCCATTATCACAACCATTATAAACAAATTTGAGGCAGCAGTTAAGCAATGTAAAGAGCCTTTTACTTCACCGGATATTTTTATTCTTATTGATGAAGGCCACCGCACTCAATACGGTAGTTTTAGTGTGAGCATGCAAAGAGTATTCCCCAATGCTTGTTTCTTGGCCTTTACAGGTACGCCTTTAATGAAAAAGGAAAAGAGCACGGCTCAAAAGTTTGGCGGCTACATTGGCAAGGCATATACTGTAACCGATGCCGTTGAAGATGGAGCAGTTGTTCCTTTGTTATACGAAGGGCGACACAACATAATGGAGTTGAACGAAAAACCGCTTAATAACTTCTTTGATATGATTTCGGAGCCACTTCCTGATTATGGTAAGGCAGCTCTAAAAAGAAAGTTTAATACAGTCAATGAACTTAACAAAGCAGACCAGATAGTATATGCTCGTGCTTGGGATATTAGCAAGCACTATACCGACTTCTTTCAGTCCAATAGCGAGTACTATAAACCAAAAGCTCAATTGGTAGCTCCCACAATAAAAACAGCTTTATTATATCATGAATATCTTAAAACCATTGGAAAAGTTTCTTCAGCGGTTGTAGTAACACGAACCGACCAAAGAGAGGGTATTGAAGATTCTTTTTATAACGAAAATGAAGAAAAACAACGGGAAGATGCCTATTTCAGCGCCATGGAAGACAAATATGGCGACCTGAAAACCTTTGAGAAAAGCATCATCAACCAGTTTAAAAATCGTGATGTACCTGAAATACTAATTGTGGTTGCAAAACTCCTTACGGGTTTTGATGCACCAAACAATACCGTATTATATCTGTGCCGTAGTCTAAAAGAACATACACTACTGCAAGCAGTAGCAAGAGTAAACCGAGTATACCCCGGTAAAGATTACGGCTACATTGTTGACTATTACGGCAACCTCGAAAACTTAGACAATGCTTTAGATACCTATTCCGGTTTAGAAGGGTTCGACAAGGAAGATTTAGAAGGTACGCTAACCAATATTAACGAAGAAATAAAGAAGCTACCTCAGGCACATGCTGAGCTTTGGGATATTTTTAAAAGTTTACAAGGCAAGAACCTGGAACCAACAGCATACGAAGAGTTGCTTTCAGCCGAAGACCTTAGAAATAAGTTCTACGAAAAATTATCAGTCTTTGCCCGAATGCTTAAACTGGCTTTATCATCGGTCGATTTTGTCAACAATACCGAAGAAGATAAAATCAACACCTATAAGGATGATGCTAAGTTTTTCTTAAAACTTCGTGTGGATGTAAAACGTCGTTATAACGATGACATTTCCTATAAAGAATATGAACCACAAGTTCAGAAGCTTATCAATAAGCATCTTTCAACCGATGGAGAGATTCTAAAAATTACCGATTTGGTAGACATCTTCAATAAAGAAGAACGGGAAGCCGAAGTTGAAAAGATTGTAGGAAAGGCAGCACAAGCCGACCACATTGCCAGCCGAACCATAAAGGCTATTAATGTAAAAATGCAGGACGACCCAATCTTCTATACCAAGTTTGCCGACTTAATTCGTCAAACCATCGAAGATTACCACCAAAAACGCATTGATGAAGCAGAATATTTAAAGCGAGCAAAGCAGTTTGATAAAGATTTCTTCGAAGGCAACCGAGATGATGCACCGGAAGAACTAGCAGATAACGAAGTAGCTTTAGCGTTTTACAATTATAGTAAATCGGTTTACAAAGATGTGGAGCTGTTAAAAACTAAGTTTCATATTGAAATGGGGCTTGTAATAGATAAGACAGTAAAAGACCATATCTACCTTAATGATAAAAAGATTGTTGACTTCCATAAGAATGTTGATATCACAGGAAAAATAAACATTGAGTTAAGTGATGCCATTTACGACCTGTTACAAAAGTTTGATATTGATACAAATTGGGATGACATCGACCATTTAATTGAAGAATGCTTAAAAATTGCGATACACAAATACAAGTAAGATGCTAAAAGAACAAATCAAATACGGCAATTCGACCATTGAATATTCTTTAGCTTTTGCTGAGCGTAAAACCTTAGGCATTAAAGTATATCCCGATAAATCGGTTCATGTAATTGCCCCAACAGGCACGAGCATGGATAAGGTTACGGAAAAGGTACATAGCAAAGCTGCATGGGTATTGCGTCAACAGGATTTCTTTTTGTCTTTTCATCCAATTACTCCACCTCGCAAATTTATTAGTGGCGAAACTCATTTGTATTTAGGTAAGCAATATCGACTAAAGTTAGCTGAAGCTGAAAAAGATTCAGTAAAACTGCATGGTGGTAATATTTCAGTTTACTGTAAAGACAAAGAGGATAAGCAGCGAATTGAGAAACTATTAAAAGCATGGTTTAAATCAAAAGCAGACCTTCATTTTAATAACCTGTTTCAAGAGCTTTCGCCTATTGCAAAAGAACTTTCGGATATTACACCAACACTAAAATACAGGTGGATGGATAAACGTTGGGGAAGCTGCAGTCAAAAAGGAGAAATCCTATTAAATATTGAATTAATAAAAGCACCTAAAAAATGCATTGAATATGTGATAATACACGAGTTGTGCCACATGGTACACCTTAATCACAGCACTGCATTTTATGAGTTATTAGATAAACTTTCTCCAGGTTGGAGGAAGACGAAAGATGAGTTGGAGAAATTAATGGTATAAAATAAAAATAGAGTAACGAGGAAATGTAGGAAATAGCGGAAACCTTTCCTCTGAATCCTACAAATCCTACATCCTAAATAAAATAAATAGATGATATCTAAACCTAACATATTTAATTTCGCCACTAGTGAACTTAGTCAAGATGCTATTTTAGTATGGCTACTAATATGGGCAGAGTCGACGTATAAAGAAACAGATAATGCCTTGCATCAAATTGGACAATCTCTGTTGCAAGCATTATTAAATACCAAAAAAATAAAGCTATCAACTATAGATAGCATGGTAATAAAACAGCAATTTTATAAGATTGATATTTTTATTGAGCTCCACTTAAAGGGAAAGAAAATTGGCATAATCATAGAGGATAAGGTCGCAACTTCAAGTCATTCTAATCAATTAGAAGTATACTTAAATCGGATTAAGAAACTCAATTATGATACAATTGTGCCAATTTACTTAAAAACTGGATTTCAATCTGATTTTACCCACGAAATTGAAAATGGTTATCACCCATTTACTTTACTTGATTTATTAAAGGTTTTGGACTGTAATGAAAGGTCATCCATCACGAACAACATCTTTATTGACTATTACCTTTATCTGAATAATTTACATGTCCAATACCAAAAGGATAAAGCGGAATATGAGGACTATAAAGATACTCTAATCTCAAAATGGGGTTGGTGGTCATGGGTTGGTTTTTTCAATGATAACAAAGAACGTTTCTCAGCTGGAACTGGGGTTGTTCCAAATCCAAGGGAAAACCTACTTGCATTTTATTTTGGAGGAGAGAACCTAGAAGTTATTTATAATAGCAACAAGTATAAATTTGAGCCTTACATTGATATTTTGTTTTCTAATGGTAATTATAAAATTAGTTATCGGTTAGGAGTGAAAAATCACCCGGACGAAGACAAGACCATTAGGGATTATATTATTGACCTTTTTGCTCCAACGTTAAATTCTTATAATATCGACTATACTAAGCCTAGATTTAAGAAAGGTAAAGAAACCATTCGTTTATTGGAAGTGAAACATTCTTCAAGCGTAAAGTATCATAACGATTTGATTATGTTTTTGGATAATATACAAAAAGCATTAAAGCTTTTTGTATCAAAAAATAAGGTAAGTTTATAGTTTAGTAATTTCATTTATTATCTATGCAAGAACAAGCTCTAATCCTAAATATTCTCAATTTCAATCACGCACAAAAGCCTATTTCATGCTCATTTTTTAAAGAGCAACAATCAGGCTTTAGTTGCTTGTCATTGCATGAAGCACCTATTGAACTAAAGGAACAAACGCAAAATAATTCAGAGCTAAACCATTTATACACCAATTTTACCATTTCTGACAATGCCGATTTTCATGCCGAAATAGATTTAACGCGTAGTGTAAGATTTGCCAAGCATTATTATTCTCACTTAATACGTCAATACTTCAAGGATAAGGTAGATATAGTCAACCCTAATTTTATCAATGATATCCAAGTCTGGATTCATGAAGTAGATAAATCAACCGAGCTTTACAAAGCATATCGGGTATTTGGTATTCGTGTTCAGATGGCAAACATTACAAATAAACCGGAGTTGGTTATTTATCACAATGGCATCAGTCGAATATTAAATAATAGTATAAATGACCTTTGGGAATTCAGTAAGGAGACTTTTTCAAGGGTACTGTATAAAGGTGAACTATATCACATGGATGATTTACCGGAAGAAGCCGAGTACAATCATCAAGAAGTTTATCCCATTGTAAATAAAGACTTGGAGACTCATTACAAAATTTCAAACTCTACTAATCCCTTTGCCAATCGCTATAAAGACCTACTACCTCGACTTAATAATTTCATCTTAAAATACTTTGATAATGATGAGTTCAAGCAGCTCATAAATCTAAAATCTACCGACTTAATTGATGTTCCTAATAGGTGTATTCACTCCACTCGTTTAGAGAGTAATTTTATCCAACTAGGTTTAGAAAACAAAGTGCAGGTATTTACGCCAAAAGAAAACCTAAAGGAGCATGGACCATATAAACTACCAGAAAATACCAATGTAAAATTCATTGTTATTTATCACAAAGACGATAAAGACCATGCCAACCAGCTATTCATGTATATGAAAAAGCTGTACAAAAAGCCCAATGGCCAAATGATGACAGACCTATATGGCACTTCTTTGTATGATTATATCAGAATAGGTTTTGATTTGGATAAAGAACACTCCATTGCCTTTGAAGATAAGTCAAACCCATACGAAGCTGTACATAACTTCATCGACAACACGGATATTGATATTGAAAAGCATCAATACGTTGCTATTTATATTAGTCCGTACAATAAAGATGAGGAAGATACCGAAAAGAAAAAGATTTACTACAAGGTTAAAGAAACCCTACTTAAACACCACATTACTTCGCAAGCAATTTATCGCGAACGCATTTTTGAGAAAAAATTCAAATCATATTACTACGCTAATATAGCAGCTGCAATTCTAGCTAAAGTGGGCGGTATTCCTTGGCGTTTAGATAGCCCGGTTAAAAACGAATTAGTAGTTGGAGTAGGTGCATTTAAATCTCAGGAGTTTGGCATCCAATACATAGGTAGTGCTTTTAGCTTTTCAAACAACGGAGAGTTTCAGGAATTTAGCTGCACCTCAAAAAGTGATTCATTTCTTTTGGGTGCTAAAATTAAGATTTACATACAGGAATACCTTAAGAAGAATACCAATATTGAACGCCTGGTTATACACTTCTATAAGGCCATGAGCAAAGAAGAAATAAAGCCGATTAAAGACGCCCTCTTTAATTTAGGCTACAAGGATATTCCAATCTACATTATTAATATAAATAAAACCACTTCAAAAGATTACATCGCGTTTGATACCAGTTTTGATGGACTAATACCGTATAGCGGAACAATACTGGATATTGGCAGAAACCAATATTTACTATTCAACAACACAAGGTATCGCAATGCAGGTGCCGATGATATAGAAAGCTACCATTTCCCAATTAAGTTAGGCTTTCAGTGTACAAAGTCAGAATTGCTAAATGATAAGCTTGCCATTAAAGATATGATAGACCAAATCTATCAATTCAGCCGTATGTACTGGAAATCAGTCAAACAACAAAACCTCCCAGTCACTGTCAAATACCCCGAAATGGTTGCCAAGATGTATCCCTATTTCGAAAGTGAAGACATCCCCGAATTCGGTAAAACAAACATGTGGTTTTTGTAAAGTAATATTATGGGAATTCAATACGCTAAATTCTTAACATACGACAACTTTTATCTAGCTTATAAACGATTGCAAACAGTTGATGGTTTTACTCTCTATAAAAACCTTTATAGGCCAGATATAGAATATTTTGGGTTCTTTCTAGAAGAAAGTATTAATTTATTAATTCACAATATTAAGGAAGGAATATATGAGCCTTCCAATGGTACTAAAATTCATGTTCCTAAAAAGAATAATCTAGTAAGACCTCTTACCTTATTAGAATTTTTTGATTTGCTTGTTTATCAAGCCTTAGTTAATGTAATAGCAGATGTTGTGTATGATGAATTGTACCTGCTTCGGGCTAAAAATACATTATTCGGTAATGCTTATCGTAAGTCTGACGAAGATGGCAGTATCTTTTTTATGGCTAAATGGAAAGACCAATGGAAGCATTATAACAAAGTTACTGAATCATACTTCAATGAAGGATATGTCTATTTTACTGACTTTGACATCGCTTCTTTTTTTGATACAATAAGTCACGAGGTTTTAATAACACTTCTAAAAGAATCTGAAGTAGAAGATGAAATTTGCGAATTACTACGGAGGTGCCTTGCTAGTTGGTCAATTGACAAGCATCGCAATAATATCTTTACAGGACACGGCATTCCTCAAGGTCCATTGGCCTCATCAATATTAGCAGACATTTATCTTACTCCTGTTGATAAAAAGATTACTATAACGAAGAGGTTAGATGTTAAGTATCTGAGATATGTTGATGATATAAGAATTCTAACAAAAAATGAAATAGAAGGTAAGAAAGCAATTGCATATCTGGATTTACTTACACGAGATTATGGTTTAATCCCTCAGTCTAGTAAAATTGGTACCCGAAAAGTTGAAAACATAAAAAAGGAGCTTAGTGTACAGCATGTAAAATTTTCAAACATTGCTAATGAGTATCAAAAGGAAGGAAAAAAACTGAAGTCTTCAACCCATAATCAACAGAAGAAACAATTTCTTCGTTGCTTTAGTAATCCTGACAATGAGGAGTTCTTAAATAAGACCATTATCCGTTTCTCTCTTTATAAGCTGAATAAAGATGAAGAAATTAAAACTGCTTTATTAAATCAAATAGAACACTTGTATCCCCACATTGATGCAGTTCTCTTTTATTTGTCAAAATTTTTCAAAAATGATGAACATGTAAAAGCTAAAATGACAGAGCTAATTAATAGTGATAGTCTTTTATTTCAACATATTATTGCTGTCATATATAGAGATTTTAACCATATCCCATTTGATGAGTCTCTATTTGATAAGCACTTTGAACAAAATAATTCATTTTGGTTAATTCAGTATTTTTTATTGGATTGGCTAGAGGCCAACAACGAGATAGAACTCATAAAAAGCATTGAAGCAAGCAAATTTCATTTTGTTAACCGAAAGTTGCTAAACCTTCAATCAAGGTATACATCGTCAAAATCAGCTAAGCAACGAGTTCTAAAAAATGCCTTAAAAAATAGGGATAATATGATTGCCCTTCAGGCAGCATATCATTATTTTATGACTACGTTTAGCTATCCATCTATAGCTCCTGACACTAATAATTTTGTTAATGATATAATAAAGAACACAAAATCAAGTTATGTCAAAACCACTTTGAAAACTAAGTATGCTATCATTGATGAAAATGACTTTTTTAATAAATCAAATTGGCAAGTTATTTCTGAATATAAGGAAATGAGATATAACTTTAGTGTATTTCATAAGTCCATGGAATTTGACCCTTCCAAATCTTTAATGGCATTAAATATTTTTAATGAGATAGTCTTTAATCAAATTGTCAACCTATTAAATCATCAGGGTACTTCTACTATTACCCTGAGCGATAACTACGGGGGCAATATATCTTCTATCCAAAGTGTTTTCCCTTATGCATCATTTTATTTCACAAAAGTAAATGATGCTCGTAATCAACGTACAGATGCTCACTATAAGGATAAAGAAGGAAATATCCGGATTAAGATTAAATTTATCGAGCTTCAAAAGTTAATCTTCGAATCTAAATTTACTCTTGCTATGAAGGAAATTTTGGATTACACTTTTAAGTAAATTTCACTTTAATTTATCAATCAATTACTGTCTGTTTTTTTATAAACTTACAGTTTACTTATTGACATTCAGATGTAATGATATTCGTATTTTTATTTTTACTACCTTTGTCATATCTTAATTATTCAAGTTGATAATGTATGAGCATACGTGAGAAGAAAATTATAAACGCAATATTATTTTTTGCTTTAAAGTCTTCTGATAATACGATTAATCGTTTAAAATTGATGAAGTTGTTATGGTTAGCTGACCGTATGCACTTAAATAAGTATGGGCGTCTTGTATTGAAAGATGCTTATAATGCATTGCCTCACGGCCCTGTTCCGTCATTAACAATGGACTTTACCAAGTTTTCTCTTCCGGATATTTTTCGGGTAGCAGGTTATGAAATTACTGCAGAAGGAGAGTTTGATGCTCGTTACTTCTCTAGTTCTGATATCGAAATATTTGAAGAGGTTTGGTCAAGCTTTGGTGAATTAGACCAATTTAGTTTGCGTGATTTGTCTCATAAGTTTCCTGAATGGCTAAGGTATAAGGATGACTTAGAAGACCATAATACTCCAAATAGTTATGGTATTGTTATAGAAGATTTCTTTAATTCTCCATCTGGTGAGAAAAGCTATTCTCACGATGATAGCCGCAGTGAAATTTCTAAAAGTGTTTATCGGGAGCATAATTCTCTTCAAAATTATTTATCTGAATAATGGTTGTTGTCCCTCCTGAATATGTTATAAATTCTACCTTACAAGTAGGTACCATATATAAGTTTGAAGCTCCTGAATTAATATCTACCGACATTCCTCATTATTTTATAATAGTTGGCATTGAGGATGAAGATAACTACCTAGCTTTGTGCACAACTCAGCTTGAGAAAAAGATAAAGCATTTTGAAAACTATAGCCTAGATTTTTCAGGTTTAGTCTACATTAAACCAGATGAACAAAATGGTCTAAGCGATGATACATATGTTAACTGCCATGATTATTACACCATTTCAAAATCTGATTTAATTAATAAATGTTCAACATCAACTTTAAGTTACACTGGAGAAGTTTCTTTAGACCATTATACACAGATAAAAACAGGTATTATTGATAGTCATACTAATGATTTACCTGAATATTTATTGTCTCATCCATCTGATGAAGTAACAACTACCCCCTGATATAAACAGGTAAAGCGGTGTTCGTCAGTCGTTCCGTTTTGTTCCGCAAAACATACCGGCAAGGGTAAACAAGCAGCAATTATTTGTTTGATTTTTAATTGTTATTGCTGCCCTTGCCTGTAACGCTCACTTACCATTTTGCTTGCGCTCCGGTAGGTGCTCACAAAATGCCGTTCACTTGTTTTGCTACACACACACTCTCTTCCTCCTCACTAGCAGCTACTCTATCCCCCAAACCCAATAAGGTGTTCGTTCCTCACGTTTTTTTATTGGGGGCTATCGCTGCATAATGTTAGGCTCGCCTGCGGGTCGCTTCGGGCTGACCGGGCTGTCATGCTTTTTGCAGGTTGGCCTGTGCCTGCAGTCGCTTCATTTCTTTCTCTCGTTCCTCAATCTTTCAATTCAGCCACTTTCAGCACCCCGCACAAGAGTAACTCATTCTCTCCACTCCATTAATCTTCGCGCAATTCCATTCCACAATTTGGCAACAAGCTACCCTCAAAACTAGCTACCGCACATTGATGCCAAAATTATTTCATTCCATTTTTCATCACACCCATTCCGTTTCTTTCAATCGCTACCCTTGTCTTTTCCCTCGCAACAGCAAAAAATCACGCCAGCCCTGCCGTAAACGGTAGCTGTCTGCAACCCTCATTCTTCGGGCTTTTGCATCCACCACCCTTGCTCCACTCGCAGTCGGCTCGCGCGCACAGCTACAAAACTTCATTCCGTTCCTCCATTTCGTTTTTTCGCTTTTCCCGACGCTAGCTCAAGGCTGTTTTACCTTAACACACGCCATTTCTAACACAATAATCGACAAATTTTATTCTGACATCTATTATTAAGCTATTGAATTATGATTACCCAAGTCTTAATTGATTGCTAAAACAAATTTAAAGTCAGGAATTCCACTCCCAAAAGACTACGGCATAAACCGCTGCGCTATTTATTCCGTTTCCTTTTGTGTGTTTCATCCCTTCCGTTTTATTAGTTGTTTACGCATTCAAATAAGCCACCCCTACACTTCGACTGTCAGATTGAATTTGTGACAAAGTATTTCGATGCATTGAAACGCATAAGAATCTGAAACCATACGACTGTACAGTTATTGATATACATTCCCTGAAAAGCTAGGATAATACCGTACCAAGTCCGTGTCAAGTCCAAGCAAAAGAAAGATTGTTTCATTTAAATATTTTAATAATGGGAAAGATTAATCAGGGTATCTTAGGAGGTTTCAGCGGTAAGGTAGGAAACGTTATCGGTGGAAACTGGAAAGGAATTGATTACATGAGAGTAAAACCTGCAAGTGTAGCCAATCCACAAACTGAGGGTCAGGTTGACCAACGAACAAAGTTCTCAACTGTCTTAAAGTTTTTACAACCAATGACCGATTTTGTAAGAGTAGGGTATAAGTTATACGCTACAAAGATGACACAGTTTAATAGTGCCATGTCTTACAACCTTAAAAATGCAATAACGGGAACATATCCAGATTACACTATTGACTATGCTAATGCATTGGTAAGTAGAGGTAATTTAACCGGAGTATTAAATCCAGCAGCAACTTCATCTAGTCCAGGCGAAGTGAGTTTTACTTGGGACAATAACACCGGGAATGGCAATGCACTCGCAACCGATAAAGCACTGTTGGTTGTACACAATGCATCTAAAGGAGTAGCGGCCTATGAAACAGCTGGAGCAGGAAGAAGCAATACTTCCGACAGTATCACTGTCCCTGCAGATTTTTCAGGTGATACAGTTGAGGTTTTTATTGGTTTTATCTCAGAAGACGGGAAAGAGGTTTCAAACAGTGCTTATGTTGGTTCAGTTACTGTTGCTTAAACAAAATCAATTTCGGATTTCTTTTAAAAACCACTTCTTACGAGGTGGTTTTTTTATGCCTTTCTCTTCCTATTATATATGATTTTGTATGTATCTGGTATGTATCAACAAAAAAGCGCCCAGAGTGGAAGCCTCCGAACGCCTTTATTTTCAATGTGGAGAATAGCGGAATCGAACCGCTGACCTTTTGACTGCCAGTCAAACGCTCTAGCCAACTGAGCTAATCCCCCAATTATTTTTTGCGATGCAAATTTAAATTATTTTTTAATATATCGAAGATTTTATTCAGATAATAATTATTTAATTTCTGTTCCATAACATATAGCATTATTTTCCTTTCATAAAATCAATCTAAATGAACGTTAAAATTGAAAAAAAAGTTCAAATACATTCGTTTTTTATAATAAAGTTCTATTTTTATGCACTCAAATTTTATTTAAGCATTATTACAAGTAAATAAATTGATAAGTCATTTTTTAATGGCTAACTTTAGGCATCAAAATTAATTTTATTATGGAAGTAAAAAAGTCGCCAAAGGCAGATCTGGAAAACAAGAAAAGGGTTTTCATGCAGATCGGTTTAGTAGTGGTTTTGGCTCTTGTTTTTGCTGCTTTTGAATGGTCAACTACAGATGTTAGCAGTGATCAGTTTCAAATGGTTGAAGACGTAGAGGCTGAGGAGGAAATTGTTCCTATCACCAGACAGGAAGAAGTGAAACCGCCACCACCACCGCCACCACCACAAGTTACAGATGTGTTGAACATTGTGGATGATGATGTTGAGCTTGAAGAAGAGCTTGATATTGAAGATACTGAGATTGATGAAGATACTGAGGTTGAGTTTGAAGTAGCTTTGGAAGAAGAAGAGACTGATGATGCTCCTGTATTTTTTATCGTAGAAGAAATGCCACAATTCCCAGGTGGGGATACAGAATTGAGAAAATTTATTGCTCAGTCTGTAAAATATCCTGTAATTGCACAGGAAAATGGTATTCAAGGACGTGTTTACGTTCAGTTTGTTGTAAGTACAACTGGTGCTGTTGAGCAAGTAAAAGTTGCACGTGGTGTGGATCCTAACTTAGACAAAGAGGCTATCCGAGTGGTACAATCAATGCCTAAATGGAAACCAGGTAAACAACGTGGTAAAGCTGTAAAGGTATCATATACTGTACCTATCAACTTTGTATTGCAGTAACAAATTTATGTTATCATATTAAGGGGCATCTTTTTAGGTGCCCCTTTTTTTGTATCTTTGTGCGCTTAATTATTATAAATGATAGAACAAATATCAACAAAGAAAGAACTAGAGAAGGTAATATTGGTCGGAATTAAAACGCCAGGTATTACAGAGCCATTACTAAATGAATATTTAGATGAGTTAGCCTTTTTAGCTGAAACAGCCGGGGCTATTCCAGTGGCAAGGTATACTCAAAATTTACCAATGCCAGATAATAAGTATTATGTAGGTAGTGGAAAATTAGATGAAGTTTTAGAAGGGGTTAAGGTTCATGAGGTTCATTCTGTGATATTTGATGATGAACTAAGTCCTTCCCAATTAAGAAACCTCGAGCGCGTATTGAAAGTGCGCATACTCGACAGAACTAATTTAATATTAGATATTTTTGCTAAAAATGCAAAAACAGCAGCTGCAAAAACGCAGGTAGAGTTAGCTCAATATCAGTATTTATTACCAAGGTTGACAAGGATGTGGACACACCTTGAACGTCAGCGAGGAGGAATTGGTATGCGTGGTCCCGGGGAGAAAGAAATTGAAACAGACAGAAGGATCATCAGAGATAAAATAACCAAGTTAAAGCAAGATCTCGAAAAGATTGATAAACAAAAAACAACTCAAAGAAAGAATCGAGGGAAGATGGTGCGCGTGGCACTTGTCGGTTATACCAACGTGGGTAAATCTACTTTGATGAATACTTTGAGTAAATCCAGTGTGTTAGCGGAAAATAAGTTGTTTGCAACTCTGGATACAACAGTTCGTAAGGTTGTCATTAGTAATCTTCCATTTTTAGTTGCTGATACAGTGGGATTTATAAGGAAATTACCTCACCATCTTGTAGATTCTTTTAAGTCAACATTAGATGAGGTTCGTGAAGCAGATATCTTAGTTCATGTTGTAGATATTTCACATTCAGGCTTTGAACAACAAATAGAAATTGTGAATCAAACTTTACAAGAGATTGACAATACGGAGAAAAAGATGGTAATGGTATTTAATAAGATTGATGCTTTTCATTATATACCTAAAGATGCCGATGATCTTACTCCAATTCTGCAAGAAAACTATTCGCTGGAAGACCTGAAGAAAACCTGGATGGCCAAAGACTTAGATACTGTATTTATATCAGCTAAAAATAAAGATAATCTGAACGATTTTAAGGAGTTGATATATAATGAAGTCAGAAAGATACATACGGCACGTTTTCCATATAATGATTTTCTGTACCCAAATATTTCTTTTGAGGATAATGATGATATTGAATAAAAAAAAAGGCTACCATTGGTAGCCTTTTTTTGTAATATGACTTTTAACTAATAATTCCTGTTTATTAAACAAGCTTTTGTTCAATCATGTATTCTGCAATTTGAACAGCATTTAATGCAGCACCTTTTTTAATTTGATCACTAACACACCAAAAGGTAATTCCGTTAGGATTTGATAAGTCTTTACGAATTCTACCAACGAAAACATCATCTTCACCAGCAAGATTAAATGGCATTGGGTATTGTTTCTCGGTAGGAGTATCAATTACTGTAATGCCTTTTGTTTTTTCACACTCTGCCCTGTATTCCTCCGGAGATACTGGTCTTTCAGTTTCTGCCCATACAGATTCTGAGTGAGCTCTCATAACAGGAACTCTAACAGTTGTTGCACTTACTTCAATATCGGAATGCATAATTTTTTTAGTTTCATTATACATTTTCATTTCCTCTTTGGTGTAACCATTGTCGGTAAACACATCAATATGAGGAATAACATTGAAAAGTAATTGATGCGCAAATTTCTCAACAGTTAAATCTTTGTTAGCTGCAAACTCTTTTACTTGCTGCTCTAATTCTGCCATACCCATTGCTCCGGCACCACTAGCCGATTGATAAGTAGAAACATGAACTCTTTTAATATGAGAAATATTTTCTAATGCTTTTAGTGCCACAACCATTTGAATTGTTGTACAATTTGGATTGGCAATAATATTTCGTGGTATATTTTTACAATCTTCAGCATTAACTTCAGGTACAACTAAAGGCACATCATCATCCATTCTGAAAGCACTTGAATTGTCGATCATAATGGCACCATGTTTAGTGATCGTTTCAGCAAAATCTTTTGATGTTCCTCCTCCTGCAGAAGTTAAAGCGATATCAATATCTTTGAAATCATCATTGTGGCAAAGTTCTTTAACTACTAACTCTTTTCCCTTGAAGGTGTATTTATTACCAGCACTTCTGGCTGAACCAAATAAAACCAATTCATCCAACGGAAAATTACGCTCTTCCAGAACTTTTAAAAACTCTTGTCCTACAGCGCCACTAGCACCAACAATTGCTACTTTCATACGTTTTTGTTTTCTTTTTGTGTTGTTTTTTACCAGCTACTTCAATCTAATTGTCTGTATTTTATGATATTAATAGCTAATTAAACAATAAAAATTAAAATATTATTATAAATTTAATGTGTAATAAGACAATGTTTTAAACCGTCTTAAGTTGGTGATGATGATAATTATCATACAAAAATATAGTTTTTACAATTAACCAAACGCAATGATCCGATATTTTTTCTTCATTTTATTATTTCCGATCTCTTTATGTGCTCAAATTTCTGAAAACTGGAATCGGAGTTCGTTTTCTTCATCTCCCGAGTGGACAGGAAATACTGAACAGTTTTTGATTAATCAGGGTGCTGGAAGTCTGGATTTAAATGCTCAAGAAGAAAGTTCCTTTGCTTATTTGTTTACACCTTCAGGAGCCATTAATAATGCCGAGTGGACCTTTTCAGTTAAAATGGACTTTAATCCTTCCTCTTCTAATTATTGTATTGTTTATTTAGTAGGTAATTGTGATGAATGGAGTGATGAATTGGAGGGCTATTATGTTAAAATTGGAGATACTTCTGATGACGTTTCCTTGTGGAAAAGTAGTGGAGGAAGCTATACGAAAATTATTGATGGTAGAGATAGTGTATTAGATCTTTCAGCATGTAATGTTGCTGTAAAAGTAAAACGGGATAAAGCGGGGAATTGGGAGCTGTACTCTAAACTTGATGATAATGAATATGTTTTGGAAGGAGAAGTGTTTGATGATGGAATAAAACAAAGTAATTATTTTGGATTGTACTGTCATTATACCAAAACACGAGTTGATAAATTCCACTTTGGATATATTGAAGTTTCCGGTGAAGAATATACGGATTATGAACCTCCAAAGATATTACAACATCAGCTCATTAATGGTGAGGAGCTGGTTCTGACTTTTAGTGAACCAATACTCAATGAAACAGTAATAGCTGAGAATATAAAGTTTGAGGATGAAAATGTTGATATCTCAGAAATAAGGACGAGCCAGAGTAATATTGAGATAGACTTTAATGGTAAAGTTCCAAATAAAGCCAATGGTGCAATTTATTTATCTGGATTTACAGATTTATATGGAAATGTAATCCGCGATACAACAATTTACTACACTTACTTTAAACCCGAAAGATATGATGTGATCATTACTGAAATAATGGTTGATCCAAGTCCGGCGGTAGAATTACCAGAATGTGAATATATAGAGGTATATAATAATACGAAACATATTATCAATTTGAATCAATACCGGGTACTAATTAATGGTAAAGAAAGTATTATACCTCAGCATCAATTGGAATCCGGACAATTTGCAGTTCTTATGTCTTCAACCTACCAAGGAATTTATGATGGTGTTAATAATGTTTTTGTTCCGGATATGGGCACTTTAACAAATCAGGAAGGTGAAATTGTATTGGTGAATGAAGAGAATGTTGTATCTGATGCAATTCAGTATCCTTTTAAAAATATCGCTCAGAATTTTAAAATGGATGGTGGCTGGTCTTTAGAGAAAATTGATGTGGATAATCAGGATTTAAGCTCGTATAACTGGGATTATTCTCTAAACTTAAAAGGAGGAACGCCCGGAGCTGAGAATTCAAACCATACAATTAATATTGATGTTAGTCAACCTGAAATACAATATCTATCCTTTATAGATGATCAAAATTTTAAGTTACATTTTAATGAGGCATTGGATGTACAAACAATAAAAAGTTCATCTTTTACTATAGCATCATATGCTTTTGAAAACGTGACTATAGATACCACATTTCAACATGAAGTTAATGTAACTCTGGATAAAGCACTCAACATACAAAAAGAATATAGTTTGGAAGTATCAGATGAAATTAAAGATTATGCTGGTAATGCCATCAGTAATTTTTATGATTGGAGGGTTGGAGTGCCAGAACAAATTGATTCTTTTAATTTGTGTATTAATGAAGTGTTGTTTAATCCTTATAGTGAAGGAGTAGATTTTGTGGAGATTTATAACCGTTCGGATAAAATTATCAATTTGGATGATATCTACTTGTCGAGTATTGAGGATGGCCGGCCAGAAAAGTTATATGCTTTAAGTTCCAATAATCAGTTAATCTTCCCGGGTGATTTTTGGGTTGTTTGTAAGGATAAGTCTAAGATTATAAGCTATTATAATAATGCTATAAAAGAACTGATTATTGAGTGTGATATACCCGGTTTGAGTGATGATAAAGGGAATATTGCTATTGTAAATAAAAATGGAAGCTTGATTGATTACTTTGAGTATTCGGAAGATATGCACTATGAATTATTAAGCAATCAGGAAGGTGTTTCTTTGGAACGATTGAATTTTGATGCGCCAACAAATAATAGTAATAACTGGCATTCCGCATCTACTACCGCTTTTTATGCCACACCCACACAAACTAATTCTCAGTACTCAAGTTCTGAGGTGTCCGAAAAATCAAATTGGATTTGGGTAGAAGAAGAGTCTTTTAGTCCGGATTCTGATGGATATAAAGATTATCTTAGAATTGATTATAAAACTCCGGATGTTGGTTATTCAGGTACCGTTAAGGTTTATAATAAAAATGGTATTCCGGTAAAAACTTTGGTTAATAATGAATTGTTGAGTAGCGAGGGATTTATTCAATGGGATGGAGTTCTTTCAAATCATATAAAAGCACCAATGGGAATCTATATCATTTTTGCAGAAATATTTTCTCCCAAAGGGGATGTTTTGCAAGAGAAGTTGGTTTGTGTTGTTACTGGCACGTCAAAAAAGTAATTTATCAGAATAAAAAAAAGCTGTGCATTTGTTGCACAGCTTTGTATCTGATTTTTTTGGGTATTTATTTTAAAATGCCTCTATGTTTTAGCATTGGAGCAATATTGGGTTTACGACCTGTGAAATTTTGATACATTTGATCAAAGTCTTCAGTGTTACCTCTGGATAAAATCATTTCTCTAAAACGATCACCATTTGCTCGTGTTAATCCGCCATTTTCGTTAAACCATTCAAAAGCATCGTTGTCCAGCATCTCAGCCCATAAATAAGCATAATATCCAGCTGCATAACCATTACCCCAAATATGAAGAAAATAAGGTGAGCGATAGCGAGGAGGTATTTCTGCAATATTTAAATTCGTATTATTTAAAGCCTGAGTTTCAAACTGAGGAGCATCTTCAATTTTAGTATCTGCCGAAATGGTGTGCCATTGTAAATCCAGTTCTGCAGCAGCTAGTAATTCAGTCAACATATACCCCTGATTGAAAGTTGAAGCATTTTTAATCTTTGTAATCAGGCTTTCAGGCATTGGTTCACCTGTTTTATAGTGAATTGCATAATTTTTAAACACTTCAGGATATAGTGCCCAGTGCTCATTAAACTGCGATGGTAATTCAACAAAGTCTCTTGAAACATTAGTTCCAGAAAGTGTTACATACTTTTGGTTTGCAAAAAATCCATGTAATGCATGTCCAAATTCGTGGAATAATGTTGTAACATCATCATAGCTGATTAATGCAGGTTCACCTGCTGCCGGCTTTGTATAATTACATACATTATAAATAACAGGCTTAGTACCTAAAAGAGTAGATTGTTCAACAAGGTTGCTCATCCAGGCACCACCTGATTTATTGTCGCGTTTAAAATAATCGCAGTAGAACAAACCTATTGTTGATCCATCCTGATTAAATAACTCATATACTTTAACATCATCGCTGTAAACAGGAACGTCTGTACGAGGTTTAAAAGAAATACCATATAATTTTTCAGCAGCATAAAAAACACCTTTTTCTACAACTGTAAATAGTTCAAAATAGGGTTTAATTTCATCTTCATTTAAATCGTATTTTTCTTTACGTAGTTTTTCAGCGTAATAGTTCCAGTCCCAGGGTGCTAATTTAAAACCACCTTTTTCACGATCAATTAATTTTTGTAATTCCTTAGCTTCAGTTTTCCCATTTTTAATTGATGCATCAACTAATTGGTCTAAGAAATCCAATGCAGCTTTAGGCGTTTTAGCCATTTGATCTTTTAAAGTCCATTCAGCATAATTATCACAACCTAAAATATTTGCTTTTTTAGCTCTTAGTTGAGCAATTTTTACAATGATTGAACGGGTATCATTTTCATCACCTTTTTCAGCTCTATACCAAGAAAGTTTGAATAATTTTTCTCTCGTATCTCTGTTTTTAAGATAAGTAAGATAAGGTTGCTGAGTTGTATTTTGAAGAGGAAGTTGATATTTTCCTTCAAGATTATTTTTTGTAGCATTGTTTTGTGCTGCTTTGATTTCACCTTCAGATAATCCGTCAAGTTCCTCGGCGCTGTCAACAACAAGAGCTGCATTTTTTGCTGCACTAATTAATTGGTTTGCAAATTTTGTAGATAGCTGAGCAATTTCACCATTTATGGCTTTTAGTTGCTCTTTATCCTCTTGAGATAAATTTGCACCAGATAAAATAAAGCGTTGATAATATTCTTCAACAAGTTTTTTTGATTCAGCATCTAAATCTAACTGCTCTAATTGATTATAGATCGTTTCAACTTTTTTAAATAAAGTATCATTTAAAAATAACGCATCTGCTAAACCTGATAATTTTGGAGCTAATTCTTCTTCAGCCTGTTGAATGGTGTCATTTGTATAAGCTCCACTTAACATGCCAAAAACACCACTTACACGAGCCAATGTTCTTCCCGATTTTTCAATAGGTATAAATACATTATCGAATGTTGGGGCAGAAGGATTTTCGGCTACATCTTTTAGTTCAGCAAGTTTCTCATTGATTCCATATTCCATTGCCGGAAGAAAATCACTGCTGTTGATTTTTGAAAAGTCTGGTACACCATAAGGAAGGTTGCTTTCCTTTAGAAGATAATTGTTTTCCAATTCGCTGTCTTTTTGATTTGATGATTGACAACTTGTAAATGCCACGACCAGCAAAAACAAGTAAAGATGGGTTAATTTTAATCGTTTCATTTTTGTATTGATATGTTATTGAGTAATGAATTCTTATCTTATTGAGGGAAGCTGCAAGTTATAAATTCCTTAAATATAAGCTCTTTAAAAAATGTGAAAAAACATATTAGACTATAATAAAATGATGGGGCTAAAATGCAATTGGCACAGTTTACAAGTGTGTTTTGCGAAAATTTAAGGGGTATAAGGGGATGTGGTTTTATTTAGGAAGTAGGGTAGAGTTAAATGTAAAGGATTCCTATAAAAGGAATCCCTTTTAAATATGATATTATAAAGAAGCTACCAACTCCTTAATAACGAAAGTCATTGTAGGTTCAGCTTTTGCTGCAATTTCCTGAACTTCTTCGTGTGATATTTCTACAATCTCACCAGGAACTCCCGAGTCAGTAACAATAGAAACACCAAAGCAAGTCATGCCCATATGTCGCGCTACGATTACTTCTGGTACTGTAGACATTCCAACTACATCGGCTCCTAATATGCGAAACATCTTATATTCAGCCGGAGTTTCAAACGTAGGACCGGATGTACCAACATATATTCCTCTTTTTAGAGTAATGTTGTTTTTATTGGCAATTTCAAATGCCTTTTTTACTAACTCTTTTGAATAAGGTTCACTCATATCCGGAAAGCGAGGCCCTAATTCATTAAAGTTTTTACCCATTAATGGGTTGGTGCCAAACATATTGATATGGTCATCAATAATCATGACATCTCCAACAGCAAAATCAGGATTTAAACCACCACTGGCATTGCTCACAAGCAGCGTTTCTATTCCCATCATTTTCATCACTCTTACAGGAAATGTAACTTCCTGCATATTGTATCCTTCATAATAGTGGAAACGCCCCTGCATAGCCACAACTTCTTTTCCACCAAGAATACCGAATATCAATCTTCCGTGATGACCCTCAACTGTAGAAACAGGAAAGTTAGGAATCACATTATAGTCTAAAGTGAATTTTATATCAATCTCCTCTACCAAACCGCCTAATCCAGTTCCCAGAATAATACCAATTTTGGCTTTTGTATTTGATTTCTTAACAATGAAATCAGCGGTTTCATTTATTTTGCTTAACATATTTAACAATTTTGTCTAAAAACTCTTCTTGTTGATTGTTTAGTAATTTAATTTCAATGGGGATATACCATATAAATTCAGAAATTGAATCTGTGACCTTTAAAATTTCTCTAAGTCTAACAGCATCTTTTTCTGTTGTTAAAATGATTTTTTGTTTCCCATTTAGGTTATTAAATCGCTTTTCAATTTTTTGTAAATCAACTTCTTTAAATTGATAATGGTCGGCAAACTGAATTAAATCAACATTATTTGAAAAAGCGTTTACATATTGGAGTAGCGGTTTTGGGTTTGCAATACCTGTTACTAATAGTATGTTTTGTTCTTTCAAATCTAAATCAGTGAGCACTTTGTTTTTGCAAAATAACGAAATACAATTCTGATATCCAATAGTTGAGAAATAAACCGACTGGTCGGTGTCAATATTTAACCTTTTAATAATATTGCATTGTTCGGCTATACTAAGCTTTTCGGGACATTTATTTACTAAAATAATATTGGCTCTTTTTTTGCCTGATATGGGTTCTCGTAATTCTCCTGCAGGTAGCATCAGGTCTTTCCATAGTGGTCTGTTGTAATCAGTAACAAGTATACTTAGTCCTGGTTTTACATATCTGTGTTGGTATGCATCATCCAAAATAATAACTTCTGGTTTATTATTGAGCTCCAACATTGCATCTATTCCTTCAACTCTTTTTTCGGCCACAGTAACTAATAATTGTGGGAATTTTGATTTGATCTGAAATGGTTCATCTCCAATATCCAAAGCTGTACTTTTATCATCAGAAATAATTACACCGGTTGTTTTTCGCTTATAACCTCGACTTAATAAAGCCAGTTTGTAGTTTTCAATTAGAGATTTAATCAGGAATTCGGTTAATGGTGTTTTTCCTGTTCCGCCAACAGTGATATTCCCTACAGAGATTAAGGGAAGTGGGTATTTTTTTGAAGGGAGTTTACCTATATCAAAAAGAAAATTTCGAATACGGATGATGATACCGTATAAAACAGATATTGGGAAAAGAGTAAGTCGTATGTATTTCAGTATTTTCATAAACGGAAAAAAAGGCTACTCTTTTTTGAGTAGCCTTTGGTATACAAAAGTAATAAAACTTAGTTTATTTCAATATTGTAAGGCATACGTGCCTGTATAGGTTCTATTTCCTTAATTTTATTCAGGAACTCAACTTCTTTTAGGTTAATACCTAAAAATACTTTTGCAGCATATGCTTTAGCTTCAGTAGACATGTCTTTAAGAACTTGTTCTAATGGAGAAAGTTCAATTTCTGGCATTTCTTTTATTCGGTATGTATCAAGACCAGCTTTTTCTTTGGCAATTTCAATAGCAGTATTTAAACCTCCCATCACATCGACTAAGTTAATGTTCGTTGCATTTTCGCCACTCCACACTCGTCCTTGACCAATCTCATCAATTTTATCAGTAGTTGTATTTCTACCATCAGCACATCTGCCAATAAATACTTCATAAAATTTATTTACATAGTTCTGAAAAATATCTTTTTCATCCGATGTAAATGGACGTGTAATACTTGGTACATCAGAGAATTTGTTGGTTTTTACACCATCAAAAGTAATTCCTAATGTCTTGTTCATTAATTTTTGTGTGTTAGGAATCATACCAAAAACACCAATTGAACCAGTAATAGTTGTAGGAGTAGCTACAATTGTATCCGCAGCACATGCAATATAGTATCCACCAGATGCAGCGACATCTCCCATTGAAACAATAACAGGTTTTGTTTCCTGACAAAGTTTTACTTCGCGCCAAATAATATCCGATCCACTACCAGAACCTCCAGGTGAATTGATTCGCAATACAACAGCTTTAATAGAGCTATCTTTTCTGGCTTTACGAATAGTTTTGCTCAACTCATCAGACTTAATACCTTCATCACTGGTTCCATCAATTTCTCCTTCAGCATAAATAACTGCAATCTTATTTTTAATTAATCCCTTAGTCTCTTTAGGAAGATACACATAATCGTAATCAGATAAACTAACTTGTTCAATGTCATCAGATTCTTTTGTATTCGTTATTTCTTTTAGTTCTGAAATTACTTCATCCTTGTACATTAAGCCGTTTAAAAGACCAGCATCAACAAATAATTGGTTGTTCAGAAACATTGTTCCATTATCAGCAATCTCATTTATTTTATCAGAACTAATGTTTCTCGTTTCAGCAATATCATTAACTACATTGTTCCAAATAGAAGACGTGTATGCTATGGTTTGCTCTTTAGCAGGTTCACTCATTTTATCTAAAATATAAGGTTCAACTGCAGACTTAAATTTACCGTGTTTAAAAATTTGAACTTCAACACCTAATTTTTCAAGAGCTCCCTTATAAAAAGTACGTTGTGAACTTAATCCTTTTAGTTCAAGCATTCCTTGTGGTGGCAGGTATATGTTATTAGCTACAGAAGCCAGATAATACCCTTTTTGAGAATAGTCTGGAGAAAAGGCTGTGATAAACTTTCCTGATTCTTTAAATTTAATTAGTGCATTTCTGATTTCACTTAGTGTAGCATAGCCTGTTGCCGGAGTTCCGCATTCTAAAAATATTCCATTGATATTTTCATCTTGTGATGCTTTTTCAATGTTTTTTAAAATCTGATTTAAACCTAAGGCAGAATTTTTAAAAGGAGAGTCACCAACTAGTTCTGTTAATGGATTAAAAACAGTGCGATCCTTAATTACTTTGTTTAAATTGATTGTAAGTAGTGTGTTATGTTTTATTTTCACTTGCTTTTCACTACTTGAAGTGATTCCTGCAATTACCATGAAGAAAATCAGAATGATAAAAAGAGCAGTAAAAATAGAACCTAATACTGTAAATAGTAACGATCTGAAAAATTTTGCCATAAAATGTAAGGTTAAAATATGAGTTCGAATTACTAACAAATGTATTAAAAGTTTTAAATTGGCAGCCAACTTTTTATAAAAAAGGAGTTTTGGATAGGTATTACTAAGATATGATGTAGTTATATGAGCAAAGTGTTGTTGTTAATAGGAGGGAATGAAGGTGACAGGATGGATAATATTAAAATGTCAAAGGATTTAATTGAAGAAAGAATTGGTAGGATAACAAATGAATCCGGTATTTACGAAAGTGAACCCTGGGGATTTGAGCATGCTCAGAACTTTTTGAACCAGGTGTTGGAAGTTAAATGCACTATGGATGCGATGGATATATTAGAAATCTCTCAATCTATTGAAAAAGAATTAGGTCGTAAAGCAAAAACTACTAAGGGTTATGAAGGAAGAACCATGGATATTGATATCCTGTTTTATGAAGATTTAGTAAAAAAATCTGCCCGTTTAACTATTCCGCACCCACAATTACATAAAAGAAAATTTACTTTACTGCCACTTGTTGAGAAATGGGAAAATCTCCTTCATCCAACACTCCATAAAACCATGAAAGAATTATTGATTGAGTGCGAAGATGAAGGATGGGTCAAGAAGTTTAAGTAAATTATAATTTTGTTCCAAAGGCCAAATCACCAGCATCACCTAGTCCTGGAACAATGTATTTTTTATCATTAAGTGTTTTATCCACAGCTCCAATCCAAAGTGTAATATTTTCAGCAGCCATATTTTCTTTAATGTATTCCAAACCTTCTTCACTTCCAATTATTGAAGCAATATGAATGTGCTTTGGTTTTCCTTTGGTTAAAATGGCTTTGTAGGCCAATTCCATAGAGGCACCACTTGCTAACATTGGGTCAGTAAGAATAACCGTTTTTCCTTCAAGTGATGGAGATGAAATGTATTCAATATGAATATCAAATTCACCTTTTTCATTATATTTTCTGTAGGCAGATACAAAGCAGTTCTCAGCGCTATCGAAATAGTTTAATACCCCTTGGTGCAAAGGAAGACCGGCTCTTAAAATTGTTGCAATAACAACATTCTCCTCGTATACAAATTCGTGAGAAGTACCAAGAGGAGTAGTTACATCGATGCTTGTATAACTTAATTCTTTACTGATCTCATAGGCTAAAATTTCGCCCATGCGTTCAATGTTTCTTCTAAAACGTAAAGGATCTTGCTGAATTTCTTTATCCCTGATCTCTGCAATAAACTGATTGAAAAGTGAATTTTTCTTGTTGAAAATATGGATATCCATTTTAATAAAATTATAATTAAAACTTATTTATAGCTTCTATGATATATTCTATTTCATCATTATTTAATGTTGAATAAAGAGGAATACTTACCACTTCATTGTGTATGGCTTCAGTAATAGGTAACGATAAAGACGAAAAATCTTTAAGCGCCTCTTGTTTATGAGGAGGAATCGGGTAATGACACATTGTTCCTATTCCTAAAGATGACATATAATCCATAAACTTTTTCTGAAAACCGGTTCTAATTACAAACAAATGCCATACATGGGATTTACTATCTGTAATTTTTGGCAAAACTATGTTATCATTTTTAATTCTAGAAAGATAAATGTCAGAAATTTGTCTTCTTTCTTCAGTTTCTTTTTCAAGATGAGCAAGTTTTACATTTAGAATGGCAGCCTGTGCTTCGTCAAGTCGGGAATTAACCCCAATATATTTATTTTTATATTTTTCTGAAGAACCGTAATTTCTAATGGACTTAACGACCTCGGCAAGTTTCAAGTCATTTGTTGTAATTGCACCTGCATCGCCCAGAGCTCCTAAGTTTTTGCCTGGGTAAAAGCTAAAAGCTGCAGCATCACCCAATGCACCGGTTTTAATTCCGTTATATTTCGCACCAATGGCTTGAGCATTATCTTCTAATAAAAGCAGGTTGTGGGCTCTAGTGATTTTTAAAAGTTCACTTATTGCAGTAACCTGACCATATAAATGTACTGTTAAAATGGCTTTTGTTTTGGCGCTGATGGCTTCTTCAACTTTTGTAGGATCTATATTATAGGTATTTGGATCAGGTTCAATCAGAACAGGAACTAACTGATTTTCGATAATAGCTATTATGGTTGCAATATAAGTATTCGCCGGAACGATCACTTCATCACCTTCTTTTAGTACACCTAATTCTTTGTAGCCTCTTAAAATTAATGTCAATGCATCTAATCCATTTCCTACTCCAATCACATATTGAGTTCCAATATATTCAGAAAGTGATTTTTCAAATTTTTCCACTTGTTCACCAAGAATATACCATCCGGAGTCTATAACAGATTCAAATGCTGACATCATTTCATCTTTATATTGAATATTTTGACGTTTAAGATTTAGAAAAGGTATTTGCATGATGACTTTTACTTATACTAAAAAAATAGGTGTTACGTTATAATATTTATATTTGAATCAAAGATAAGAAATCTGTTATGGATAATGAGGTAAGGTTTATAGAACTTCCTAAAATAAAAGATTTACGAGGTAATTTAAGTTTTTTGGAAGATAACCATCAAATTCCCTTTAAAATTGAGCGTGTTTACTGGATTTACGATGTACCGGGAGGGGAAGAAAGGGGAGGTCATGCTTTTAAAAATACGACTGAGTTTATATTACCTTTGTCGGGCGGAATTACAGTTGAAACGATTAGGGGAGAAGCAAAACATACCTTTAAGCTTGACACAACCCATAAGGGTATTCTTATTCCACCTTATACATGGCGTAAAATAGGTGGTTTTTTATCAAACAGTATATGTTTAGTTGTTGCAGATACAAAATTTGAGGAGAGTGAGTATTTAAGAGATTTCAACGAGTATTCTTCTGATTTTAAGAAAATATTTTCATTGTAAAATGAGTTGAATAATTCTTCTATAAAGGATTTTATGAGTACTATACACCATTGTAAAATAATAGATATACCCAAGATATCTTCAGATAAAGGATCTCTTTCGTTCCTGGAATCTAATAGTATAATTCCATTTGACATTAAGAGGGTTTACTTTACATATGATATTCCATCAGGAGCGGAGAGAGGAGGCCATGCCCATAAAGAACAGCATGAAATTGTAATTGCGGCAAGTGGTAGTTTTAATATTATTATTGATGATGGAAACGAAAAAAAGAAGATCTTTCTAAATACTCCTCACAAAGCCTTACATATTGTCTCTGGCATTTGGAGAGAGTTAAATGATTTTAGCACAGGAAGTGTTGTGTTGGTTATGAATTCGGGGTTATATGAAGAGCAAGATTATATTAGAAATTATAACGAGTTCAAAGTAGAAAATGATTGAAATTGTAAGATATACTCCTGATAAAAAGCAAGAATGGGATGATTTTGTAGAAAGAGCCGATAATTATTCATTTCTATTTTTTAGAGATTATGTAGAATACCATCATTCAAGGTTTAATGATTGTTCATTAATGCTTTATGAAAAGAATAAGTTAAAGGCCTTATTGCCAGCCAATGTCAACGCTAATCATTTTTACAGTCATCAAGGACTTACTTATGGAGGGATGATTTGTAAATCAAATATTAGTTTCGAAAATGTAGTGATGTATTACGATGAATTAATTCATTTTATCAAAATGATCGGTTATCAGGTATATACTTTCAAAACTATCCCATATTTTTATCATTCATCACTTTGTCAATCTCAGGATTTTTATTTTGATATGAAAGGATCTTATAATAAAAATCAAGATTTGGGAGCTTTTATTTATTGTAGGAATCATGAATTTCCCAAATCATCAATTGAGCGTAGAAAACTTCGTTTAGATTTGTTTGCGTTTGAAGATCAGGTTTCTATAGAAGAATTTTGGCCCGTTTTAGAAAGTAATTTGAAAGAGCAACATCAAACAACACCAATTCATACTATTGACGAAATTAAATCTCTGCAAGAGAAGTTCTCTTCTCGTATATACGTAAATGCTGTTCGAAATAATACTACAAATAAAATAGATGCAGGATCAGTGTTATTCGATAATGGTGAAGTATTGAAAATGCAATATATAGCAACTTCTTCTGAAGGTAGGAGCAATAGAGCCATACATGCATTGTACTATTTAATTATAGATAAATTTAAAAAAAGTAAGGAGTTTATTGATTTGGGAACCTGTATGATTAATGATGATGTAAATTTAAGTCTGCTCTATTTAAAACAAAGATTTGGTGCTAGTATTTATGTTGCTAATAAATACACAAACAGGTAAGTAATTCTCATTTAGATGTTATCTCAATATGGGATTGACCCAATTATATAGTATGTCTCTTATATATTTACTAAATAAACAGACGTTATAGTGAAAAATTATATTCCTTTTGGATTTTTAATTGTTATATCAATCTTTTTACATAGCATGAGTATTGATAAAATGCCAATGAGTGCTTTTGCATGGGCTCATGCTGATCATTATGCTTTAGCGCAAGGTTTTTTGGATAATGGATTTGACTTCTTTCACCCTAAAACATTTTCACTTAATCCGGGATTGCCTCCTGAAAAAGAGTTAGCAAATCCTCAGGGAATCACGGCAAGTGACTTTCCATTACTACATTATGTTGTTGCAATTGCTTTTAAACTTACAGGACAAGTTTCACCCATTGTGTATAGAATTATTGTATTATTATGGAGTCTTGTATGCTTTTTTATGTTATTTAAATCAATACTTTATTTTAAAGGAAAGATATATGCCTTTCTTATATGTTCATTTGTTTTTTTACAGCCCTGCTATAGTTTTTATCAAGATAATTTTCATGTTTGTGCTACTGCCTACAATACTTTTGTTTTAGGGTTATCATATCTTTTGCATTATTTCAATAATAACAGTTATAAAAAAAAGTTTTATCTAGGAATAATCTTCCTAACCCTTGCTGCATTAATGCGTTTTATTCAGATAATTCCTATTATTGCAATACTTTGCACCTTTATAGTTCAGAGTATTAGAAACAGAAAATTTGAAATAAAAATTTTGACATGTTTAATATCTCTGTTCTGTGTGGTAAGCTATTTTATATACAATCAATTTCTTGCAAGAAAGTATGGTTCAGTATTTATGAATGCTCCGGATTTTGTTAAAAACCTCCATGAAGTTTATTTTTATATGAAGCAAATTCTCCTGGTTTATCCAAGATTGGTGCTTCCTCCTGCTCATTTTATTGTAATTATAGCTTTAATAGTTTTGTTTTTCAAACAAACTACAATGGATAAGTTAATGAAACCACTTTTTTTATGGATGATGTTAAATGCAATTGGGGCACTATTATTCACTATTCTAATGTTAGAAAATGTTTCTGTACATGAATATTATTCCATAGATGTCTGGCTTCCTGTAATTACATTGTTACTTATATATTTATTATTTACCATTGATTTGACTACTCTTAAAAAGAGTAAGGTTGTTCTTTTTATCTCAGTTACATTTTTGGCTGGTTTATTTATAGCTTCTCGAAGTCAGTATAAGCGGTATGATTCAGTGTTTTCAAATGTATTAAATGGGGGAGAGGATAAAATTATTCAGACCTTTAAGGATAGTAAGTCTTATTTAGATAATATGTTATCAGAAGACCAAAAGGTCTTGATTATTTGTGAATCAGGTAGGAACATACCTCAGGTGGGTTGGCCACGTGATGTTTACCGTATAGGAGGTAATACATTTGAATATTATAATAAGATTATGGATAAGAAGTATGATGCAATAGTTACTTATAATGCAACATTTAATGAGAAACTATTAAAATTTCATCCTGAATTTTTATCGTCCGTAGACTTTGTCAATTCAAATGGCAAAGTTACTATCTGGAAACATAAAGGGATGATTAACTAGTTCTTTTTAAATAAGAACTTTTTTATGTTTGCCTTCATATTGGTTGAATTTATTAATTTTTATATATCAGGTTATTGAAACGATATACTGTTTTTATGGGGTAACAATAGAGTAAACGGATAAAGTTATTAAATATTGATTTTTATATATTCTAATTACCTTTAATTTTTGTCTTTTGTAATTAGTTTTTTTTGATAGGTAATAAGAAAAAAAAATTCATACTAATATAGACTTTTAAGGATGGTAACATAATAATTATAGAATTAGTATGTTAATATTATATGTTTTTATTACTTTAATATGAAAGTACTTTTATTGGGTGATTATAGTGGGTTCCATTATAATTTAGCAAAAGGATTAAAGAAATTAGGAGTGAATGTAACTGTAGCCTCAGAAGGTGATGGTTGGAAAAACATCACTAGAGATATTGATATTAAGCGCCCTGATAATCAAAATCGAATTACATTTCTTTATAAGCTATATCAAAATTATCATAAATTGATAGGCTTTGATATTGTACAATTGATTTCTCCAAATTTTTTAATGTCTTCTCCTTATTTGTCAAGTGCATATTTTGATTTCTTAAAGAGAAAAAATGGTGTATTTTTTACCTGTGCAACAGGCATGGATTATACTTATGTAAAATATGCCTTATCAGGACAGTTAGATTATTCTGTGTTTTATAATACATATATTAAGGATGATCCCTATATTAATCGAATGAAGCTTTTAGCAAGTAATAAACCGCTTGCTAAATTGGAAAAAAAAATATCCACATATTGTAATGGAATAATTGCCACTTCAAATGGATATTATGACGCATATAAGAATTCGTATCCGAATAAAACTACGTACATTCCTCTACCTATAGATACCTCCGAGTATTCTTTTGTAAACACACTAAAACCAGAAACAGAGAAAATTAAATTCTTTGTTGGTCTAATGAATGATAGGATTGTTATCAAAGGATTAGATAGAATTTTAAAGGTTTTAAGAAAGTTAGAAATAAACTATCCTAATGAAGTCGAGATAGAAGTTGTTAATTCTGTCCCTCTGAAAGAATATACAAAACTGCTGAATAGCTCACATATCTTATGCGATCAAATTTATGCAAATGGATTAGGAATGAATGCCATTATTGCAATGGCAAAAGGTTTAATTATTGGTAGTTGTGGAGGAGAACGTTTTTATGCAACATTAGGTGAATATGATAATAAACCAATAATAGATTTTAACACTTCTGATGAAATGATATATTTTACGTTGGAAAAGATAATTACAAATAGAAGGTCGTTGTATGATCGAGCAATAAAAAGTAGAGAGTTTGTTGTAAAACATTTTGATTGTGTTAAAGTCGCTAAACAATATATTGAATATTGGAAGAAATTTATCTAACTAAATTATAGGTTTGAGATCGTTTATTACTAAATATATAAATCTTTTTTTATCAAGTGATCTTGTAAAAATATCGTGGAGTAACTCGAAGCAGGTATTGGTTAGGTTTATCATAGGCATAGTTAATATTAAAATCATTTCTTTATGGCTTGGAGCTTCTGGTATGGCTATATTTACACAGGTATCAAACTTTATTCAAATTGGAACAAATATCGCTAGCGGTGGAATTAATCATGGAGTTACAAAGTTATCCTCTCAATATAAATTTTCCATTCTTCGACAAAGATTAGTTTTATCCAATGCCTTGTTTATAACGATATTTTTTAGCCTGATAGTTTCTGTAATAATATTTTTATCGGCATCAAGAATATGTAATATACTTCTTATTGATGAATCCTTTATAACTATAATAAGATCTTCCGGTTTTTTTATTTTTTGCTATTCTTTTACTAATGTGTTATTGGCCTTTATTCAAGGTATAGAGAATTATAAAAAATTCATTAACTATAATCTGTTTATCAGTATAGTAAGTTTTCTTGTATTAATTATTCTTACCTATTTATACCAACTTAAGGGTGCCGTATGGGCTTTATATATAAGTAGTTTTTTATGCTTGTGTTATGGAGTTATATTGTCGGTCAGGTGGTTTTTTACAAATCATAAGATTAGTCTATCCAGAAAAATTATCCTAAGGTTATTAGGGTTTGGATTAACTCTTTTGGTAGCATCAAGTATTACGCCTATCTTAAAAATTATTATAAGAAATATTATTATAGATAATTGTTCTTTGATAGAGGCAGGTTGGTGGGACGGTATAAAAAGAATATCAGATACTTATGTAAATATAATCATCACTACTTTAAGCTTATATTTTCTACCTCGTATTTCATCACTCCATAATTTTAGAAGTTTAAAAACTGAAATTTTTAAATCCATAAAGATTATTTTTCCAATTCTGGTTATAGGTAGTGTAATGATATTTCTTTTTAAAGAAATTATAATAGAAATTTTATTTACACATGAATTTGAAGGTATGAAAGATTTGTTCTCCTTTCAGTGTATCGGTGATGTTATACGTGTACTTAATTGGTTTTTTGCAATTACCATTATGTTTAAGGAGAAAATTAAAACGTATATATTTCTAGAGTTGTTTATTGGTGTTGTTTCTGTTATTAATGCCGTTATTTTTATTCCAATACTTGGAATAAAGGGGAGTACTTTTATATACTTTTTAAATACTTTAATTTATTTCATAGCATTAAATCTTGTTTATAGGCGTTTAATGTATTTAGAGAATGTAAGCACATTATGAAAATTACTTTTTTTACACATTCGTTAAACATCGGAGGAGTTACAAGGGTATTTGTTAATCAGGCGAATGAATTACATAATAAGGGGTATGATGTAGATTTTGTTATATGTAATAATACAGGAGAACTTTTGAATGAACTTAATAGGGGAATAAATTTAATTCATTTTGGAAATCGAAGGATTACACAGTCATTTTTCTATTTAATTAAATATATAAAGAAGAATAAGCCCAATTATATTATAACAGGTTCAAATGTATACAACGAGTATACAATTTTGGCAAATATGATTTCAGGAGGTGTAGCTAGAGTGATAGCCACCCAAGGAAACTATTTTGATATAGAATTAAAGAGTAAATTTATTTACGGAAGATATTATAAATGGTTTATGAAATTGTTATATCCAAAAGCATATAAGGTTATTGCCGTTTCTGAAGGAATAAAATCGTTATTGGAAGAGTTTTTACCTAAAAAGAATATATTACGAATATATAATTCGTTTGATAAGGAAGATATCGAGAGTAAGTCTTTCATATCAACCTATAATCAGGAGTTGATTCCTGAAAAGTATATTTTTGTTGGGGTTAGATTAGTAGAAATTAAAAATCTTAGGTTATTAATTGATTCATTTTTTGTTTTTGAAAAAAAATATCCTGAATACAAATTGGTTATTTCCGGAGATGGGGATCAGAAACAAATGCTAAAAGTTTTAGCAAAGGACTACGGACTTTCATCGAAAGTAATTTTTACTGGAAATTTACCCAATTGTTATTATCTGATTAAAAATGCAAGTTTAATTGCAGTTACTTCATTTTCAGAAGCATTGCCAGGAATTGTTATAGAGGCCTTGGTACTTGGAAAAAATGTAGTTTCAACACCAAATATGGGTTCTGTTGAGATTTTAGAAAATGGTAAATACGGTTTTATCTCTAAAAGTTATGATGATCCAAAAGAATTTGCGTCATTGATGGCAAAGGCAATTACTGAACCAATAAGTAAAAAACTCATTGATAAAAGAGCCTTAGACTTTGAATGTCAGACTACAATTAGCAAATATGAGGAACTATTTATATAGATATCTCTCCTTCATCAGCAAAACTATAATACCCTCCATCAGTAACTATGATATGATCCAAAACAGGGATGTCCATAATTTTGCCAGCCTCTTTAAGCTTGGAAGTAATTGATTTATCTTGCTGACTGGGCAGTTTATTCCCAGAAGGGTGATTGTGACAAAGAATTATTGAAGAGGCTAATTGTTCCAGAGCAGATTTCATGATGATGCGAGTGTCGATGACCGTACCTGACAATCCTCCTTGACTTATTTTACGACTGGAAATTACCTTATTAGCCCGGTTTAAAAATATAATCCAAAATTCTTCATGAGGTAGATCGGATAATACTGGATGCATAAGTTCAAAAACATCATGACTACTTCTTATCTGGGTTTTTTCCTGAATTTCACTAAGCTTTCTTCTTTTACCCAGTTCAAGTGCAGCTACAATTGAAATAGCTTTAGCTTCGCCAATGCCCCGGTAGTTTTTCTGTAGGTTTTCAATAGAATATTTTCCTAATTCATTAAGGTTATTATTGGCATCATGTAGAATCCTTTTCGATAAATCAACAGCTGATTCATCTCTATTGCCTGATCCAATTAGTATGGCAATTAATTCTGCATTGGATAAACTGGTAATGCCTTTGGAGAGTAATTTTTCTCTGGGTCGATCTTCAACAGCCCAGTTTTTAATGCTTAATTTTTGGTAGGACATAGCAAATGGTTAAAGTTTGATAATTAATTCATTTCTAAATTAACTATCTTGTTTAACTTTGCCAAATATTATGCAAATAAAAAAGCCTTCATGTTTTCCATGAAGGCTTTCTATTGTACTCCGTAGGGGAATCGAACCCCTGTTACCAGGATGAAAACCTGGCGTCCTAACCCCTAGACGAACGGAGCAACTTGTAAAGCTTTAAAGCTTGTTAATATGCTTAGCTAACTTTGATTTTAAGTTAGAAGCTTTATTTTTATGAATAACGTTTCTTTTAGCTAATTTATCAAGCATAGCAGCAACTTTTGGAAACATTTCTGCAGCAGCTTCTTTTTCGCTAGTACCACGTAATTTTTTTACTGCATTACGAGTTGTTTTTGCGTAATACTTATTGTGTACTCTTCTTTTTTCTGCTTGACGAATTCTTTTTAACGCCGATTTATGATTTGCCATCTTACTATCGTTATTATATCAACCTTTTTACTTAGTACTCCGTAGGGGAATCGAACCCCTGTTACCAGGATGAAAACCTGGCGTCCTAACCCCTAGACGAACGGAGCATTTTGTTTTGATAACGTCGTTACCGTTTCAAATGCGGATGCAAAGATATAGCAAATTACATAGACTCCAAATTTTTTTGAAAAAAAATATTCAAAAAAAACACTAAGTGCAGATAATCAGACAAATAAAATTTATATTTTTTTTGATGTCATTGATATCCTACATTAATTAAGTGAAAAAAAATCAAAGGAGATGATATAAATATTTTTCTTTTTATAATTTTGTAACCGAAATCTTAAAAGGATAGTGGATGGATTTGACTGATTGCAACCACTCAAAAAAAGTGCTAAAATGCATATTTCTTTCCTGTTTAACTATCCGTATTATTTTATTCATATAATATATTTAAATAGTAATGGGATATTTATTTACATCAGAATCCGTATCAGAAGGTCACCCAGATAAAGTTGCTGACCAAATTTCAGATGCTTTATTAGATGAATTTCTTCGTCAGGATAAAGAATCAAAGGTTGCTGCTGAAACTTTAGTTACTACTGGATTGGTAGTATTAAGTGGAGAAGTAAAGACAAATGGTTATGTTCCGGTACAAAATATTGCTCGTAGAGTAATTGATAGAATAGGTTATACCAAGTCAGAGTATATGTTTGACTCAGGTTCTTGTGGTGTTATTTCTGCTATACATGAACAGAGTGAAGATATCAACAGAGGTGTGGAGAGAGAAGATGAGGACAGTCAGGGAGCTGGAGACCAGGGAATGATGTTTGGTTACGCATGTACCGAAACAGTTGAATATATGCCTTTCCCTTTACATTTATCACATTTATTATTAGTTGAGTTAGCTGCGATTAGAAGGGAGCAAAAAGAAATGACTTATTTGCGTCCTGATTCAAAATCACAGGTTACATTGGAATATGGGGATGATAATAAGCCAGTAAGAGTTCATACAATAGTTATTTCTACTCAACATGATGAGTTTGATGAAGAAAAAACAATGTTGGATCAAATTAAGGCTGATGTAAAAAATATTCTAATACCAAGAGTAAAAGCTAAATTAAGCGCAGAGGAAGCTTCGTTAATTGATGAAGAATATATTTTACATGTTAATCCAACAGGAAAATTTGTAATTGGAGGACCTCATGGAGATACTGGATTAACCGGAAGAAAGATTATTGTTGATACTTACGGAGGTAAAGGTGCTCATGGTGGAGGTGCTTTTTCAGGTAAGGATAGTTCTAAGGTAGATAGATCTGCAGCTTACGCATCGAGACATATTGCTAAAAATATGGTTGCTGCAGGTGTAGCAGAAGAAGTTTTAGTACAAGTAGCCTATGCAATTGGTGTTGCTGAGCCTGTAGGATTATTTGTTAATACTTATGGTACATCTAAAGTAGATTTAACAGATGGTGAAATAGCAGCTAAAATCAATACTATTTTTGATATGCGTCCTGCTGCAATTGTTAAACGATTTGGATTAAAGAATCCAATTTTTGAACCAACGGCGGCATATGGACATGTTGGACGTGCACCTTATACAGATAAAGTAATTGTAAAAGAAAATGGTGTGGATGTTGAAAAAGAAGTTGAATTCTTTACCTGGGAAAAATTAGATTTTATTGATCAGATTAAAACTGCCTTTGGTTTATAATTTAAATAAATACTTATCACAAAAGCTATTTCTCAACTGAAATAGCTTTTGTTTTTTATAATAAAATGGCAAGATTAACACGCTTTAACTTTTTTTTATACGTGTTCACTAAAGAAACCCATACATTTGTACTGTAGATTTTTTTTCATAGATTTAGATTTGGTTAACAAAGCTGATTTTAAGGGTAAAGGATAGATGTTCCATCTATCCTTTTTTCGTTTCCGGCACTTTCTTATCACAAATCTCAAATTCTTTCCAAATTTTTCTTTATATCATTTTCTATTGCATATGGTATCATTAACTTTATTGTTTCTATACAAAACAAACGGTGTATGACATCATCTGATAACTCGGGAAAAATAGTAAAAAGTATAAGGCCGTCCAGAATCATATTTCCCATATTAATAGGGATAGGTATTTCAGGGTATATGCTTTATAATGAATATACTCCTGGTAGTTTTGATGCTGTTAAGTTAACTTATTCTACATTTATTTGGTTGGCTGTATCTCTTCTGTTAATGGCAATTCGTGATTTTGGATATATTATCAGAATTCGCTTGTTGTCTCACAATCAGTTGACTTTACGTAAAGCATTCTCAATTGTAATGTTGTGGGAATTTACCTCTGCAATTACACCATCAGCAATTGGAGGAACGAGTGTTGCTATTTTCTTTTTAAACAAGGAAGGAATAAAAATTGGTCGGAGTACTGCTATTGTTATGGTGACTTCCTTTTTGGACGAATTATACTTTATTATAGCGTTTCCTATTGTTTTGCTGATCATTGGCAGAAGTGATATTTTTGGGTTTGGTGTAGAGGGGCTGGATAAGATTCCCTGGTATAAAAACCAGTTTTTAGTTTTTGCTCTGGCAGGTTATGGGTTAAAATTTTTATATACACTCATACTAACTTATGGATTGTTTATAAATCCCAGAGGATTAAAATTTCTTCTTTTATGGATTTTTAAATTGCCAATAATTAGAAAATGGCGTCCGGAAGCTAATGAATCAGGAACGGACCTGATTACTGCATCAAGAGAGTTTAGAGACTGGTCATTTGTTAATTGGGTACAAGCTTTTTTTGCTACGGCATTAAGTTGGACTAGCAGATATTGGGTTGTAAACACAATTATTATTTCATTTTTTGGGTTTCAATTTCTAAGTTATGATGACAATTTGCTTGTATTTGGAAAACAGCTGGTAATGTGGATTATGATGCTGGTTAGTCCTACTCCGGGAGGAAGTGGATTTGCTGAATATGTATTCAAAGAGTTTTTAAATGGAGTGGTTCCTGCTGGAACCGGAGTAACTTTAGCTTTTATATGGCGTCTACTGAGTTATTATCCTTATTTGTTCATTGGAATTTTAATTGTGCCGCGCTGGATACGTAAACACTTTATAAAGCGTTAGTTATATTTGATTAATCTTGTGATTTATGTGACTAACTTATATTTGCGATTGCGTGTTTATCCTTAACTTGCTTATCAAATAGTTTTATGTTACAAAACTAAGTTTTCATAATTATATTTAGCTGGTTTTGTTGCTATTGGTAAAGCAGTGTGTTATACTATAAATTTATATCGTGAAATATTTACTATTACTTGTTTTAGTTGTAATTGTAGGTTCTTGTACTGAGCGCAATAAAAACAATAATGTCTTAGCTAAAGATCAAAATAATAAAAAGGAAATTTTAATATACTGTGAGAATGTTATGGTACCGGCTCTCATGGAACTGAAGGAAGAATTTGAATTAAAAGAAGAATGTGTAATTAAATTACATAATGATTGTTCTCAAAATCTGGCAAGTCTGATACAATATTCGTTAAAGGGAGATATTTACCTTCCTGCCTCAAAAGAAGGATTTAAAAAGTTACAAGGTTCGTCCAAATCATTTATTGTAGATTCTGCATTTATAGGCTTCAATCCTTTAGTGGTTATGTCACTTAAAGGAAATCCATCACAATATTCCGGTAATATAAAATCACTTACTGAGCGAAAATATGCATTAATTATTGCTAACCCTGAAACCTCTTCTTTAGGTGCCGAAACCAGAAAGCTTTTGAATAGGGAAAAGATCTATGAGGAACTTTTGATGAATGTAGTTGCTTTAACAACGGATTCAAGAGGGTTGGTGAAAAGTTTGGAAAACAACGAGGCTCAGTTGATAATTAATTGGCAGAGTGATCTTTATCATAATGGAAATGCCAATGAAGTTGATATTTTTCCTATACCTGAGGGTAAAGATTTACCTTCAGAAATCTACGCCGGAATTCTTTCCACAAGTAATAATGCTGATCTTGCAAGAGATTTTCTTAATTATGCCACAGGAGAAAATGGAATTTCTGTATTTAGAAAGTACGGAATTAATAGGAGGAAGTCATTAATTTTTTAAATTTATACTCAATTTATAAAATTGGCGACTAGTGGTGAAATTAAAGAATAGAAATAGGTCTGTAAAAGTTTTCGATGAATCTATTGTTGTAAAACTGTATTTGTTGTTAGCAATATTCTTGCTTACAATAACAGCAATAATGGTTATTGAAAATTATTTTGATCAGGCTTATATACTACGATATCAGAAAATCATTCATAATCAGGAGCAAAAACAAAAAATTGATAAAGTTCTTCAAAAAAATATTCTGAAACTGAATCTGCTTTTTAAAGGTTTTACAGGAATTGAACATCCGCAGCAGCTTAAAAATACGCAAAATGACATTGAGTCTTTAATTTCAGAATGTTTAGATATAGTTGAGATTTTAGATAAAGGCGGAACTCTGAATGAAGTGAAACCTGTAAACCTACAGGATAAGGAACAGATTACGGAAATTATTGTACATGAAATAGATGAATTTACAGGTAGTATACCGGAGATAAGAGAGCTGGCTCCTAAAATTGGAGATTTGGAATTGTTGTCGGGTAAAATAGTGGCTGTTATTTCTTCAAACCTTGAAAATCCGGTATTAGATAGAGAAAATTATCTGCAAACCATTAATTTTTATATCAAGCAATCGGAGTCTTTGTTTTCAAGAGTTAATGAAATTGAAAACAAAATTTCTTACGACATCAATAAAAATGTAGTGTCGTTAAACAATGCGAGTATTAATATTATTAATAAATACAATAATATTAAATATGCCATATTGTTTATATTTAACTTGTTAGCAATTATTGTTACTTACTATATTATCGTTCAGATTAAAAAAGTAATTCTTAACAGAAAGAAGGCCGAAGAAAGTAATGAAAAGTTATTACAGGCAGTTGAGCAAAGTCCGATTTCTATTATGATTACAGATACTAAAGGGAATATTGAATATGTAAATAAAGGTTTTGAGGAAATATCTGGATTTAGTAAAGAAGAAGTTTTGAGTAGGAATATTGATGCGTTTCATGTAACAAACAATAATAATTCCCCCGCCTTTTGGAATACGATTCAGGCAGGTAAAATCTGGACAGGCGAAATCAATAATAAAAATAAGAACGGAGAATTGTATTGGGAAAAAGTTTTGATATCTCCGGTTCTAAGTAAATCTAAAACTATATCATCATTTATTGCAATAAAAGAAGATATTACAGAAAAACGGAATCTTACATTATCTCTGGAAGAATCAATAGAATCAATGAAAACGATTATAGAGAATCTTCCTGTAGGTATATTAATTGTAAATAATAGCAAAGAAATTATCCAGGCTAATGATACTGCGGCTACAATAATGGGGTACAAAAATACTAAGGAAGTTATTGCAGCAAGTAAAAAGCAAGAGTATGGAGAGGTTTTTATCACTCAGAAAGAAGAGCATGTTTCTGATCCTTCCACAAGAATTGTAATCTCGGTTTTGGAAGAACAGCTGATTGTAAAGCAAAATAATATCTCAAGATCAATACTTAAAAACATCATTCCTATTAGGTTAAATAATGAAGATGTTTACCTGGAAGCTTTCATGGATATTAGTGCTCAAAAAGAAATACAGAAGAGAGAGGCCGATTCAAATAAAGCCAAGTCTGAATTTCTTGCCAATATGAGCCATGAAATTCGTACGCCAATGAATGGTATTATTGGTGCTACCGAGCTACTTGGAAATACTAAATTATCAAAGGAGCAAAGCAATGTAGTTTCTATAATTGGTCGTTCTTGCGAAAATCTATTAAATATTATCAATGATATCCTCGATTTCTCTAAAATTGAGGCTGGTAAGATGAAGATTGAGCCATATCCATTTAATTTTAGGTCAACTATAGATTATTTGATGGACCAGATGTCGTTTAAAACCAATGAAAAAGGAATTGAGCTTATTAGTAGTGTAGAGCAAACAATACCTAATATTTTAATTGGTGATGAAAGTCGACTTATACAGGTATTAATTAATTTATTAGGAAATAGTGTAAAGTTTACTTCAGAAGGCGAAGTTGTATTGAAGGTGGAGGTTAGCAAACAAATCGGATCGCAAATTACATTGCATTTTGCAGTAGAGGATTCAGGAATAGGAATTCCGAAAGATAAACTTGAAAAGATATTTGAATCATTTACTCAGGCTGATGGATCAACTACTCGTAAATTTGGAGGAACAGGTTTAGGAACAAGCATTTCAAAAATGCTTATTGAACTTATGGGAGGTAAGATTTGGGTAGAAAGTCCAAATCCTAATTTTGTTTGGAGCACTGAAAATCCAGGTTCAATATTTCATTTCATACTGCCATTTGATATTGATAAGAACCAGGAATCAAATGAACTTCAGGAAGGAAGGTTTAAGGGAATTAAGACACTAGTAATCGATAATCATAAAACAAACCTTTTATTACTTAAGAAAACGCTTAATAATTGGGGTATTGTCTCACAAAGTTGTGCTGATGAAAAGTCGGCAATGGAAATTGTTAAGGAAAAATCAGATTTAGAGTTAGTCATTATTGATGCTCATGTTTTTAGCAGGATTGATGATGATTTTGTATCAAAGCTAAAGGAAGTCAATGAGAAACTAAGGGTGGTGTTGTTTACTTCAGATCTTCAATGGAATCAAAAATATGGATTTAAATCAATTGATAATGTATTATATAAACCGATAAAACATAATCAGCTATTTGAAACCATAAAAGAGATGTTTCTCGATTCACACATTGGATCAAGTGGTAGTGGAAAGGAGAAGATCCCATTTGAAGAAAAGATTAAGAATAAAATTATTTTATTGGTAGAGGATAATATTATTAATCAAAAAATAGCAGAAAAGATGCTCGATAAAATTGGGCTGAAGATTGCTATTGCTAATAATGGTAAAGAAGCTGTTGATATGGTATTGAGCGGTGATGTTACCTTTAATTTAATACTGATGGATGTACAAATGCCTATCATGAATGGATTGGATGCCACTCAGGAGTTGAGATCAAATCATATTGATATTCCAATTGTGGCAATGACTGCAAATGCTATGAAAGGAGATAGGGAAGTTTGTATTGAAGCAGGAATGAATGATTATATCGGAAAGCCGGTAAAGTTAGATGACCTGGCTCAATTAATGGATAAATGGCTTTAATCTATGAAAATTAATCCACCATGAAAAATTGATCATGCTGTTTATCTTATACTTTTGGGAGGTATTAAAATCAAATTGTAAACTGATTAAATAAGTATTTTTAATACTACTTTAGAAATATTTTATATCTTCGTATTCAACTTTTATAAAGGGGTGCCTAAAAATTCAGGCTGAGATCATACCCATTGAACCTGTACAGATAATGCTGTAAAGGGATTTTGTGATTTCTACACGATGTTTATCGGCACCATATTTTTTAAATTATATCTCGTTAGAGTAAAATTAAATTGTATGGTTATTTATGTAAATGATGAAAAAAGAACGGTTGAGGAAAATCTCCTTCTTTCTAATCTCTTTCCTGAAATAGGAATTAATTCAACAATTAAAGGTGTTGCTGTTGCAATTAATGAGCGAATAGTAATGCAAAAGAAATGGAAATCTACTATTCTTTCAGAGAATGATAAAATACTAATCATTTCTGCAACAAAAGGTGGTTGAGTTAGTCTTCTACTATATTAAATTGATCATTTTCAATATTAGATAGGAATCAATCATGCTGATCATATTGAATCGGCATGATTGGCAAGTAACTGCTTATAACTTTCAGTTTAAAGATAGGAATGTTGTATCCCATCCTGTAGTGACATGTATTCAATTTGAGTAGTTTTTTATTCTAATTACAACAAGAAGTTTTATCGAAAGGTATTTTTAAGATCCATTTTGCTGGATCCATATAAATGCAGGACGTTATTGTTTCAGTGTATTCTCTAGTTAAAAATCCAATACTAAATTTATATGAACCAAAAGAAAACTCCGCAAATAACAACGGGCTCTTTTCCTAAATCAAGAAAAATATATGTCAGAGGAAAACTTTTTGATATTAGAGTTCCAATGCGACAAATCAGGTTATCGGATACGTTAAATCAGTCGAAAGGAACAATTGAAAAGAATGAGCCCATAACAGTTTATGATACTTCAGGTCCCTATACTGATCCGGATTATAAAGTTGACCTGACAAAAGGACTTCCTAAAATCAAAGAATCCTGGGTTGTTGAAAGAAACGATGTTGAAGAACTTCCTGAAAAAAGTTCAGAATATGGAAAAAAAAGATTGGAGGATAAATCTTTAGATAATATCAGACATCAGCATCAACGACTTCAACCTTTTAAAGCCAGGCAAGGAAAAGTAGTTACGCAATACTATTATGCCAAACAAGGAATTATAACTCCTGAAATGGAGTATGTAGCTATTCGTGAAAATCAAAATGCAATAGAGTATTATCAGTCAATTGGACTAAGTTCTGAGCAGCTGGAGAATATTCCTTTTATCACTCCTGAATTTGTGAGAGATGAAATAGCTTCAGGAAGAGCTATTATTCCCGGTAATATAAATCATCCGGAAGCTGAACCTATGATTATTGGACGAAACTTTCTGGTTAAAATTAATGCCAACATAGGTAACTCTCCTACAACTTCAAGCATTGAGGAAGAAGTAGAGAAAGCCGTTTGGGCTTTTCGGTGGGGTGCAGATACCATTATGGATTTATCAACGGGAGAAAATATTCATGAAACACGAGAGTGGATTATCAGAAACTCACCTGTTCCGGTAGGTACTGTTCCTTTATATCAGGCCTTAGAAAAAGTAAATGGAAAAGCTGAAGATTTAACCTGGGAAATTTACAAGGATACTCTGATAGAGCAATGTGAGCAGGGAGTAGATTATTTCACGATTCATGCCGGAATGCTTAAGGATTTGGTAAGCAAGACCAAAAATAGGAAGACAGGTATTGTTTCAAGAGGAGGGAGTATTATGGCTAAATGGTGTATGGCTCATGAGCAGGAAAACTTTACCTATACTCATTTTGAAGAAATTTGTGATATTCTTGCTCAGTATGATGTGGCTGTTTCTTTAGGAGATGCAATGCGTCCCGGAAGTATTTATGATGCAAATGATGAAGCCCAATTTGGGGAGTTGAAAGTACTTGGAGAATTAACAAAAGTAGCCTGGCAGCATCATGTTCAGGTGATTATTGAAGGTCCCGGCCATGTGCCAATGCATCTGGTAAAAAAGAATATGGAAGAGCAATTGCGTCTTTGTCATGATGCTCCGTTTTACACCTTAGGTCCATTGGTAACAGATATTGCACCTGGGTATGATCATATAACAAGTGCCATAGGAGCCTCAATGATTGGATGGTATGGAACATCCATGTTATGTTATGTCACACCAAAAGAACATTTGGGTTTACCTAATAAAGAGGATGTGCGAACAGGTGTGGTTACCTACAAATTAGCTGCTCATGCTGCTGATTTAGCAAAAGGTTTTCCGGGAGCAGATATCAGAGATAATGCCATGAGTAAAGCGCGCTTTGATTTTAGATGGCGCGATCAGTTTGCATTGGCTTTGGATCCTGAGAAAGCAATCTCAGATCATGATGAAACACTTCCTGATGAGGAAGATAAAGTATCGCATTTTTGCTCCATGTGCGGCGAACATTTTTGTTCCATGAGAGCAAACAGAGAAGTTAGAGATAAAATAGAAAATCAAACTGCTGCTTGTGGTGCAGGAGTTCAATAAAATATAAGCAATGGATATATTAAGAATTGCCGACAAAGAATTTAAATCAAGACTTTTTACAGGAACAGGTAAGTTTAACTCAAATGAAATGATGGCTGAAGCTATTCAAGCATCAGGCTCAGAGTTGGTAACAGTTGCATTAAAACGTGTTGATATGAAAGGGAATAATGATGATATGATTGATCATCTGAATATTCCCGGATTAAACTTGCTACCTAACACAAGTGGTGTTCGAAATGCTAAAGAAGCAATATTTGCAGCTCAATTGGCTCGTGAGGCATTAGGAACGAACTGGTTGAAGTTAGAAATTCATCCTGACCCAAAATATTTATTACCTGATGGAGAAGAAACTTTAAAAGCGTGTTATGAATTAGCTAAAGATGGATTTGTTATCCTTCCATATATTCATGCAGATCCTGTGTTGTGTAAAAAGTTGGAGGATGCAGGCGCTTCTGCTGTGATGCCTTTAGGTTCGCCAATAGGGACCAATCAGGGACTTATAACACGTGATTTTTTAAAAATAATCATTGAGCAATCTAATCTGCCTGTTGTTGTTGATGCTGGTATCGGATCTCCTTCTCATGCAGCAGAAGCAATGGAGCTGGGAGCAGATGCGGTTTTAGTTAATACTGCGATAGCTGTGGCTAAAAACCCGAAACAAATGGGGCGTGCGTTTAAAATGAGCGTTGAAGCAGGTAGAATTGCATATTTGTCAGGATTGGCTAAAGTAAGTGCATATGCAGAAGCTAGCAGTCCTTTGACTAGTTTTTTAAGTTAAGTTTTATAGTAGAAAAAATGAGCTTTTATCATATACATGAGCAATACGACTGGGATGAAGTGTCAGTATCAATCCAATCAAAATCAGCATTTGATGTGGAGAATGCATTAAATGCAGTTAATCCTGATTTAGAAGATTTCAAAGCCTTGATTTCTCCTGCAGCAGCATCTTATCTGGAACAGATGGCGCAAAAGAGTTTTCAGCTAACTCAAAGGCGTTTTGGAAAGATCATACAAATGTATATTCCGTTGTATCTTTCAAATGAATGTGCCAATGGCTGTATATACTGTGGTTTTAATTGTAAGAATCAGATTAACAGATGTACACTAACAAAAGAGCAGATTCTGGAAGAAGTGAAGCATATAAAATCCATGGGTTTTGAGCATTTGCTTTTGGTTACTGGAGAACATCCGAAAAAATGCGGTGTAGATTATGTTGAGGAAGTATTGACCTTATTAAAGTCAGAGTTTGCAAATCTCTCCATAGAGATTGCGCCTATGGATCTGGAAGATTATTACAGACTGAAAAAGCATGGTTTAAATACGGTTTATGTTTATCAGGAAACTTACAATAAGCATAGATATCCAGAATACCATCCCAAAGGAAAAAAGGCCGATTTTAAATATCGTTTGGAAACTCCGGATCGTATTGGTCAGGCTGAAATTCATCGTATCGGACTAGGGTGTTTGTTGGGATTGGAAGATTGGCGTACGGATAGCTTTTATACTGCGTTGCATTTGAATTATTTGGAGCAAAAATACTGGAAAACAAAATACAGTATTTCATTTCCAAGATTAAGACCACATGTGGGTAGTTTTCAGCCAAATCATCCCATCAATGATCGTCAGCTGGTTCAGTTAATTTGTGCTTACCGAATTTTTAATCAGGAATTGGAGATTTCTTTAAGTACAAGAGAAAATGCTTATTTTAGAGATCATATGATGGGAATTGGAGTTACTAGTATGAGTGCAGGTAGTAAGACAGAACCTGGTGGGTATGCAAATCCTGATAAAGAATTAAAACAATTTGATGTTTCTGATGACAGAACTTCTGATGAGATTGAAAGGGTGATTAGAAATAAAGGTTTTGAAGCTGTATGGAAAGATTGGGATCAGTGTCTTGTTATGTAGCTATCAATTAAAAAAGGTGTTAATGAATAAATTAAGTACAGAAAATCAGGAAAGATATAGTCGACAACTATTGTTAAAAGAAGTTGGAGTAGAGGGGCAGTTAAAATTAAAGGCTGCTAAGGTTCTGGTTATTGGTGCCGGAGGTTTGGGATGTCCTGTATTACAATATCTGGTGGCAGCTGGAATTGGTAAAATTGGGATTGTAGATCATGATGTGGTTAGTATTTCTAATTTACAGCGACAAATATTATATAGAGAGGATGAATTAGGTGTTTCTAAAGCTCATTTAGCTCAACAAAAGTTACAGTACCTAAACTCAGAAACCATTATTCAGATTTACAATACGTTTTTAAATAAGGATAATGTGGAAGATATAATGGGCGAATATGATGTTGTAGTTGGAGCAACAGATAATTTTGAATCTCGATATTTAATTGATACCTATTCTCAAAACCTTTATATTCCTTTTGTACATGGTTCTGTAGAAGGATTTGAAGGACAGTATTCTGTATTCAATTATAAAAATAAAATTTCGTACTCAGATGTTTTTCCATCTCAGCCGGAGTTACCTAAAGACTATGTAATTGGAGTAATGGGGGCATTGCCCGGAATAATTGGAAGCATGATGGCAATGGAGGTAATAAAAATCTGCTGCAATCTGAAAGGTGTTGCAGCAGATGCTTTGTATATTTTTAAAGCTCTTGAAAATAAGCTAATCAAGTTAAATTATTAATTTGATTGGCTCTTATTTTTAAGGCGTTTATTTCCCCATGGAATTTGATATTCAGCAATATATGAAAATCCTAAACTGACGGTTCTGCTACCTCTTCCGAATCCGGGAATTCGGTAGGGTTCCATTACCTCAGCATTGTTCGATGCGATCTTAGTTTTTAATCTGGCATAAAAGCTTAGAAAAAAGTTGTTGAATAGTTCAGTTCTAAGTCCGGCTACTAATTCAAGCCAATGCGAATTTACTGCATATGAATTTATGGAAGTGGTGTAATCTCCCCAATAAGGATCTTCAACTGTTATTTTATCAGAACCATGATCTTGAACCGCAAAACCATAACGTAAACCAAATAAAATATTATCATTGTTGTTGGGTTCATCAACAATAAAAATATCATAGTCGAAGCCTACTCTGGCATATATACCATCCGATTTATATTCATAAGATTTGTCATCAAAAGAAACATTTTCAAAACCCAAGGATCCAACAAAAAACATTCTCTTTTTAAAGTTTGTTTTAATGTTGGCTTCAAAAGCATATCTGTCATTATCGAGAACCGGAACTAAAAAACGGCTTACATCAATACCAATGGCAGTACCTCTCTTTTTGTTTGGATAAGGCAGTTTTTCTTTCTTCTTTTTGGGGGTTCCTTCTTGTTGTTTCTGATTTTGCGAACTTTGAGAATATCTGCCCTCCTCTGTATAATTTTGAGCACTGATAAGGGTTGTGATTCCCAAAATAACTAGACTAGTAAAGATATATCTTAACATTTTCGGTACTTTCATTATAAACAATTGATGGATATTCTATTGAAACAGAATCAATAAAAGAAATATTACTATGCAAAACAGTGTCTAACTCAAACTTAAAAATGAATCCACATTCTTCAGATATAAAACTCAATTCTTTTGAGTGGACAAAGGATACAGTATCTCTTTGATTAAGTATTTGTATTAAAAAACGGGAAGTATCATTCATCATAGAAAGTGGAAGAAATGATTCCGATACAACTTCTGAATTATAAATAGTGTCATCTTCCGCAACAGAACCAATAGCCGTAATAGTTACTCCACTCACGGTTGAATCATTTAATGTGATTGAAGAATAAAATGAAGCTTGAACCGACTGTTGGTTTGATAAACAAAAATCGTCACTATTATTACAGGATATTATAATTACCAGGACCATGATGGCCGCTACCTGAAAAAGTATTTTCATTATTACAAATGCTATAGTTGTTAGATGGGCTTATAAACAAACAAATGGTCATGATCAAATCATTCCCATTAGGAATTAACCATCTAAACTAAAATTTATATTTAAACTGCAATATTAACAAAAATAGAACCATTCAATAAGTTTAGTTTGTGGTTTTATTAAAAAACCTTTTTGCTAATAAAATTTAAGAAACGAACTATTCTTAATAGGTGCTTCATTTTAAGTTATCATTTTATGTTTTAGATTAAAAAGTACTTATAAACTATCGTTTTAGCATAATTACACTTATCTTTGTCTTCGATTTTTTTGGGGTGCCTTAATATTACGGGCTGAGATCATACCCTTTTACCAATTATGGCGGTTGGTAATGAACCTGATCCGGATAATACCGGCGTAGGAAACTAGCGAACTAACTTTTCGCCCTTTGATCTTAATTATTACCTCATTTTATTATTGTTTAATTTTAACTTTTTTAAAATGATTAAAAGATGGAAAAACTCTGTGCTATATGGAGTTTTAGTATTGTGTGGAGTTTTAATGGTCAGTTTTACTGCAACTTCTCAAAATGTGGTAAAAGGTAGAGTCACCGACCAGGAGGGTGCTGATTTAATTGGAGCTTCTGTTGTAATTAAAAGTAGTTACCTGGGAACAGTAACAAACCTGGAAGGTCAGTATCAATTTAGTAATCTTAAAAACGGCGATTATGTTTTTGTAGTTTCGTACATAGGTTATGAATCTATTCAAAAGAAAGTTTCTGTTGATGGTTCTGCTACTGTTAACTTCACTTTAGAGCCTTCGACAATTTTTAAAGATGAAATTTTAGTTTCCGCAACCAGAGCAGGTAATAAAGCACCTGTAGCAGTAACTAATTTTTCTAAAGATGAAATTAGTAAAGAAAATACTGGTCAGGATATTCCTTATCAGTTGAGTTTGTCACCATCACTTGTTGAATCATCGGAAGCTGGTAATGGAATTGGATATTCGGCATTGAGGATAAGAGGAACGGATGCCTCAAGAATTAACGTTACTATTAATGGTATTCCGTTGAATGATTCGGAATCGCAAGGTGTTTATTGGGTTAATATGCCTGATTTTTCTTCTTCTGTTGATAATATTCAGATACAAAGAGGAGTTGGAACTTCAACAAATGGGGCAGCTGCATTTGGTGCCACCATTAATTTTCAAACACAAACGGTAAATGCAAAGCCATATGCCGAGATACAAAGTGTTGCCGGATCTTTTAATACGTTCCGAAATACCTATAAAGCTGGAACGGGTTTAATTAATGACAAGTTTAGTTTTGATGCACGATATTCAAAGTTGAAGTCGGATGGTTTTGTAGATAGGGCTTTTTCTGATCATGAATCCTTTTTTGTGAGTGGTACTTATTATACAGAAAAGGGTATGATTAAGGCAAATGTGATTAATGGCGATCAGCAAACCGGAATTAGTTGGTGGGGGAATGAATTTATTCATGTAAAAGGAGATACGCATTCAAGAACTTATAATCCTGCCGGTGAATATTATGATGAAGATGGTAAAGTGCATTACTATAAAAATCAAACGGATAACTACAAACAAACGCATTATCAGTTGTTCTACTCTCAGGAATTATCGAAAAGTTTGAACATGAATGCTGCATTGCATTATACGCAAGGGCATGGATATTATGAGCAGTTTCAGGATGATGATAATGATTATCACGATACATATTATGCTGATTATGGTTTGTCTAGCCCTGTAATTAATGGAGCGGAAGTTACACAAACAGATTTAACGCGTCAGAAGTGGTTAGAGAATGATTTTTATGGATTTACCTATTCTTTAAATTATAAAAAGAGCAGGGTAGATGCCTCTTTTGGTGCCGCATGGAATAAATATGAGGGTGATCATTTTGGAAATATTTTGTGGGCACAGAATGGAGGAATTGATAATAATTATCAATGGTATTTAAATGACTCTGAAAAAACAGATTTTAATGCTTTTGCTAAGATTAACTACGATTTAACGGATAAATTAAATGTGTATGGAGATATTCAATATCGTCATATCAATTATGATATGAATGGAATGGATGATGACTTAGAGGATCTTATCCAGTCACACAAATTTGATTTCTTTAATCCGAAGTTGGGAATCTATTATACCATAAATCCAAACCAGAATATTTATGCATCTTTTGGTGTAGCTCATCGTGAACCAACTCGTGCTAATTTTAAAGATGCTAAGTTAGATCCTTCATCGTTACCCGTTGATGAATCATTATTTGATTATGAATTGGGATATGAGTTCAGATCTACTAAAGCAACCTTTGGTGCCAATGTGTATTACATGTATTACAGGGATCAGTTGGTACCTACCGGTGAAAAGAATAGTGTAGGTTATGATATTATGACTAATGTAGACAAGAGTTATAGAGCCGGAATTGAGTTGATTTGGGGTGTTCAGTTATTACCAAAGTTAAAGTGGGATGCGAACCTTACTTTAAGTCAAAATAAGATTAAGGATTTTGTGGAATATTCTACGTACTATGATGAAAATTGGAATGAAGAATACAAGGGTAAAGAACTAGGTGATTCAGATATTAGTTACTCTCCTGATTTAATTGGAAGCAGTATTATTGCTTTTAATCCGTTTAAAGGTTTTGGTGTTAGTTTTATCAGCAAATACGTTGGTGAACAGTATTTTGATAATACTTCCAGTTCTGATAGAATGTTGGATGCTTATCATGTACATAATTTGCGTTTAAACTATGCAATTCATCCTGCGTGGATAAAAGAGATTGCCTTCCATTTTCAGGTAAATAATATTTTTGATGCCGAGTATGAAAATAATGCTTACGGTGGAAACTGGTATGAGCAGGGCAATGAAAAGACCTGGCGATATGATTATCCTCAGGCAGGTATTAACTGTTTGGGTGGAGTAATACTAAAATTTTAAAAATAAGGATATAATCCCTGGTCTTTATTCCGGGGATTTTTATCGTGTTATATTTGCAAAGCATGGATTGGATATTGGAAAACATGGTTGAGATTATTGGAACTATTTCAGGATTACTTTTTTTATATCTTGAGATTAAGCAAAACAAGTGGTTATGGCCGGTTGGTTTAATAACTTCTTTAATGTATATCTATGTGTTTTTTGCTGCTAAACTCTATGCCGACATGTCCTTGCAAGTATATTATGTGGTGATTAGTATTTACGGCTGGCTCCTTTGGTCGCAAGGAAAAAGTAATCACAAAGAAGAGCTTCCTGTGGTTAGTCTTGGTCGGAAATTATATATTACTTTGTTTTTAGCAAGTGTAGCAATTTATGCACTTATATCATACGTGTTAGTTAATTTTACAGATGGAGCCATACCTTACTGGGATGCTTTTACAACAGCATTGAGTATAGTTGCAACCTGGATGCTTGCTAAAAAAATACTTGAACAATGGTTGGTGTGGGTTATTGTTAATGCTGTTTCGTTAGGCTTGTATATTTACAAAGGCTTGTATCCAACTTCAGTTTTATATTTCTTCTATATGTCACTTTCGTTAGTTGGCTACTTACAATGGAAGAAAGATCTGGTAACAGAGCCTTCAAAAGTTGCGGTTACCAATTAATTTAAATTTTTATTTCAGAAGAGAATTTATCAATGATAAAAAAGGTAGTTATTGTGGCTAATGGTGCTTTCCCAACAAATCCATTTGCTTTAGAACAGTTAGAAAAGGCAGAGTTTATTGTTTGTTGTGATGGTGCTGTTAATAAGTTAACAGGAACTTCTTTTGTTCCTGATGCTATTGTGGGTGACCTGGATTCTCTTCACGATGAATTGAAAATTAAATATAAAGATATACTCCATCATTTTTCAGATCAGGAAACCAATGATTTAACCAAGGCGGTAAATTGGTGTAAAGATCAGCTTTTTACCGAAGTGTCTATTGTTGGCGCTACAGGCCTCCGCGATGATCATATGATAGGTAATGTATTTTTACTACCCCAATACACTCGATTTATAAAAGTGAAAATGTATACCGACCATGGTGTTTTTACTTCAATTTCAGCGTCGCAACAGTATAAGAGTTTCAAAGGGCAACAGGTTTCAATATTTGCCACAAATCCTCAGATTAAAATAACAACTTCAAACTTAAAGTATCCTTTAAACAATCAATGTCTTTCTATGCTTTGGCAAGGAACCTTAAATGAATCTTTGGATGATTATTTTGGATTAAAAATATCCGGTGGAGATCTGGTTGTATATCAGGAATATTAGATCAAATCTTTGCAATAATTTTATCTTCTTAAATCTGTTGAAATAAATATTGTGTTCGTTATCGGACACAGAAAGATCTTTGATTGTTCATAATCGAACATTCGTACGAAACAATAAAAATATTAACTACTTGATAATTAATTGCAAAAGGGTTTAGGCACATGGATTGAATAAAGAATCAACCAAATCTTTTTGTATAAACTTTAAAACAAGTAGTAAATGAGTAAAATTAAAAACCAACTAATCCTTGCTTTTTTGTTAGTGAGTTTTGGTATGACTGCTCAAATGAAACCTATCAATTTTGAGGAGTTTGATTTAGACAATGGCCTGCATGTGATTTTGCATCAGGATAATTCTACACCAATTGTCAATGTTTCTGTAATGTACAATGTTGGATCAAAAAATGAGAATCCCAACCTTACAGGGTTTGCACACTTCTTTGAGCATTTAATGTTTGAAGGATCTGACAATATTCCTCGTCATGAGTATAGTAATTACGTTGAAAAAGCCGGCGGAACTTTAAATGCAAATACAAGTTTTGATCGTACCTACTATTACGAAGTGCTTCCATCTAATCAATTAGAATTAGGATTATGGTTAGAGTCAGAAAGAATGCTTCATGCAAAAGTGGATTCAATTGGAATTGCTACACAGAAAAAAGTAGTGATTGAAGAAAAAAAGGAAAGAACAGAAAATACACCTTATGGTGATATTCTGGAATTAACATTCGATAGAGTTTATAAAGAGCATCCATACAGAACTGCTATTCTAGGTAATCCAGATCATATCAGAAGTGCAAAAGATCAGGATTTTGTGGATTTTTACAATACTTTTTATGTTCCTAATAATGCATGTTTGGTAATTGCTGGTGATATTGATAAAGCGAAAGCCAAGGAGATGGTAACTAAGTATTTTTCTGATATTCCAAGAGGAATAAAGGAGATTACAAGACCAAATATTGTTGAGAAACCTCAGTTGTCAGAAATTAGAGATACGGTTTATAGAAACGTCCAATTGCCAATGATTCTTCAGGCCTATAAAATTCCAGCCTTGGGCGATGATGATTATTATGCAGTGGATTTACTAAATAATGTATTGGCCAAAGGGCAAAGTTCTCGTTTGTATAAACAGTTAGTGGATAGTCAGCAAAAAGCGATACAAGTCAGTTCTTTCTCACTGGGTTTACAACAACCAGGTGTTACATTAGCTTTTGCTATACCAAATGCAGGTGTGGATAATGGAGAAGTTGAGAAGGCTATGTATGCGGAAGTTGAGAAACTACAAAATGAGTTGATTAGTGAAAGGGAGTTTCAGAAGTTAAAAAATCAGGTAGAAAATGATATGGTTAATGGCAGCAGGAGATTGGCTACTGTTGCTGAAAATTTAGCTACTGACTATACTTATTTTAATGATGCAAGTGCTGTTAATAAAGAGTTGGATAAATATTTGGCGGTCACTCGTGAGGACATTCAACGTGTAGCTAAGAAATACTATACTAAAGAAAACAGAGTGGTTCTTTATTATCTTCCAAATTCACAAAAAGCAAACTAAATCATAAACTAAAGAAAAATGAAAAGAATTTCATTCATCATATTATTTGCATTGACAGTTGTTACTGGATTTGCGCAATTAGACAGATCAAAAGCGCCCAAAGCCGGACCTGCTACAAAACTAAACCTGGGCGATTACACCAAATTTGAACTTAAAAACGGATTAAAAGTTATTGTGGTTGAAAACCATAAGCATCCGGTGGTTTCATTTTCATTATCCCTGGATATTGATCCAATTTATGAAGGAGATAAAGCCGGTTATTCAAGTTTTACTGGTGATTTATTAAGAGCCGGAACTGAAAATAGAACAAAATCTCAAATTGATGAAGAGATTGATTTTATAGGAGCTTCGTTAAATACATCTTCTAACGGAATTTATGCCAGATCATTAAAAAAGCATGAGGATGAGTTGTTGGATCTGATGACAGATGTACTATATCATCCATTATTTCCTCAGGAAGAGTTAGATAAGTTGGTTAAGCAATCATTATCAGGGTTGAAAGTTCAGAAAGATGAACCTCAGGCAATTACTTCCAATATTACTTCTGCGTTAATGTTTGGAAAAGAATCGGCATACGGTGAGATTTCATCTGAAGAAACAATTCAGAATATTACGATTGATGATTGTAAACAATACTATAACAGCTACTTTAAACCTAATGTTGCCTACCTGGTAATCGTTGGGGATGTAACTGTGAAAGAGGCTAAGAAAGTTGCTAAGAAATATTTTGGAGATTGGGAATCGGCCGATGTACCAAAACACGAGTTTCAAAATCCGGTAGATTTAGATAAACCAATATTTGCTATGAGTAACAAAGATGGCGCTCCTCAATCTTATATTTCTATTTCTTACCCTATTAATTTAAAACCAGGTTCTGCAGATGATATTAAAGCCAGAGTAATGAATCAGATTTTTGGTGGTCATGGTTTTAGTGGGCGTTTGATGAAAAATCTGCGAGAAGATAAAGCGTGGACTTACGGAGCTTATTCATCATTAAATCCTGATGAGCATATGGGATATTTTCGAATGGCATCAAATGTAAGAGGTAGCATTACCGACAGTGCCTTTGTTGAAACTCAAATGGAGATGGACCGATTAATTAATGAAGATGTAGATGAGGATGATCTGACTTTGGTTAAGAATGCCATGGCAGGTAGTTTTGGTCGTTCGTTGGAAGATCCTTCTACTTTGGCGCGTTTTGCTTTAAATATTGATAAATATGGTTTGCCAGTAGATTATTACGAAACTTATATGGAGCGTTTGGAAGCAGTTACATCAGCTGATGTAAAAGAGATGGCTAAGAAATATTTAAAACCAAATAAGGCCATTTATCTTGCTGTTGGAGATGTTAATAATATTGAATCTCTGATGGAAAATATATCAGGAGATGCTAAGGTTGTTGAGTACGATTATTATGCCAACAAAGTAGCTCGTTCTGGTTTGCCTAAAGGATTAACTGCACAAAAAGTCATTGATGGTTATATTGATGCACTTGGGGGTGAGGATCATCTGAAATCTATACACGATTTATCCATGAAATGTACAATGTCGATTCAAGGGATGAACCTGGCATTGAATACTTATCAAAAAGCTTCTAATAAGATATGTGTTGAAACTTTAATGGGCGATAATGTATTGAGTAAGCAAGTTTTTGATGGTGCAAAAGGATCTATGTTTATGCAAGGTCAGAAGCAGGAACTTCAGGGAGATATGCTTAAAGAAATGGAATATCAGGCTATGATTTTCCCGGAATTGCAGTACAGTGAATTGGGTTATGATTTACAATTATTAGGTAAAGATAAATTAGATGGTAAAGATGTTTATAAGCTAATTATTACAAATCCTGTAAAAAAAGAAACTACAGTGTACTTTGATGCTAAATCTGGTCTAAAAGTTAAAGAAGTAGTTAATTTGCCTCAGGGGCAAGGCTCCAGTGTAACATTATATTCAGAATATAAAGATGTTGATGGAGTTAAGTTTCCTGTTGTGATGAGTCAAACTGTAGGACCACAATCAATTGCTATTAATGTGAACGAAGTATTGGTTAACAAAGGTATTCAGGATGAAGTTTTTGCAAACTAATAGACAAATGAATATTTGAACATTATAGTGTAATTTATTAAAATACATCAGATGAGAAGGTTGGCCTAATTTAAGGTCAACCTTTTTTGTTTGTTTATGTTATTTATAAAAACGTTAATCAATAAATGAATAGGTTATGAGGAGGTCGTTAATTTATATCATCATTTTAAATATGGTATTCGGGTATGCAATTGCCAATACAAACGAAGTGTATTTTATGACAAGTGCAAATATTGATTTTGAGCAAGATGGCTATAATATTGGCTATACAACTTCATACAAAAATGTCTCCAATGTATATGTTGCCTCGTCAGTTGATGATAAAATGAAAATTAGACCATCTGATAAACAAGAATTGTTTAAGGATTATGTGGATTTTGGTGTTCATAATGTTTTGTTTTATGTACATGGTTACGGAAAGGAAATAGAAGAAGTGTACCAAAGAGCATTGCTAATGCAGGATGAATATGATGTAAAAGTTGTGTTTTTCTTTTGGCCCTACAAAACAGAAAAGGGTAAGCCATCAACTTTGTTTCAATCTCATGACAAAATCGAAAATAGTTTACCTGTGTTTGATGCGTATGTAGATTTAGCCAATGAATTAAGACAAAGAAATATGCATATGAATATATCCATGATGGCTCATAGTCTGGGAAATTATTTTTTGAAATTATATGCACAGGAAGAATATGCACAGGAAGAATCTGTATTTGATAATTTGATACTGAATAGTGCCGCAGTAAATGACAGAAAGCACGGGTTATGGTTGTCAAAGCTAGCTATTCAAAAACGAACTTATGTGCTTTATAATAATCATGATTTTCTGCTTAAAGGATTACAGCTTTTTACAAGGGCAAAACGTCAATTAGGTAACAAAACCAATCGATTTAAAATTCCTACTGTAAACTACATCGACCTATCAGAAACGATTGGTTTTAGACTTCCGGTTAGAGATACGCATTCCTTTTTTACAGGAGAAATACTAAATGAACTCAAACCGGTAAAACACATGTATTCAGTTATTCTTACTGGCAGAGAGTTTGACAAGCAAGATTATGTAGCACTCGAAATGAAGATGGAATAATAGTTCATTTGAACATTGTTTAAAATTGTTCTAAATAAACTTTCACCTTAGGTTTATTATTAATAAATATTAAGAAATAATTAGAATTTGTTTTCTTTGCATTTCGATAAAATAACCTAAGTGTGTAATAGTTTAAAATATGATTAACCTGAGCGTTGAGAAAGACTTGACAATTGAAGTTGTTGAGGAGATTCTTTTTGGGAATCAAGAAATTAAAATTGATTCTGCTACCAAACAAAAAGTTAAAGAGAGCTATGAGTTTCTGGAGAAATTCGCTAAGAACAAGGTAATTTACGGTATAAATACTGGTTTGGGGCCAATGGCTCAGTATCGTATTGAAGATGATAAACTTGTTGACTTACAATATAATTTAATTCGCAGTCACTCAGCAGGCGCCGGACAAAAGATTCCTGATGTTTATACTAAGGCATCAATGTTAGTTCGTATGAGAGCTATCATGCAAGGTTACTCAGGTATTCATACCTCTTGTTTAGAACTATTAGAAACACTTATTAATTCAGATGTATATCCTTTTATCCCGGAACATGGAGGCGTTGGTGCCAGTGGGGACTTGGTTCAGTTAGCACATCTAGCCTTAGTCTTAATTGGGGAAGGACATGTAACCTATAAAGGAGAGTTCAAATTAACAAAGGACGTTTTTGCAGAATTGGGAATTGAACCAATTGAGGTAAAACTTCGCGAAGGACTTTCGTTAATTAACGGTACTTCAGTTATGACAGGTGTAGGTTTAGTTAATGTAATTAAATCAAAGCAGTTGTTAAACTGGTCATTGATGGCATCTGTTATGATGAACGAAATTGTGATGTCGTTTGATGATCACTTTTCTGTTACTTTAAATTCAGTTAAAAAGCACGAAGGGCAGCAAGAAATTGCAAAAGGTATGCGTTTGTTGCTAAAAGATAGTAACCTAATAGCTCGTCGTGAAGAGCATTTCTTTTCCGGAGAAGTTGATGAGCGAATCTTTAAACGTAAGGTTCAGGAATATTATTCATTACGTTGTGTACCTCAAATATTGGGTCCGGTATATGAAGCTGTTGAATCAGCTAAAAAAGTTGTAGTAAACGAGGCAAATTCAGTAAGTGATAATCCAATTGTTGATGTTGAGAATAAAAACGTTTATCATGGTGGTAATTTTCATGGTGATTATATCTCAATTGAAATGGATAAGCTTAAGCTTGCAGTTACTCGTATGTCAATGCTTTCAGAGCGCCAAACAGCGTTTCTTTTTAATAGCAAAATAAACGAGATACTTCCTCCATTTGTAAATTTAGGAACTTTAGGTCTTAATTTAGGATTGCAGGGAATGCAGTTTACAGCAACATCTACGGCTGCTGAAAATCAAACACTATCGAACTCAATGTATGTTCATAGTATCACTACAAATAATGATAATCAGGATATTGTAAGTATGGGAACCAATAGTGCGATGATTACAAAGCGTGTTATTGATAATGCATATCAGGTTCAGGCCATTGAAATGATGGCATTGGTACAGGCCATTGATTATTTGCAAGTATCATCACGATTATCTTCTGCTACTAAAAAGGTTTATGATCAACTACGTGCTATCTTCCCTGTTTATATTGAGGACAGACCATTATATGAAGATTTAGCAAAAGTTGTTGATTATCTTTTTAATAATAATGTAGAAATACCGCAGGAATAATTTTAGATTAAAATTTATTTTTTAATCTAGAGATCTTATTTTCGTGCAATTAACACATTGAGGTTTATGAAAAATGCATTAGTTACAGGAGGATCAAGAGGAATTGGAAGAGCAATTTCTATACAATTAGCTCAACAAGGATTCTACGTTCTTATTAATTATAGATCAGCTCATGAAGAGGCTCAGAAAGTAAAAGCTGAGATTGAGGAAGCCGGAGGTAAAGCAGAACTATTACCATTTGATGTTTCAGATTCTCAAAAAGTAGAAGAAGTACTAGGGGGCTGGATGAAGGAGAATGACAAGCATATTGATGTATTAGTTAATAATGCGGGTATTACTAGTGATAACCTGATGGTATTCATGACTGATAGTGAATGGAATAAGGTAATATCAACGAACCAAAATAGTTTCTTTTTTGTTACTCGTCAAGTGCTTGAAGGAATGGTTGTTAATAAATGGGGAAGAGTAATTAATATCGTATCTCTTTCTGGTCAGAAAGGACATCCGGGTCAAGTAAATTATTCTGCATCTAAAGGAGCTGTTATTGCTGCCACTAAATCATTATCAATGGAAGTTGGTAAAAAGAAAGTGACAGTTAACTGCGTTGCTCCCGGTTTTATTAAAACTGAGATGACAGAAGCTATTAACGAAAAAGAATGGAAACGTCATATTCCCCTGAATCGTTTTGGAAAACCAGAAGAAGTAGCTAGTGTAGTTGGCTTTTTAGCTTCTGATGGGGCTGCTTATATTACAGGAGAAACGATTGCCGTAAATGGTGGAATGTATAGCTAATGAGACTTTTGTAAAATGGAAAGAAGAGTTGTTATTTCCGGTATGGGTATTTATTCGGTACTGGGTAAAAATTTAGAAGAAGTAACTTCATCATTATATAATGGTAAGTCAGGAATTGGCCTTGATTTAAAACGTAAGGAATTAGGTTTTAGGTCAATGTTAACTGGTATTCTTGATCGTCCGGATTTAAAGAAGCTATTAAACCGCCGTCAACGTGTTGGTATTCCGGAACAGGGAGAATATGCTTATATGGCAACTCTTGAAGCTTTTGAAAATGCAAAAATCGATATGGATTTCTTAGAAAAGAATGAAGTAGGAATTTTGTATGGCAACGATAGTTCTTCCATTCCTGTTATTGAGTCTATTGACAGAATAAGAGAAACAAAAGATACTACATTATTAGGTTCAGGTTCTATTTTTCAAAGTATGAACTCTACTATTTCAATGAACCTGTCGGTAATTTTTAAATTAAAAGGTATCAATTTTACAGTAAGTGGAGCTTGTGCTAGTAGTTCGCATGCAGTAGGTCTGGCATACTTTTTAATTAAACATGGCTATCAGGATATTGTTTTATGTGGTGGAGGTCAGGAAATTAATCCGGAATCAATGGGCAGCTTTGATGGGTTATCAGCATTTTCAATTCGTCATGATGCTCCGGAAAAAGCATCCAGACCATTCGACAGAGATCGCGATGGATTAATTCCAAGTGGTGGTGGAGCCTCATTAATTGTTGAAAGTCTTGAGTCTGCATTGGCAAGAGGTGCCGATATTGTGGCTGAAATTAAGGGATATGGATTTTCTTCAAATGGAGAACATATTTCAGTTCCAAATGAAACCGGCCCTACCGAATCATTACAGCGTTGTTTAAAAGATGCTAATATGGCTGCTAAAGATATTGATTATGTAAATGCACATGCTACTTCAACACCTGTTGGGGATGCAATGGAGGCAAGAGCATTAAATACGGTATTTGGAGCATGTAAAACACCTATTAGCTCAACAAAATCGATGACAGGTCACGAAATGTGGATGGGAGGAGGAAGTGAATTGATCTATAGCTCACTTATGATGCAAAATTCATTTATTGCCCCTAATATTAACTTTGAAAATCCGGATGAGCAATCGGCAAAGTTGAATATTGTTAATAAAACAACAGAGAAAGAAATAAATACTATACTTTCAAATTCGTTCGGATTTGGTGGTACAAATTCAACAATCATATTATCTAAATATAGTAAATAAGGAAAAATGGAAAGAGGCAAGATTAAAGATATCGTTGTAGCGTTTTTAATAGATGAGTTCGAAATTGATGAGGATGTAATCAGTGATGAGGCACATCTAATTGACGATCTTGGTTTAGAAAGTCTTGATTTTGTGGATATCGTTGTGATCATTGAAAAAGAGTTCGGATTTAAGGTGAAACGTGAAGAAATGAAAGAGATCCGTGTTTTAAATGATTTATATACTTATATCGAAAATAATTTAAAATGAGTAAATGGACGGGTAAGTCAAAGGGAACACCCTTAGGTTATAGGATATTCATTGCCTTAATAAAGGTGGATGTTCGTTTAGCCTATGCGTTACTTAAACCCGTTTCGTTTTTTTATTTAATCTTTTCGAATAAAGAATCTATAAGTTATTTCTATAGAGAGCGATTAAAGTATGGAAAACTGAAAACCATGGTTAGTATTTATAAAAACTATGTGTTTTTAGGTAAAGTTCTGATCGATAAGATTGCTATTCTTTCCGGACAAAAGGATCAATATACCTTTAACTTTGATGGTGAGGAACATTTGCACCAGATGGTAAAGGACAAAAAAGGTGGATTACTGCTAGGAGCCCATATGGGTAACTGGGAAGTGGCAGGGGAATTATTGGAAAGAGTAGATTCCGTAATTAATATCTTAATGGTGGAGGCTGAGCATCAAAAATTAAAAGATGTTTTACAAGAAGCCATTGGTGATAAAAAAGTTAATGTTATCCCAATAAAGGATGACATGTCGCATATTTTTAGTGTTATTGAAGCATTTAAAAATAAAGAACTGGTAGCCATGCACGGTGATCGGTTTGTAGAAGGAAACCAAACTGTTAAAATACCTTTTTTAGGTGAGATGGCAGAATTTCCAATCGGACCTATGGTGTTGGCCAGTAAATATTCAATACCGGTTACCTTTGTTTTTAGTGTAAAAGAAACCAATACGCACTATCATTTCTTTGCCACAAAAGGTAAAGTTTATCCTAAGGAGCGGAAACCGGCCTTAAGAGATGAGTCAATTAAAGTAATGTTAACCGATTATGTAAATCAATTGCAATTGAAGGTTGAGAAATATCCATTGCAGTGGTTTAATTATCACCCTTTTTGGGAAAACGAAAAAAAATAATCCTAATGTCTGTTACCTACGGAAAAGATAACAAAACTGCCCTTCAGGCAAAGTACGATGCTCAAAAGATAGCATTCGCACCAATCATGTTTCAAGCTGCACTTTCACTTCGAAACCTTGGAATCCTTGAATTAATTAAGAATAAAAGAAAAGGAATCACTATTGAAGATATAGCTTCAGAACTTAAACTTTCAGTATATGGAGTTAAAGTTTTATTAGAAGCTGGATTAAGTCTTGAATTGGTTACTGTTGAAGAAGATTTGTATACACTCACAAAAACCGGATGGTATATTCAGTGTGATGAGTTAACCCGAGTGAATATGGATTTTACTCAGGATGTAAATTACGAAGGTGTTTTTACTCTTGAAGATTCCATTAAAGAAGGAAAACCTACAGGTTTAAAAGTATTTGGTGATTGGCCAACAGTATATGAAGGTTTGGCTCATTTGCCAGAAAAAGCCAAAAAAAGCTGGTTTGCATTTGATCACTACTATTCCGATTATGCTTTTCCTGAAATTATGCCTTTGGTATTTAAAAATAATCCAAAGCAGATTTTAGATGTTGGTGGTAACACAGGAAAATTTTCTATTCAGTGTGCAAAATATAACGAGGATGTAAAAGTTACCATTCTTGATTTACCCGGTCAGTTAAACGTAGCTTATAAAAATATTGAAGAAAACGGTTTTAGCGATAGAGTAAATGGTCATCCGTTAAATTTATTAGATCATTCAAATCCGTTTCCAAAAGGAGCAGATATTATTTGGATGAGTCAGTTCCTGGATTGTTTTTCTCAGGAAGATATTCTTCAGCTCTTAACAAGATCTTTTAATGCTCTTGATGAAAACGGAAGAGTTTATATCCTTGAAACTTATTGGGATGATCAGGAATTCCCTGCATCTACATATAGCTTACATGCAACGTCATTATATTTTACAAATATTGCAAATGGTTGCAGTCAGATGTATCATTCAGAAGATATGTTGAAATTAGTTGATAAAGCCGGATTAGAAGTAGAAGAAACTGTTCGAAATATTGGTGTTAGTCATACCTTATTAATTTGTAAAAAGAAGTAATTTCGAACCAGAACCAAAACAATAAGATATGCAGTGGACCATTGAAGAGTTAATACCTCAGCGACCTCCTTTTGTATTTGTAGATAAAGTAATGAATTTTTCAGAAGGATCTGTAACTACATCTTTTGAAATAAAGCAGGATGGTACTTTGGTATTTGATGGATTTATGCAGGAGGCTGGTTTAATTGAAAATATTGCTCAATCTGCAGCTGCATTAGAAGGATGCAATGCAAAGAGTAATAATTGTAAGGTGAAGGTTGGCTTTATTGGTTCGGTAAAAAATTTAGAGATAAGCAGGTCGCCAAAGGTAGGGGAGATATTGGAGACACAGGTTAATATTTTAACCAATGCCATGGGAGTAAATGTAGCAGAAGGTATTGTAAAGTCTTCTGATGAAATCGTAGCAAAGTGTGTGCTTAATATTTTTTTAAAAGAGGATTAAAGGTTTTTGTAATCTGTTGATTATAAATCATCTTTAATTAGCTTATAACCAAAAAAACTAATATGATGAAAAAGATTTTTTTATTGGGATTGCTTTGTGTTTTGCTTTTTAATGTACAAGCACAAAAAACGAGTGACCTTTTTACCGACAATGATTACCAGTATGTTTGGTTCGGTGTAGACTATTCAAATGTGAAGCTGATAGGTGATTTTTATGCCACCAATATGGGTGGAGAAGAGCCAAAACAGTTTATTAAAGATAATTATTTCAAAGCCTGGAATGACCTTATTAAAAATGAGAGAAGAAAATTTAGTGTGGAAAACATGCTGAATAAAGATGAGGTGGTTTATGATATTGAAATGATTGAGGCGCTGAATCAAACAGGTTCCTACGAAAGTTTAGAGGCAGAAAAAGCCATGCCTTTGAGTGATGATGTTCTTACTAATGCAATAAAAAATTATAACCTTAATTACAATGAGGGAATAGGGGTTGTTATAATTGCAGAGTATTTGGATAAATCATTTACAGAAGCTTCTTATGTTCTTGAAATTTTTAATATTGCAACCAGAGAAAAATTAATCGAAGAGCGTTTTGTTACCAAACCTGCAGGTTTTGGTGTAAGAAATTATTGGGCTGGATCGTTATATTATATTTTTAAAGACGTTACAGCAAAAAGATATAAAGCCTGGAAAAAACAATATAAGTAAGAGTGAAAGAATTAGTCAATATAACAAAAGTAAAGGTCCGATTTAGTGAAGTGGATTCTATGCATATTGTATGGCATGGAAACTATGTGAAATTTTTGGAAGATGGTCGTGAGGCTTTTGGATCACAATATGGCCTTGGTTATTACGATGTGTATGAGGAAGGTTATATGACTCCAATTGTAAAGGTGGATATTGACTATAAAAACCAGGTAAGATATGGTGAAGAACTTGAAGTGAAAACCATATTTGAGAGTGTTGATGCAGCTAAAATTTGTTTCAGATATGAAATTTCAAAAGTGTCTGATAAATTGATTGTTGCTAAAGGAAAAACCATTCAGGTGTTTTTAGATACGGAGGGTGATTTACAATTAACCAACCCTCCTTTTTATACTTCCTGGAAAGAAAAATGGGGGTTAATATAAATGATAGTATTTGGAGCAAATAATATTATTTCGCCATTAGGGTGGACCAGTGAGGAGAACTTTAAAAATATTTTAGAAGGAAAAACCGGACTTACAATTCAGGACGATAAAGAATTGTCGGATGTAGCTTTTCCAGTTGCTAAAATTAAGGAGATTGATATTCAACAACATCTGGAAGAGTATCCTGATGTTGTGGGTTATTCTAAGTTGGAGCAGTTGTGTATTTTATCCTTAAAACAAATTATTGCTAATGTTGATGTAAAAAATCCCAAAACAGGATTTGTATTTAGCACAACAAAAGGCAATGTGGATCTTTTGAAGGAAGAAGAGCCAGGTAATGATGTATATCTTGGTAATACAGCTCAATCGATAGCCAATTATTTTGGATTTCAGAATACACCTCATGTGATTTCTAATGCTTGTATTTCTGGTTTGGCAGCAATTGTGTTTGCTAAACGAATGATTTCATCAGGCATTTATGATCAGGTGGTTTTATTAGGAGCAGATATTTTATCCAAATTTATTGTTTCTGGATTTCAGTCATTTCAATCATTAAGTGCGGAACCTTGTAAACCTTATGATGCAAACCGAGATGGATTGTCATTGGGAGAGGCTGTAGGATCTATCATCCTTTATAAAAAGGAGGGTGAAGATAATTCAGGAGAAATTGAGGTGGTAAACGGAGCTATCAGTAATGATGCCAATCATATTTCAGGACCATCACGAACAGGAGAAGGCCTTTATCGGGCAATACAACAAGCCACACGAAATAATGCCCGTATTGATGTGATTTCATCGCATGGTACTGCAACTCCATATAACGATGATATGGAATCGCATGCTATTAGTAGAAGTGGATTGTCGGATGTGCCAGTGAGTGGATTGAAAGGATATTTTGGACATACTTTAGGTGCTGCCGGAATTATTGAGTCCATCATTTCAACCATGGCATTGAAAGAAAATGTTGTGATTGCAACTAAAGGAATACAACAGCAAGGTGTTGTTCAACCTATTACAGTTGCAAACGAAAATATTGCAACATCAACAAGAGAGTTATTAAAATTGATGTCGGGCTTTGGTGGCTGTAATGCCGCTGTTTACTTTAAAAAACATGAGTAAGATAATTAAGGAGCTTGTTATAGAGCAGGGTACGGTTTTACTTAATGGCGAAACGTTTTTTAAGGGAGAATCTACAGAAATAGGCCCATTTTTGAAATCATTATATAAGCATCTGGAACTTAAATACGGTAAGTATTTTAAAATGGATTTGCTCAGTAAATTGGGATTTTTGGGAGCAGAAATTCTTATCGATGGAGCGAATGAAATTGTTCCGGAAACAGATGAAGTAGCTTTGGTTTTCGCTAATGCATCATCTTCATTAAACACAGATGCAAATTATCAGGAGAGTATTGCTGATATTCCAAGTCCGGCTGTTTTTGTTTATACGCTACCCAATATTGTAATCGGAGAGATAAGTATTCGTCATAAGTTTTATGGAGAACATATGTTCTTTATTCAGACGGAATATAACAAAGAAGAATTATTAAAATATACAGAGAGCTTGTTTGCCGAAACCAATACAAAATATGCAATTGTAGGTTGGCTGGAAGTTGATATGAATAACGAGTATAATGCACAACTGATGTTGTGTTCTAAATAATTTTGTAAAAATTTAAACCATGAGTGAATTAAAAGAAGAGCTAAAAGCAAAATTAATAGAGCAGTTAAACCTTGAAGACTTTGAAGTTTCAGATATCGATGATAACGATCCATTATTTGATGATGAAGGTTTAGCTTTAGATTCAATTGATGCTTTAGAGATTATCGTTTTGCTTGAAAAAGAATATGGTATTAAGCTTGATGATCCTAAAAAAGGAAAAGATATCATGCAATCAGTTCAAACATTAGCTGATTTTATTGAAAAAAACAGAAAGTAATTGTAGAGGGAAATACGAATAATCTATGTCAAAAGGTATTGTAGTAACCGGTTTTGGAGTCATCTGTTCCATTGGCACAAATGCTGATGAATGTTTGGATTCGTTATTAAACAAACGTTCCGGAATAGATCGTATTAAATATTTAAAAACGGTTCACAAAGATTCTTTTAAGTTAGGTGAGGTTAAAATGAGTAATCAGGAATTAGCTGATCAACTTGGTTTACCTTCATCAGATTTACACAGTCGTACTACTTTGTTAGCTATGGTGGCTGCAAAAGAAGCCATTACCATGGCAAAACATTTAAATGGAGTCAAAGATAAAACAGGAGTTGTATCATCGACTACTGTTGGAGGTATGGATGTTACCGAGAATAAATACTTAAAAGAAACAACTGATTATTCGTATTTATATACCCATTCATGTGGTGATTCTACAAAAAAAGTTGCTGAATATATTGATGCAACAACTTACTATACCACATTAAACACAGCTTGTTCCTCAGGAACCAATGCTTTGATTCATGGAGCGAGACTCTTAAAACACGGAATTCTGGATAGGGTTGTTGTTGGCGGAGTAGATGCTTTAACCATGTTTACCTTAAACGGCTTTAATTCGCTAAAAATTCTGGATACAGATTACTGTAAACCTTTTGATGCTGCCCGTAAAGGATTAAACTTAGCTGAAGGAGCAGGGTATGTAGTTTTAGAAAGAGAATCTGAAGCAACAAAATCTTTTTGTAAGGTAAGCGGTTTTGCAAATGCAAATGATGCTCATCATCAAACAGCATCTTCACCAGATGGAAAGGGAGCATACCTTTCAATGACTGAAGCTTTGGAGATGAGTGAATTAAAAACTGAGGATATTGATTATATCAATGTTCATGGTACAGGAACAGATAATAACGACTTTTCTGAAGGAACTGCTTTGAATCGTGTTTTTGGAAAAGGTAATGTCCCTTCTTTTTCATCCACAAAGTCATATACCGGACACACTTTAGCCGGAGCTGCAGGTATTGAATCTGTTTTCTCAGTTTTAGCTATTGTGAATAATGTGATGTATCCTAATCTAAACTTTAAAACTCCAATTGAGGATTTGGATTTAGTTCCATTAACTGAAGTTGTAAAAGATAAGGAAGTTAAAAATGTATTGTCAAATTCATTTGGGTTTGGAGGTAATAACTCAACTGTGATTTTTTCTGAATAGTATGGATATTTATATAAAATCATCGGATTCTATTAGTGCGCAATTGAGTTTTGAGAGTGGACTTCCTTCAACTCATGAAACTACAGAAGAAGCCTTTTACAATTGCATAAAGCCGGAGTACAAAAAGTATATTAGTCCAAAATTATTGCGACGTATGAGTCCAATAATTCGTAATGGTGTAGCGTGTAGTTTATCAGTATTAAATAAAGCTAATTTAGAGCAACCGGATGCAATTATTGTAGGAACTGCATTGGGATGTTTACGAGATACAACCAGCTTTTTAACTCAGTTAATTGAGGAGAACGAAGAATTACCAAATCCAACATATTTTATTCAATCCACTCATAACACTATAGCTGGTCAGATTGCTTTGTTACTGACTTGTCACAGTTATAATTTCACATTTTCTCAGATGCATAATTCATTTGAAACAGCTTTATTAGATGCTCAAATGTTAATGCTTGATGAAAAAGCCAATAATGTATTGGTTGGTGGAGTGGATGAGATGTCAGAAAATACCTTTAATCTGATTAAAGATTTAGATTGCTACAAAAATACTAAGCCAGGAGAAGGTGCTGGGTTTTTTATTTTAAGTAGTGAAGAATCACCAGTAAAACTCGAAGGTGTTAAAATCATAAACGAACCTGCTATTGATTTTGAAAAGGAATTACAGCAATTCGGTCTTACACCAGAGGATGTTGATGTAGTTATTGGCGGAGATAACTTTGCCGATGATAAAGCTTATACTGATGCTAACAATTTATTTGGCAATATATCTTATGTATGGTATAAGCCATTTATGGGAGAGTTTGGTACAGTATCTGCTATTGCTTTATGGATGGCAACTAAAGTTATTGAAGAAAAAGAAATTCCGGACTGTTGGATAAAAAACGGAGTGAAACCTGATGGAATTGCAAATGTTTTAGTTATAAACAGTGTTGGAAATGAGCATAGTTTAATGCTTTTAAAGGCAAAGTAAATTATCCAGACCATACTTTAATCCGAGAATGAAATGATCATGACTATAGTTCTCACAATTGAGAAGGATAGTTTTTTATGGCAACTTTCATTTTACTAATAGATAAAGAAATAAACGTATGAAATTTAGAGTGTTTTTATTCATATATATAGGTGTTGTTTTGGGCATTCTATTGTTGAATATAACACTCAGCACTAAGCTGATATGGATTGCCATAACTACCTTATTTTTTAGTGGTATTATTGCATTGGGCGTTTCAGTTATGAGATTGAATTTTTTTATTCAGTCACGTTCAAATATCTATACAGAAAAAAAAGAGATAGCACTTACCTTTGATGATGGTCCTGACCAGAAATTCACTCCTCAAATATTAGATCTTTTAAAAGAATTCAATGCTAAGGCAACCTTTTTTTGTATTGGGAGTAAGGTAAAAGGACAGGAAGACATTCTTAAAAGAATGATAGAAGAAGGTCATGCCATAGGGAATCATACCTTTGAACATGCCAATTCGTTTCCATGGTGGAGTGTAACGAAAATAAAAGAATCAATAAAGAACACAGATAAGGCTCTAAAAGAAGCTGGGTTAGAAGCAACAATTATGTTTCGACCACCATTTGGTGTAACAAATAATATAATAGCAACAGCAATTAAGCAGAGTAATAAAAAATGCGTAGGTTGGAGTATCCGCACTAAAGATACATGCAAATCTGTAGCAGAAGTTGTGAATAAGGTAAAGAAGAAACTAAAGGCCGGAGATATTATTCTTCTACACGATACAAATTCTAATATTTTAGTTGAATTGAGAGAAATATTGGTGTATTGTAAAAAGCATAATTTTACACCTGTTGCCTTAAATAATAAAGAACAAGAAATATAGTGGTATCATGATAAAGCGTTTTGTTTTAGGGATTTTTGTATTGTTAATTTCTGGTATTGCGATGGCTCAGCAAGATGGGAAACCAATCACTGTTGAAGAACTTCAGAAAGTGATGAAAGAAAAAACAGCCGGAGTTAATACCATAAGTTGTGATTTTATTCAGGATAAGCATATGGAGTATCTTGAAACTATAATTACATCTAAAGGAAAATTGTTTTTTGATACCAAAAATCGTTTACGATGGGAATACAAAGAACCATTTGAATATTTGATTACAATTAATAATGGTCAGTTTTCAATTAGTACTGATGGTGAAACAAATAACTATGATATCGAGTCGAATCAAATGTTTTCAAAAATTAGTGAATTGATAATAAGTTCGGTTAATGGAACCATTTTTACAGATACTAATTTTGATGTAAAAGCATTTGAAGGTGAAAATCAGTATGTTATTTATCTGGAACCAAACATTGCTGAATTAAAAGAAGTCTTGAAAAAAATTAAAATGCAGATTGCTAAAAAAGACTTCTCAGTTGATAAAGTGACAATGTACGAGATGGATGATAATTATACGGAGATTAGTTTTATAAATAAGAAGTTTAATGAGAGTTTTTCTAACGATATTTTTACTGCTAAGTAGTATAACTTTTTCTTCGTGTTCATCAGCAAAGAAATTTGCTCCTGCCAATAAGGAAATTCAACAACCTTTAACCGGAGGCAACAAGTCTGCTTTGTATAAAGCGAAGATGAAGGTGTTTGGGAATTTTTTTTCAGGACTGGTTTTGTTCAAATACAATAAGGAAAATAATGATTACAACGTAGTTTTACTTACTGAAGTAGGATTAACTTTATGTGAGTTTTATTGTGTTAATAATCAAATAGAAGTAAAAAAAGCAAGTAGCTTGTTCCAGAGCAAGATGGCACAAAAAACACTTGCTGAAGATTTTGGATATCTGATATATGAACTTGGTGCAGTAAAAAAAGTTGCCGAAGGTGTTTATAAAAACTCAGATAAAGTAAAATATACTTTAGGAACAGAAGCAAAGGTTCAGAGAATAAGAAAAAGAAGATTAATCAATGGAATTATTGTTGACCTTGAAAAGTATAAACAAGGAGTTCCTTCAAGTATAAAATTTAAACACAGAGGAATTAAGTTTAATATGGAACTGTCTCTGTTAAAAGTTAGCTAATATGTTATTGAATGATTTTTTTACATATAAAGTAATTGACCAGGAAGAAGGTAAATGGACTTGTCAGCTTGAATTTAATGCTGAACACAACATTTATAAAGGTCACTTTCCTGGATTGCCTGTAACACCAGGTGTTTGTCAGGTTCAAATCGTTCAAGAGGTGGTTAGTGATATTCTGGATCAGGAATATAGTTTAAGAGGTGCCAGGGACATTAAGTTTCTAAATTTTATTGATCCTCACAAAACACCAAAATTAAATTTAGAATTGACCCTAAAAGAAAAGGAAGCTGAAGTTCTTTCTGTAACTGCTTTAATGGTAAATGAGGGTGTTAACTTTTTAAAAATGCGTTCTACATTTTCTAAGTAATAATGAGTGGGGAAGTGAAAAATATCAACTGGATAGAGGAGTTTGATTTGCTAAAATGCTGCGTGATTATTCCAACATATAACAATGAGCAAACTTTAGTAGGAGTGGTTGAAGATGTAAAAGCTTTCACCTCTAATATTATTGTAGTAAATGATGGAAGTACCGATTCTACAGGTCAGATTATTGAAGGATTTGTTGGAGTAGATGTTGTTAGTTATTCCAATAATAAGGGAAAAGGTTATGCTATTCGTCAGGGATTTAAAAGAGCCCTTGAATTAGGGTTTCATTATGCTATTTCATTGGATTCTGATGGACAGCATTATGCTAAAGATCTTCCTGTTTTTATTACAAATATTAAAGAAAATCCGGATAGTTTGTTGATTGGCTCCCGTTTTATGGAGGGAAAAGATCAGCCTAAATCCAGTGGGTTTGCCAATAAATTCTCCAATTTTTGGTTCCGTGTTGAAACCGGAATTAATCTTCCCGATACACAATCTGGTTATCGTTTATATCCGATCAAAGCCCTGGAAAAGAAAAAATGGTTCTGTAATAAATATGAGTTCGAAATTGAAGTGATTGTTCGGTCTGCATGGAAAGGAATAAAAGTTGATTGCGTGCCTATTGACGTTTATTACCCAAGTCAGGAGGAACGTGTAACACATTTTCGACCGTTTAAAGACTTCTTTAGAATCAGCGTTTTAAATACGATTTTAGTATTACTGGCTTTTTTAATTTATCGACCTAAATTAATTTTTCGTGAGTTTAAAGGAAAAAGCATAAAAGAAATATATAATACCCATGTTCGAAATTCAAACGAAACCAAAGGTAAAATTGCTGCAGCCATTGGTTTTGGTGTATTTATGGGGATTTTCCCCGTTTGGGGATATCAATTGTTAATAGGTTTTTTATTGGCACATTGGTTTAAACTTAATAAGGCTATATTTTTTATTGCTGCAAATATCAGCTTACCTCCAATGATTCCGTTTATTCTTTACTTAAGTTATGTAACTGGTAGTTTTTTAATGGGACAAGGAAGTTGGCATGTGGATACAGATTTAAATATTGAATCCATTTCTACCAACATCAAGCAATATATTTATGGCGCAATAGGCTTGTCGATTATTATGGGCGGTTTGTTTTTTTTCTTTTCCTATTTAATTCTTTCACTTTTTAAATCGTCGAACAGACAAAATGCATAAGTTTTTTTCACTGATATATTCGGGTTTGGCAAATAGAGGTAGATGGATGTTTTCATCTATTTTGGTTTTAATAGGTCTGCTTTCATATTTTATCTATCAGGTAAAGCTCGAAGAAGATATTACTTCGTTAATTCCTATGGATGACAGGATATCAGAAATGAGCCAGACATTTGCCAATTCAAAATTTGCAGATCAACTGATATTTACGGTTTCATTAAAGGATACCAATACCGTTGATGAAAGAAAATTAATTCAGGTTGTCGATTCGTTAAGTGATTTCTTAATGCAGGATACTGCATTGGTAAAAGAAATCAGAAATACAGTAGATGAAGCAGCAACTGCTAAGGTGTACGATTTTTTCTATAAAAATCTACCCATTTACATGACCGATGCGGATTATGCCTATTTGGATACGATTGTTTCAGCAGAGCATCTTAATACTCTAATGAAAAAGAATTATCGAAGTATTATTGCTCCCACAGGTTTTGGTACTGGAAAATATATTTTAAAAGATCCCTTAAGTCTTGTTCCAAGGTTTTTAAAAAAGCTGGAATCATTTCAATTGGATAAGAATTTTGGCTTATATAAATCTCACATCTTCACTAAAGATCGAAAGCATACCTTAGCCTTTTTAGATCCGAAATATTCCTCAAAAAACACCAAGCAAAATCGTCTACTAATAAAAAAGATAGATCAGTATTTAACAAGTGCAATACCCGATGATGTGCATGTTGAATATTATGGAGGAACAGCCGTGGCTGTGGCCAATGCCAATAGAGTTCAAAAAGATATTATAACAACCATTAGTATTGCTGTTGTTTTATTGCTGTTACTTTTTGTAGCTGTATTTAAAAACATCAAAGTACTGGCATATTTATTTTTACCGGTTGTTTTAGGTGTGGGTATTTCAATAGTTTTACTGTCCTTTATGTATTCAACTATTTCGGCAATAGCCTTAGGAGTTGGTGCTATTTTAATAGGGATTTCTATTGATTTCTCATTGCATTATTTTTCGCATGTTCGATATGGACATAGTGCAAAAAGCATTATCAAGGATATTTCCGATCCTGTTATTATGAGTAGTTTAACTACAGCAAGTGCATTTTTGTGCTTAAATGTTGTGAACTCTCAGGCATTAAATCAATTGGGATTATTTGCAGGAATAAGTGTTTTGGCATCATCAGTATTGGTTTTGATATTACTTCCATTGCTATTCCGCAAAAAGGTAAAAGCCCAACCGAAACAGCACAATACCATTATTGATAAATTTGCTGGATACGATTTTCATAAAAATAAATATTGGATTTCAGGAGTTATTGTTCTAACCATCGTTTTCTCATTGTTGGGAAGAGATATAACTTTTGATGCTGATATTGCTAATCTGAATTATCTTCCTAAAGAATTAAGCAAAGCTGAAACGAATTTAAAAAGTATTAGTTCTGCTGCTGCAAGTGCTATTTATGTGGTTACGGATGATGCCTCACTGAATGGCGCACTTGAAAAGCTAGAACAACATGCAGCTCTTTTTAATAGTCTTGAAGAGAAAGGAATTATTGCATCATTAAGTGGTGTAAATTCATTACTGGTATCAGAAAGTAAACAGAAGGCTAAAATTGAAAAATGGAATCAGTTTTGGGAAAAGAAAGGGTTGGATTCTGCGATTAATACTATCGATGAAGCCGGAGCTAATAATCACTTTAAAACAGGTGCATTTAAATCATTCTTTCATGTACTAAAAAAGCAATATGCATCAATTAGTGATCATGACATCGCATTAATACGAAAGCTTTTCCTTTCAAATTTAATCAGTGAGCATGATGCTAAAGTTTCTTTGGTAACCATTTGTAAAGTAGATCAATCTCAAAAGGACGCATTTTTTAGCGCATTAAATGGTGAAAAAGATTTGTTGGTATTAGATAAGCAATTTTTTACCAATCAGTTTTTTGAGTTGTTAAGAGACGATTTTAATAAGTTGATTAACTACTCTATGCTTGTGGTATTTTTAATTGTTCTTATATTTTGGGGACGATTTGAATTGGCATTAATTACGTTTATTCCAATTGCTTTAAGTTGGCAGTGGACCCTTGGTTTAATGGGATTGTTCAATGTTGATTTTAATATATTCAATATCATCATCTGTACTTTTATTTTTGGGTTGGGCATTGACTACTCCATTTTTGTAATGCAGGGATTAATGAACAATTATAAATATGGAGGCCGAAGTATTTTACCATATAAGGTTTCTATCATTTTAAGTGTTTCCACAACGCTTATTGGAGTAGGAGTACTCATATTTGCAAAGCATCCGGCCTTAAAATCTATTGCACTGGTTACCATATTTGGAATATTTTCGGTGATCATTATCACCTTTACCATATTGCCGTTCTTATTCAATTGGCTTACGCATACTAAGAATAAAAAACGTCAGTTCCCTATCATATTACTTGATATTGTTGTATCGTTTGTTTCATTTGCCGTATTCCTTGCAGGAGTTATATTTCTGTCGGTTTTAGTATTACTTTTTAAATACACGCCTTTCTTTTCAGATGGTAAAAAGAGAGTGATTCATTACTTGTTATTCCTGAACTGCAAGTTAGTTGTTGGAATAAACTTCTTATTTAAAAAAGAATACATCGATAAGTATAAATTGAATCTGGATAAACCTGCAGTGTTGGTTTGTAATCATCAGTCGCATTTAGATATTGCATTAATATTGTTGATGAGTCCTAAGATATTTGTATTGACCAACGAATGGGTTTGGAAGAATCCTTTCTATGGATTGATCATCAGATATATTGATTTTTATCCAATTTACACAGGTATCGATCAGGGATACGAAAAGATTAAGGCTAAAGTGGAGAAAGGCTATTCCGTACTGATTTTTCCTGAAGGAACCCGGACAAAAGATGGAAATATTTTACGCTTTCATCAGGGGGCTTTTAGCTTAGCAGATTATTTGGGATTAGATATTTTGCCTATTCTGTTACACGGTGCTTACAATTGCATGCCTAAAACTGAATTCTTTCTAAGAGCTGGGCATGTAACATTGAAATTCTCTGATAGAATTAAAGTTGAACCTGTTAACATAGAAAAAGGAATTACTTATAGACCTCAGGCAAAAAAACTGACAGCCTTTTATCGCGAACAATATGCTCTTCTGAGGAAGGAGAAGGAGACCGTGGATTTCTTTGCTCGTAAACTGATTAACCAATATGTTTTTAAAGGTCCGGTATTAGAGTGGTACTTAAGAGTGAAAATATCTTTGGAAAAAAATTACCGATTTTACGATGAGTTACTTCCTAAAAAAGGAAAGATTGTAGATGTTGGTTGTGGATACGGCTTTTTATCGAATATGCTGAGTTACACAGCAGAATCCAGAGAAATTGTAGGATGGGATTATGATAGTGAAAAGATTGCTGTGGCAAAAGAAGTTGCCAGGGATTCAAAACAGGTTTCATTTGCAGAAAAAGATATTGTAACTCAGGATTTTGAACCTGCAGATGTTTTTGTTTTCAATGATGTGCTTCATTACTTTTCGCAGGAGCATCAGTTGGCGGTTTTAAATAAAGCATATCATCATTTGAATGATGGAGGTTCTATTGTTATCAGAGATGCAGATACAGAATTAGAAGAAAGAACTAAGTTTACTCAGTTGACTGAATTTTTCTCCATCAAATTGTTAGGCTTTAACAAAATGGAATATGAACTGTCTTTCTTTTCTTCAAAAAGTATCGAACAGTTTGCTAAAGATCATCAAATGCATTTTACAAAGGTTGATAATGCAAAATATACGTCTAATTTAACTTACATATTAAAAAAGGCTGAGTAGGGATGGCAAAATATGATATAGTTGTAATAGGCAGTGGATTAGCAGGTTTACAGTGTGCTTATCTTTTGAGTAAAGAAGGATATCATGTTTGCGTGGTTGACCAAAATGATCGTATTGGAGGAATGATGCAGTCTTTTGCAAGGGATGGTGTTGTGTTTAATACAGGTCTTAATTATACAGAAAGCCTGGGTGAAGGAGAGGTTTTATATCGATATTTTAAATTGTTTGGATTAATTGGAAACATTACACTTAAACAATTAGATGAGGTCCGTTCGGATATTATTACGCTTGGTAACAAAGAATATACTATTCCTCAGGGACACGGAAATTATGTAGAAAAGCTTAAATCGTATTTTTCCAATGAAGCTGAAGGAATAGAGGCTTATATGAACAAGATGGCCGAAGTTTGTAATTCTTTTCCTTTATATAAGTTAGAAGATCAATACTCCGGATTTGCAATGGACAGTCCTTATATGGCTATGTCTGCATCCGGCTTTATTAATGAAATGGTTCAGGATCCTGACTTAAGAGGTTTACTGGCTGGAACCAATATTTTATATGCAGGTCAAAAAGATCTGACTCCCTTATACACACATTCTTTAATCAGTTATTCTTTTATAAAAAGTTCCTGGCGGGTTCAGGAAGGAGGAAGCGGAATAGCTAATGTTTTAGCCAATGGCGTACGTAAAAATGGCGGTACTGTAATCAGGAACGCTGAAGTTGTCAAGTTTAAAGTGTCAGATGGACATATAACCCATCTGGAACTTAGAAATGGAGACGTTGTTGAAGGAAGTAATTTTGTTTCGAGTATTCACCCCAAAACACTGATTCCTCTGGTTGAAGAGGGGGGATTTAAGAAAGTGTTTAAGAAGCGAGTACTGTCACTGGAAGATTCAATAGGAATGTTCTCAGTTTATGTGGTACTTAAAAAGGGAACTGTAAAATACCAGAATTATAACCATCATTATTTTAGAACAAATAATGTTTGGACAACAGAGACTAAGGTTTGGCCTGAGAATTTTTTATTGTACACCCAATTTAATAAAAAAACGAGTGAGTATGCAGATGGTTTAACCATCATCACATACATGAGCTATAACGATGTTGAAAAATGGAGTAATACAACCATCGAAGAAAGAGGTGACGATTACTTAAGATTTAAAGAAGAAAAGGCGCAGCAATTGTTGGATATGGCTGAGAGAAAAATTCCAGGGTTGAAGCAAAATATACAATCTTATTATACATCAACTCCATTAACTTATCGCGATTATACAGGTTCTACCAATGGTTCTGCCTATGGATTAATTAAAGATTATAAGAATCCAACTTATTCAATTTTAGTGCCTAAAACCAGATTAAAAAACTTGTATTTTACTGGTCAAAACTTAAATATGCATGGTATTTTGGGCGTTTCAATAAGTTCCGTTTTAACCTGTTCAAGCTTTTTAGGCGAAGAGTATTTGTACAATAAATTAATACATGTTTAAGACATGAATAGTGAGCATACTTTTGACATAGCAATTATTGGCAGTGGCCTGGGAGGACTGGCTTGTGGCAGTATTTTGAGTCAGCAAGGTTATAAAGTATGTATTCTTGAACAACATTATCAAATAGGAGGATGTCTTCAGGACTTTAAGCGACAAGGTGTAGTGTTTGATACAGGTATGCATTACATCGGCAGCTATGAAAACGGACAAATTCTGAATACCCTTTTTCGATATTTTGGAATCTATGATAAGATACAAGCAAGCAGACTAAGCGAAAATGGATTTGATGTAATTAATATTGCAGGCGAGGAGTTTGCCTTACCTCAGGGAGTTGTCAATTTTAAAAAGAAATTGGTTGAGCATTTTCCGGATGAATCCAAAGCTATCGATACTTATTTTAATAAGCTTCAGGATATTTATGATTCTGTTGATTTGATTAATTTAAGAGATATCCCAACTGATGATTTACCTCGAAAAAAAGGTTTGGATGAGAATGTTTTTGAGTTCGTTTTTTCCATTACCGCGAATGTGGATTTACAGAATATTTTGTGTGGATTAAATTCTCTTTATGCAGGAAAAAAAGAGTCTGCCTCTCTGTTCATACATTCCATTATTACACTATTCTACTTACAAAGTGCTTATAAACTTGATGGAGGAGGAGGTCAGATTGCCAGAGCATTTAAATCTGTTATAGAACGTAATGGAGGAGTTATAAGAACAAAAGCCAAAGCTGAGGTTTTAAAATGTGAAGAAGGAGAGGTAAAGAGTCTGATACTCGCTTCTGGTGAAGAAATAAAAGCAAAACAATATATATCTAACATCGATCCATTAACCACAATGGAAATGTTAGAAGGTGCAAATATCAGAAAGGTTTTTATCAAAAGATTACGAGAGCAGGAACAAACAACTTCTTGCTTTTCAGTTTATATAAAATTGAAAGAGAAGACTTTCAATTATTTGAATGCAAATTACTATTATTACGACGAGAAAAATGTTTGGGCGTTGGATTCTTATTCTGTTGAGAATTGGCCACAGGGTTATATGATTTATTTCAGCGAGAGTGATGAATTTAGAGGATTTGCAGAAAATATAACCATCATTTCGCCAATGGATTTTGCAGAAATGAAGCCATGGGAAAATACCGGAATTGAAAACAGGGGAGCATCATATTTAAAGATGAAGGAGGATAAAGCTGAGTTGTTGATTCAGATGGTAGAAAAAACTTATCCTGAAATCAGATCTTGCATTGAAGAGATGTTTACATCATCTCCATTGACATTTCGTGATTATACAGGAGTTAGGCGAGGAGCAATGTATGGCGTGTTAACAGACAGCCGAAATCCATATGATTCTCAGATCATGCCTAAAACCAGGGTGAAGAATTTATTTCTTACCGGTCAGAATGTGAATATGCATGGAGTTTTAGGTGTTTCTGTTGCGGCTCTTTTAACCTGTGGCGAGATCATGGGAATGAATAAGATAATGTCAGATTTGCGAAAGCATGTTGTTAAGAATTAGAAGATAGAACAATGAAGAAATTAAAATATATACTTGTCATATTATTGGTATTAATAGGTGGACTTTATGTTTGGTTTAAGTCAATGATTTTATCTCCTCCAGAAATTGAAGATCAATCAGTCTTGTCGTTAGAGGTGCAACAATTATCTGATAGTTTATCGGTATGCGGAGACAGTTGGTTGCATCAGAACAATGGAGGCATTTATGAATTGATGATTAGTGGTAAGCCATTTGAACTTGGTGTAAAAAATGGAAAGCTAACTCAGGAATTAGCCGGTAAACAAGAGGAATATTTTATCGATTTCATTAAAACATTGATTCCATCAGAAACTACTTTAAATTATCTGAAATATTTTATTACGTATTTCAATAAAGATTTGGATAAGTATATCCATCAGGAATATCTAGAAGAAATTTATGGTATTTCAATGTTTGCATCAGATGAGTACGATTTTATTGGCGATAAATATCATCGGGTACTGAATTATCACGCAGCTCATGATATTGGACATACGATACAAAATATGAATTTAGTGGCTTGTACTGCTTTTAGTGTACAAGATGAATTAACTGAAGATAGTACAATTTATGTTGGTAGAAACCTTGATTTTTCAGCGGGTGATGATTTTGCCCGAAATAAAATTGTGGTATTCTGTAAACCGGATCAGGGTTATCAGTTTGCATATATTTCCTGGGGTGGTATGATGGGAGTTTTGTCTGGTATGAACGAGCATGGTTTAACCATAAGTCTCAATTCAGCAAAGTCAGGGATCCCAATGTCTGCAAAATCGCCAGTTTGTATAGTTTCAAGAGATGTATTACAGCATGCCAAAAACATTGAAGAAGCTTATCAGATTATAAGTGGATATGAAACCTTTGTTTCAGAATCATTTTTGGTGAGTTCTGCCTCAGATCATAAAGTTGTTGTGATTGAAAAATCCCAGGAACAAACTGCTATTTATGAATCAGGAGAATCAAAATTAGTGTTAACCAATCATTTTCAAAGTAAAGAATTGGCTAATACTGAGCTGAATATTGAATCCATTGAAGAAGGGTGTTCCTTGTACCGTTTAAAAAGAACACATGAGTTATTAGATAGAGACTCTTTGTATAATTATCAAAAAGTAGCGGATATCCTAAGAGATAAGAATGGGGTAAATGACGAATCTATAGGTATTGGTAACGAATCTGCCGTAAACCAGTTGATCTGTCATCATTCCGTGGTTTTTAATCCTGAAAAAAGATTGATGTGGGTGTCAGAGTTTCCTTATCAGGAAAATGAGTTTGTTGCTTATGATTTAAATAAGCTATTTAATGATGACTTCGACATTAAAAACAATGAAATTAATGTGGATAGTTTAAAAATTGACGCAACAGATTTTTATAATGATCATGGAGTTGAGGAAATATGGAAATACAGAAACCGCATTGATTCAATAAAAAAAATAATTATTCCCGATGAATCTGTAATTCTGGGCGCCGGGTATATCGATCAACTCATTAATAAGAATCCGGATTTTTATTATGGGTACTATGTGGTTGGATTGTATTATAAAGAAAGAGGAGAGTATAAAAAAGCCTTGAATTATTTTAATAAGGCATTAAAATTACAGTTTCCTCGTGTTGTTGATAAAGAGCAAGTGAAAAGTAAGATACAGGAAGTATCTGATATTTTAGCAGAAAATTAGAAGCATAAAGTAGGAGATTGTTTTATGATCATATCAAAGCATTGCATTATAATTATCTTATTAAGTTTTATCTGGCAGATAACTTTTGCTCAGGATAATGCTCCCGAGAATCCTTTTTTACCGGAACCAACGGGTAAGTATGCCGTTGGGACGGAATCTTTTATTCTGAGAGATACTACAGCTGCTAAAAAGAAAAATCAAAGTCGGATTTCAATTAAGATTTGGTATCCTGCAATAGCTTCACAGAAGGATTCGCATTTTAATAAATATCTTGATGGATATGATCTGAATGAAATATACCGGCTTTTCAAAGCTAAAGGTGTAACTAAAGAAGATATTGAAAAGCTAGCTAGTTATTCAACCTATTCGGCGCAAGGATTACAAGTTTCCAATGATCAGGAAGAGTTTCCTGTGATTATTTTTACTCCGGGATATTATTTCGGATTAAACGATATTTATTCTGCTTATATCGAAAACCTGGCCAGCAATGGATATATTGTTTGTGCCATTACGCATATCAATCAACAAATCTCTATAAAGGCTGCAGATAAAAACGATAATGCTTTACATACAGCACGGTCTTCACTGCCGTTTTTACAATGGTGGTGGGTTGATAAAATTAACTTTAAAGACCATATGAAATCTGAAAATCAGGTTTCAATGAGTAAGTATTTTCTTAAAAGACTGAAGCGATTTAACAAAGTATTGAAGGAATGGGAGGGCAGTACTTTATTTTTGATCGATTATTTGCGAGCAGCAAAAGAGAATCATAAAAGTGAGCTATATACTCGAATGAATCTGGATGAAGTAGGTGCAATGGGACAATCATTTGGTGGAGCCCTGGCAAATCATTTATGTGTATCCTACGATTTTATTAAAGCCGGAGTTAACTTAGATTGCTTTCAATTTGGGGATGTTGCAAATACATATACCAATAAGCCTCTTATGTTAATTGAAAGTGAGCAGCAAATAAAATGGAGAATAGCCAATGAATACATCTACAAGGATTATAATCATCTTGAATATGCCCGGATAAAAGGAGGAAAGCACTTCTTATTTACAGATTTACCTTATTACAATGTAATTCTTGATGATGAGAAATTAGATGAACTTATTGGAGAAGTTGATGGACAAAAAGCTATAGAATGGATGAATTCTATAATTTTATCCTTTTTTGAAGAGGGATTAAAAAATGGCAACAATGCTCATGTGATCGAGCGCATTGATAACGACGAAATTTTGTATCAAAAATCAAACAAATGTATATACCTGAAATAGAACTAAAACCACAGGCAGAGATAAAGCGTTTTCAAGAGGGAAAGCTACAGGAATTATTGCAATATTTAAGTGAGAATTCTGCGTATTATCAGCGCTTTTTCAAAACACATCAGGTTGATATTACCGAAATAAAAACGCTTGAAGATCTTCAGAAAATACCAACAACAACTAAAGATGATCTTCAAAAGTACAACAATGACTTTTTATGTGTTCCAAAAAATAAAATCATTGATTACTTAACCACTTCAGGTACAGCCGGAGATCCGGTGGTATTTGCCGAAACAGAAAATGATTTACAGCGATTGGCTTATAATGAGTATATTTCGTTTGTTTGTGCAACTGCTAAGCCCGATGATATTTTCCAATTAATGGTTACTCTTGATCGTAGATTTATGGCAGGGATGGCTTATTATGAGGGGATTAGAAAATTAGGTGCCGGAGTGGTTCGTGTTGGTCCTGGTAATCCAGGATTGCAATTTGATACCATAGAAAGAATCAAGCCAACAGCATTGGTAACCGTTCCTTCTTTTCTGTTAAAGCTGATCGATTACGCGGAACAACATCATATCGATTACCAGAATTCGAGTATTAAAAAAGCTGTTTGTATTGGAGAGAGTCTTAGAAATGAAGATTTTTCATTGAATACTTTAGGTCAGCGAATTAAAGAAAAGTGGGATATTGAATTGTATTCAACATATGCTTCAACAGAAATGGGTACTGCCTTTACCGATTGTGAGTTTGGTATGGGAGGACACCATCATCCGGAAATGATTATTGTTGAGTTTTTAGATGATGAAGGGAACCCTGTTCCACCCGGAACTCCGGGAGAGGTTACCATTACAACACTTGGTGTTGAAGGAATGCCTTTGTTACGCTTTAAAACAGGTGATATCTGTAACCACTTTGTGGATAAATGTAAGTGCGGAAGAACCACAACCCGTTTAGGTTCTGTTATCGGACGAAAAAATCAGATGATAAAATATAAAGGAACAACCCTTTATCCACCTGCGTTATACGATGTTTTAAACGACATTGAAAATGTGGAAAATTACATGGTGTGTATTAGTAAAAATACCATAGGTACAGATGATATTGAAATTAAAGTAGGAACAACAAAACCCGGAGATGTTCTTAAAAAAGAAGTAAAAGATTGTTTCAGAGCTAAGTTAAGAGTAGCTCCCGATGTAACTTTTTATACCCCTGCAGAAATATTAAAAATGCAGTTCCCTGAAATGAGTAGAAAACCAATAACTTTTGTTGATAACAGAAACTAGACTATGATTGATTTTGAGAAAGTTTACGAGGAGATGAGGCCTTACAGAGATGAGGAAATTGCCGGGGCGATGAGTAGAATATTAAAAGAGCAGGCATTTTATCCTGTGCTACATTACGTTTACCCCAATCGTTCTCTTGAAGAGTCGCTTAAAGAAATGGGTGCGATAAAAAGTATTTATGACTTCCAATCCAAGTTCAGTAAAATTGCTGTGGAGGAAGTTTTAAATAAAACAGCCACAAGTTTTAGCTATTCTGGAGTAGAAAATCTGGATAAGGAAACCTCGTATTTATTCATCTCAAATCATAGAGATATTGTTTTAGATAGTGCAATTTTGCAGTGCGTATTACTTAATAACGGACATAGAACTACTCAAATTACCTTTGGAAGTAATTTAATGAGTAGTCAGTTTATTATTGATATTGGTAAGGTAAATAAAATGTTTACTTTTTACCGGGGAGGATCAAGAGTTGATATATATCGTAATGCACTGATTCATTCAGCGTATATTAAAAAAGTATTAACGGAAGAGAATGAGTCTGCCTGGATTGCTCAACGTGATGGCAGAACAAAAGACGGGTATGATAAAACCCAGATCTCTTTGCTTAAGATGCTTACCATAAAAGAAAAAGATCATATTGCAGCTTTAAAAAAGTTTAATATCTGTCCTGTATCTATTTCCTATGAGTTAGAACCTTGTGATATTTATAAGGTAAGAGAGCGACTAGCTTCAGCAGAAGAGGAATATGTAAAGGAAAAAGACGAAGACTTCAATAGTATTCTTAATGGAATAGTCGGAACGAAAGGCAGGGTTCATATTGCTTTCGGAAAGCCGGTTAACTGCTTCATTGATGAAAATATAGATGAATTGGATAATAATAATATTCATCAAAAAGTATGCGACGAAATGGATCGGCAGATCTGGTTAAATTATCAGTTAAATCCATTTAATTATGTGGCATATGATATTTTAAATACAAGTCAGCAAAATATGGGTGCAAAATATTCTGAACAGGATATTGATGATTTCTATGATCTTATAGATCAAAAAGTATCAGGAGAAACAGATCAAATCAGAATTAAAAAGCAAAAAGACGGTTTGCTAAAAATGTATGCAGCACCAGTTGAAAGTTATCTTAAAGTAAAATGTGAGGTTGAAGGTTAAATTAAGTGATATAGAATAAATATATACCTATGATTGGATTCATTAACATATATAGAAAGAATAGTATATTTAAATTAAATTTACTAAGTTAGCTTGATATAGAATTAAGGAAGGGAATGAATCAACAACTCAGATTTGGTATATTAATAGTTTTCTTATTTCAGTTTCTTGCTGTTGGACTTTTTGCACAGCGTGATATCAGTTTTGATTCTTTTTTGCAAGAAAATGGTCTGCCTAATAATCAGGTTCAATGCGTTTTTCAGGATTCAAAAGGGATTATATGGGTTGGTACAAACCTGGGATTAAGTCGTTTTGATGGATATAAGTTTGTCAATTTTCTTGAATCAGATATCGATAGTCTCAGCATTAAAGGTACAATTGTAAGAGCCATTGATGAAGATGATAAGGGCCATATTCTTGTTGGAATGGAGAGTGGTGGACTCAATGTGTTCGATAAAAAATTGGAACGTTTTGAAAGACCACTTAAAAAGCATCATCTTTTTAAAGGCAGGGACATTTCGGTTAATGCAATAAAAAAAGATGATAAAGGAAATATTTGGTTGGGAACTAGCATAAGTATCTTAAAGATAAACCCGCAAGGTGATATTGAAAGGATACCATTAGATAGTGAGGATGAGGAGTTTGTTAGGGTGTTGCAATTTGATAAGGATGGTAAGCTTTGGGCAGGAACCAATAATGGGCTCTTTGTAATAAATCCGTTATCATACAAATACGAAAAGATTGATTTGCCATATAATGAAGACTTTAATCATAATCATGAAGTATGGGAAATTTATTTAAATGAGGATGGAAATCTTTGGATTGGATCTTATACCACTGGGATTATTATCTTAAATCCTGAAACAAAGCAAACTCAGCTTTTAAATCTCAAACCTGAATTTGAAAGATCCAGAACTGTTCGTTCGATAGTTTCTAAAGAAAAAGGGAAATACTGGATTGGTACTCGGGCAGGATTATATTTCTATGATCAGGTTAAAGGAGCAGTTTCAGTTTTTCGTCATGATGACAGAGAACCGAAAAGCCTTGTTAATAATTCTGTTTTGGATATTTTTACTGATCGACAAGGTAAAATATGGATTGGTACCAGAGGAGGATTAAATCTTATTTCAAATAGTACTCAGGTATTTCATAATTATAATGCTCATCCTTCTGATAAATCAAGCCGATACTTAAATAGTAGTGTTATTTATGCCTTTTATGAGGATGATCAGGGGAAAATATGGGTTGGAACCGAAGATGGAGGTATTAATATTTATGATCCTAAATCCAATACCTACAGCTATATTAAGGTTGATGAAAATAACCCTGATGCTTCAATTTCCAGAAATTGTATTAAGGCTTTTCAAGAAGATAAAGAAGGGAATTTGTGGATTGGGACCTACTATGGTGGAATAAGTGTTTTAAACTTTAAAACAGGTAAGTTTACTCAATTCAGGAACGATCCGAATAATCCTAAAACCTTATCGGATAACCGGGTTTGGGATATCATGAAAGATGATAATGATGAAATTTGGGTAGCTACAACTGGAGGGGTTGATAAATTTGATGCTGCAACCGGAGAATTTATTCACTATCCACAATTAGCCCGGGAGCAAGTGTTTTGGATTGATATTGACTCTCATGAAAATATTTGGTTGGGAACTCAGGATGAAGTTGTTATTTATAATCAGCGAAATAATGAAATAGCTAAGTTTAAAGAGCACTCCCGGAATTTTTTAGAAGATTCGAAAGGTCGTTTTTGGATTACTACTTTAGATAAAGGAATTGTTCAATATTCGCGATTTGAAGGTCCTACCCGATATTTTCAATATGATGATGGTTTATGTAATAATCAGGCATTATGTATTCTTGAGGATGATGCGAATACTTTATGGATAAGCACTTCTAATGGATTGTCGAATTTTAACCCGGAAACTGGCGTTTTTAGAAATTTTTCAAGCAAGGATGGATTACGAAATAACCAATTTACTTATGGAGCTGCATATAAAACAAAAGATGGTAATCTTATTTTTGGAGGAATATCCGGCTTCAATATCTTTCATCCGGAAGATGTAAAATCCGATAAAAATGAATATCCAATCGTGTTTACGGATTTACGAGTTTTCAATAAAAAGGTGAAAATTGGTCCGGATCAAGATGCTGTACTCAAGCAAAGTATATTAGAAACAAATCATATTGTTTTGGATTACAAACAAAATGTATTTACGCTCGATTTTGCAGCCTTAAATTATACCAATAGTGAAGCTAATTTATATTCATATTATCTCGAAGGATTTGATATGGACTGGAGTGAGCCAAGCAAGCAGCATTCAGTTACGTATACAAACCTTGATCCTGATGATTATGTATTCAGGGTGAAACGTATTGTTCCGGGAGCTCCAGATAGTAATGAAGCTTCAATTAGCGTTACGATTTTACCTCCATTCTGGCGTACCTTGTGGTTTAAATTAATTATTCTGGGAGTAATTATTGGGTTAATTTATGTGTTAATTCAATTTGCCATCTTCCGACAAAAAATTAAACATGAGGTGATTTACGAACGAATGAATTCTAAACGTCAAAGAGAATTGGAAAATTTGAAAATGAAGTTTTTTACCAATATCTCTCATGAAATTAGAACGCCACTATCATTAATCATTACACCTCTCGAAAAACTCACCTCTCAAAAGTTATCTGTAGATGAAGTACAATCGCATCTTCAAATAATGAGGAAGAGTGCCAATAAATTAAGTCGTTTATTTAATCAATTGCTTGATTTTAGAAAACTTGAATCAGGGAATTTAAAACTTCAATTAAAGCAGGGTGATTTGGTTCGGTTTATTGCAGATGAGGTAAATACATTTAAAAGTTTTGCAGAGGAGCAGGGAGTCGAGTTGTCTTTTAATTCTTTAAAAGATAAATTGTTGACTTGCTTTGATGTGGATAAGATTGAAAATATCTTAAATAATTTATTATCCAATGCTTTTAAGTATACTGAAAGCGGAGGAACTGTTTTGGTTAATTTATCGTTGATTTTTGATTCGGTAGAAGATGAAATGAATCAAAAGATTGATAAAGAGTTTATTAAGATTGTTGTAAAAGATACAGGGAGAGGTATTTCTCAAAATAGTATTCAACGAATTTTTGATCGTTTTTATCAGGCTGAAGACAGGGAATTAATGAAGGGAACAGGAATCGGATTATCTTACGTTAAAGAGCTTGTAGAACTTCATAACGGAACAATATCCGTTTCAAGTAAGCCTGGTAAAGGAAGTGAGTTTACAGTACTCATTCCTCTCATTACAGATTGTTCAGAGTTATGGATTTCTGAAGATAGTGAGTATGAAAATCAGAGTAATGAGAATGAATTGAACACAGTAAAATCTGAACCAGTAGCAAAAGCAAAATACTTATTGATAGTAGAGGATAATGCAGATGTTAGAATGCTATTGAAAACTCACTTTGAGTCGAAATATACCGTAATTGAGGCCACTAATGGAATAGCAGGTTGGGAAAGTGCTTTAGATACTTTACCAGATATAATTATTAGTGATGTTTTAATGCCCGAAATGGATGGATATGAGTTCTGTTTTAAAGTTAAGAATGATGAAAGAACATCTCATATTCCGGTTATTTTATTAACCGCATTGCATTCTTCAAAACATGAATATAAAGGATTATCCTGTGGGGCGGATGATTATATTACCAAGCCATTTGATCTTAATATTTTACAGGCAAAACTAGAAAATATACTGGCTTTAAGAAAATCTCTGAAAAAGAAGTTTTCAGATGAAATTACACTGCAACCTAAAAATGTAAAGGTATCTTCACCTGATGAAAAATTTCTGCAGCGTGCTGTAAAAAGTGTTGAAAAAAACATTGCAAATCCCGAGTTAGATATTGAAACATTTGCCAAAGAAGTTGGAGTTAGCCGTATGCAGTTATACAGAAAGTTAGATGCTCTGACAAATATGACTGTGAAAGAATTTATACGTAATATCCGACTTAAAAGAGCAGCCCAATTAATTCAGCAAGATAAAATGACAGTAAATGAAATTTCATATGCTGTTGGATTTCGCGATGTTTCACATTTTCGAAAGTGCTTTAGGCAACTTTACGGAATGAATGCAACAGAGTACAAGCAAAAGCTTATGGAAGAGTAACTTATGGCCAACAATAGATTTTTCCTGTGTTTTGATTGCTATTTCCTTTTGTGTTGATAATCATATTATTGTTCTTGGCTTATCCTTATAGAATGCGTTTCAGTAATAATTCCTTATTATTAAGGCTTTTTTATCATGTAAAGTATTGATATATCAGTAAATTAAAGTATTCTTGTAATAATTTAGAATATTTTAACGATTAACCCAGAGTTTCAAATTATGGCCCCGAAAAAGGCAATTATTATTGGTGCAGGATTGGGTGGACTTTCTGTAGCATCTTATTTACAAATGAATGGTTTTGAAACTCAGGTTTTTGAAAAGCATAATTTACCAGGAGGGTTGTGTACCTCATGGAAAAGGAAAGACTATTTAATAGATGGTTGTATTCATTTTTTGGTTGGAACAAGTCAAGGAGAATCTACTTATCCAATATTAAATGGATTAATTGATATGCAGAAGCTGGATTGTGTATATCATGATAGTCATTTTAGAATGGATAAAGGTAAAGAATCGATTACTTTTTATAGTAACGTGGATAAACTGGAGAAAGAATTACTGGTAAAAGCTCCAGAAGATAAAAAGCAGATTCTTTGGTTGATAAAGGGAATACGTAAATTTTTAACCATTCAATTGCCCGTATCCAAACCCATTGAAATAATGGATTTGCCAGATAAAATGAAGGTAGGAAAAATGATGCTGCCTTATGCGATAAGGATGCTTAAGGCTTTTAGAATATCCAATAAACAATTTACTGAAAAACTAAAAAATCCGCATCTTAAAAAAGCTTTCCAAATAGGCTTTGTTGATGAACTTCCTGTATTCTCTACAATGTTAATGTTCGTTTGGCGGCACAATCAGCAAATGGGGTATCCTAAAGGAGGCGCTATTCATCTGTCATCTTTAGTGGCCAATAACTACATTGATCTGGGTGGTACTATTTCTTACCAGCAAGGCGTTTCTAAAATTCATACCAATAATAACAGAGCAACAGCTATAGAACTTGAAAATGGGGAAGTACATCATACAGATATTGTAATTTCTGCAGCAGATGGTAAGTCAACCATTTATAATCTGCTTGATGGAAAATATAAAGATGAGCATATTGTTGAACGATATGAAACATCAACATTTGAAACCATTGATAAAACTTTATATGTATCAATTGGTGTCAACAAAGACCTTTCGAAAGAACCTCATAAAACCTATTTTCTGTTAAAAGAACCGATTAAAATTGATCAAAAGACCACGTTGGATCATCTTGAGTTTACACACTACTGTTATGATCCTAAAGCTGCGCCTAAAGGTAAATCATTACTTACATTGATGCCAGAATCATTAGACTGGGAATATTGGGTTGACCTCAGGAAGAAAGATATCACAGCATATAATGAACAGAAACAACGTGTGGCAAATCAATTAATAGAAGCTTTAGATGATCATTTAGGAGATTTTAAAAATCATGTAGAAATGATTGATGTGGCAACGCCAGCAACTTATATTAGGTATACAGGTAATTGGACAGGAGGACAAAATAGTTGGAAAGCAAAAAAGGAAACTGCAAAAAAGCCCAACGCATGGAAGATTAAAGGATTAAATAACTTTTATATGACAGGACAATGGGCTGGTGTATCAGGCGGATTAAATTTGGTTATAGTTATGGGAAATCATTTAGCACAAATGATTTGTAAGGACTTCAATATGCCATTTTCTTTTAAGCAGAAGTCTTGACAGATGGATGTTTAAAACTTCTTAATTTCAGTTGATAAGGTTATAAACTACATGTTAACAATGAAATTTCAGCAGAATTAAAACTTGAGTTTCAACTTTAAGTAAATCTTTTGCAGTACAGATTTAAATTGTTCTTTACTTTCAATTTTATCTCGATAAAAAAGAGCCATACAGAAAAACACCACCATATTAACGCCAAACTGCCAATAAGTAGAGGCACCTGGTTTGGGTGTTTGACCAAAATAGTGTATCGAATACAGAATGACGAATGCCTGAATGGATGGAATGATCGTTGCGGTCATTATTGCTGTATTCCTTGATTGTATTAATTGAGTTATTTTTTCACATACTCTGATGTTAAAACCGCCCATTAATAAATTGAAAGAGAATTGTTTGAAAAAACTATATAAAGCTGGATTAAAGCCATGTTCATAATTAATAAAGAATACTATCGATCCGGTTACAATACCCGAAAGACTGCCCATCAGGAAATTGATATGCTTATTTAACCAGATAAATATTTTCCACAACCAGTTGGATTTTGTAGAAGTACTTGTTTTTGCCATTTTTTTTGTGTTCACGCAGCAAAGGTAATAATTCTTATTAAATTGAATAATTTCACATCTTTTAGCTCAATAAACAACGTACAAAAGTGTAATTGTAATATGGCTTAAAACTATCACTACAAACTAATGCAAGAACTTTAATACATTAGTTATTCTCATCATCTTCCAGATCAGATGGATCAATAATTTTATGTTGTTTTAAAATATATTCTTTGGGTGATACTCCATAATAGGTTTTAAATGACTTTGAAAAATGCGAAAGGTTTGTAAATCCTACAGCATAAGCCACTTCACTAATGTTTGTTTTTTGAGTAGTTAGTAGATAGGCAGCCTGTTTCATTCTTATATTTTTGATCAGATCACGAGCTGATTGATTGGTTAGTTCCTTCAATTTGCGGTGCATATGTACTCGACTAATTCCAATTTCGTCAGCAAGGATTTCTACATTTAAGTCACTGTCTCCAATTTTATTTTTAATAACAGTCATTACTTTTTGTAACAGTACCTCATTATGTGATTCTTGCTCAATATTATCGATTTCAAGTTCTGCTTTAGGTTGTAATTTTTGATAAATTCTACTTCGGTTTTCAAGTATGTTATCAATAATTTTCTTTAAAAATTCAGTATTAAAAGGTTTTATTAAATACATATCGGCACCAGTTTCAATACCTTCGTTTTTATCTTCTTCTTTTGATAATGCTGTTAGAAGTATAACCGGTATATGATTGGTTAAAATATTTGATTTAATTCTCTTGCATAAAGTAATACCATCCATACGAGGCATCATGATATCACTTATAATTAAATCCGGTTTTTCATCAATTACTATTGAATGGGCTTTTTGTCCATCTTCGCATGCAACAATTTTATAATATGGCGATAATTCAGTAACAAGATAATTTCGGATGTCCACTTCATCATCAACCACCATAATTTTATAATGAGTTTTTGGTTTTGTTTTATCCTCGCTATCTGCTTTTTTACTTTGAGACTCAAATGGAATAATCTTACCTGGAGTTGGTAAAACATTGCTTTGTGTTAGTAAATCCTCTTTAGGTAAATGTTTATTTCCAACAGGAAGTAAAATGGTAAAAACGCTTCCTTGTTGGTCTTTCCTATTGGTAACGGTTAATTCACCTTTGTGCAAATTAACTAATGATTTTGACAGGTGTAAGCCAATACCAGTACCTCCTGCATGACGGGTTTCTTCGCTATTAGCCTGGTAAAAACGATCGAATATTCGTTGTTGATCACTTTCTTTTATTCCAATACCAGTGTCACTTACATCAATTTTAATGTAATCATGAATGTGTGATGTTTTATTAGCAATGGTTTCTCTGGAAATATTAATTTCAATAGAACCATCAGATGGTGTAAATTTAAACGCGTTGGATAATAGATTAAAGATGACTTTCTCAAAATTAAGAGTATCAATCCAAACCTCAATGTCCGGATCTACTGTATCCACACTTAGTTTTATGTTTTTATCCTGAGCAAAAGTTTCGTATGAACTAGCCAACTGATTAATGAAATTATAAATATTGGTGGACTGATATTTCATTAATATTTGTCCTTTATCAATCTTTCTAATATCCATCATCTGACCAACTAACCTAAGCAAGCGATAGGCATTTTGTTGCATCAATTTATACAAGCGTGATGTTTTTGCATCAGGATCTGTTTGTAATAACTTTTCTAAAGGATCAATAATTAAAGATAAAGGTGTTTTAATTTCATGAGAAATATTGATGAAGAATTGCATCTTCATCTCATTGACTTTTTCAGACTGCTGATGCCGAACTTTCTCCATGTAAAATAAAACAATGGCATAAAAGAATAAACCAACAAAAACAGTCCAAAGTAACTTTGCCCAAAAGGTTTTATACCAGGGAGGATAAATGATAATCGTAAGTTCACGAGGAGTAGAATACTGATCTTTGTAAACGCCTCTCACATAAAATTTATAGATTCCGTGATTTAGGTTAGTATAAGTGGCTCTTCGGTTTTGAGCATCGGTTTTATGCCATTCCAAATCAAAACCTTTCATTGTATATTCGTAATTTACACGAGTTTGAGTAGCTATTTCGGTAGAGGTAAAGCCTAATGTAAATACGTTATCCTCTTCTCGTATTCTTACGGTGTCGGCCAATACAATAGATTTATTTAAAATGGTATGATTTCCTGTTTTATCTCCAATTTTAATGTTTTTATTAGACAGGCTAAATTCAGTAAGTAATACATCATCAAGATGATGTGAGTAATTTAGGTAATCTCTTTTGATTTGAGTTATTCCATTTATTCCACCAAAAAATAACTCGTTTTCTTTGGTTTTACATACGGCCATTCGAGAAAATTCATTGGCCTGTATTCCGTCGTATGAATAATAATTTGTAAAAGATTCATCTTTAGGATTAAATCGCGATAGACCGTGATGTGTACTAATCCATAATTGCTCATACTCATCTTCTGCTATTGCACAAATTGAATTATTACAAATGCCGTTTTCTGTATTGTAAATTTTGGTTTTAAATGTTTTTGGATCTAGTTTTACTAAGCCATCATAAGTTCCTATCCAGATATTGTTTTTGCTATCTGACTGGATGCAGTTTACAGTATTATTTTTTAAAAGACCATTTTCTTCTGAAAAATGAGTGAGTTTGTTTTCTTTAATATTGATACAATAAAGGCCGACATATGTACCAAACCATATGTTTTCATCATTATCAATAAATAAGGAAATAACCCATTGTGGAATTTGTTTATTTAATGAATCAGGAATACCCAAACCTGGTTGAAAAATTTTACTTTTAATATTAAATCGTCCTATTCCATTTCCTAAAGAAGCCAAAATGAGTTGGTCATCGTTTAATTTTTGAATGGCAGTAATATTGTTGAACAGGTTATCTTTAGGTCTGTCAAATCTATCGTTATAGGTTTTAAAAGTTTGGGAAGATTTATCGTAAACAATTAAGCCATTAATATATCTCCCGGCCCATAAATTTTGATTCGAATCATTGTAGATCGTTAATATATTTTGGCCTAAAAGATTACCTGTTCTGTCTTTCAATGGCAAGTGTGTAATTGTATTTGAATTACGCTTGACATGATATAAACCGTCACCATCTGTTCCAATCCATATATCCTTACTGTTGGCATCTATGCTGGTAATAGAACTCGATCCAATACTATTTTCTTTAATAGTACTATAACCATAATTGATAAAAATTTCAGGGGATTCCGGGATTAAGTAAACGCCTTTTTGATAAATACCAAGCCATATATTACCTGCTTTATCTTCAATAATTGTATGAACTTTACTTTTCTGAAAGTCAAAAGAAGTATTTGAAGAAATATAAGTTTCCAGAAGATTTGTTTTCCTATTTAATATTTTTAATCCTGAGCCATCAGTGCCTACCCATAACCTATTTTTTGAATCAAGTAAAATATGTTTTACGGGTAGCGCTTTTTCATTTTTGTTAGCGGAATTAATTTGTTCAATTACACCGGTCTTTTTATTTAACTTGGCTAATCCACCATTTAAAAAGCCGATATAAATATATCCTTCATCATCGCCAGTGATACATGACACTTCATTACTGGGTAGGGAATTATCAGAGTTTATATTCTCTCTATAATGAGTAATTTCATCAGTTGTAGGATTGTAGGCAATTAAACCATTATCTTTTGAACCAATCCATAAAATATGATCAGAATCTTCATAAATGTACTCCAGGAGTTCTGCATTTAAACGATTATTAATATTTATTGGAATGTTTGCTTTATAAGTGTCCTTATCTATGTGAATTAATCCATTTCCTGAAGTTGTAAGCCATAAATCTCCATTTGAAGCTTCTAATATGCATGATATATTAATATGTATGGTTGGATCAATTATTGGTAGCTTAATTTCAGTAAGGGATTCTTTTTCATGGCTGTATATTTGGAGTGCATTTATTTGTGCAACCCATAAATTACCTTTTTTATCTTCGGTAATAGCTGTAATAAAATTGTTTTTAAGTGAATTCTGCTGGTTTGATTTGGAATATGCTTTAAAGTTGATACCATCAAATCGGTTTAACCCATCTTCTGTTGCAACCCAAATAAAGCCTTGGTGATCTTGATATAACTCATTGATTAAACTATTTGATAAACCATCGTTTGAATCAAAAAGCTTTTTCTTTTGTGAGAATACCAAAAATGGTACTGATAAAAAGAGTATGACCAGATATATTTTAAGAGACATGTTTTCACATTTTTTTCACAAGTCCTAAAGTAGAAAAAAATGTTAAAAATTCGCTCAAATAGGCTTATTAAAGCGCTAATGTTACAAAGAGAAAAGGAAATGTTACAAATAGAATAGTAGCTGTAACGAAAAGAAAAACCATTGTAACTAGTGGACTACAGAGTTTTTTAGAACTGTTTTATATTTGTTTGTATAAATTAACGCATTTGAACACATTTTAATATTAAACACACTAAAGTGTAAAATAGATGTTAAAATCAAAATTGTAAGTTTAAGCTTGTTTTAATAAAAATATTCAGTATGTATAATAAAGCTCTCATAGTAATTTTGTTGGTTTTGGTTTCTACAAGCCTGTGTACTCCAGCTACAGGTCAAACAAAAATTGACGGATCACAATTATGGTTTACAAATACAGAGTTAAATGCAGAAACTATAAAAGCATGTCCTGATTATATTTATTTGTCTCAAAAATCAGAAACATATAATATTATTAAAAAGGAGTTGCAGGATAATCTAAACACTTTGTTTAACAAAGATGTGAAGGTTATTAAAAAATTGAAACCAGGTAGTTTATGTGTTGGAACTACAGCACAAAAAAATCTAACCACTTATTTTTCTGATAGTGAATTAAAAGAATTAGGAAATGATGGTTTTATTATCAGAACTGTTAAAAATAATAATACAATTATAATTGCCAATACAGAAATAGGTGCCCTTTACGGTACTTATCATTACATAAGATTACTTCAGACTTCAAAAGATGATTTAGTTAATCTTAATATTGTTGAAGTTCCTTCTTATGACAGAAGATTACTAAATCACTGGGATAATCTAAATGGAACTGTTGAAAGAGGATATGCAGGGCATTCATTATGGCAATGGGATGAACTTCCAGCAACAATAAGTCCAAGATATGAAGCTTATGCCAGAGCAAATGCGTCAATAGGAATAAACGGATCTGTACTTAACAACGTAAATGCTAGTCCAGATATACTAAAAACAGAATATTTAAACAAAGTTTCAGTAATAGCAAAAGTGTTCAGGCCATATGGTATCAAAGTATATCTATCTGTAAATTTTGCTTCGCCAAGTGTAATTGGTGGTTTATCAGATGCTAATCCTAAAAGTGCAGATGTTATTCAGTGGTGGAAAGATAAAGCAAAAGAAATTTACACGATAATACCTGATTTTGGAGGCTTTTTAGTAAAAGCAAATTCCGAAGGTCAACCTGGTCCTAATGATTACGGCTGTACTCATGCTGACGGTGCCAATATGTTAGCTGATGCATTACAGCCTTATGGAGGAATTGTTATGTGGAGGGCTTTTGTTTATAATCCTAAAGGAAATGACAGAGCGAAACAATCGTATGATGAGTTTATGCCATTGGATGGTCAGTTCAGAAGTAATGTGATTATACAGGTTAAAAATGGTCCGGTTGATTTTCAGCCTCGCGAACCAATTAGCTCTTTATTTGGACAAATGAAGCATACAACTCTAATGCCCGAACTTCAAATAACAAAGGAGTATTTAGGTTTTTCTGATCACCTAAGTTTTTTAGGAACGTTGTTTAAGGAATTTTTGGATACGGATACTTATACCGAAGGAAGAAATACAACTGTGAGTAAAGTTACTGATGGAAGTGTATTTAATGATTCTATCACAGCGATTGCAGGTGTTGCAAATATAGGTTTAGATACAAACTGGTGTGGTCATCATTTTGCACAAGCCAATTGGTATGTTTTCGGAAAATTAGCATGGAATAATCAGTTATCGGTAAGAGATGTTGCTAAAGAATGGTTAATGCAAACCTTTTCTCATGATGAGGATTTTGTTTCATCGATGAGTCGTGTGATGATGGAATCAAGAGAGGCTGTTGTAAATTATATGACTCCATTAGGACTTCATCATTTGATGGGCTGGGGGCATCATTACGGACCAGAACCCTGGTGTGTAATTGAAGGCGCGCGTCCGGATTGGTTACCTACATATTATCATAAAGCAGATAGTATTGGTCTCGGTTTCAACAGATCTTCTACAGGAACAAATGCCGTAGCGCAATATGCCGAACCACTAAAATCTGTATACGATGATCCAAAACTTTGCCCGGAAGAATTACTGTTATGGTTCCATCATTTACCATGGGATTATGAATTAAACAATGGTAAGGATTTATGGACGGAACTATGCTATCGCTATAATCTTGGAGTTGAACAAGCACAGCAGTTTGAAGAAACATGGAATACTTTACAAAACAAAGTGGATATGGATAGATTTAAGGAAGTACAACAAAAATTAGCTACTCAGGTTCGGGAAGCAATTTGGTGGAGAGACGCATGTGTTCTTTACTTTCAAACCTTTTCGGATAGACCTATTCCTCATGAACTTTTTAAACCGGTTCATAAATTGGAAGATCTTAAAAAATTAAAATTTAATATGACACACCATAATTAGTTTAATTAATAATCAAATTGTTTTTTATGAAAAAAAGAAGTCTACATTGGAAAGAAATAATGACTACGTTATTTTTCTTTCTATCAATACATTTTGTTGCCATGGCACAAAATGTGACAGTTCAGGGAACGGTTTCTGATGTTAAAGGAGAACCATTACCAGGTGTTAGTATCATTCTTGAAGGTACAACACAAGGAACAATTACAAATTTCGATGGAAAATATTCTATTGAGGTTCCATCTGATGCACAATTAACATTTCAATTTATAGGTTTTAACAGCCAGGTTATAGCTGTTAATGGACAAACAACAATCAATGTTACTCTTGAAGAGGATGTAGTTGGTATTGATGAGGTTGTTGTTGTTGGTTATGGTACACAAAGAAAGGAAGCTGTTACCGGATCGGTGGCAAATATGAAAGGTGAAGAAATGAGAAGTGTACCTGCAGCAAACGTATCTCAATCATTACAAGGTAGAGTTGCTGGTGTTCAAATGGCTCAAACTTCATCTAAACCAGGATCTGTAATGCAGATTCGTATTCGTGGTACTCGTTCTTTAAATGCCGATAATGATCCGTTGGTAGTATTAGATGGAATTCCATTTGCAGGTTCTATTGCTGATATTAACCCAAGTGATATTAAAAGTGTAGATATCTTAAAAGATGCTTCTGCTACTGCTATTTATGGTTCTCGTGGTGCTAATGGTGTGATCTTAATTACAACTAATAAAGGTTATAAAGGTGAAAAAGCTACCGTAACATACAATGGATATTATGGAATGAAATCGACAATCAAATATCCAATGATGAATGGAGATCAGTTGATGAAATTAAGAACTGCAGCTGATATTTATGGTATGGGAGAAGATGAGGCTGAAGGTATAAATACGGATTGGCAGGATGAATTATATAGATCTGCAGCAGTTACAAGTCATGATATTGGTGTTTCTGGAGGTAGTGAAAAAGGAAATTACAGTGCTGGTTTAGGTTATTATAAAGATGAGTCACCAATTCCTTTACAAGATTATGAACGTATTTCTTTACGTGCTTCTTTAGATCAGGAGATTGGTAAATATTTCCGTGTTGGTTTATCTACAACAAACAACTATTCAACAATGAATGGTGCTAATTTAGGATTATATAGCACTTTGAGTATGTCTCCTCTTGCTTCTCCATATAACGAAGATGGAACTATTGATCCAGTGATTTCAATGCCTCTTGATAACAACTGGGCATATACAGAGAAAACACTAAATGATTTAGGGGATAAATATAAGAATCAAACAAGAGCTCTTGGTACATACAATAATGTATACGGTGAAGTAAAAATTCCTGGTGTAGAAGGATTGAAATATAGAATGAACCTTGGTTTAAACTTACGTTTAGAAAATTACGGTAATTACAGAGGTCAGGGAATCTTTACTGATCAGGTTGACCGCGTTTCTGAGGCATCTATTAGCAATTCATTAAAAACTAATTGGGCTGTTGAAAACATTATTACCTATGATAAAACTATTGGAAAGCATAATTTCAACGTAGTTGCATTATATTCTGCTGAAGAAACCATGTATACAAAATCTGGATCATCAGCAAAAGACATTCCTTCTGATCACTTCCAGTTTTACAACTTAAATGTAGCCGCAGGTGAAAAGACATTAAGTGATGGTGATTACTACAAAAGTGGTTTAACTTCATATATGGGTCGTGTAATGTACGCCTATGATAATAAATATATGTTATCGGCAACAGTTCGTACTGATGGTGCTTCTGTTTTAGCTTCAGGACACGAATGGCATACTTATCCTGCAGTAAGTGCTGGATGGAATATTAAAAATGAGCCATTTATGGAATCAATTACTGCAATCGATATGTTAAAGCTTCGTGTTGGTTATGGAGAAACTTCTAACCAGGCAATTGCACCTTATGCAACACTAGGAAGTTTAGCAGATAGAAAATATAATTTCAACGACTTATACACAACTGGTTATTATGTAAATCAAGTACCTAATGATGCTTTAGGTTGGGAGTATTCTGAAACATGGAACTATGGTGCTGATTTTACATTGTTGAATGGTAGACTTTCTGGTACATTAGAATATTATATTACCAAAACAAAAGATGTATTGTTAGAAGTTAACCTACCACAGACAGCTGGTGTAGATAGCTACTGGGCTAATATTGGAGAGACTCAAAATAAAGGTTTTGAACTTTCATTAAACGGTACCATCATTGACAATAAGAATGGATGGTCATGGGATGCAGGTTTTAACTTGTATGCAAACAGAAACAAACTAGTAAAATTAGATTCTGGGCAGAAAGAAAATACTGGACAATGGTGGTTCGTAGGTGAGCCTATCGATGTGATTTATGATTACAAAAGAGAAGGATTATGGCAAGCTGATGATCCATATCTAGATATTCTTGAACCAGGAGGTGATGTAGGTATGATTAAAGTACAATATACCGGAGAGTATAATGCAGATGGAACTCCAGTAAGAGCAATCGGTCCAGATGATCAGCAGGTAATTAATATTGAGCCTAAATTTGAAGGTGGTTTTAACACAAGAGTAGCTTATAAAAACTTAGATCTTACTGCTGTAGGAGCATTTAGAAATGGAGGTACACTGATTAGTACATTACATTCTTCTTCAGGTTACTTAAATATGTTATCAGGTAGAAGAAATAATGTTGATGTTGATTATTGGACAGAAAGCAATACTGATGCAAGATATCCAAATCCTGCTGCTGTAAGAAGTGGTGATAATCCAAAATATGGATCAACACTTGGATATTTCAAATCATCATATATGAAAGTTAGATCCATCACATTAGGATATAATCTATCCAAAAGTACATTGTTGAAAAATTCAGGAATTAGTAAGCTTAGAGTTTATGCAACTGTAACAAATCCATTTGTAATGTTCTCTCCATTTAAAAAGGCAACAGGTCTTGATCCGGAAAGTAACTCTTATGGTAATGAAAACGCTGCAACAACAGAAACTTACAAAAAGCGCCTTTTAACAGTTGGTACAAACACACCAACTACCAGAAACTTTTTAATAGGACTTAACTTAACATTTTAATCACGATGAAGATGAATAAATTAAATATAAAAGCTACTATAGGAGCTGTTTTAATGACAATGTTCCTAATGTCCTGCTCAGATATTTTAGAAGAACAGCCACGCGATAAGTATGAGCCTAGTTATTTTTCTACAGAAGGTGGTATTAATGCGGGTATAACTTCACTATATGCCAATTTAAGAGATATCTATGGACAAGCGTATTATTATAATACATTAGAAACAGGAACTGACGAATATACTTATGCTCAAAGTGCTGACCAGAACTTTAAAGTAATGGATTTGACAGGTGAAGGTGAAATTTCATCAGAAACAAGTAGATCAGATGTATTATGGGGTGCCTCATTTAGAAATATTAATACAGCTAGTGGAATTATAGAAAATGCTGAGGCTGTTGGTACTTTTTCTGATGCCTTAATTGCAGAAGCAAGATTCTTCAGAGCATTCGATTATTTTGCATTAGTTCAAACTTTTGGTGGGGTTCCTTTAGATTTAGGAGCAGGAGAATTAATGTTCAATACTTCTCCATTAAGAACTTCAGTGCGTAATACAGTTTCAGAGGTATATACAAAAGCTATCTTTCCTGATTTGGTAAAAGCTGTAAATGATCTACCTGACGAAGGTCGTGTAACTGGTGGTGTTACAAAAACAGTAGCTCGTTTATATCTTTCTAAAGCGTATCTTACTTATGCTTGGTGGTTAGAAAATCCTAACAATATTCCTACTTACCCAGAAACAAGTAGAGTAGATCCTGATGGTCACGATGCTTCATGGTATTACCAACAAGCTTATGATGTGGCTACAGAAGGAATTGATAATCCTGGTAATTTTGGTTTACAACCAACTTATTATGATGTGCATTTAGGTAGCAACGATAGAAATAATGAGATCTTATTATATGCAGACCGCACAGAAGATAGTGAAGAATATAACGGAGCTAGTTTAACTTATAGTGGAGCTGGTACTGGAGATAACTGTGCTGTATGGATGGTAACATGGAACTATACAGAAATTAGAAGTTCAAGTGCCGCTGGAGCAAATATTGATTTTTATGATATTGCCGGACTATCACAAACAAGTGCTGCGACCAGTTTTAATCAATTACTTTCTAATCATGGAGGTACTTGGAGTAGCACTTCATCTGTAAAAAGAGAAGCAGCTCAGGATTTTGGCCGACCATGGACAAGGATGGCTCCAACTATTGGTGCAATTACAAATACCTTTGCTGATAAAACTAATGACTCACGATATGATGGAACTTTTGTAACTTGTTATAGAGGTAATTGGCAAAAAGGAGGGGATACCTATGAATTTGCATATAATTCTCATAATATGCCAATTGCAATGGATGAACCAGTTCTTACATTTTTAGATGAGATTCCTGCAATCTCGGTTCGTTATCCTACGGAAGGAAAGTTTGTGAATGAAAATAATGCAGAAGAATCACTTTTTGATCCAACAGGTATTGGAGCAGGAATTCTACCTGATAGATCAGATTGGGTTATTCCACCAAATGCAATAAGCAGAAAAAAATACCCAGGATTATGGAAATTAGGAACTTATCGTACTGATAATAATGGTGGTTTAGGTGCACCTAATGGTGGTATTACACGTCCATTTAATATTGCTAAATTTTCAGAACTATATTTTATTGCAGCAGAAGCAGCAGTTAAAGGTGCAGCTACAACAGCAGGAAAGAGTGCTCGTGACTTGATCAATGTTATTAGAGCACGAGCTGGTAAATGGCGCTACTATAATAAAAATAGAGAAGAAAGAGTTGAAGATAATAGTCAGGCTATGATGGATGCAACACCTGCAATAGTTGATATTGATTATATCTTACAAGAACGTTCTCGTGAGTATTTTGGGGAAGGTTACAGATGGTTTGATTTAGTTAGAACGCAAAAATGGTCAGAAGTTGCAGCAACCTATGAAATAGCAGGAAGTTCTAAGTATGATCATGTAGCAGAAACTCATACCAGAAGTATTCAGCCATATCTATATTTAAGACCTATTCCTAGAGGTCAATTAGACAGAATGACAATGACTGAAGCAGAAAAAGCAGAATACCAGAATCCTGGTTATGCAAACTAAAAAGATTTAAATAACTCATTGATATGGAGTAGCTACATTTATTTTGTAGCTACTCCTTTTAAACTCAAATCTTAAAATCAATCAGAAAAAATGAGTAGAACAGATTAGTTCTTAGAATGGAAGAACTATGGCAATAAAATACCCAACCTATTGAAAGTATTGATAAGATTAGCCAAATGTGATTTGTAGAAAATAATTATCAGGTAATACATACGAAGTGGAATACATGTAACTAAAAGGAAGGGGTTCTTTATAAAGCATAAAATATTAATCCACAATTGTGTATTTACGAATGATAGTTTTTCAGGTTAGTTTATCAATAAAAACTAATAAGATAAAATATACAAAATGTCAGATTCTTCAGAAAAAATTTCAATTGTTGAAAAGATAGGATATAGTTTGGGTGACCTCGCTGCAAACCTGATTTTTCAAACATTAATGGCCTTTATTGCCTTTTTTTATACTGATTTGTATAAAATTCCACCAACAACAGCTTCTGCAATTATATTTTTTGGTGGAATGTTTGGGGCATTCTTTAACCCGGTTATGGGTATGATTGCTGATCGAACAAATACCCGTTGGGGAAAATTCAGACCATGGGTTTTATGGACTTCAATTCCTTTTGGTTTGTCAGCTATTTTAGCCTTTACTACACCTAACTTTGGCATGACAGGTAAGATTATATATGCCTTGGTTACCTACATATTCTTAGTGTTAATATATTCGGCAAATAATTTACCTTATGCATCATTAAGTGGTGTTATGACTGGAGATATGAAGGAGCGAAATAGTATTTCTTCATATCGTTTTACTGCCGTAATGATTGCTCAGTTTATTATTCAGGTGTTTTTATTACCACTAGCACTAATAATGGGAGATGGCGATAGAGCGCTGGGCTTCGAGAAAGTAATGATGACATTTGCAATTACCGGAACCATCTTTTTTATCATAACATTTCTAACAACAAAAGAACGTATTATTCCCAGTGTAGAGCAATCTTCTTCTGTAAAGCAGGATCTATCCGATTTGTTTAAAAACAAACCCTGGATAATGATGTGTGGTGTGGTCATATTTATTTTCGTCACAGTATCGTTAAAAGGTGGTATGTATGTATATTATTTTGAGGATTTTATAAATAATCAAAATCTTGATAATTTCTTAAGCGATATTGGTTTCTATGGATTTATAGATGGATTGAATAATATGTTTGTAGGCATGGGCTTACATGGTTTTCAATGGCCCAAAGAAGTAGCTACATCCGGATATAGTTTATTTAATGCCTTAGCAACCATTTTTATGATTGTGGGAATTACATTTTCGAAACGCCTTGCTGATAAATATGGGAAACGGGATGTTTTTAAATATGGAGTGCTAATATCTGCATTATTTCAGTTATCGTTTATTTTTTGCAGTCCGCAAGCCATTGGATTAATTTTTCTAATTCAGGTATTACATGGATTAAGTTATGGAGTTACCATTCCATTATTGTGGGCAATGATTGCTGATGTAGCAGATTATTCTGAAGTAGTAAACAACCGGCGTGCTACCGCTATAATATTTTCTGCCATGATTTTCGGTTTAAAAGTAGGATTAAGTGTTGGAGGTGCACTTGTAGCAGGAATATTAGGTTGGTTTGGATATGCCGAGACAATACCTGTGCAATCAGATCTAACTGTTTTAGGTATTAAATTATCGATGAGTATTATACCTGCTGTTACATTTTTTATTGCAGTTGGATTTTTGTTTTTCTACGAAATAGATAAAAACAAAGAAGTAGAAATAGAGCAGGAGCTTACCAGAAGAAGAAGTACAAAAGTGAATTGAATAAAGTTTAATAAACAAGGGTGTTGAAACTTGGCTAGAGAAATGAATGATATCTGCTATACAGAATCTTTATATCCAGTCAGTTTTATACAACCATTACAATAAAAATAGAGCATATGAAACAAGCAGTAATGACTGAATTAAATAAGGTCGAAATTGTTAAGGCTGAAATTCCAGTGCCTTTGGATAATGAAGTATTAATAAAGCTGGAATATGTGGGTGTTTGCGGATCTGATCTTCATTATTTTGAGCATGGAAGAATCAGTAACTTTATTGTAGAAACACCTTTTGTTTTAGGTCATGAGTGTGCAGGTACCGTTGTTAAAGTTGGAAGCGAAGTAACTCATTTAGTGGAAGGAGACAGAGTTGCCCTTGAACCAGGAAAAACATGTGGAGAATGTGAGCATTGTAAATCAGGAAAGTATAATTTATGTGAAGATGTTATCTTTTTTGCTACACCTCCGGTTCCTGGAACTTTTCAGGAATATGTCACACACGAAGCCAGTTTATGCTTCAAATTACCTGATAATGTAAGTACCAAAGAAGGAGCATTAATTGAACCTTTAGCAGTTGGATTTCATGCTGCTGTGCAAGGTGGAGCTACTGTGGGACAAACAGCTGTTGTAACAGGTGCTGGTGCCATTGGTTTGGTAAGCGTAATGGCGTTAAAGGCTATGGGCGTTTCTAAAGTATACGTGGTTGATGTTGTTGAGAAACGATTGGAAAAAGCTATGGAAATTGGCGCAACAGGAGTTATCAATGCTAAGAATGAGAATACTGTTGATAAAATCATGGAATTGACAGAAGGCAAGGGGATTGATTTATCAATAGAAACAGCTGGAGCAGAAGTAACTATTTCTCAGTTGTTGCATGTAGCCAAAAAAGGCTCAACGGTTGTTTTTGTTGGTTATAGTGCCAAAGAAACCGTCAATGTTCCGGTTAATTTAATTCTGGATAAAGAGATTACCATTAAATCAGTTTTTAGATACCGTAATATTTTCCCTTTAGCTATTGAAAGTGTTGCTGCAGGTATTGTACCAATTCAAAAAATTGTATCAGATACTTTTGATTTTGATGACATACAAGATGGATTAACAAAGTGTGTGAATAATAAGGAAGATATTGTTAAGGCAGTTATCAAAATGTAATTATGAGTCAAAAAACTTTTAGTAATCCAATTTTGAGTGGTTTTTATCCTGATCCTTCTATATGTAGGGTAGGAGATGATTACTACATGGTTACTTCTTCATTTGTTTACTATCCGGGATTACCAATTTTTCATAGTAAGGATTTGGTAAACTGGGAACAAATTGGACATGGTATTGAACGCACGAATCAACTGGATTATAAAAATTGTGAAACATCACTAGGATTATGGGCTCCCACAATTCGTTTTAATGAAGGGAAGTTTTATATCATAAATACTTTCGTTTCTGAAGGAAGAGAGGCAAGAAGGGATAATTTTATTATTACGGCAGATAATCCTGCGGGACCATGGAGTGATCCTGTTTTTATTGAAGGTGCTGATGGAATTGATCCTTCTATCTTTTTTGATGATGATGGAAAAGTTTGGTATGCAGGTAACTGTATCATTCCAAAAGAGGAAAGCGAATATGAAGGTCATCATGCGATCTATCTTTGTGAATTGGATCCGGAATCATTTCAAATTATCAGAGATATAAAATTGATTTGGAATGGTAACAGAACTACAAGTAAATGGATCGAGGCACCTCATATTTATAAAAAAGATGGCTATTACTATCTTATTGTAGCTGAGGGGGGAACTTTTACCAATCATAGTGTTATGATGGCCCGAAGTAAAACAATTGATGGTGATTACGAAATCTGTCCAAGAAATCCGGTAGTAACACATCGCCATGTATCATTAATGAATCCAATTTCTGTTGTGGGACATGCAGATATTGTTGAAACACAAAATGGCGAATGGTGGATGGTTTTATTAGGAGTGCGACCATACGAAGGCATTAATTATAATTTGGGTAGAGAAACATTTTTAGCACCTATTGTTTGGGATGAAGATGGTTGGATTAGATTAGATACTCCTTATGGTTTAATTCAAGAGGAGGAACGAAGACCAAATCTCGAAGAACATTCCTATCCTAAGTTAGATGCAAAAGACGATTTTGATGGTGAATTGAGTATGATTTGGAATACAGTTAAACCATATAAAAAAGAGTTTTTTAGTCTTACAGAGAGAGAGAGTCATTTAAGGATTTATCTTCAACCCGAAGTGATTCATGAAATATGTACACCTGCTTTTATTGGCAGAAGACAGCAACATAAAAACTTTGAAGCTATTGTTGCGATGGATTTTACACCGGATACAGAAAATGAGGAAGCAGGCATTGTATTGTTAAGTGATGATCGCTTTAATTATTCTATGGTAGTCGCTAAAAAAGCAGATCAAAGTGTGCTTCGTCTGTATCAAACAGAAAATTCAAAATATGAATTACTTGAAGAAATTTCTATTGAGAATAGCAGTAAAATATTGTTGGGAATAAAGGCTTTTGATACTTCTTATGATTTTTATTATGGGGATTCAGAGTCAGAGATGAATCTGTTTAAAAAAGGACTGAAAGCTTCATTATTAAGTTCTACTGTTAATGAAGGATTTACCGGTAGCTATATTGGAATGTATGCCAGTTCAAATAAACAGGAATCAAAGTCATTTGCTGATTTTGATTGGTTCAAATATGAAGCAAAATAGCAAAGCGAAATAGAAAAGATTCATATCGTTAGTAAATATGAATATTGGTTTTTGGATTAACACTGTGTACCGGAACAAATAGCATTGTTTGTTCCGGTACATGTTATCATTTAAACAACATAACAATGAAATGTTTAGTAAAAAGGGTATTGGTTCATAGATTGGTAATAGCTTATATGGCATTAATTGGTCTGCTTATCGGAAATATTAGTTGTAATAATACTTCTCATGATAAAAGTATAACTAATGCACCAACTAATTATATTACTCATTCTATTAGTCAAAATAGCTTCACATTATTAAACGAGCAGCAAGTAGCTCCAATAATAATATCGCAGGCCGATTATTCAGGTGTTAATAGAGTTGCAAAATTATTTCAGAAGGACATCTCTGAAGTTTCAGGAATAGAGCCAATGCTATTTTTAGATTCTCTTCCAGAGGTAGATGAAATTGTGATCGTTGGATCAATTGATAAAAATCCCTTTATTAAACAGTTAGCTGATCAAGGCAAAATCAACACAAAAGACATTATTGGGAAATGGGAGAATTCATTGATTGAAGTGGTTGATAATCCCTTCCCAAACATTAAAAAGGCATTGGTTATAACCGGAAGTGATAAACGAGGAATAATATACGCTATGTTTGATGTTTCTCGAAAAATTGGAGTTTCACCTTGGTATTGGTGGGCCGATGTTCCGGTAAAAAAACAAGAAAAAATATTCGTAAAGCAGGGCAGATATAATCTGGGCGAACCTAAAGTAAAATACAGGGGTATCTTTTTAAATGATGAGGCTCCTGCTTTAAGTGGCTGGTCAAAGGAAAAGTTTGGAGGATTTAACCATAAGTTTTATGAGAATGTGTTTGAGCTTATTCTTCGCTTAAAGGGGAATTATTTATGGCCAGCCATGTGGAGTAATGGTTTTTATGATGATGATCCAATGAATGGAGTATTAGCCAATGAATATGGCATTGTGATGGGAACATCGCATCATGAACCTTTGGGAAGAGCACATATTGAATGGCGAAGATATGGCTCAGGAGCTTGGGATTATACTGTAAATAAAGATACACTCGACAAGTTTTGGCAAGGTGGAATGGAACGCATGAACAACTGGGATAAAATTGTAACAATTGGAATGCGTGGTGATGGTGATGAGAGTATGAGTGAAGAAACCAATACCAAACTGTTAGAGCGAATAGTAGAAAATCAACGTGAGATTATAGAAGAAGTAACCGGTAAACCGGCCGAAGAAACACCTCAACTATGGGCTCTATATAAAGAAGTGCAGGAGTATTATGATGAGGGAATGAGGGTGCCTGATGATGTTACCTTACTTTTATGCGATGATAATTGGGGCAATGTAAGAAAATTACCTGATTTGGATGCACCAAAGCGAAAAGGTGGTTATGGCATGTATTATCATTTTGATTTTGTTGGAGGTCCTCGAAATTACAAATGGTTAAATACCAGTCCTATTCCCCGTATTTGGGAACAAATGAACTTATGTTATCAATACGGAGTGGATCAAATATGGATTGTGAATGTTGGTGATTTAAAACCAATGGAATTACCTATCTCATTCTTTTTAGATTATGCATGGAATCCGGAAAGTATTCCTTTGGAAAAGTTAGATCATTATACAAGTAATTGGGCACAAGAGCAATTTGGAGATCAATATGCAGATCAGATAGCAAATATATTGGATCTGTATACAAAATATAATGGTCGCCGTACTCCAGAATTACTTTATTCTGATACTTATAGTTTAACTAATTACCGCGAATTTGAAACGGTTACAAACGCATATAAGGATCTGGCAAAGGAATCTACAGATGTGTTTAATGAGTTGCCTGAGGAAATGAAAGATGCGTATTATCAGTTGGTTCACTTTCCGGTTTTAGCATGTTCAAATTTATACGAACTCTATTATACGCATGCTAAAAATTTGCAATATGCCACACAGGGAAGAGCACTCACAAACAATATGGCTGATAAAGTTAAAGAGCTATTTGATTATGATGCAGAATTAGCAGACTATTATCATACTAAAGTTTCTGATGGTAAATGGAATCATATCATGTCGCAAACACATATTGGTTACACTTACTGGCAACAACCTCCTTTTAATGTAATGCCTAAAACAGAGAAGATTGCATTGTCTGATAATTCATCATTGGGAGTGGTTGCAGAAGGTTCTGAATTATTTTGGCCACAGGATACTGTTGCTCTTAATCTACCCGAATTCGATGTTTTTAATGATCAGCATTTTTATGTGGAAATATTTAACAGAGGAAGTAAGAGCTTTAATTATAGTATAATAAATCAGGATGAATGGATTAAGGTATCTGAAACTAATGGCGTTATCAAAGATCAACAGAAAATTGAAGTAAGTATAGATTGGTCTAAATTAAAAGATGGCCGTCATTATTCAAAGTTATTGATACACTCAGAAGATAATGATGAGGTCACTGTTTTAGTAAATGCTTTAAAGCTGTCAGAAGATGATAAGCCTGTTGGTTTTATTGAAAGAAATGGATATGTGAGTATGGAAGCTAATAACTACGCTGCAAAATTGAATACTGAGGATATTGAATGGAAAGAAATACCCGGGTTGAGCAAAACAGATTCTGGAATGAGTAGCTTTCCGGTTACAGGATCAAAAGAGCACTCAAATGTATCAGATAATCCATATTTAGCTTACGATTTTTATTTATTACATGCACCCGAAAATGAAGTAGTAGAGGTTACTGTATTCTTATCACCCACATTAAATTTTGTTGGAGGAGAAGGTTTGAAGTTTGCCTTGTCTGTAGATGATCAAAAACCGGAAGTAGTTTATATGCATGAAGGAATGGAGATTCGGGATTGGACCTATCCCGATTGGTTTAATAGTGCTGTGAGTAATAAAATTATTACCAAACAGGTAAGGCTTAAATTGAATGGCCAGGGACAGCATACTTTAAAATATTTCATGATAAATGGAGGAGTAATACTCCAAAAAATTGTGGTGAATAATGGCGGTTTGAAAGTATCGTATTTAGGACCACCAGAATCAATTATCAAGAAGTAAAATATTTAAGGATAACGATGATTACATCAGATAAGATATCGGTCAAAGAGAAAATAGGCTATAGTTTGGGAGATTTGGCGGCAAACCTGATCTTTCAAACTATTGTAACCTTTTTGGCATTTTTTTATACTGACGTTTACAAAATTAACCCGGGAACTGCTTCTCGAATTATATTCGTTGGAGGTATGGTTGGTGCATTTTTTAACCCGGTAATGGGAATTATTGCTGATAGAACAAATACTAAATGGGGTAAATTCAGACCATGGATTCTTTGGACTGCTATTCCTCTGGGAATAATGTCAATTCTGGCATTTTCAACGCCCGATTTTAGTTTACAGGGTAAGCTGGCTTACGCATTTACTACCTATACGCTGTTAGTAATTGCCTATTCTGCTAATAATGTTCCGTATTCTGCTTTAAGTGGCGTTATTACTGGTGAAATGGTGCAACGAAACAGTGTTTTTTCATATCGGTTTTTGGCGGTAATGGTAGCGCAGTTTATTGTTCAGACTTTACTTTTACCACTAAGCTTAATTTTAGGTGATGGTGATAAAACACGAGGATTTGAAAATGCAATAGGAATTCTTGCTGTCATTGGAATTATGCTATTTGTGATATCTTTCTACGCTACAAAAGAACGCGTTGAAACAAATGCTGCTCAAAAATCCAGTGTTAAAATTGATTTTACTGATTTAGCCAATAATAAACCAGGAATCATCTTATTTATGGTCACTATTTTTGTTTTTATTACACTGACATTAAAGTCTGGTATGCATGTTTATTATTTTAAACATTACCTGAGTGAACCCCATTTAGCTAAGTTTTTAAATGATATAGGTTTCAATAGTTATGTTGAAGCGTTAAATGCCTTTTTTAAAAGTTTGGGATTAATTGGGTTTCAGTGGCCTGAAAATCCTTCAGAATCTGCGTTTGGACTCTTTAATGCGGAGGGAATTATTTTAATGATTATAGGTATTATTACATCTAAAAGTTTAGCAAATCAATATGGAAAAAGGATTGTATTTTCTGCAGGACTAATACTATCAGCTTTCACATTATCGGTGTTTGTATTTTATCAGCCAGATTCAATAGGCATGGTATTTTTTACTCAGATGTTACATGGATTTTCTTATGGGATTACCATTCCTCTACTCTGGTCAATGATAGCAGATGTGGTTGATTTCTCAGAATGGAAAAATTACAGAAGAGCCACAGCCTTTAATTTTTCAGTAATGATTTTTGGATTAAAAGTGGGATTGAGTATTGGAGGGGCTTTGGTTGCTGCCATTTTAGCCCGATATGGATATCAAGAACAGCTTGTTATGCAAAATGCTGAAACAATTGCAGGTATTAAAATGTCGGTTAGCGTTTATCCCGCCATCACTTTCATATTGGCCTTTATATGCTTGCTTTTTTACGAGATAGATAAAAACAAGGAATTAGTAATCGAAAAAGAATTAAAAGAACGACGAATTAAAACATCATAGCTATAATGAAAACAATCTATACAATCATTTACGTACTATTATCCTTACTTGCGTTGGGATGTGTAACAAAAGAACCTCAAGAAAAGTCATCATCAGGATTGAAAGATGTTTTTGAAGGAAAATTCTTAATTGGAACTGCTCTTGATACCCTTCAAATTAAAGGAGAGGATACTTTGGCAATTGAACTTGTAAAACAACATTTCAATGCCCTTGTTGCAGAAAATTGTATGAAAGCTGAACGCATCTTTTCAAAAGAATGGACTTATGATTTTCGTACGGCTGATCAGTTTGTTGATTTTGGAGTTAAAAACAACATGTTTATGCATGGACATACATTGGTTTGGCATTCACAGGTTCCTGATTGGTTTTTTACAGATGAGGAAGGAAATGAGGTAAGTAGAGAAGTGCTTATTGAACGAATGAAAGATCACATATTCGCATTGATAGGTCGTTACAAAGGACGCGTAACTGCGTGGGATGTTGTAAATGAAGCTTTTGAAAATGACGGAAGTTTAAGAGAAAGCAAATATTATAAAATTATTGGACCGGACTATTTTAAACTGGCTTTTGAGTTTGCACATGAAGCAGATCCTGATGCTAAACTTTATTATAATGATTATGCAATGACTATTCCTTCAAAGAGAGATGGTATAATTGCATTTATCAGGGAATTACAAAAAGATAGCGTCCCAATTCATGGGGTTGGTATGCAAGGTCATTATAGTTTAGATAATCCATCTATCGAACGCGTTGAACAGTCTATATTAAAGCTTTCAGAACTTAATATTCCGGTTATGATTACAGAGTTGGATATAACAGTATTACCATGGCCTGAAAAATCAATGACTGCAGATGTTGGTTTAAGTCATGAATTTAATAAAAAGTATGATCCGTATTCTGCTGGTTTACCTGATTCAGTTGATGTTATGTTGAATCAAAAATACTATGAGCTGTTTAAAATGTTTGAAAAACACAGTGACAAAATTGACAGAGTTACACTATGGGGTGTAAATGATACCCAGTCATGGCGAAATTACTGGCCTATTGAAACAAGAACAGATTATCCTTTATTATTTGATAGGGAATATAAAGCCAAACCGGTTGTAGAGAGATTAATTACAGAAAGTACAAGTATATAAAACACACAACGCATTTTAATGAGAGAGAAATGTTTAAAAGGTATCAAAAATTATAAATCAATTAATTAATATGAAAGAGCCAAGGTATTTAGTAGATCATTTATATACTGCAGATCCTGCAGTACATGTGTTTAATGGAAAACTTTACATCTATCCGTCCCATGATGTTGAATCCGGGATTCCTGAGAATGATAATGGAGATCATTTTGATATGCGAGATTATCATGTATTTTCAATGGATTCTATTGATGGAGAGGTAACAGATCATGGTGTAGCACTGGATGTAAAAGATATTCCATGGGCTGGGAGACAGCTATGGGATTGTGATGCTGCACACAAAGATGGTAAGTACTATGTATATTTCCCATTAAAAGATCAAACAGATATTTTTAGAATAGGTGTTGCCATTAGTGACAAACCAGAGGGGCCTTTTATTCCGCTGGAAGCACCAATGAAAGGTAGTTATTCGATAGATCCATGTGTATTTGAGGAAGATGGTAATTACTACATGTATTTTGGCGGTCTTTGGGGTGGTCAGTTGCAGCGCTATCGAAATAATAAAGCTCTTGAAGCTGGTGGCGTATTTCCTGCAGATGATGAGGATGCACTTTGTCCTAAAGTCGTTAAGATTTCTGATGATATGCTTGAATTTGCCGAAGAACCAAAAGACTTGGTTATTCTGGATGAAATTGGGAATCCTTTAAAATCAGGAGATAACGATCGTAGATTTTTTGAAGCATCCTGGATGCATAAGTATAATGGAAAGTATTATTTCTCCTACTCAACAGGTGATACCCACAAGTTGTGTTATGCTACAGGAGATAATCCTTATGGTCCGTTTACTTATCAAGGAGTGATATTAACTCCTGTTGTGGGTTGGACTACACACCATTCAATTTGTGAGTTTAAAGGAAAATGGTATTTATTTCATCATGATTGTGTGCCATCAAAGGGTAAAACATGGTTGAGAAGTTTAAAAGTGGTGGAATTGGAATATAATGCAGATGGATCGATAAAAACTATTGAAGGTACAGCTAAGTAATAGTTTCACAGTTAAAGAAATATTCAATGTGTAAATTGACTTATTTTATTTTTGTTGTTTTCCTGTTGAGTCCCGTATTTTTGCGGGCTCAACCTTCGGGAGGACCATATGGACCGGTTCAAAAGACCTATGAATTGCCTGAAGTTTCAGGAACGATATATTTTGTTTCACCTGAAGGTAATTCAAATGCTGATGGATTAAAACTAACCACACCGACAACAATTGAATCTGCTCTGGAAAAAGTTAATTCAGGAGATGCAATTGTAATGCGAGGAGGTACTTATCGTTCGGGAGACTTAAAATTTAATCAGGGCATCACAATTCAACCTTATAAAGACGAAACTCCAGTAATTAAAGGGACAAAAATTGCCTCGGAATGGGAGCATCTTGAAAATGGTTTATGGCGTACATCCTGGGATCTTTTATTTCCATCAGAACCTCAAAGTTGGTGGCGTCGCCATCGACATGGCACTTATATTCCTTTACATCGTTTTAACAATGATATGGTTTTTGTAGATGGTAAATTCCTTCAATCTGCAGGATGGGAGGGAGAAGTGAATGAGAATACTTATTATATCGATTACAAAAATCATCATGTTTATATCGGAATTGATCCAAAAAATAAGCAAGTTGAAATCACAGCTTTTTCAAGAGGATTAATTCGTACAACAGTGGATGTGCACGGTAAAAAGTCTGATAAAATTGGTCCTGTAGTTCGCGGAATTGAATTTTCACAATATCCGCATCGAATAATTGACGTGGAAGGTTATTATCCAGAAGGATTATCAAACGATTCGGATCATGGTAATGATGTTGTGGGTACAACTTTTGAAAATTGCACCATGTCATTCTGTGCCAGAATGGGAGTCAATATTATTGGAGACAATTTTGTATTTAGAAATTGTAAAATCTCTGATACCAGTACAGAAGGACTTTATGTGGTGAGTTCAGACGATATTCTGATAGAAAAAAATATTTTCACTCGTAATAATATTGAGATTTTAGATGGTTATTATCCTGCAGCAGTTAAAATATTTAATCAATGTTATAGAGCTGTATTCAGAGATAATCTTGTAATTGATCTGCCTGAATCAAATGGAGTATGGTATGATGTAGGTAATGTAGATGGTGTTTTTGTAAATAATTATTTGCAGGGTGTAGGTGCTCCACGAAAAGAATTTTCAACGAATAGTGTTTATCCCAGTCGTAACGCATTCTTCTTTGAAATATCAAAAGGAGCAATTTGTGCCGGTAATGTATTTAATAACTGTGATCATGGTTGCTTGATTTTAAACAGTAATAATGTTAAAGTCTTTAATAACACCTTTGTAAATAGTTTGCCAGTTTTTGGCAGAACTGCTCGAAGTGCACAAAATGATCATTTTGGATGGCATCCTAGTACTGGCCCTGATGTTGACGAACGAACAGGTCATCAGTTTGTGAATAATATCGTTGTTAATACAGAAAAATATCAGGGACCTTTACTATTTGTAGCTCAGCCAGAGGATTTGTGTAGTAAGCTTAAGGTTCCTTCTGTAGCCAGAATGTCAAATAATATTTGGGTAAACACTGTTTCTGATTCTCAGGATTATTATGTGGTTGATGAATCGTTTGTTAACAGTAAAGCTCCATATAAAACATTAAAAGATGTGAGCAATACATATCCTGAATTTGGCAAAGGAAGCATAGTATTAACGAATTATAAAGGTCCTTTATTCAAATGTATTGAGATAGGGGATTTTCATTTATCAACAAATTTTTTACCTGACGTAAAAGGGTCAAAATTACCGAAAGAAATTGATAGCGTTGTAAAGCTAAGTTCAGATAAAAAAACGATAAGAGTTGGTGCCTATTAGTGAGTGTTTTAAGAAACCATTTCATGGTCAAAATGCATAATTTACAATCTTTATCTTTACATAGATTCTAAAATCTACACACTTCTTTTAAAATAATAGAATGAGTACTGGAGATTTTCAGCTCCAGTACCCAATCTAAACTACCCAATTTTTATGGGAAATGTAATTGCATCGCAATAGTTAAACATTAATCTGTATCTATTCCCATTGAGCATCTACTTTGTTAATCATAGTAGTAGAACCTCCATTGTATTGAATTCCAAAGCCTGAAAAAGGAGTGTTGTCAATTGCTGTTTTGATATTGACTTCCGGAACAATTTCTGGATGTTTTGTATAAGCTGGGTATTTCTTAGTTGTAGAAACATGAGCTGTTAGTTGGTTTCCGTCAACTTTTAAATCAATTAAACAAGGAGATCGGAAGCAGCTTGTAGTTACAGCTTCGCTTATCTGTTTTACTTCATTATTTTCGTATTTCACAAAGTAGCAATCAACAGCATTGCCATATTTTGTGGTTCTTATAAATCGTAAACCATAACCCGACATGTTTTTATTGTCGAATTTGATAAGAATATCCATATATAATGGTGCCACGCTAAAACCTTGACCAGCCGTTTTAAACGGTGAAACAGTCATTTTTAGTTGCATATTGGTACAAGTATTTTTTGATGGAGTATAAAGCATTGTAGCACTTCTGCCTGTTTGAAGAAGTCCTGACATGTTTGCATTGCCTTCATAACCCTTACCATAATACCATGCGTTTTTAGTTGTATCGGCAGGAATTATTTGTCCATCCTTTATCGTTTCCAATGGTCTGAACGTCCAAAATCCGGGAATAATCTGAAATTGGTTTTTAACCGATACATTTTTAAAGTCTGTTGAATAAGACAGGTCATTCGAAACAATATTTTTACTTGAAACGGGCTTTCTTGTTATGACTTTTATGGCTTTCCCTGGTTCACATCTTAAATGTTTTGGAGCTACAGTAGCCATGATGTAATAACCAATATCTGCACTTGATAAATCGTATATCTTTAAAGGTTCTTTTAATCGTGAAACCATCACTTCTATGGGATGCCTACCTTCCTTATTATCGCATCTGTACCAGGTTATGATGGATTCATCCTCGTATTCCATATCAAGTGTATAGTCGATTGTGATAATACCTTTTGAAGGTTTAGATAGTTCTGGAAACTTAGTGAAATTAGGCGCTTCAAGTTTTAATGGCGAAACCATAACCACACTAGCAGCCTCTAAACCTAAATCATTTGTGGCATGTAGAATTACTTCTTCTATATTATCATTATTATTTGTAGCAATTACTTTACATGATAAAGTATTTGAAGAAGGGATTAATTTAACGATGGAGCTATCTTCAGAGGCTACAAACCAGGTTAATTTTGCATTCTCTATTGGGTAACTACCAAAACGGTTTACAATTGCACCTAAAGATATAGCTTCTCTATCCGTTTCAATTGTATTACGACTTGATGGAATCCGAATTTGTGTAGGCAAATCTGTATACTTTTTATGATGAAGTTTTTCAGCTTGCAATACTTTTTCTTTAATACCACAAGGATCCCAATCATCGTTTCCTTTTAATAGGTTATAAGTATTATAAATTACCGTATCTTCTAATTGAATTCTATAAGCATTCAATATAGGTAGGTTTGTTATATTGATAGTTGTGGCGGGATCATTTTCGCTTATGATTATTGGCTTCGAATTTAAAGAGACATTATACTGGTAGTTTTTCATCTCATGTGGAGGATTGTCTCTCCAACCTACATATTTAACATTGTCACCATTTATGCGTGTATCGATTACGGCTACTTGTCCATTGGCTTTGGTAAAATATTGGTTGCCATGTGTTACGGAGTTTATATCGCAATTTAAAAAGACAGAGCCAGTTTGTACGGTATTATAAAATGGTTTTGAACTAAAGAAATTAAAAGTACAATTTAAATATACGCCAGTTCCACAAAGTGCATCATCGGTGCATTCCATGTGGCATCGGTCAAAAAGAATTCGCTTAGCGCCAATAAAATTGCATAGATTTAACCGACTGATAAAATGAGTATTTCGTGCTACAATTTTATCTCCATTGCAATGAATCAATTGCGCCTGAACAATAGCGTCACCTCTCTTTTTGCGATTTAGTGCTGGATTTAAAGGAAAATTCAAGTCAACATTGCAGTAGTTTCCATAGGTGATGTTTTCTGAAGAAGTGCCATCGCCGGAAAACCTGAACATGGTAAAGTTTCCTGTAGCTCCCATTGTTTGACCTCGGTTACATGCTAATACTACATTTTCAGGATTGTTGGTTAGTCCAAAAAACCGGAGCCAATCACAATCTATTTTTAATCCGTATGGAACCGGATCATTTCCCTTTGTTCTTATTTCCGAATCATCAGGGTTATCAATCCAATAAACCCATGGAGCAATATATAAAACCATTGGCTCTTCTTCTGTTCCCTGTGTTAGGTCTTTAGCTGCCTTATTAATCGAATTATAAACAAATGGATGTTGGTTCACCTCTTCGTCGGAGAGTTGTCCGTCAATAAAAAAGGCTTTTGGTCCTAACGTAATTTCGGAACCTTGATAAATAATACTTTTCCCTTTAAACTGAATTGGATTGGAATCATCGAGAGATTTATATTGAAGACGATTTTGTCCAAAACAATACGATGATATTATAATTTGAAAGATTAGAAGTAGTGTTTTTTTCATTTATAGTTGGAATTTTAAAGTAAGGGCGATAAAGTTATAACCATTTTATGTAGTTCGTAATTAAGAATTAATCTTTTTTAATGTTATTATTAGTAATATGTTAGCAGAGCTTTTATTTTTACTTTTTAATAAACATAGTCCGTCTTATGAATAAATCAATATTTCAAACATTTTTACTCTTCTTTCTTTTGGTATTTAGTACCATATTGAAAGCAGAAAATTATCCTCATAGAAGTGATGTTCTGTGGATAACTAATCCCAATCATTCCGATTGGATATATAAAACCAATGAAAAAGCAAAAGTATCCGTATCTCTCTATCATTATGGAATTTTGCTGGATACCTTAACTGTAAAATATAGTGTTGCACCAGAATTGATGGAAGAGGTTCAATCCGGAGTTGCTCATATTAAAAATGGTATAGTAACCATTGATGTGGGAACTCTTAAATATCCGGGCTTTCTGGATTTGAGTTTAAAGGTACAATTAGGAGGAGAGGAATTTAAGCATCATATTAAAGTAGGATTCGATCCTGACAAACTAACTGCCTATACAAAATATCCATCTGATTTTGATTCATTTTGGAAGGCTGCAAAGGAAAAGGCTGATCAGTGTCCTATGGTGGTTGAAAAAACCTTTATTCCTGAATATTCCAGTGATAAAGTGAATTGCTATCTGGTTAAAATACAGGCTTATGAAAAATCAAGCTGTGTATATGGATATTTAACTATGCCTAATAAAAAAGGTAAATTTCCGGTTGTTTTTTCTCCTCCCGGAGCTGGCATCAAACCAATGAATCCTTTAAAAGATATTTTTTATGCTGAAAGTGGTTTTATTCGTTTCGATATGGAGATTCATGGAATCAGACCTAATTTAGATAAACAAACGTACGACGAGATTAGCAGAGCCTTTGGGAACAAGAATAATAGCTATTTAGTAAATGGTTTGGATAATAAGGATAATTACTACATGAAGAAGGTTTATCTTTCATGTCTTAGGGTTATTGATTATCTGACAACATTACCTGAGTGGGATGGAAAAAATATTATAGCTCAAGGAGGAAGTCAGGGTGGAGCACTGGCTCTAATAACTACAGCTCTTGATTCCAGAATTACGGCCTGTGCTGCCAATCATCCAGCTTTAAGTGATATGGCCAGATATAAAATGGGCAGAGCTGGTGGATATCCTCATTTATTTACAAAGTTTGAAGGTATGGATACGCCTGAAAAGTTAAATACATTGCAGTATTACGATGTGGTAAATTTTGCCAGAAACATCAATGTTCCGGTATTTATGACATGGGGATTTAATGACAATACTTGCCCTCCAACAACAAGTTATATTGTTTATAATACCTTAAATACACAAAAAGAAGCGTTAATAATGCCAGTAACAGAACACTGGATTTCATTAACCACTCGCCATTCTATTTTAGATTGGATTAGAACTCAATTAAAGTAATCGTTAAGCTCATTTTTATCATGATAAATTCTATACCGAAATCAATATTTATCTATTTTTTGTTTTTTGCTACAATTGTGTGTGCGCAAACAAAAGCACCTGCTTATCCAGTCGACTCAAGCTATACAGTAAGCAATCAATTGCGAAAGTATCAAAAACATTATCCATACCTTATCCCGGCTAAAGATCAGGATTTTAAAGGTGTTGTGGGAGAAAGTGATGTCATTTATACCTCGCTAAAAAATACTAAATACGGGAAACGGGATTTGCATTTAGATATTTTTCGTCCGGAAAAAGAAGGAAAGTTTCCAGCCATTATTCTGGTTCATGGTGGAGGATGGAGAGCCGGGAACAAACAATTATTGGTGCCAATGGCTCAAATGATTGCCAAGCAGGGTTTTGTGGCTGTTTCCGTTGAATATCAACTGGGCCTCGAAGCTCCTTATCCGGCGGCTGTTCATAATATTAAGTCGGCCATAAGATGGATGCGTGCCAATGCAGAAAAATATAATATTGATGCTGACAAGATAGTTATTTCAGGAACTTCGGCTGGAGGTCATTTAGCATCTTTAGTTGGATTAACAAATGGACTTGAAAAGTTTGAAGGAACGATGGGGAACTCTGATTCAAGTAGTGAAATTCAGGCAATTATAGATATAGATGGTGTATTGAATTTTATGGCACCTATATCCTTAAATAAAGAAAGGGCAGATGATAGTCCGGATGTGCAGTGGATCGGGGGCCAGTTTAAAGATGTTCCGGAACTATGGAAAGAAGTTTCTCCAATTTATTGGGCCAATGAAAATAGTGTGCCCATGCTTTTTATAAATAGTGGATACCCAAGGTTTCATGCCGGACAGGATGAGCTTATTGGCATGTTCAATGAATGGGGAATTTATAATGATGTGGTAAAATTTAAAGTACGCATGCACACTTTCTGGCTATTTCATCCTTTTATAGATGAAACAGTGGATTATATGGTTGATTTTATGAATAAAGTATTGTGATATTAATGATGAAGAATATAATGTTTAAATATTTAGTTGGAGTTTTACTGTTGATGGTTTTTAACTGTCAGATGGTTTATAGTATTGAAAAAATTATTGTAGCTAAAGATGGGACTGGAAATTATTCCACGATTCAGGATGCCATTAATTCATGTAAAAAGAATCAAACAGAAGATCAAATCATTTTTATAAAAGATGGTGTTTATGTAGAAAAACTTGTTTTAGATTCGGCATATACTCACCTACATTTTATTGGAGAAAGCAAAGATAAAACTGTCATCAGCTATGGCGATCATGTTGGTATGGAAGGAATAACTACCGCTAATAGCTATACTTTTATTATTAAGGCTAATTATACGAAAATAGAGAATTTAACTATTGAAAATTCTGCAGGAGATGTAGGTCAGGCCTTAGCTATCTATTTAGATGGGGATTGCTGTTCTTTCTGGAATTGTAAGTTATTAGGCAATCAGGATACTGTCTATAATGGAGGAAAATCTACCAGACAGTATTTTTATAAGTGTTACATTGAAGGAACTACTGATTTTATTTTTGGATCTGCGGCTGCTGTATTTCATAAATGTGTGGTACATAGTAAAAAGAATTCTTATATCACTGCGGCCAATACTCCTCAGGGAAACTCTTTTGGATTGGTTTTTATTAAATGTAAGCTGACCTCCGATGATAAAACCAATAAAGTAAATCTGGGCCGTCCATGGAGGGATTATGCGCAAACAGTATTTATACGATGTAAAATGGGTAGCCATATACTACCTGAAGGATGGCATAACTGGTCAAAGCCCAATAGAGAGAAAACAGCATTTTATGCTGAATATAAAAATTATGGACCTGGAGCTATTAATAAGGATAGGGTGAAATGGTCACATCAATTAACAAAAGAAGGGGCCAATAGTTATACTTTATCAAATATATTTAGAGGTAAAACTGACTGGATTATAAGATAGTATCTGTTACATATCCATCACTTAAAATATGAATGCTCCTCAAAAATAATCAGGAGCATTTTTTGTTTTTAAAACTTAGATCAGGGATCAGTGTGGATTATTTATCGCACTTGTTATTAACTTCAACTGCAGTTTCAATTAAATGACTAAAAGTATCATAGTCAAAAGGAGCCTCCAGGAGTCTGTAGGCCTTTTTTGTTGTTGAGCAATAACTGCTGTTATCCTTGGTTTTTAGTATAAACAAATGAGCCAAAGCCGTTATTATTGGTCTCGAAACAACCCATACAACAGATTTATGATTGTTTTCCTGGGGTTCAGTGTTATATTTTTTTGAAAGTCTACCTAGATCACTAATTTTAAAATTAGGTCTGCTTTTTTCATCAATAATAATGACGAGATAATGAATCTTAGAATAATTTGGATCTAACTTATATTCATTGTTCAATTTATCGAGTTCCTCCAGATATAGAAATTCTGACTGTAATTTAACAACAGCAAAATTATACTCAGGGTACATTCTATAAAAGTTACTTTTCATTCTTTTGTTTCAAATATTCTAATTCTGGGGGAGTACAAATATAGAGATAATTTTTGATTCGGAAATAAGGTAATCAAATACCAAAAAGATTAAATAATGGTGTATTCCTGGGTTTGATTTGATACTAAATAGTTATATGGTAATATCAAAAACAAAACAAATATTTGATAAAATTAAATAAAATTAACAATACACAAAGTATCTCTATTTAATATACATTAAATCAAGGGTTAAGGGAACTTTTATTGATAAAAATACCATAGAGAATGGTACGTATACCCTCCTTTTTTGGGAAAATTTAACCCGCTGATGGGAATGCAGACCATCCTTTTTGAGACGTTAAATAAAGGTTAAAATAGGCTGCTGTACTACTTTTGACGCAGAGAAATATCAGAATGCAAACATTTGTTAATTATTTGTCGATTCCTTAACAGTGATTAACGCAAAAAGTTAATAAATGTTGTCTGTAAAGTTTGGTTCAATTATCAATAATTAATAAATCAATTATGTGTCAAATTAAGTTAGGGAAAGAATTACTATTAATTTCAGTAGCAGTTTTGTTATTGTTTACGCAATGTACTTCTACTGCAAATAAGAAAACGGCTAAAGATGATATTTCAGCTGTAGGACTTAAAATGGCTGTTAAAATGGCTGATTCTGAAATGACATTTTTCCCAAATGTAACCTATGTTGATTTTAATGTAAAACCAAAGTGGAATTATACACCAGGTTTAATTTCTTATGCAATGGTTGAACTAAGTGAAGTAACAAAGGATAAAAAATACTTTGATTATGCAAAAGGTTACGCTGATGAATTTATTAATGAAGATGGTGATATTAAAGGATATAAAAGATCTGATTTTAATATTGATAAAATAAACTCGGGTAAATTTTTATTTGACTTATATGCTGCTACTAAAGATGAAAAATATAAAAAAGCCATTTATGTTTTAAGAGATCAGTTAAAGGATCATCCTAGAACAACAGAAGGTGGTTTTTGGCATAAAAAACGATATTTAAACCAAATGTGGTTAGATGGATTGTATATGGGAGCTCCATTTTATGCTGAGTTTTGTAAAGTTTTTAATGAACCGGAATCATTCAGCGATGTCATTAACCAATTTAAAACAGTTCATAAACATACTTACGATTCAATCACTGGATTAAATTATCACGGGTGGGATGAAAGTAAAGAGCAAAGATGGGCTAATCCTGAAACCGGATGTTCACCCCATTTTTGGGGAAGAGCCGAAGGCTGGTATGCTATGGCTTTGGTTGATGTATTGGATTTTGTGCCTGCAAACTATCCAGAACGCGATGTATTAATTACAATTTTAAATGAGGTTGCAGCAGCAATTAAAAAATATCAGGATCAGGAAAGTGGAGTTTGGTACCAGGTATTGGATCAAGGGAATAGAGAAGGCAATTATTTAGAAGCTTCTGCATCAAGTATGTTTGTGTATACTTTATTAAAAGCAGTACGAAATGGATATATCGATAAAAGCTATAAGGATTTAGCTGTAAAAGGATATGAAGGAATTCTAAAATCTTTTGTAAGAGAAAATGAAGATGGTACAATTAGTTTAACAAAAATTTGTGCTGTAGCAGGTCTTGGAGGAAATCCATACAGAGAAGGAACGTATGAATACTATATAGGTGAGCCAGTACGGGATAATGACCCAAAAGGAGTTGGTCCGTTTATTTTGGCTAGCATTGAATTGACTAAGTAAAGGTATTTTATATGAACAAGTGTTTGACTATAGTATTCATGCTTACATGTTTTCTGGGATTAAATGCAGAAAAGAACAATGATAAGGTTCTTGCATTTCCCGGAGCAGAAGGTGCTGGGAAGTATACCACAGGAGGAAGAGGAGGAGTGATTTATACGGTTACTAATCTGAATGATGATGGTCCCGGAAGTTTAAGAGATGGAATTCAAAAACATGGAGCCAGAATAATAGTATTTGCAGTTGATGGTTATATAGATCTTGAATCACAATTAGTGATTAATAATAATGATATTACAATAGCTGGAGAAAGTGCTCCTGGTGCTGGAATCTGTTTAAGAGGAGAAGGGCTTAGAATTAATGCCGACAATATTATAATCAGGTACTTGAGAGTACGTCCTGGTGATTTACACAAAAAAGAATTAGATGCATTTACCAGTAAGTACCATAAAAATATTATTATCGATCACTGCAGTTTTAGTTGGGCTACCGATGAAGTTTGTTCCGTGTATGATAATGAAAATGTGACCATCCAATGGTGTTTAATTAGTGAAAGTTTAAATAAAAGTTATCATTCAAAAGGAGAACACGGATACGGAGGAATCTGGGGGGGGATGAAAACATCATTTCTACATAATCTGTTGGCACATCATAAAAGCCGAAATCCAAGATTACAAGGATGTAGATATACTTCAACTCCGGAAACAGAGAACGCAGAGATTGTCAATAATGTCATCTATAATTGGAAATCAAAATGTATTTATGCCGGAGAACAGGGCACCTACAATATCATTAATAACTACATCAAACCAGGTCCTGCTACCTCTAAATCAGCAGCAAAAAGAATTATAGAACCATACTCCCCTTATGGAAATTTTGTACTTGAAGGGAATGTATTAGAAGGTTATGAAGCAATAACAAAAAATAACCTCGAAGGTGTTCAGATGGAAGAAGATTCAATTCCTTTCTACTTTAAAAAGAAATCTTCATCTATTTCATGTTATAGGCCAGAATCCGCAACTAAAGCATATAAAAATGTATTAACATCAGTAGGGGCAAGCAAATATAGAGACGCCGCTGATGCCAGAGTAATTAAAGAGGTTGAAACAGGAACAGCGCATTCTGAATTCAAAGGAATAATTAATTCACCTTCTGATGTACAAGGCTGGCCTGAATTAAAAACAGCTCAGTGTCCTGAAGATTCAGATAAAGATGGAATACCTGATGAATGGGAAATAGAAAATAAATTGAACCCTAAGGATTCTTCTGATTCCTCTACTTATCAATTAGATAAACATTATACAAACATAGAAGTCTATTTACACAGTTTACTTTAATTTAATTTAATATGAATAAAAATCGATTAAAAATTAGCCGTTTGTTTATGCTAAGTTTTCTTATGCTGCTGATGTGTGGTATAAGTGGTTTTGCTCAAACGCTTACAGGAAAGGTGACAGATTCATCAAAAGAACCATTGCCAGGTGTAACAATTATGCTTAAAGGTGCTGGTGCAGTAGGAACAATTACAGACATTGATGGAGTTTACAATTTACAAATAAATGATCCTGGTACTGATGTAATTATTGCATCATTTATTGGTATGGAAACTCAGGAGATTCAGGTAAATGGCAGAACAAAAATTGATATCGTAATGGTAGACGCAACTACTCAATTAGATGAAGTTGTTGCTGTTGGTTACGGTACAGTTAAAAAACGAGATATTACAGGATCTGTATCATCTGTTAAAGGTGCTGCGTTAGAAGCAATTCCAGTTGCCTCTGCTGCAGAAGCTATGGCTGGACAGATGGCAGGTATTCAAATTACTACAACAGAGGGATCTCCTGATGCAGATGTAAATATTCGTATTCGTGGAGGTGGTTCTATTACTCAGGATAACTCCCCAATGTATATTGTTGATGGTTTCCCAGTGAGTTCTATTTCAGATATCCCGGCTTCAGAAATTCAGTCTATTGATGTTTTGAAAGATGCTTCTTCTACAGCTATTTATGGTGCTCGTGGTGCTAATGGTGTAGTAATTATCACAACAAAAAGTGGTAAAGAAGGTAAGGTTTCTGTAAGCTATAATGCATATACTGGTATAAAGAAAATTGCTAAAAAATTAGATCAAATTAGTGTTCAAGATTATGTGGATTGGCAATATGAATTAACCAATCTTGTAGATGGTCCTGATAAACTTGATAAATATGAAGACTATTTTGGAAATTATGAAGATCGTGATCTTTATGCAGGAGTAAAGGGAAATGATTGGATGGATCAGGTGTATGGACGTTTAGGAAGAACATTTAGCCATGACTTAAGTGTTAGAGGAGGATCTGAAAAATTTGCATATAACTTTAGTTATGCAGGATTAAATACTAAAGAAATTATGTTAGGTTCAGGTTTTAGTCGTACTAACCTTGCATTAAAACTAGATCATAAACCTAATGATAAAATTAAGCTTTCGTACTCTGTTCGCTACTCTGATACAAAAATTGAAGGAGGAGGTGCAATTGAACAAGCTAGTTCAACACCAACAGATGCGCGTGTTAAAAACTGTATGCTGTATTCTCCAATTCCTTTAAATGGTATTGAGGATTATGATGATGAAGAGTTTTCTAGTTCAATGATACCACCATTAACATCTGTGGCAGATAATGATCAGACTCAATTCAGAAAAACACTAAATATGGCAGGAAGTTTTTCTTGGGAAGTTTATAAAGGATTAACATTCAAAACAGAGTTAGGTCTGCAAACTTACAGATATGACAGAGACCGTTTTAGAGGAAGTTCTACTTATTGGGTACAAAATTACCCAAGTGCTGACGATCAAGGATTACCTGCTTCAGAGATGACAGGAAGAGATAGAAGAACGATTAGGAATACAAATACTTTAAATTATGACTTTAGTGATCTTATTTCTAATGATGATCATTCTCTTAAGTTATTATTAGGTGAGGAAGTGATAAATACCAGTTCAGAGGAACAGGTGGATATTCTTACAGGTTTCCCATCTTCTTTTGACTCAAAAGATGTTGTTAACCTTGCATCACAGGGACATCCAATGAGTGTGAATAATAAAGTTAGTGCAGAAGATAAACTGGTTTCATTTTTTGGACGTGTTAATTACGATTTTAAAGGTAAGTATTTGTTATCAGCAACCTATCGTGCAGATGGTTCAAGTAAGTTTGCAAGAGGTAATCGTTGGGGACAATTCCCATCAGCAGCTGTGGCTTGGAGAATCTTGGAAGAGGGTTTTATGAGTGGGTTAACTACCACATTTAGTAACTTAAAACTAAGATTAAGTTATGGTACTGCAGGAAATAATAACATTCCTTCTGGTCAATTAGTACAAAACTTTGCATCAAACTCAACTACATATATTAATAATGTAAGTTCATACTGGTCTGTGTCTAATCAAATGGCAAATCCAGATCTAAAGTGGGAAACAACAGTAACCAGAAACCTAGGGTTGGATTATGGATTATTCAACAATAAATTAAGTGGATCTGTTGAAGTATATTATAATACTACTACAGACTTATTAATCAATTTCCCTGTTGCCGGTACAGGTTATGATACACAATACCGAAATATGGGTGAAACTGAAAATAGAGGTTTGGAATTCTCTGTTAATTGGGTAGCAATTGATAAACCTAAATATGGTCTTTCAGTTGGATTTAACATCTCAATGAACCGTAATGAAATTACTTCTTTAGGAATAATGAATGACTTTGGTAGTGCATCATCTTGGGCATCAACTCAAATTGGTGATGATTACTGGATTTCAAAAGGAGGTTCTGTAGGTGAAATTAAAGGATATGTTTCAGGTGGTAGATATGAGGTTTCAGATTTTGAAGGATATGATGCAGCATCAGAAGAGTGGATTTTAAAACCAGGTGTGGTTGATGCTAATGAAGTAATTGGAAAACTTCGTCCTGGTTCTATGAAAATCCAAAATACAAATGATGATGATGTAATTGATGCAAGTGATATGAAAATCATTGGTAATGTTAACCCACTGGGAACAGGAGGTTTTAATATTGCAGGACGTGCCTATGGTTTCGATCTTTCAGCTGTGTTTAGTTATAGTTATGGTAACGATGTGTATAATGCTAATAAAATTGAATACACAACAAGTACTAATAATTATAGGTACAGAAATATGATTACTGAAATGGAAAAAGGAAAGAGATGGACTAATATTGATGATAATGGTCAATTGGTTAATGATCCAGCTCAGTTAGAAGCTATGAATGCTAATACTACAATGTGGTCTCCATATATGCAAAGAATGGTGTTGACTGATTGGGCAATAGAAGATGCATCATTTCTACGTTTAAATACACTTACTTTAGGTTATACTGTTCCTAAGGCAATTACAAATAAAGTGCACATTAATAATGTGAGATTATATGCAACTTGTAGTAACGTATTTGTAATAACCAATTATAGTGGTTTTGATCCTGAGGTTTCAACACGTAGAAGTACACCGTTAACTCCTGGAGTGGATTATTCTCCTTATCCAAAAAGTCGTCAGTTTATTTTTGGTTTAAATCTTAATTTTTAATTGAAGAATTGTGTTGATTATGAAAAAAATAACATATTTATTAACAGTATTGTTAGCATTGATGATCACATCTTGTGATGAACATCTTGATGCTCCATCACCATCTGATGTGGATGAAGCTTCTATCTTCTCTATATATGAGTTGGCAAAGGGAGCAATCGATGGAATTAAAGAGCCTATCGGGCAAACTAACTCTTATCGTGGTCGTTTTTTAACACACTACGGATCTAATACAGATATTGAATGGGTTAATGCAGATGCTACTTCTACAGGTGGAAGAAATGACTTATCAAGGTACGTTAATAGCCCTGAAAATTCAGATATGAACCGTGACAATGTGTATTGGGCAAAGGTTTATGGTGGTATTGAACGTGCAAATGTGTGTATCCGAGGATTAAGAACTTACGGAAACCCTGCTCCAGGAACAGAAATGGGCCAATTATTAGGTGAAGCACTAACATTAAGAGCCTTTTATTATGCTGACTTATTGAAAGCTCATGGAGATATCGTAGAAAGATTTGAGCCTATTACTACTGAAACAATCTACTTACCTAAAAGCAATCGTGATGTGATCTATAAACAAATAATTGCAGATTTAGGGGAAGCTGAGGATTTAGTGGCATGGCCAGGTGAAACAAGTGCGACTAAAACTACTGAGGATATCAATAAAGCATTTGTAAAAGGATTAAGAGCTCGTTTGTGTTTAATGGCTGCAGGTTATGGCCAAAGAGCTGATGGAATCAGAAGAAGTAATGATCCTGATTTAGCAGTTAGTGTATTATATCCACTTGCATTACAAGAATGTTTAGATGTAATTGCTCAAGAAGGTTCTTCTGTTAATCTTGAGGATGATTTTGAAACGCTTTGGAGAAAAAATTGTGAAGAAAATATTACTGCAGGTGGAGAATCATTATGGGAAATTCCTTTTTCAGAAGGTCGTGGTAGACATTTATTTACATATGCTGTAAGACATCAGCATAAAGATCAATATACAGGACAGCCAAGAGGAGGATCTTTTGGTCCGTTACCAACTGTATTTTATGATTATGATACTAAAGATATGCGTAGAGATGTTACATGTGTGCCTTACAGATGGTCTAATGACGAACAAGCTTATCAGGAAATTCCAGGTGTTGAGACATGGTATTTTGGTAAATGGCGATATGAATGGATGACACGCTTTGTAACATCAACCAATGATGATGGAGTGAATAAAATTTATATGCGTTATGCAGAGATTTTATTAATGGCAGCAGAAATCGAAAATGAATTATACGGACCAACAGAAGCTGCTCCTTATCTGAAAAAAATAAGAAGAAGAGCATTTGATGAGTCAGATTGGTCAACAAAAGTTGATGCTTATGTTGATGCATTAACAACCAAAGAAGCAATGTTTGATGCAATTGTTGACGAACATGGATTTGAGTTCTGTGGTGAAATGGAAAGAAAGCAAGCTTTAATCCGTTGGAATTTATTAAAAACAAAAATGGATGAGTCAATAGCTAATATGAAAGCATTAGCTGCAGGTGAAGCTCCATATAGTAACGTTTTACATACTATCTACTATAAGTTGATGGATGATGGTGAAACTTTAGATATTTACGGATTAAACAGAGGTGATAGCGATGCAAATGCTCCTGCCGGATACACATCAACAGAATGGATAAGTGAAGAGAAACTTGATCTGCTTAAAATTGAATCATTATATGAAAACAATCCTGATGAAAATCAATTTTGGCCAGTTTGGCAAGTGTTTATCAACAATAGTAATGGTCAGTTAGTTCCAGGTTTTGTTGAATAGTTAAGTTTAACGAATAAATAATTAAACAGATGATAAAAAGTTATAAATATATATGGATATTGTTAGGCTTTGTTTCTTCATTAACATTTAGTGCCTGCGACGACGATATTGATCCTGTAGTAGAAGAACTGCCAATCACGAGAGTTTTTGCTCCTTCTGGTATTGAAGCAGATATAACAGATCAGACTACAGTGACAATCACTTGGAATTCAAATAAAAATATTGATTCATATCAATTAGAAATTAGTCAGGATAATTTGGAATTCACTAATATTATTGAGTCAGTTACCTTAGAAAAAGGTGTGACTTCTTATACTTATGATTTACCTGCAGGTGATACGCAATATTCTGCAAGAATCATGGGACTAAGTGAAACTTTAAATGATTCAAAATGGGTAACTGTTTCATTTGAATCATTGCCAGAAAACTTATTCTATAATTATGATCTTGTGATGAACGGTTTGGGTGATATTACTTTAAGCTGGACACCAGGTAAACAAGTAACTTCTATGGTGTTTGTTGATAGCGAAGGTCAAACTGCATATGATTTAGCCATTACACCAGAAGAATTAGCTGCCGGAGTTAAGAATTTTCCTGGTTTAGCTAATGATTTGTATACAATTAACTTAATGAACGGAAGTGCAGTAAGAGGTACACAAAAATATGTGCTTGAAGGTGATATTCTTTTAGAGGCTGGAGGTGATTTAGCTGCTGCTATTTCTGCTGCAGCAAGTGGAAATGTAATTGTTTTACAAGGTGGTGAGTCTTATGGTTTTGTAGGAGATTTAACTATAGATAAAAGTTTGAAAATAAAAGGTATCGATGGTGGTGAAATGCCTGTTATGTATACCACATCCGGAGATAGAATGTTTTTCATTGGTTCCACACCAACAGTAACAGATTCACTGGTTTTTGAAAACCTTTATATGAGTGGTTATGTAAATTATACTGCTGGTTCTCAAATAAGAGGTGTATTTGATATGGAAAGTGAAGCATGTAATATTGGTGCTGTAAAATTCCTTGGTTGTAAAATATATGACATGGGACGTCAGATTATGAGATTACGTGGTGGTTCTGATCAAACTATTGGCGAATTTGTAATTGATGATTGTATTATTCACAATTTAGGTAGCAGTAGCAGTAGTTATGGTGTTTTATGTGCTACAGAAACAAATACAAATGTTACAAACATAAAAGTAACCAATTCTACAATTGATAGTTTAAAGTGTCACTTCATACGTTATGATGATGCTACAGCTTGCGAAAACATTGTGGTTGAAAATTGTACTTTTAATAAAGTGCCTTATAGCTCTGGTAGATACTTAATGGATATCAGAAACGTTGCAGTTACAGATGGAGTCCAAATTACCAATTGTATTTTTGGAACTTCTACTTACGGTGATACACCTTCTATTAGTGGTGTTTATTACAATGCTGATATTACAACGCTAACTGTGTCTGATAGTTATGCAACTACTGATTTTGTAAATACAGGTTATTCAATTGTTGAATTATGTACTTCATTAGGAGTGGCATCTACAGATATTTTTACCGATCCTGATAATGGCGATTTTACATTAACAGATGGTTCTCTTGATGCAGGAGATCCTCGTTGGAGATAAACTTAAAATAGATTAATAATATGGATATAGTAATTTACTATATCCATATTTATTATACAATCTTAATTTAATTACATTTTTTGTAGTTATTCGGTATAGTATTCTCATATTAAATAAAGGTTTTTTTCAGAATATAATTGTTATTCACAGCTATCTCAAAGCCACTTCAAAGCCATAACCTAAAAAATCATACCTATTGACTTTTAGTTGAATTTATATTGGTTACTAAAGTCAATAATGTAAATAAATTAAGAGGCTGAGAATAATATTATAAGAGTGAATGATTTGATTTCAAATGCCTTTGGCGTATGAAATTCACTATATAATTAAGAGATCTGAGATTTAATCTCAATACTGATAGTAAAGCATAAAATGGAGTTAATAAAATAGGGAACTCTGTAATTTACACATGCAATAAAGTTTAAGCTTTAAAATATGATTAGAAGTCTGTTTTTTTTATTGTTAGCATTTTGCTGTTTCATAAACGCAGAGGCTACTAATTATTATGTTTCTACAAGTGGAAGTAATTCCAATAATGGAACATCTACATCAACACCATTTTTAACGTTAAGTCAGGCAATTAGTGTTTGCTCATCAGGTGATGATATTTTTGTTATGGAGGGTGTTTATACTGTTACATCACGAATTAGAATACAAAATAGTGGTTCAGCAAGTAATCGTTGTTCAATTCAAAATTATTCTGGTGGAACTGTAATATTAGATTTTTCATCAATGGTAACAGCTGATGCAAATCAGGGAATTTTACTCAACGGTAATTATTGGTTACTAAAAGGACTTACTGTAAAAGGAGCAGGCGATAATGGTCTTTTGATAGATGGCGGTTCATACAATGTAATTAAGCAATGTAATTTTACGGAGAACAGAGATTCTGGGTTTCAGATGAAAAACGGGGCTGCCTATAACATGGTTATAAACTGTGATTCTTATTACAATTATGATCCTTCAGGTAATGGAGAAGATGCAGATGGCTTTGCACCCAAGCATGCCATAGGTGCAGGTAATTATTTTTATGGTTGCAGAGCCTATGATAATTCTGATGACGGATGGGACATGTACCAAACAATAAATCCGGTAGAGTTGGTTAATTGCTGGGCTTTTTCAAATGGTTATAATCATTGGGATGATGCTTCTTTTTCTGGTGATGGTAATGCATTTAAGTTAGGTGGTGATTATACTGTATCCGCTAAGTTTGTTTATCGTTGTGCGGCTTTTTATAACCGAGGTAAAGGTTTTGATCAGAATCATAATATGGGTGTGATTACTATGATCAATAATACGGCTTATAAAAATGAAGGTAAGGATTTTCAAATGTATGAAGCTACAACAGCAGGAGAAGGACATGTTGCTTATAATAATATTTGTTATCCGAAGGATATTAATTTTGTTTCAGGTTCTGATTTAGAAAATAATAGCTGGGATTTAAGTGGAGTAAGTTTATCTGATGATGACTTTTTATCTGTTGATAGTGCAGGAGTGAGAGGACCGAGAAAAGCAGATGGTAGTCTTCCTGAAATTAATTTTTTACGTTTATCATCATCCTCTGAAATGGTGGATGCCGGAGTTAAAAATGATAGTATTTCCTATAATGGAACAGCACCTGATCTTGGTGCTTTTGAATCAGGAGCTCATACAGCAGTAGAAGAAGTAAATGCTTCAGCAAATAAACTCAAAGTCGATATACTTGGTAATCCTTTCTACGATAGGCTTAGAATTCAAATCGTAAATCTTCCAAATGAATCAATGGATTTAAAGGTTCAACTCATAAATGTTTCAGGTAAAGTTGTAATTAATAAAGATATCCCTAAAGGATTGGAATATCAGCTTATAACTCTTGAAACTTCCGCTTTAACAAAGGGAGTGTATTTGTTAAATGTAAAGAATGGCAGATCATCTGTAACCTATAAAATATATCATTATTAATTATTGTAGCATGAAACTTTCCTTTTTAGTTTTTTTAATAGTACTTGGTTTTTCAACATCGATGTGTTTTGCAACAGAACCTGATTTTATAGTTTCTAAAGATGGTTCAGGTGATTTTATTACAGTTCAGGATGCTTTTAATGCAGTTCCTGATTTTAGAAAAGTAACCACGGTAATCTATGTGAAAAATGGAACATATAAAGAAAAGCTGGTATTACCAGCCTCAAAAAATAAAATAACACTGATTGGTGAAAGTGCGGAAAATACAATTATTACCAATGATGATTATGCTTCAAAGAAAAACAGTTTTGGAGAGGAAATGGGAACTACCGGTTCTTCCGGTTTTTTTGTATTCGGAAATGAATTTACTGCTAAAAATATAACGTTTTCAAATACAGCGGGCCCTGTTGGACAAGCAGTGGCTGTGCGTATTGATGGAGATCAGATTGTGTTTGAAAATTGTCGTTTCCTGGGAAATCAGGATACACTTTATCCTCATAGTCCCCTTAGCAGGCAATATTACAGAAACTGCTATATAGAAGGAACTGTTGATTTTATTTTTGGTAAATCGACTGCCTTATTTCAGAATTGCGAAATTTTTTGCAAAGATAAAGGCTATGTAACTGCATCCGCAACATTAGAAGAAACTCCATTCGGTTTTGTATTTATGAATTGTAAAATTACTGGTGATGCTCCTGAGCAATCTTTTTATTTAGGCAGACCATGGCGTTCGTACGCAAAAACGGTATTTATTGAATGTGAGATGAGCAAGATTATAAAGGAGGAAGGATGGCATAACTGGAATAAAAAGGATGCTGAGGAAACTTCTTTCTATGCGGAGTATAATAATAAAGGTAAAGGTTATACGCCAGAAAAAAGAGTAGAATGGTCGCATCAGCTTTCAAAAGAGGAACGTGAAAAATATACCGTGGAAAACATTTTAGGTGGATGGATTCCAGAGGAATCAGGAAAATAAACATTACTAAAACATGGTCACTTACAATAATAATATAAGATGCATCAAAAAAATTTAATCACATTACTGTGTTTTGTCTGTTTTAGTTTTGGGATTAAAGCGCAATCAAAAGTATGGGTTTCGGATAATGGGGATGGAACCTATACCAACCCTATCATTCATGCCGATTATTCAGATCCGGATGTGGTTAGGGTTGGAGATGATTTCTATATGACTTCTTCATCATTCAATTGTGTTCCAGGGTTACCTATATTACATTCTAATGATTTAGTTAATTGGGAGTTAATTAATTATGCATTACCTAAGCAGCCACCGTTTGATGTGTTTGATAAACCTCAGCATGGTAACGGAGTTTGGGCACCTTGTATAAGATATCATCAGGGTGAGTATTACATCTACTATCCGGATCCTGATTTTGGTATCTACATGGTTAAAACTAAAGATCCAGCAGGTAAATGGTCTGATCCTGTATTGGTAAGAGGAGGAAAAGGATTTATCGATCCAACTCCGTTGTGGGATGAAGACGGTAAGGCTTATCTGGCTTATGCCTTTGCCGGGAGCAGAGCAACTGTTAAAAGTGTATTGATGGTTTGTGAAATGACTCCTGATGGAACTAAATTATTGGATAATGATGTATTGGTCTTTGATGGACAGAAAGAGCATTCAACTGTTGAGGGTCCAAAATTTTATAAGCGCAACGGATACTATTATTTGTTTGCTCCTGCAGGAGGTGTTTCTACAGGATGGCAACTCGTTTTGCGTTCAAAAAATGTATTTGGGCCATATGAAGTTAAAGTAACATTAGAGGAAGGAAACTCCGGAATAAACGGACCACATCAGGGTGCCTGGGTAGATACGCCTTCTGGAGAGGACTGGTTTATTCATTTTCAGGATAAAGAGGCCTACGGACGAATTGTACATATGCAGCCAATGAGTTGGAAAAATGATTGGCCTGTAATGGGTATTGATACTGACGGAGATGGAATAGGAGAACCTGTAGCAACTTATAATAAACCTAATGTTGGAAAAACTTATCCAATAGCAACGCCGCTTGAAAATGATGAGTTTAATTCACCAGAATTGGGAATACAGTGGCAATGGCATGCCAATAATGATGTTGATGCAAAATATGGATTTCCTTCTGGTAATCTGGGTTTCTACAGATTAAATTGTAAAACACGTCCTGAAGATTATGTGAATTTGTGGACTGTTCCAAATTTGTTATTACAGAAATTTCCTGCAGAGGAGTTTGTCGCTACTACAAAATTAACTTTTGATCATCGTTTTGATGGAGAAGAAGTTGGATTTGTTGTTATGGGAGAAGACTATCAATATATATCACTAAAACAAATAGGAGAAGAACTTTTTGCCCGTGTGGTTGTGTGTAAAAACGCAAGAACGGGTGGCGAAGAAGTGGAACTTTATAAAGAAGAATGCATAAGTAACAGCATCTATTTTAGAGTTGAAGTTCAAAAGGGAGCTATTTGTAGATTTAGTTATAGCTTAAATGGAAAAAAATATAAGCAAGTAGGTGCTGATTTTACAGCTGTTCCGGGGAGATGGATTGGTTCTAAAGTTGGATATTTTGCTTTGCGTGATGGTGTAATCAATAACTCAGGTACAGTTGATATTGATTGGTTTAGAATTACAAAATAGTTAAGGGTTTTTTAGATATAATAAGGGAATAAAATAATTAAGCAGATGATAAAATTAACTAAGCTGACGTATTTAGCCATAGTAACTTTAATGGCTTGTACTACTCAACCAAAAGATGTTGTGCAGAATTCGGTTGACAAAATTTATGAAGGCGTTGAATTTGAGATGCCAAAGGTAAAGGAGCCGGTTTTTCAGGATTATTCAGTTTCAATTGAAAAATACAATGCGGTTAATGATGGCAAAACATTAAATACTAAAGCTTTTGCTGATGCTATTGCTGATGTGGCCAATAATGGAGGAGGAAAGGTTGTTGTTCCAAGAGGTATTTGGTTAACAGGACCAATTGTTTTAAAAAGTAACATCAATCTTCATCTTGAAGACGGTGCACTGATTTTATTTAGCGAAAACAAGGATTTGTACCCACTTGTAGAAACAAGTTTTGAAGGCTTAAATACGGTTAGATGTCAGGCCCCTTTATCTGGTGAAGGTTTAGAAAATATTGCTATTACAGGTAATGGTGTAATTGATGGATCAGGTGATGCCTGGAGGTTTGTAAAACGATCTAAATTAACAGCTTCGCATTGGAAAGAATTAGTAGCTTCTGGCGGAGTAGTGGATGAAAAAGGTGATACCTGGTATCCTTCTGAAAGTTATATGAAGGCGGCCAGCATGAGCGATATGAACGTAGCACAGTTTGATTCGATGGAAGATTACCAGAAAATCAGAGATTTCCTTCGTCCGGTGTTGGTAAGTCTTGTTAACTGTAAAAAGGTATTATTAGATGGGCCTGTTTTTCAGAATTCTCCGGCCTGGAATGTACATCCTTTAATGTGTGATGATTTAACTGTTCGAAATATTACTGTGCGTAATCCATGGTATTCTCAAAATGGAGATGGAATTGATATTGAATCTTGTAAAAATGTATTGTTATATAATTCTTCATTTGATGTAGGAGATGATGCCATTTGTATTAAATCAGGTAAAGATAAGGATGGTCGCGACAGAGGTATTCCTGCTGAAAATACAATCGTAAAAAATTGTATCGTTTACCATGGTCATGGAGGTGTTACAGTTGGAAGTGAAATGTCAGGAGGCGTTAAAAATCTGCATGCTTCAGGTTGTACTTTTGTTGGTACGGATGTGGGTCTTCGTTTTAAAAGTACCAGAGGTAGAGGAGGAATCGTTGAGAATATCTTTATTTCGGATATTGATATGATTGATATTCCAACGAATGCAATATCATTTAATATGTATTATGGAGGTTTATCTGTATCTGAAATGTTAGCTCAAAAAGACGATAAGAAAACAGATGAGGTTCTTCCTGAAGTTACCGAAGAAACACCTCAGTTTAAAGATATCGTAATCAAAAATGTAACATGTAAGGGAGCCCTTCAGGCTATTTACTTACAAGGTTTACCTGAAATGAATCTTGAAAATGTGCTTCTGGAAAATTTAACCATGGTTGCTAAAAATGGTCTTTTATGCATGGATGCAACTGGTATTAAAATTAAAGATCTGCATTTGGATGTAGAAAATTATCCTGCACTTAATTTTGTTAATGTTAAAGATTTAAAAGTTGAAAAATTAGACCTGGCTAATCCTGATTTTCCTATGATTTCAGTTGCAGGTAGTAAAACAAAACAAGTTTCTATTGAATTACCAAAAGGAGTTTCTGAAGATAAGGCGATGACTATTGGCAAAGCTGTAGATAAAAATGAAGTAGTAGTGGCTACTACTAAATAATTGATTTTTGAATTGGTGTTTGAAAATAAATTTAACAGATGAATAAATTAATAGTGTTTATGCTTTTTGTAATGGGTTTTGTTGCGTGTACAACAAAACCCGAACCTATTGATATTTTTATGATAGGTGATTCTACAATGGCAAATAAAATACCTGAGGTATATCCGGAAACAGGTTGGGGACAAGTGCTTCCTTTGTATTTTGATACCTTAACCACCATACATAACCATGCTGTTAATGGAAGGAGTTCAAAAAGCTTTATTGGTGAAGGCAGATGGCAAGTGGTACTTGATAGTTTAAAGGCAGGTGATTATCTCTTGATCCAGTTTGGTCATAATGATCAAAAAATCAAATCTCCGGATAGATATACTGAGCCTTATGGGGAATATACTGATAATTTAAAAAAGTATATCAATGAGAGTAGAGCTAAAGGTGCAAAACCAATATTGTTAACATCTATTGTTCGCCGAAAATTTAACGAAGACGGTACTTTGGTTGATACACATACAGATTATCCGCCTGCTATGAGAAAGGTGGCTGAAGAAATGAATGTGCCATTAATTGATTTGCAAGCGATGACTGCTAATTTAGTGGAGTCACTTGGAGATGAGGCTTCAAAGCAGCTTTATTTATGGGATCCTAATACCAGTGAAAGATTTCCTGAAGGAAGAAAGGATGACACGCATCTTTGCGTTGAAGGAGCCAAAAAAGTTGCAGGTTTAGCTGTAAAAGGCCTGTCTGAAAAAGATGAGGTATTATCAGCACATATAATTAAGAATCATTAGAGACTAGAGGATTTGTGCTTTTCCTGTTCTGTTAATATAGAACAGGTGTTTTAGATATAGTTTTTGGGTTTATAATGGAATTACAATATTTAAATTGTTTTCAGAAAAAGTTTAATGAAGTGTTTGTATGAGTTGTTTATAAATAATAATTCTCAGAATTTACAAACTAGTTTTCCATTTAAAGAGGTTGTCTTTGCAGGCAACCTCTTTTGTTTTTATAGCAAGCCTAAATAGGAACAGGTATGATATAAATATGATAGTAATAATCTGAATTTATACCCTTTTGTAGTTAGCTTATCTAAGTTTAAAATGTTGAATTTTAGCATTAAATCCTATTTGGGGTTTGTGTATGTTAATAAAACATCTAAATAAAGAAAAATCAATCAAATGTTAATTTTTAAAATGCATTAAATCAATAATTTAAATGTTGTGTTATTTAGAATTGTTACAAAATCCAAAAAAAAGTTTATAAATTTATAATAGTATTTGATACTATTATTATATTTGCAACGTATATGTATTATATGGGAGATAAATACAACAGACACTCTAAGTATTTTGTAGCTGTTGACTGTGTAATTTTTGGTTATGAAGATGGAGATTTAAAATTATTACTCTATCATCGTGGTTTTGAGCCAGCTAAAGGTAAGTGGTCGCTTATGGGAGGGTTTGTTGGAGAAGAAGAATCGTCGGATACAGCTGCCCGTCGCATACTTCACAATATTACCGGTTTGGATGATATTTTCCTTGAGCAAGTTCAAGCATTTTCTGAACCAAAAAGGGATTCGGAAGATAGGGTGGTTAGTATCACGTATTATGCTTTGATTAGAATTGATCAGCATAACTCGGATAAAGTTAGGGAAAATGGAGCACACTGGTGGTCAATGAAGTCCTTGCCTCATCTGGTTTTTGACCATCAGGAGATGGTGATGAAGGCGCTTGAAAAACTGCAGGTTAAAGCAGAAATGGAATTAGTTGGAAGTGAATTGTTACCAGATAAATTTACTTTGTTACAATTAAGAAGGTTGTATGAAGCCATATTTCAAATAGAGCTTGATACAGGAAATTTTAGAAAAAAAGTGTTGTCGTTAAAAGTTCTACAGCGTTTGGATGAAAAAAATACAACAGAGTCTAGACGCGGTGCTTATTATTTCAAATTTATCGAGGGAGCAAAGGCCCGTCCTTTTGACAGAATCGTGAAAATTTGACTTTTTTTTAACTGTATAATAGTATAAAGTACTATATAAAACAAAAGAAACATTAAGATAGAAATGATACGACCAGAAAATCAGATGTATATAATATAGTATTTTGGTTTTTTAGCGGTTGTGGTAAAATCAGTGTAATTATGAAAACTATAGATCAATTAGAAGTTTGGTTTGTAACAGGAAGCCAGCATTTGTACGGACAAAAAACATTAGATCAGGTTGCTGATCATTCAAAAGAAATTGCAGCAGCATTTGATGCTTCTTCAGAAATTCCTGTTAAAGTTGTTTGTAAACCTACAGGTACAGGTTCTGCTGAAATACATAAAATTTGTAAAGAAGCTAACAGTGCAGAAAATTGTATCGGTATTATTACCTGGATGCACACTTTCTCACCTGCTAAAATGTGGATTCATGGACTTAAAGAATTAAATAAGCCATTACTTCACTTACACACTCAATATAATAAAGAGATTCCTTGGGATGAAATCGATATGGATTTCATGAACTTAAACCAAAGTGCTCACGGAGATAGAGAATTTGGTCACATCACAGCACGTATGCGTTTAAACCGCAAAGTTGTAGTTGGTCACTGGCAAGATCCTAAAACAGTTTCAAAAGTAGCTGGTTGGACTCGCGTTGCTGCAGGATGGGCTGATTCTCAAGATATGTTAATCATCCGTTTTGGTGATCAAATGAACAATGTTGCTGTAACAGATGGTGATAAAGTAGATGCTGAGAGAGTATTTGGTTACCATGTTGATTATAGCCCAATTGCTGATTTTGTAAAAGTACAGGATAATGTAAGTGATGAAGATGTTGCTGCATTAGTTAAAATATACGAAGAAGAGTACGACCTTGCTGATAACTGTAAAGAAGGAGGAAAAGATCGTGAGCAAGTTGTTAAAGCTGCGCGTATTGAAATTGGATTACGCAGATATCTTGAAGCTAAAGGTGCAAAAGCGTTTACTACAAACTTTGATGATTTAGAAGGTGTAGATCAGTTACCAGGTTTAGCTTCTCAGCGTTTAATGGCTGATGGTTACGGTTTTGGTGCTGAAGGAGACTGGAAAACTGCTGCTTTATGTCGTACAATGTGGTATATGGGACAAGGTTTACCTAACGGATGTTCTTTCCTTGAAGATTATACATTAAACTTCGATGGTGAGAATAGTTCTATCCTTCAGGCTCACATGTTAGAGGTTTGTCCTTTAATTGCTGACCACAAACCAAAATTAGAAGTTCACCCATTAGGAATTGGTGGTAAAAACGATCCTGCTCGTTTAGTATTTACTAGTAAAACAGGACCAGGTGTTGCAGCTACTATTGTTGATATGGGAAGTCGTTTCCGTATGATCATTAATGCTGTTGATTGTATCGAATCTAAAAAATTACCTAAACTTCCTGTAGCTAGTGCACTTTGGATTCCACAGCCAAACTTTGAAGTTGGTGCTGCTGCTTGGATTCTTGCAGGTGGAACTCACCACACTAGTTTCTCATATGATTTAACTGTTGAAGATTTATTAGATTATGCAGAGATTGCAGGTATTGAAGCTGTAGTTATTGATAACAATACTACTATTCCAGCGTTCAAAAAAGAACTTCAATGGAACGACCTTTATTATCACTTAGCAAAAGGGATATAATAATTTACTAAATATGGCGTATGAGGATTCATACGCCAGAAACAATTAAAAATATGGTTACTTTAGATTGGATTGTAATAGGAGTCTTTTTTGTTTTGCTGGTTGCCATTATCGTATGGGTAGTTAGTCAAAAAAATTCGAATTCCGAAGATTACTTTTTAGGGGGGCGTGATGCTTCCTGGATTGCAATTGGGGCATCTATTTTTGCTTCAAATATTGGATCTGAACACTTAATTGGACTTGCTGGTGCTGGTGCCTCTAGTGGTATGGCAATGGCTCACTGGGAAATTCAAGGGTGGATGATATTGATTTTAGGATGGGTTTTTGTGCCTTTCTATTCTCGCAGTATGGTGTTAACAATGCCTGAATTTTTGGAGCGTAGATATAACAAAGAATCCAGAACAGTATTGTCTTTGATTTCGTTAGTTAGTTATGTGCTTACAAAAGTAGCAGTTACCGTTTATGCAGGTGGATTGGTATTTCAACAGGTTTTTGGAATAGAAGAGCTTTGGGGTATTGACTTCTTCTGGATATCTGCTATTGGTTTGGTTATTTTAACAGCCCTTTATACTATTTTCGGAGGTATGAAATCGGTACTTTATACATCGGTTTTACAAACTCCAATTCTTTTAGGGGGTTCCTTAATTATCTTAGTGCTTGGATTAAAAGCAGTAGGGGGTTGGGAAAATGTTCTTGAAATTTGTGGCGCTACAAAAGTAAACGAATATGGTGACAGTATGATTAACCTTATTCGTGACAATGGTGACCCTGATTTTCCATGGTTAGGAGCCTTAATTGGTTCTGCCGTTATTGGTTTCTGGTACTGGTGTACTGACCAATTTATTGTTCAAAGGGTATTATCTGGTAAAAACGAGAAACATGCTCGTAGAGGTACTATCTTTGGTGCTTACTTAAAATTATTACCAGTATTCTTATTCTTAATTCCTGGTATGATTGCTTATGCAATGAGTGCTAAAGGTGATGTGATGTTAAACGGACAGTTGTATGTTTTACCAAGTGCAGATGCTGCGTTCCCCTCATTAGTTGCTCAGTTATTACCTGCAGGAGTTAAAGGTCTTGTAGTTTGTGGTATCCTTGCTGCTTTAATGAGTTCATTAGCTTCATTGTTTAACTCATCGGCAATGTTATTTACTATTGACTTCTATAAAAGATTTAAACCAGAAACTCCTGAGAAGAAATTGGTTAAAATCGGCCAGATGGCAACTGTTGTAATTGTAACATTAGGTATTCTTTGGATTCCAATTATGAGAAGTATTGGAGACGTTTTGTATGAATATTTACAAGATGTTCAGTCAGTATTAGCTCCAGGTATTGCAGCTGCTTTCTTAATGGGTATTACCTGGAAAAGAGCTTCAGCTAAAGGTGGATACTGGGGTTTAATGTCTGGATTTATCATTGGTATTACTCGTTTAGGAGCTAAAGTTTATTATAATTCATTCCCGGATGCTGGAGATAGCTTATTTAAAGCTGTATTCTTTGATACAAACTGGTTATTCTTCTGTGGATATATGTTGTTAGTTTGTATTGCAGTTGTGGTAATTGTAAGTTTAAATACAAAAGCACCATCTGCCGAAAAAATTCAAGGTTTGGTATTTGGTACTTCAACTCCGGAACAAAGAGCTGCTACTAGAGAAAGCTGGAATATTTGGGATGTAGTTAACACTGTGATTATCCTAAGTTTAACAGTTGCATTTTATATTTATTTCTGGTAAAAAATTAAGGAAATGTTAGAGCAATTAAAAGAAGACGTTTTTAAAGCAAATCTTGATTTAGTAAAACACGGACTTGTTATTTTCACTTGGGGAAATGTAAGTGCTATTGACAGAGAAAAAGGTTTGGTAGTAATAAAACCTAGTGGCGTTGATTACGATGTAATGAAAGCTTCTGATATGGTTGTGGTAGATTTAGATGGAAATGTGGTTGATGGAGATTTAAAACCTTCGTCTGATACACCTACACATCTTGAATTATATAAGGCTTTTCCTGAAATTGGTGGTGTTGTACATACACACTCAACTTATGCAACAGCATGGGCACAGGCAGGAAAAGATATTCCAATTTTAGGAACTACACAAGCAGATTATTTCTATGGAGATGTTCCTTGTACAAGGTCTATGACTGAAGAGGAAATTGCTGGTGACTATGAAAAAGATACTGGTACTGTTATTATTGAAGCATTCGAAGGACGTAATCCTTCTCATGTTCCAGGTGTAGTAGTTAAAAATCATGGTCCGTTTTCATGGGGTAAAAATGCAGATGACGCAGTGCATAATGCAGTTGTGTTAGAGCAAATTGCTAAAATGGATTTTATTGCATTTCAGGTTAATCCTAATGCAGATATGAATAATCACCTTACAGAAAAGCATTTTAACCGTAAACATGGTGCAAATGCATACTATGGACAAGGTAAATAATTGATATGAATAGGGATGGGATTTTCTTTTTAAGTAATTAATTAGAAAATCCCTTTTAAATCAATTGTAAAATATTCTCTTAATTGCCTTTTATTACATTCTCAAATTGGGCAAATATTAATTTTATAAAGATCCTGTTAATAATCTCTTTTATGAGATGATTGCATAACAAGGATAGATAATACTTCTTGATAAAGATAGATCAATGAAAAATCAATATGTAATTGGATTGGATTATGGTTCTGACTCAGCCAGAGCATTAATTGTTGATGTGAATACAGGTGAAGAAATGGCTTCATCAGTAAAATATTATCCTCGTTGGATGGACGGAAAATATTGTGTTCCTGCACAAAATCAATACCGTCAGCATCCAAAAGACTATTTGGAAGTAATGGAAGCTACTATTACAGAGGCGTTAGCTAAATGTGATGCTTCAGTAGCTGAAAATGTAGTTGGAATTTCTTTTGATACAACTGGTAGTACACCTGCATTAACAGATGCTAACGGTACGCCTTTGGCAATGTTACCAGAGTTCGAAGAAAATCCAAATGCAATGTTTATTTTATGGAAAGACCATACTGCTGTTAAAGAAGCAGACGAAATAAATGCATTGGCACGTAAATGGGATGTAGATTTTACTAAATACGAAGGTGGTATCTATTCTTCAGAATGGGTATGGGCTAAAGTTCTTCATATATTACGTAAAGATGAGGTTGTTAAAGGTGCTGCTGTATCATGGATTGAATACTGTGACTGGTTACCAGCTGTATTAACAGGAAAAACAGCTCTTAAAGAAGTAAAAAGAAGCCGTTGTGCTGCTGGTCATAAAGCTTTATGGCATACTGACTGGAACGGTCTTCCACCAGAAGAGTTTTTAGTTGAACTTGGACCTGAATTAAAAGGTTTACGTGAAAACTTATTTGAAGATACATATACCAGTGATGAGGCATTTGGAACTTTAACTCCTGAGTGGGCCGAAAAATTAGGTTTATCTACTGACGTAGTCATCGGTGTGAGTGCTTTTGATGCACACATGGGGGCAGTAGGTGCTGAGATTGAAGCAAATACTTTTGTACGTATCATGGGTACTTCTACTTGTGATATCATGGTTTCTCCTGAAGATGAATTGGGAGATAAATTAATCCCGGGTATTTGTGGTCAGGTAGATGGTTCTGTAATTCCTGGAATGGTTGGACTAGAAGCTGGTCAGTCTGCGTTTGGTGATGTTTATGCATGGTTCAAAAATGTATTAGCATGGCCATTACAATTTATCGAAGATAAAGATCAGGCTAAAGCAATTGAAGATAAAATTATTCCTGCTTTATCAGAAGAAGCGATTAAAATTCCAGTTGAAGAGTCTACTATTTTAGCTACAGACTGGTTAAACGGACGTAGAACTCCAGATGCTACTCAAAATGTAAAAGGAACCATTACAGGATTGAACTTAGGTTCTTCAGCTCCTCGTATTTTCCGTGCATTGGTTGAAGCTACAGCTTTTGGTTCTAAAGCTATTGTTCAACGTTTCTTAGATAATGGTGTAAAGGTAGATCAGGTTGTTGCTATTGGTGGTGTTGCAAAAAAATCAGATTTTGTAATGCAAACACTGGCAGATGTTCTTGGTATGCCAATTAAGGTAGCTCGTTCAGAGCAAAGTGTGGCTTTAGGAGCTGCTATGTTTGCAGCAGTTGCTTCAGGTGCGCACAAAAATATTGCTGAAGCTCAAAAAGCAATGGGACAAGGTTTTGAAAAAGAATACGATCCTATTGCAGCTAATGTTGAAGCTTACAAAGCAATCTACGATAAGTACCTTAAATTAGGTGCTTTCACTGAAAAAGAATTGTAGTCAATTTTCATGTTTATAATAGGGGGAAATATGCTTCATTTCCCCCTTTATCCCTCGTAAAATTTTATAAAATGGTTATCGGATTAGCTTCTGATCATGCTGGTTACGACCTTAAAGTTAAGGTTATAGCGTATTTGACTTCAAAAGGTTTGGAAGTTAAAGATTACGGAACTTATTCTGCTGATAGTTGTGATTATGCAGATTATGCACATCAATTAGCTACAGCTATTGAGACAAAAGAACTAAAAGTAGGTTTGGCTTTTTGCGGTAGTGGTAATGGCATAAATATCACGCTTAACCGTCATAAAGAAGTTAGATCGGCTTATTGTTGGCAAACAGAAATTGCTGCACTCGCACGTCAGCATAATGATGCCAATATTTGTACTATCCCAGCTCGATTTATTGAGGAGGAAGACGCCTATAAAATTATTGATGTATTTCTGGCTACTGAGTTTGAAGGAGGAAGACATCAAAAGCGAATTGAAAAGATAGAATTAAAATAAAAATAATAAGTAAACAAAGACATTGTTATGGCATCTATTAGTGTAACAGACAGAGCTGCAGATAATATCAGAATATTAGCTGCTGCAATGGTTGAAAAAGCAAATTCAGGACACCCGGGTGGTGCTATGGGTGGTGCAGATTTTATTAACATCCTTTTTTCTGAATACCTTAACTATGATCCAAAAGACAGAACATGGGTAAACAGAGACCGTTTCTTCCTTGATCCAGGTCACATGTCACCAATGCTATATGCTCAGCTGGCTTTAACAGGTACATACAGCATGGATGAAGTATCTAAGTTTCGCCAATGGGATAGCCCAACTCCAGGACACCCTGAAGTTGATTTTGCAAGAGGTGTTGAAAATACTTCAGGTCCACTAGGACAAGGTCACACAATGGCTGTTGGAGCTGCAATTACAGAGAAATTCTTAAAGGCAAGATTCGGAGATTGGATGTCTCATGATATTTATACATTCATTTCTGACGGTGGTGTTCAGGAAGAAATTTCTCAGGGTGCTGGTCGTATTGCAGGTTATTTAGGTTTGAACAACCTTATTATGTTTTACGATTCAAATGACATTCAGTTATCTACAAAAACAGATGCAGTAACAGTAGAAGATACTGCTAAAAAATATGAAGCCTGGGGATGGGCAGTTATGACCATTGATGGAAATAACGCTGACGAAATCCGTAAAGCTCTTGATGCAGCCAAAGCTGAAACAGAAAAACCTTTCTT
>NZ_JAPDPJ010000050.1 GCF_026013605.1 Plebeiibacterium sediminum
GCGGAGAGAGAGGGATTCGAACCCCCGGTACGTTGCCGCACAACGGTTTTCAAGACCGCCGCATTCGACCACTCTGCCATCTCTCCAATACTTTTATATTTTATCTGAAATCATCCGTTTAAAGTCTCTTTCAGTGTGTATCTCTTTTGATAACGGCTGCAAAAATAGAGCATTTTTTTATATCTGCAAAACTAAAAAATAAAAAAAACATCAAGTTTTTTTCGGAGGGTAATCTAAGTGCTTTTTCTTCAGTGAAGTAAGTTGTAAAGTTTTTTTGAAAAAAAAAGTTGAATTTTGTTTAGGCAGTTTAATTTTACCCTAATTTCATTGTGTAATACAATTTCCATTGCATAATGCGGCTTTTTTAAGATTATAGGTACTTATTTTATTTTATAGTATTAAATTCGTCTTTTATTACAAACAAAATTAATATACTGAATTTTATCTCATGGATGGATTGAGAGCGTTAAAAGACCTAAGAGATGATGTTGTAAATAAAGCTCTTGTAATAGGTTTTGGCTTTGGTGTAATTTCATATTTGGTTACAGTAGTCAGGGCTTTTTCCTATGGTTTTAACTGGACTCTTTATGCCATAACATTGGTAGTTGTTTATTTAGGTATATTGGTTTATTATCGAAAAAAGGTAAAACTCGGATTTAAGGTACTTTCTGTTGCTTTTATCATATTGATGGCTTTAATTACTGGTTTATCTAAATATGGTTTTTTAGTATCCTCTAAAGCTTATATTATATTAATACCCATTTTTGTTTCGTTTGTAATGGGATACCGAAGAGCAATACTATTACTTATATTTTTTAGTTTTATATATGCTCTTTTTGGCGTTTTGTTTGTTTACGAAATTATTCCTTATACCATAGATGTCAGGGCTTATATATTATCACCCATATCCTGGGCCATGGATATTACCATAATTATACTTACAGCAGCTGCATTATTGGTTGTGGGAAAAAAATATTCCGACTCAATATTATTAAATCTGGCATTAATTAAGCAGCAAAATAAGGAATTAAACGAACGTGAGCGTAAGTTCTATTTGCTCTTTGATCATTCATTTGATGCTATTTTAATAGTTAAAGATGGTTTTATTGTAGATGTAAATACCATTGCAACTAAAGTGCTTAAAGTAGGTAAAGATGAAATTGTAGGAATGCATATTGAAGACTTTGCGCCGGAAAAGCAGCCGGATGGCACTGTTTCTGCATTGAAGATGAGGGAATTTGCAGATGAAGTAAGAGCAAATAAGTCAAAATCTTTTGAATGGAGACATCAACGTTATAATGGAGAGGAGTTTGATGCGGAAGTACATATAGCAGTTATTGATGTAGAGGAGAATGAGTTATTTCAGGTTTTAATCAAGGATATTACGGAGCAAAAACAACAGCAATCTGAAATTGAAAAATACAGGTTACATCTTGAGAACCTGGTAGAGAAGCGAACTGAAGCATTAAATCAGGCTAATCAGGATTTACTCAATTCCAATAATCAATTACGAAAACAACATGCCAAACTAGAGAAGTCAATTGCAGAGATAAAGTCCATGCAGGAAAAATTGATTGAAAAAGAAAAAATGGCTTCGCTGGGGGTTATGACATCAGGAGTAGCCCATGAAATTAATAATCCATTAAATTTTATTCAAACCGGATTGTATTCTCTTCGAAATACTTTTGATACAGATTTACAAAAATATCTGAGTCAGGATGATTTAACGACAAACAGGCAGGTGATTGACTATATGGAAGAAGGCGTAAATCGTATTTCAAGTATTGTTAATAGTTTGGGTAGTTTTAGTAGTAAAGGTACAGCCGGATTTACCGTATGTAATATAAACGACGTTATTGAGGATTGTTTGGTAGTTTTAAGTCACGAAATTAAGAATCGTATAGAGATTGTTAAGGATTTTTCAGCAAGCAAAATAGAAGTCATGGCATCTGAAGATGGTTTACATCAGGTGTTTTTTAGTATATTATATAATTCAGTTCAGGCTATAAAGCATGATGGAGTCATAACAATTAAGCTTTCTGTGGATGAAAACAATAATGTGATCGTATTTGTTAGGGATAATGGAATGGGCATGTCGAAAGTAACCATGAAAAAGATGTTTGATCCATTTTATACTAAAAAATCTCCGGGAGAAGGCTCTGGTTTAGGAATGACTATTGTGTATAATATAGTAAAAGAACATGGAGGAAGAGTAAAAGTGGATTCAAAATTGGGTGAAGGAACATTAATTGAAGTAGTATTGCCTATATTAGCGTAGGAAAAGAAATATATTATGATTTTATATGTAGATGATGAACACATTAATTTAAAATTATTTGAGTTAATGTTTAAAGATAAATACAAAACAGTTTTATCGGAGTCACCAGAAAAGGCTTTGGATATTTTAAAAGAGAATAACGAAATAAAAGTAGTTATTACAGACATGAAGATGCCTGTAATGAGTGGAGTGGAGTTTGTTGAAAAAGCCAAAACCTATAAACCAGAGCTTGCTTATTATTTATTGTCAGGATACGGGATGAATGAGCCCATATCAGAAGCTTTAAATTGTAAACTCATTGAGGGTTATTTTCAAAAGCCTTTAAAAAAAGGATTAATAGAAAAAGAATTGGATGAGCATTTGAAATAATACAGTTCTTTTATAAGATATTGTAAGCTGAAATTCTATTTTATATAGGATTTCAGCTTTTCTGTTTTTAAAAGGGGTAATTTGTAATTAAAAACTGTTGTAAAGTTACAAAGGGTAGTTTAAAGTGGGGTGTATGCTTTCGAAAAATATAAAAATTTGGAGGTAATACTTTAAATTTATAAGTTTGCATCCAGAGAAATGATTATTACCACCTATTAAGAAAAATTTTATGAAGAAAGCAATTCTTTTAGCAACTCTGTTGCTAGGGTTTTTTGTGAATGGATGGGCCAATACCGGTCCGGAAGTAGATGCCGGAGCTACGGCTTGGATGTTAACATCAACTGCATTGGTATTATTAATGATACCAGGATTAGCCATGTTCTATGGCGGTTTAGTAAGATCAAAAAATGTTTTAGGAACCATGATGCATAGTTTTGCAGCTATGGGCGTTATGAGTGTTCTTTGGGTATTGATAGGATACTCAATGAGTTTTGGAGATAGTATTCTTGGAGGTTTGTTCGGATGGAACAAAGATTATGTGTTACTTCAGGGTATTGATACTACTATTATGGAAGGTGGAGTGCCAGAATTGGTATTCTCTATGTTTCAGGGTAAATTTGCTATAATTACCCCGGCGTTAATAGCAGGAGCTTTTGCCGAGAGAGTTAAGTTTAAAGGTTATTTAGTATTTATTGCATTGTGGGGAATTATCGTGTATAATCCTTTATGTCACTGGGTTTGGTCTGCAGATGGTTTCTTACATCACTGGGGAGCTGCTGGTGCTATTGACTTTGCAGGAGGTACTGTTGTTCATATTTCAGCCGGTATTAGTGGTTTGGTTGCTGCTATTTATTTAGGTGCAAGAAGAGGATATCCTCACCGTCAGCAACGTCCTAATAATTTGGTTATGACAATGATGGGTGTTGGTTTGCTTTGGGTAGGCTGGTTTGGATTTAATGCCGGAAGTAGTATTAATAGTGGACTGGATACAGCTCAGGCGTTAACGGCAACTCAGGTTGCTGGTGCAGCGGGTGCTTTAATGTGGGTAATTATTGAAATGGTACACCATGGAAAAGGTACAGCTTTAGGATTTGCTTCAGGTATTTTAGCCGGATTGGTTGCTGTTACTCCTGCAGCGGGAGTTGTTCAACCATCAGGAGCGTTGTTACTGGGAGCTATATCTTCAATTATTTGTTATGGAGCCTTAATGCTTAAAGATAAATTAGGATACGATGATTCATTGGATGCTTTTGGTGTTCATGGTGTAGGAGGAATTGTGGGAGCGCTTTTATTATCATTCTTTATTAGAGATAGCTGGATGGCTGATGCTGCAGCAAATACTGCTGATGGAATCTGGACATCATGGGATCAATTTTGGGTACAAGGCGTTACTGTTGTAATTGCTATTGGATATTCAATAATTACAACTATTGTTATTATTTGGGTTGTTGAGAAATTTGTTGGATTGAAGGCTACTGATGAAGAAGAGATGACAGGTTTGGATCATTCATTCCATGGAGAACGTGGTTATGGTATGTTAAATCCAAACTAGAGTTAATCTATAATTGAGATGTTGTATTTTAATTAAAAATTTAACAGATTAAATGCGTTATAACTAAACTTTCTTCAATCAAAGAACGTTACGTTAATTGATAAGATTTATCTGGCAAATGAAAGAAAATTTAAGCAAATGAAACGAGCCATGTGAAGTGTTTCGCACACACGAGCATGATTAAATTTGGCGAGTTCCATATGGCTTATGAAAACAAATTATAATCATATGAAATTAGTAACCGCAATTATAAGAGCATACCAATTGGATCAGGTTCGTGAAGGATTGATTCAGGCTGGTATTACACGTATTACCGTATCCAGAGTATCGGGACATGGAAATCAAGTAAGTAAAGAAGTTTATCGTGGTAAGGAAGTAATTCCTAACTTAACTCCTAAAATGAGAGTTGAGATAGCGGTAAATGATGAATTTGTAGAAACTACAATCGAAGCAATTATACGAGCAGCTAAATCGCACAATGGTAACCAAGGAGAAGTTGGAGACGGAAAGATATTTGTAACACCCCTAGAACAATGTATTCGTATCCGTACAGAAGAGCGAGGTAGTTCTGCTATATAAAGTAGAGATTTGTACTCTAATCTAAACCAAGGCCCCATTGATATTTTTATCAGTGGGGTTTTTTTATGTAATATGTAGTCATTAAAACATACATTCCGGCATTAATGTCAGAGGTACTGACATAAAATATGTCTATATGTCATTATCTCCTGCTTGGCATACCATTTGAAATGATGCCTCCGGAAAAAATGTTTAATCAATAAAAAAACAAATAATACTATGTCAAAAGGTCATATTGGGGTAACGTCCGAAAATATATTCCCCATCATTAAAAAGTTCCTTTATTCAGATCATGAAATCTTTTTGAGAGAGTTGGTGTCTAACGCAGTAGATGCATCTCAAAAATTAAAAACTTTGTCTAGTGTAGGAGAGTTTAAAGGTGAAATGGGTGATCTGAAGGTTAAAGTTTCTATCGATGAGAAAAAGAAAACATTAACAATTTCGGATAGAGGGGTAGGTATGACTGCCGAAGAAATTGATAAGTATATTAATCAGATTGCCTTTTCAGGAGCTGAAGAGTTTCTTGATAAATATAAAAATGATGCTAACGCAATTATTGGGCATTTTGGATTAGGATTCTACTCTTCATTTATGGTATCGAAGAAAGTGGAAATTATCACTTTGTCGCATAAAGAAGGCGCTCAGGCTGTTAAATGGTCTTGTGATGGTAGTCCTGAATATACACTTGAAGAAGTTAAAAAAGAAGACAGAGGAACTGACATTGTTTTATATATCGATGATGAAAACAAACAGTTTCTTGAAAAAGCAGAGATCACTCGTTTATTAAATAAATATTGTCGCTTTTTACCTGTTGAAGTTGCTTTTGGAAAGAAAACAGAGTGGAAAGATGGTAAAGAGGTTGAATTAGAAGAGGATAATGTAGTAAACGATACAAATCCTTTATGGACTAAAAAACCTGCTGATTTAAAGGATGAGGATTACAATAAATTCTACAGGGATTTATATCCAATGAGTGATGATCCTATCTTTAATATCCATCTAAATGTAGATTATCCGTTTAATCTAACCGGAATTTTATATTTCCCTAAGATTAAAAACAATGTAGAGGTTCAGAAAAATAAAATTCAGTTATATAGTAATCAGGTGTTTATTACTGATTCGGTTGAGAATATTGTACCTGAATTCTTAACGCTTTTACATGGTGTAATTGATTCTCCTGATATTCCTTTAAATGTTTCCCGTTCTTATTTACAAGCTGACGGTAACGTTAAAAAGATATCTAACCATATCACTAAAAAAGTAGCAGATCGTTTAGCTGAAATCTTTAAAGCTGACAGAAAAGGTTTTGAAGAAAAATGGGATTCTTTGAAGTTATTCATCGAGTATGGTATGCTAACAGAAGAGAAATTCTATGATAAAGCACAGAAATTTACACTGTTAAAAAATACTGACGGTAAGTATTTTACTTTTGATGAATACAAAGATATCATCAAAGAAAATCAAACAGATAAAGATAAGCAATTGGTATATTTATATACCACAAATGCTGAAGAGCAACATAGCTTTATTGAAGGAGCAAAAGCAAAAGGTTATGATGTGTTGTTAATGGATGGACAGTTAGATACACACTTTATCAATCACATGGAACAAAAACTGGATAAGAGCAGATTTGTACGTGTAGATGGTGATGTAGCTGAAAAACTGATACCAAAAGAAAATACATTAGAGTCTAAATTATTAGCTAAAGATAAAGACGACTTAACAACTGTATTTACTGCTAAAGTGCCTAATAGCAATAAAATGAACTTTATTGTTGCTTTTGAAGCTATGGGTACAGATGCTAATCCTGCAATTATTACTCAGCAAGAGTTTATGCGTCGTATGAAAGAGATGAGTGCAATGCAAGGTGGCGGTATGAACTTTTATGGAGAAATGCCGGATAGTTACCAGTTGGTTGTAAACGAAAACCATCCGTTAATTGAGCGTATTTTAGAAGATAAAAATAAATCAGTTGGAGAGCAGGTTGATTCAGTTCGTAATAAGATTGAAAGCCTGAATGGTAAACGTCAGGAACTGGAAAAAGCGAAGGAAGGCAAGAAAGATGAAGAAATTCCTCAGGCTCAAAAAGATGAATTAGCTGATGTTGATAAGAAAATTAGTGAGTTGAATACTAAGAAAACTGAAATTTTAAATGGTTTTAGTAATGATAATAAATTAGTATCTCAATTAATTGATTTGGCATTGCTTTCAAATAATATGCTTAAAGGTGAAGCGCTTACTAAATTTGTTAAGCGAAGCATTGATTTGATATAGAGATTGATAAGAAGTTTTTTAAAGCTGTTTGAATTTTTCAAACAGCTTTTTTTGTGCTTTGTTAATAAAAATCACATTTCAAATGAAACAAAATCAGGTTACAAAAGTACATGGGTAGGAATGCTTACACACTTTAAATCGGGGTTTGGTTGATTGATTGAACTTTGGTTGTTAATATGGGGACAAACAGTGTTTTTACGGGAAAAAATCAAAATATGGTTTAGTAGCTTATTCCGGTCTTTACGGTTTCATTTGCTGTTCTGGAATTTTGCCCTTTTCTTTTATGTTTTTATAACAGGAAATCAATCTTTGTTTGTTAACTATTTCAATCTGCTTGCTGTAGATTCTATTTATACAAACACTGTTTTTTTGGCAGTTTCAATATCAACATTATTTACCTTTTTAGATACCCTTTTTTCTGATAGAATAATGCGTTTTTCGCCTATCAGATCAATGATCTTCTTAAGATCATTACTATACTTTTTGTTGGCTTTTGCTATTCTTTATCTGGCCGCAAACAAAACAGTTACGCTGGATTCTTTGAAAGATTATCGTACGATTCTGGCTAAGATGCCAAAGTTGGAAATGGAGCATATTCGCTTTCTGGCTTATTTTTATTTAGCGTGTATTGCCAGTAATTCCGTTAAGGAAATGTATAAGAAGATTGGAATTACAAACTTTTTCAATTGGTTTTTCGGCAGGTTAAATAAACCCTATGAAGAAAAGAAGATTTTTATGTTTGTTGACATGAAAGCTTCTACTACAATTGCAGAAAGACTAGGGCATGAAAAGTTTAGTCGCCTGGTTCAGGATGTTTTTAATGACCTTTCTATCATATATAATTATCACGGAGAAGTTTATCAGTATTTGGGAGATGGTGCCATTATTTCCTGGAATGTAAGAGATGGTGTTCGAAACAACAATTGTATTAAAGCCTTTTATTCTTTTCAGAGAACTGTTGAACGCAGGTATTGGTATTATCGCAGAAAGTATGGTGAGGAGCCTAAATTTAAAGCAGGTATTCATGTGGGTAAAGTAATGGTATTGCAGGTAGGAAGTATTCGTAGGGATATTTCGTATAATGGTGATACCATAAATACTGCCGCCCGTATAGAATCCATGTGTAATGAGTACAAACAGAATTTGTTGATTTCCGGAGTTTTGTATGAGTACTTTGAAAATAAGGATGAGTACAATTTTAAAGATGTGGGCACGATTAAACTAAAGGGGAAAAAGCAGGCAATTCTGTTGTATCAGGTAAAGCAGAAATTGCGACCTAAAAAGTGAAAAAATGCATTATTAAGAATTTGAGAATTTTTATAATGTTAAAGAGTGTTAATTTGTAAAATATTTTTAAATTGCAACGGTACAAAGTAATATAATCGTTGGGTAAAATTAATTTAAAATATTTGCTTCTCTTAATGCTGTTTGTTGGTGTATTTCATTCAGCTATAGCTATTAAGCCATTTTACGGGTTTGGTACTTTTGATAAGAATGTTCGCACAATGACAACAGAAGTAACCAAAACTTTGGTGAATAATGGTTTTGAGGTTGTTGGTATGTATCATCCTTCTCATGAGGATTCCTTGTGTGTGATCATTTTTACATGTGATGAATTAACAAGTATGGCAACCGGAGTAGGTGATAAAGCTGCTTTTGGCTCTACTATCAGGGTTGGGATTATTGGAAAGGGGCAGCAAAGTTTGCTGACTATGCTTAATCCCCATTATTTTGTACATGCCTATTTTAATAGCAAGGCTAATGGCGAGGATGTAGAGTTTATGACTTCGAAAATCGATTCTTTGGCCTTAAGTGCAATGTCTGTATTTTCTAAATCACCTATTAAATATGGAGATGATTTATCGGTGGAAGAATTAAGTTCCTATCGTTTTTTACCCACCATGGCAAAGTTTAATGATGTAGTTGAATTAGGAGAGTTTGATGAATATATAGAAGCAATTACTGTTGTTCGTCAGAATATTATGTCAGGAGTTGGTGATGCAGAATTAGCTTACGAAATTTGCTTTGAGGATAAAGAGATTGCTGTTTTTGGGGTTACATTTAATAATGCAGTCGAAAAGGAGCTATTGGAATTTCTTGGTGTGGAGTATATTTCATCGTTACCCTTTGAAGTGTTAATTCAGGATAATATGGCTTATATGTTGAGTCCTAAATATAGAATACCTCTTTATAAACCGGGATTAAGTTCATTCAAACTTCTGAAACTGATGTCTTTATCTTCAGAAATTAAAGATGGTTTATATGGAGTTTCAGAAGTTGACGAGTAGTGTTAAAGGTTATTCTTCTTCCTTGAGTTTTAGTAAATATCCACTTCCGTGAATGTTAATAATTTCAATTCTTGGTTCAGCTTTTAAATATTTGCGGAGTTTGGTAATGTATACATCCATACTTCTGGTTGTAAAATAATTGTTTTCACCCCAAATAGAGTTTAAAGCTTTTTCCCGGAGCATTACCTTGTTCATGTCAATGCATAAAAGCTTTAGGAGTTCAGCTTCTTTTGGCGACAGTTGATGTACACCTTCCTTTGATGTTAGTGTTCTTAGTTCAAAATTAAATTCAATACATCCTAAATTAAACGTGCTGGGAGTTTCCTCTTCCTCTTTTTGTGCTCTACGGTTTAAAATAGCATTGATTTTGGCAATAAGAATTTCAGAGTCAAAAGGTTTGGTAACGTAATCGTCAGCTCCAATTCCAAATCCTTGCAAAACATCTTCTTTTAATGTTTTTGCAGTTAAAAATATTAAAGGAATACTTTCTTCTTTTTCCTTAATTTCCTTTCCAATAGTAAAGCCATCAACGTTAGGTAACATCACATCTAAAATACAAATGTCAAAATGACCAACAACAAAGGTTTTCATGGCATTAATACCATCCTTGATCCAGGTAACATCAAAGCCATTAATTTCCAGATATGATTTCATTACTGTACCAAAATTTTGGTCGTCTTCTACCATGAATACTTTTTTCTTATCGCTCATTTTGATATTGTTTTACGCTGAAGTATGATGTTAAGTTGATTGTTATTTAAAGGGCAAAAATAATTTAAATTCTGAACCTTCGCCTAATTTACTTTTTACAAATATGTTTCCGCCATGCTGAAGCATGATAGCTTTTACATAACTAAGTCCTAAGCCAAAACCCTTTACGTTGTGAATATTTCCTTTTGTAGCTCTAAAAAACTTCTCAAATACTTTTGCTTGTTGTTCTTTGCTCATTCCAATTCCATTGTCGCGAATTAAAATGTCAATACCATTCTTATTGTTTTCGGTAATGATATCTATAACCGGATTTTCTTTAGAGTATTTTAAAGCGTTTTCGAGCAGGTTAACCAATACATTAGTAAAATGAACTTCATCTACATTAAAAACAGTTGATTCAGCATTTAAATGGCTTGATATTACAGCAGATTTTTGTTCTGCTAATAACTGCATTTTTTGCGTGGCGTCATTTATCAATTGGTGTATGTCTTTTTCAACCGGCAATAACTGAAAATCACGTTTTTCAATTAGCGACATTTGTAAAACGCGCTCAACCTGATTATTCATCCTTTTATTTTCTTCTTTTATAATTTTTAGAAACGAAGAAATATGTTCCGGTTTGTTAATGATCATTGGGTTGGCAATATTATCGGTTGCCAGATTTATGGTTGCAATAGGTGTTTTAAACTCATGAGTCATATTATTAATAAAATCTGACTTTATTTCTGAAAGTTTTTTCTGATTAACTATGGTTCGTAAGGTGTATAAAAACGTAAGTAAAATAAACAGTGTAAAAACAATGGAGGAGCCGAATAGTACCCCTAATGATTTTAAAATAAATTGTCCCTGATGAGGGAAATAAATGTCCAATGCAATAGGAGACCAGCTTCTGAAAATATCATTAGGAAACAGATTGGCAACAAACTTAAAATCACTATCATCCTTATAGTAATTACCAGTGTATATGTTGGTTAATTTACCGGTGTTTCTGTTAATAATACCATATTCATAATCTAAATCAATACCTCTGGCATTTAATTCGTAGTCTAAAACATTATTTAAGTTTTTAGTATTTAATCTTTGTAACGGATTAACAGAACGCATTTGTAATTCGTAGCTGAATTGATTAAACATATTTAATGCATCCATATTTCCGTTATTGCCTAAAACTCTTTTGATGGAATCTTCCATAAGAGAAATGGCTTGCTCCATAGCCTGAACATCGTCTTTGTTGTTGAAGTCAATGTTTTCTTTTTTAATGGTTACTTGTTGAGGTTCTCCATTGCTTTGTATTTCAAAATGAGCTTCAAAAGTACCACCACCTGAATTTGAAAGATCTTTATTTTCACCATCAGTTATATGGTCCAGAATATTTTCATTGTTTAATTTTGGTTGCGGGAAATAAGGTATGGTGTTTCTGTTGTTGTTACTTAAAGGTTGTTGCGATGGAATTTGATTGGATAAAAACTGTTGCATAAAAAAGTTTGCAGCCTGTTCTTTTTCAACCCTTCTAATAGATGCATTTAATGCATCGTATACTGTAGCTGTAAATTTTTCATTTTGAACTTGTATGGCATTGTTCATCCACAAAAATTGAACGAGAATTATTCCTAATAATGAAAATCCCATTAACACAATTAATCCTATTATTGATTTCTTTTTCATTGCTTGTTCTAATAATTCATTGCGTAAATATAAAGTATTTTCAATCTCGTATTTTTACTTTAACTTTTCCTTAACTGACTTTAACCCCGCCTTAACCGTAATGAATGAAATAGTTCTGTACTTTTGCTTCTGTCAAATGATAATTGATAACAAAGTATTGTGGTTGCTTAATGATTTGTCTGATTTTAAAAAGTAAATCAGTATATGTTTTGAGTAAACCGACAGATAAAAGTAAATAGAGTATTAATATATAGAAAAGAGCATTTAGTATTATGTAATAAAAAGTTCATTAAGTTTTTTCATACAAAGGTTTAGGTTAAGAAAAGAAAAGCATGGAAGTGATTCGCCATGCTTTTTTTTGTTTTCTGCTATTTAACCCGGATTACGTATGATAACTTTGTAATGAACATTGAAAGTGCCATAAAACAAGGCATTACTGAAATGAGGCATAGCATCGTTTTGGTGAATTGAAGCTACGTAGTTTCTTGTTTTAAAGCGATTTCAATGTATAATAGGCTTTTTAATGCATATTTCGGGTTTTAGTATTGTTATTTTACAAATGATGGAGAGGTGGCTAGCTGGCCAATTATGACATCACTAAAGCTTATGTTTTCTGTGTTTTCCATACTTAAAGGATTGGCGGTGCTGTCAATCTTGATGTTTTTAAAATAGATGTCAGACAGTTTCTTATCGGGAAAACCTTGCATAACAATTCCTGAGCTTTTTGCTTTTTGACATGAAATATTTTCGAAATAGATGTCTTTTATATCGGTAATATGCCCTTCGCCTTCGTTATGATAGTATGAGGTGATGTAAATACAGTCCTCAACTTCTCCAAATTTAACATCATTAATAAAGATGTTCTTGATATATCCTCCTCTGTCAGGATTTGATTTTAAGTAGATACCACGTTTTAGTTTTCCTGCAAAATCGCAGTTCTCAACATAAACATTTTCAACCCCAGCCGACATTTCGCTACCTATTACAATGGCATGTAGTCCTTTAAAATGGCAATTACGGACAATGATGTTTTCTGAATGGAACTCCGAGGCTCTGCCTTCGTCATCTCTTCCTGATTTAATGGCGATATTGTCGTCAGAATTATTAAAGGTGATATCTTCGATTAAGATGTTTTTAGAGTATTCAGGATCAATACCATCGTTGTTTTTATTGTAGGCCTCGTATTTTATATTTCTGACTGTAATATTTTCGCAGCGAAGAAGGTGAAGGCACCAAAAAGGAGAATCTTCAATTTTAACTCCCTCTACTAAAATGTTTTTACAGTCGTAAAGCTGAATTAATTGAGGACGCAAATAGTGACCCTCTCCAAAAATACGTTGGTCAATGGGTGTGTTGTTGTGATTCATTTCGCGGCTTAAAAGTTGATCTTTTTTTTGCAGACCATGCCATTTTGCCCATGTTTCTGATGCTTCTCCGTCAATGATTCCTTCTCCTGTTATACGAATATTTTTACAATTGTAGGCATAAATAAACGGACTGTAGTTGTATAGAAAAGTGCCTTCCCAACTGGTTTTTACAACGGGTAAATAATCGTTGTAATCAGAGCTAAAGAAAATTCGGGCACCTTTTTCAATGTGTAAATCCATGTTGCTTACCATATGAATGGGGCCATCCATAAAATATTGCCCGGCAGGAAATATTAATGTTCCACCGCCTTTACTGTTTAAGTCTTTAATTGCTTTAGCTACTGCAGCTTTATTAGGTGTAACAGAATCACCTTTAGCACCAAAGTCTGTTACACTTATTGAATATTCAGGAACAGAGGGTGCCTTGATGTTTTTTAATATAGAGTCAATAGTTGGAATTTCATTGGTATCAACAGAAACTTGAATTTGACAGGCTAAAATGCCAAATATTAAAAACAGGAAGTATATTTTTTTCATAGGTAAATATGTTTTATAAGTTGAATTTACTGTGTTCTATTGCAATTTTAGCTAAATAAAAGGAGAACTCAATGTATTAATGGGAGAGATGAAAATTATGATGCTGCAGTTCTATAATAAAATAGTAAAGGACTTGAGAATAAACATCAATAGATACCTTAAGAGTGTTTGATAATTTAGCTCCTTGGTGAGTATTGAAAATGAGGATGGTAACAGTATTGATTTGTTTGTTGTTTGTATTGGTGTAATATTCAGAAATACAGAGTTTTATAATGTTGATAAAAACATGTGTTTTGTGCTTTTAAAAGCGCCTAATTTTGTTATATTTGTAAGTCTTTTTTATTATGGTGAAAGCCATTGTTAAAGAACAATATAGAAGAAATAATGCAACGAAATCTATAATTGATGAGCGAAGAAAATATTAAAGAAAACAACCCAGGTCAGGGTAATGGTTATTCCGCAAATAGTATTACGGTATTAGAGGGATTGGAAGCTGTTAGAAAGCGTCCAGCCATGTATATTGGAGATGTTGGTGTGAAAGGATTACATCACCTTGTATATGAGGTTGTGGATAACTCAATTGACGAAGCATTAGCTGGACATTGTGATACAATAGATGTAAAAATACTTGAAAATAATTCAATCTCAGTTAAGGATAATGGTAGAGGTATTCCTGTGGATCATCATGAAAAAGAAGGAAAATCTGCTTTAGAGGTTGTAATGACAGTGCTCCATGCCGGTGGTAAATTTGATAAGGATTCTTATAAAGTATCTGGTGGTTTGCATGGTGTTGGTGTTTCTTGTGTTAATGCATTGTCTACCTATTTAAAAGCTGAAGTTCACAGAGATGGTAAGATTTATCAACAAGAGTATTCAATAGGTGTTCCTCAGGGGGAGTTACAGGAGATAGGTACAACAGACATTACTGGTACAACTGTAACTTTTACTCCGGATGGATCAATCTTTACTACTACCGAATATAAATATTCTATTTTATCAAATCGTTTAAGAGAATTGGCTTTCTTAAACAAGGGTATTACAATTACTCTTACTGATGAAAGAGAAGTTGATGGAAATGGAGATTTTAAAACAGAAGTGTTTCATTCAGAAAATGGATTAGAGGAATTCGTAAGATTTATTGATGAAACCAGAGAAACACTTACAGAAAATATCATTCATATCACTACGGAAAAGAATGATGTTCCGGTAGAGTTGGCAATTCAATACAATACTTCATTTAGTGAAAATGTATATTCTTATGTGAATAATATCAATACTATTGAAGGAGGTACTCATTTAACTGGATTTAGAAGAGGTTTAACCCGTACTTTAAAGACCTGGGCTGAGAAATCAGGAATGTTATCAAAATTAAAGTTTGATATAGCTGGTGATGACTTTAGAGAAGGTTTGACAGCTGTTATTTCAGTAAAAGTTCAGGAGCCACAGTTTGAGGGACAAACAAAAACTAAATTAGGAAACTCAGAAGTGAGTCTTGCTGTTGATCAGGCTGTTAGTGCTGCTTTAGGTCATTATCTGGAAGAGAATCCTAAAGATGCAAAAGTTATTGTAAATAAGGTGATTCTTGCAGCAACTGCTCGTCATGCAGCTCGTAAAGCGCGTGAAATGGTTCAGCGTAAAACAGTGATGTCAGGAGGTGGCTTACCTGGTAAGTTAGCTGACTGTTCTGAAAAAGATCCTTCTTTATGTGAGGTATTTCTTGTGGAGGGAGATTCGGCAGGAGGAACTGCTAAGCAAGGTAGAGATCGTAAGTTTCAGGCTATTCTTCCGTTGAGAGGAAAGATTCTTAATGTTGAGAAAGCGCTTCAACATAAGGTGTTTGATAGTGATGAGATTAAAAATATATTTACAGCTTTAGGTGTAACAATTGGTACCGATGAAGATAGTAAAGCTTTAAACCTTGCAAAATTAAGATATCATAAAGTTGTAATTATGACGGATGCCGATGTGGATGGTAGTCACATTACTACTTTGATCATGACTTTCTTCTTTAGATATATGAGGGGCTTAGTTGAAAATGGTTATTTATACATTGCAACACCACCTTTGTATTTATGTAAAAAGGGTAAAGCAGAAGCGTATTGCTGGAATGAACAGCAACGACGTGAATTTATTGAACAATATAGTGGCGGTAAAGAAGATTCTGTACACATTCAACGATACAAAGGTTTAGGTGAGATGAATGCAGAACAGCTTTGGGAAACAACTATGAATCCGGAGCAAAGAACTTTACGTCAGGTTTCAATTGAGAGTGCAGCTGAGGCTGATAGAGTGTTCTCAATGTTGATGGGAGATGATGTTCCACCTCGTAGAGAGTTTATTGAAGAAAATGCAACTTATGCAAACATTGATGCTTAATTGCTGAGTTTGCTTTAGATATTACAAAGTCGCCTTAATTTTTTAGGGCGACTTTTTTTATAAAAAAAATCCACCTCATAACGAAGTGGATTTTATATTGTATATTTTGAGAAATAGAAATTACGATCTGTCAGCTTTAAGTCTGTCGGCCATTGCTTTACCAAGTGCAAGACAAGCCTCATATTTGTCGGCTTTTAAAGCATGCTTTTCTTCAACACTTTCACCAACTAATTCCCAATTTAGTTCTTCACCAACAGCTGTTAATTTTTTAACTGCAGCACCAGCCCAAGAGAATGAGCCAAGTATTCCTAAATAGTGATTTTGAACTCCCATGTGAACCAATTTTGTAGTTAATGATTCCATGTTTGGATGAAGTTCGTTGCAATAAGTAGGACTGGCAAGAATTAATCCTTTGTATTTAAAAATATCTGAAATAATAAATGATGCATGTGATTTTGAAACATCATGTACGCGAATGTGTTTGATGCCATTTTCTGCAAGCTCTCTGGCAACAGCTTCTGCCATTTCTTCTGTATTTCCATACATTGAAGCATAAGCAACTACTACTCCTTCTTCAGTTTCGTATTTACTCCAACGATCATACATAGAAATTACTTCAGAAATGTAGTTTCTCCAGATAGGACCATGAGTAGATGCAATCATGTTGATTTCTAAGCCACCTAACTTTGATAATGCTTTTTGAACAGGAGAGCCATACTTTCCAACAATGTTAGAATAGTATCTTCTCATTTCATCACGATAGTAATCAAATTCAAACTCATCATCAAAAATACCTCCGTCAAGAGTTCCAAAAGTACCAAAAGCATCAGCAGAGAAAAGAATTTTTTCTGTTGATTCAAAAGTAACCATAGTTTCAGGCCAGTGTACCATAGGAACCATATAGAAATTTAAAGTGTGTTTACCTAAGCTTAAGGTATCACCTTCTTTTACTTCGATAGTGTTGTCAGAAATACCAAAGTAACCTTCAAGCATTGGTAAGGTTTTTTTGTTACCAACAATTTGAATGTTAGGATACATTTTTTTGATAATATCAATAGAACCACCATGATCAGGTTCCATGTGATTAACAATCAAATAGTCGATTTCCTTGTCTCCAATAATAGCCTTAATTTTCTTCAGGTATTTTTCAACTTGTCCTATTTCAACAGAGTCAATGAGAGCAACTTTTTCATCATCAATAACATAAGAATTGTAAGCAACTCCTCTGTCAATAGGCCACATGTTTTCAAACAAATGTGTTCTACGATCGTTAACTCCTACGTAATAAACACTGTCTGTTAGTTTTACTGGCTTGTACATATATTATTTAATTTATTATTTCGGTAATTAAGTGCTGCAAATATAGATAAAACTATTAAATTTCTTAATGGTCTTTATTTATGTAAAATGTTACATTTTTCTAATTAACAGCCAGGTGTCATTGTATTTCTCGTACTGATTTCTGATCATTCCAACTTTGTTTCTTGCATCCATTTCGTCGTTATAGGCGGCAACAGAAACTCGATATAAACCATTTTCATTTTCAAGAATTACAGGAGTAAAACCCTCTTCTATTAAAGTACTTTTATATGTTTTAGCATTGGATAAAACCTTAAAAGAACCAATAATTACATAGTATTTAAAAGATTTGTCTTCCTCTTCAATAACTTTAACCTTCTCTTCTTTTACAACAATATCCTTTGTTTCTTTAACTACAGGTTTAACTTTAGGCTCTTCCTTAACATATGGAGAATTGCTATCGCTAAAACTTGAACTTCCAGTATCACTTAATGATCTACATCCAATTAGTCCTATAAAAATAGCAACAGGTAAAATTATTTTTCGCATTTTCCTTTATGTTTAGTGTTTTCTTAAATCAAATAAACTTCAAAAATATAATATTCTATTTAATTCTATTTTATTTCTTAATTGAAATTGTGTTAATATGTGAGAATATTTGATTGAATTAAATATATTTGAAGTCAATATTAATTTTGTTTAATGAATAGCAAGGTGCGAAAAACAAAAATGAAGATGACCAAGACTCTCAGGAGAATGTGGCTTTTTATAGTTGTATTAGTATTGTTGGCTGTTTTGTTAGGAGGACGATTTTATCGTTATATATATGGTAATAATGTAGATCTGACAAAAGTAGAATCCCCTTATTTATATGTGCCTAATGGTACTACATTTTCCGGATTAAAAAAGATTATAGAAGATAAAGGTGCTTTAAAAGACATTGAAAGCTTTGTTTGGGTAGCTCAGAAAAAAGGGTACAACGATAATATTAAAGGAGGAAGGTATCTTCTGAAGCAAGGAATGAATAATAATCAGTTGATTAATTTATTGCGTTCCGGGCGTCAGGAAGCCATAAATATTACTTTTAATAATATTAGAAAACCAGGACAATTAGCATCTGTAGTTTCTGCCAAATTGATGGCTGATTCGGCAGAGCTTGTGTCGCTTTTTAGTAATGATAGTTTAATCAGAGAATTAGGTTTTACCAGAGAAACGTTTTTAGCCATGTTTATTCCTAATACATATCAAATGTATTGGAATACGGATGCAAAGGCTTTTGTTATCAGAATGAAGAAGGAGTATGATAGATTCTGGTCAGAAGATAAGAGAAATAAAGCTAAAGCATTGGGGTTAAGTCCTGTTGAAGTTAGTATTCTGGCTTCAATAGTAGATGAAGAAACCATCATGTCTGATGAAAAACCAGTGGTGGCCGGATTGTATATAAACAGGTTAAATAAAAAAATCAGGCTTCAGGCGGACCCAACGGTTAAATATGCGTTGGGAGATTTTACGATTCAGCGCGTGCTTAGTAAGGATTTAGAGATTGATTCTCCTTATAATACTTATATGTATGCAGGCCTGCCTCCCGGACCAATACGAATTCCATCAATAGTAGGTATTAACGCTGTTTTAAACAGAAAAGAACATAGTTATTATTATATGTGTGCTAAGGAAGATTTTTCAGGATATCATAATTTTGCAAAAACTTTAGCTCAGCATAATATTAATGCAGCCAGGTATCGTAATGAATTAAGAAAAAGAGGAATTAGACGATAATAAAAGATATAAATAAAAAAAGAGTCAATAGATAAGATTTTCTATTGACTCTTTTTTTATGTCTTAAATTGAATTATAAGTTTACTTCAATAGTACCATTAAACACAAATGTAGCCGGTCCGATTAACCAAATGTTTTTGAATCCATTTGTTTCGTCTCCTTCAAACTCAACTTTAAGTTTACCGCCTTTTACATCAATATCAAACGATTTACTTTTTTTATCCTTAACAAAAGTACTAATAGCAGAAGCTACAACACCGGTTCCGCAAGAATAGGTTTCATCTTCAACACCTCTTTCATAAGTTCTTACCTTGATGTGAGTGTCAGTTAATGCTTCAACAATATTTACATTTGTTCCACCCGGTTTAAATTGATCAGAATATCTGATTTCAGAACCGTATTTTACAATATCTACGTTGTCAATTTCATTTTTATGACTTACATAGTGTGGGGAACCTGTGTTTAAAAAGAAATAATCTTCCCCAGTTGTAATATTGGTAACGTCAGTCATCATTAAACTTACTATACCATCTTTATAACTGGCTTCATGCATTCCGTCAACCGCCTCAAAAAGGAATTTTTCAGTGTTGGTTACTGCATTCTGATGAACAGCAAAGGCTGCAATACATCTGCCTCCGTTTCCACACATCGAAGCTTCTTTACCATCGCTATTGAAATATCGCATGGTAAAATCAACATCTGGTTTGGCATTGTTTTCCAGTAACATTAATCCGTCAGCACCAATCCCCATTCTTCGATCACATAAAAAACTGACAAGTTGTATGTTTTCGCTGTCAAAATTACCGTTTCGATTGTCAATAACCACAAAATCATTACCGGTACCCTGATATTTGAAAAAGTTTATTTGCATCTTAATTTATAGAACTTATTGATATTTAGATTGTTTTGTATTTGTATTCTGTTTTAAAACCTGTACAAAGTTAAGGAAAATTGAGTTAAAATTAGGTTAATGGTGCTTTAACACTCTTTGAAAGGTATATAATTTGCGATTTTTGAAATAGAATTTATTAAATGCTTTATCGATAACTTTAAAATATACAGTTATGAATGTTAAAAAAATATTTTATGTGTTTTTAATAGCCGTGTTGGGAGCTATTGTTGGGGTTTATGCTTTTGTTTTAGTTGTCAAACCTCAATCGGGAATGGTTACAGTTGAAAAATCAGTTATACCGGCAGCCAGGTATGCATCATTACCAGGAAGTAGTGCACCTGCAGAAGTACCGGATTTTACAACTGCAGCTGAAAAATCAGTTGAAGCCGTTGTTCACGTAATGACTAAAAAACAATCTCAATCTAATGGATATTCGTATGGAAATCCACTTTTTGAATACTTCTTTGGTCCAAGAAGAGGAATGCCTGATCAAGGTCAGGGATTAGTTATGGGATCCGGATCAGGAGTTATTATTTCTGAAGATGGATATATTACTACTAATAATCACGTGATAGATGGCGCTGATGAAATTGAAGTCATATTAAATGACCGACGTTCTTATACAGCAGAATTAATTGGTACAGATCCTACTACAGATATTGCTTTGTTAAAGATTGATGAAAAAGGGTTGAAATATTTGACCTATGGAGATTCAGATGCACTTAAAATCGGAGAATGGGTATTGGCAGTCGGAAACCCTTTTAACTTGACATCAACAGTTACAGCCGGAATTGTAAGTGCAAAATCGCGTAATATTAATATTATGCGAAACAACAATCAACCAATGGGTATTGAGTCGTTTATTCAAACAGATGCTGCCGTTAATCCAGGAAATAGTGGTGGTGCCTTGGTAAATACCTATGGGCAGTTGGTTGGAATTAATACAGCTATTGCTTCTCAAACCGGTTCATATGCAGGTTATTCATTTGCTGTTCCTGTAGGAATTGTGCAAAAAGTAGTGGCTGATTTAAAAGAATTTGGAGAAGTGCAACGCGCCTTTATTGGAGTTCAAATCAGAGGCGTTGATGCCGAGTTGGCTAAAGAATTAGATATTGACAAAGTAGAAGGTGTTTATGTTGATGCGGTTACAGTAAATGGTGGTGCAGATAAGGCTGGAATAGAAGAAGGTGATATTATTATTAGTATAGATGGCATTAAAGTAAATACAAATTCTGAGCTTATTGAACAGGTTAGTCAACATCGTCCCGGAGATAAAGTAAATTTAATTGTAAAAAGGTCTGGAAAAAATAAACAATTTACCGTAATTTTACGTAATAGTTATGGTTCAACTGAATTAGTGAAAGAAAAAAAGGGAATTTCTGATTTGTTAGGAGCTGAACTTAGAGAACTAACAGAAGAAGAAAAAGAGAAATTAGGAGTAGGTTATGGTATGAAAATTGTTGAACTAACTGGAGGTAAACTAAAACAAAGTGGTATAAATGAAGGATTTATAATTTTGAAGGCCAATAGGTTGCCTATAAAAACTATATCAGACTTAAAAAATGTAATAGCTACCACTGACGGAGGATTGTTTATCACCGGAGTATATCCAAATGGACAAGTTGCTTATTATGCTATTAATCTTGAAGATTAGTAATAAAAATTAATTTGTCTCAATTATAATAAATTGTTGGATTTTATGTTTTAAAAGTATAATTTTGCGCCACATTTTGCATATCGGAATATGAGACAACTTAAAATAACAAAATCAATTACCAATCGTGAGAGTGCTTCCTTAGATAAGTATTTACAGGAAATTGGTCGCGAGGAATTGATATCTGTAGAAGAAGAGGTAGAATTAGCTCAAAGGATCAAAAAAGGTGATCAAGTAGCTTTGGAGAAGCTAACAAGAGCAAACTTAAGATTCGTAGTTTCTGTAGCAAAGCAGTATCAAAATCAAGGATTAAGTCTTCCGGATTTAATTAACGAAGGAAACCTTGGATTGATTAAAGCTGCTGAAAAATTTGATGAAACAAGAGGTTTTAAGTTTATATCTTATGCAGTTTGGTGGATTCGTCAATCTATATTGCAGGCTTTGGCTGAACAGTCAAGGATTGTTAGATTGCCATTAAACCAGGTTGGATCGTTAAATAAAATTAATAAAGCTTATTCTAAATTTGAGCAGGAAAATGAGCGTAAGCCATCTCCTGAAGAATTAGCTGATAAATTAGAATTACCTGTTGATAAGGTTGCTGACACATTAAGAGTCTCTGGACGTCATATTTCTGTAGATGCACCATTTGTTGAGGGTGAGGATAATAGTTTATTAGATGTTCTGGTTAACGGAGATTCTCCAAATGCTGATAAAACTTTAATTAATGAGTCTTTAGCAAGAGAGATTGAAAGAGCTTTAGCTACTTTAACAGAAAGAGAATCTGATATTATTAAACTTTTCTTTGGTATTCAAACTCAGGAAATGACTCTTGAAGAGATAGGTGAGCGTTTTGGATTAACAAGAGAAAGGGTAAGACAAATTAAAGAAAAAGCAATTAGAAGATTAAGACATACTTCTAGAAGTAAGCTTTTAAAGTCTTATTTAGGATAACAGATCTATAAGATAATATTAAAAGGCTGTCAATTTTTGACAGCCTTTTTTTTTGTCAAAATATTTGATTCTCAGTTCTAAATTTTTACTTTTATCGCATTAAATAAGAAATCATGAGTATTTACAGAACATCAAATTTAAAAAAGAGCGATAAAGGCTTGTATGAGTGCTGGATCTGTTGATGTTTTCTTTCCTTTTTAAGGTTGTTTGCACACTTCATTAATGCAACCTGATTTTTTTCTGTTTTCTTATTATAAATCAATTTATTTTTCATGGAAGGAAAGATATTTGATATAAAGCGTTTTGCTTTAAATGATGGGCCTGGGATAAGAACCACCGTGTTTTTTAAAGGTTGTCCGTTAAAATGTACCTGGTGTCATAATCCGGAAGGAATTTCTTTTGATATAGAAGAATTTGAACAAGAACGTTTTCTTGATGGAGAAAGGTTTGTTCATATTCAAAAGATAGGTCAATCTGTCTCCGTTCAAAAACTAATGGATGAGATATTGAAAGATGTAAACTTCTATATTCAAAGTGGAGGAGGAGTTACTTTTTCAGGAGGAGAACCTATGGCTCAAAGTGAGTTTTTAACTCTTGTATTAGCCGAGTGTAAGAAGAAAGGTTTGCATGTAACCATTGATACTACGGGTTTATGTAATACAGATAAACTTGATGTAATAAGTAATTATGCAGACTTGTTTTTGTATGATATGAAATTTGTGAACTCAGATTTACATTATAATTATACAGGAGTTAAGAATTCATTAATTATTGAAAACCTGGATTTTCTTCTGAATAAAAAATCAGCAGTAATAGTTAGAGTTCCTATAATTCCTGGTATAAATGATACAGTAGAATGTATTGCAGATTTAAAAGAATTCGTTAAAAACAGACAAAATCAAATTAAAGAATTACACTTTCTTCCGTTTCATAATATTGGGCAATCAAAGTATGAAAGGTTTAAGAAGGATTATAGTTTAAGCGCATTAAGTAGTCAACAGCCTGATGATTTAAATTACCTGATTGAAGAATTTAAATCGTTAGAGATTAAAACTCAAATAGGAGGTTTGTAAATTTTCAAACCTCATTAGATTTTGGCTTAGTTCATCATTCATTTTTATACTCATATTAATGATAAAATGATAAGCAATTTGTATTTATCTTAAAAGAAAAACATGAATCAGCGAATTGAAAAGCTTCGTCAACAGAGTTTGATGGCTGTAAATAGAATGTCGGTTGAAAGAGCCAGACTAGTTACAGAATTTTATAAAAGTATTGAAGGTTCAGATTACTCAGTACCAGAAACTCGTGCATTAGTATTTAAATATATATTAGAAAATAAATCATTATGTATTAACGATGGGGAATTAATAGTTGGAGAAAGAGGACCGGAGCCCAAAGCAACACCAACTTATCCAGAAGTATCCTTACACTCTCTGGATGATTTGGAAGTATTGGATCAAAGAGAAAAGGTAAGCTTTAAAGTGGATAATGAAACCCGTCAGTTATACGATTCTACGATAATTCCCTTTTGGAAAGGTAAAAGTAACAGGGATAAACTTATGTCCCGGATGACACCAGAGTGGCTTGAATCATACAAAGCCGGTATTTTTACCGAATTTCAGGAACAACGAGCTCCTGGTCATACCGTTTTAGGTGATAAAATCTATCACAAGGGAATTAAAGACATAATCAATGATATTCATTTAAAACGTACTGAACTTCAGGAAGCATCAGAGGCTGGCCAACAAGATCTTTTGGATGAATTAAGTGCAATGGAGATTGCAGCCAATGCAATAATGATCTATGCTCAGCGCAACGCTGACTATTTATTAGAATTGGCAAATGCAGAAAAGGATGCTATAAGGAAACAAGAGTTGGTTGAAATGGCTCAGGTTTGTCAAAATGTACCAGCTAATGCTCCGCAGACTTTTCATGAAGCGCTACAATATTACTGGTTTGTACATATTGGTGTTATTACAGAAGTAAATCCATGGGATTCATTTAATCCTGGTAGATTGGATCAACATCTGTATCCATTTTATGTAAAAGATATTGAGCAGGGAAGGTTGACTAAAGAGCGTGCAAAAGAATTGTTAATGTCCTTTTGGGTTAAATTTAATAATCAGCCAGCCCCGCCTAAAAACGGTATAACTGCTAAAGAAAGTAATACTTACACTGATTTTGCCCTAATTAATTTAGGAGGTGTAAAACCTGATGGGACAGATGCAGTCAATGAATTAAGTTTCTTAATTCTTGATGTAATAGAAGAAATGAGATTACTTCAACCAAGTTCTATGGTTCAGATTAGTAAGGAAAATCCGGATGCATTTATCCAAAGAACCTTACAAATTACAAAGACAGGATTTGGTCAGCCTTCGTATTTTAATACGGATGCAATAGTTCAGGAACTTGTAAATCAAGGAAAAGATATTGTTGATGCTAGAAATGGAGGTGCAAGTGGATGTGTTGAATCAGGAGCCTTTGGAACGGAAGCTTATTGGTTAACCGGATACTTCAATATCCCTAAAATATTAGAACTTACACTTCATAATGGCGTAGATCCCAAGTCGGGAAAATTATTGGGACTTGAAACTGGTAGTTTAGCAACCCTTGATACCTATGATAAGTTATTGAGCGCCTTTAATAAGCAATTAAATTACTTTTTAGATATTAAAATTGAAGGAAACAGAAGGATCGAATCTTTAATTATGAAAGAATTACCTGTTCCCTTTTTAAGTTTATTTGTTGAAGATTGTATTGGCAATGCTAAAGATTACAATGCCGGAGGAGCCCGATACAATACAAGTTATATTCAGGGTGTAGGGCTAGGTAGTATAACTGATGCATTAACAGCCATACAATATCATGTTTATGATCAGAAAAATATATCCTTAGAAGAAATGGTTAAGGCAACAGATCTTAATTTTAAAGGATATGAAGAATTACGATATAATCTCGTTTTCGAAACACCTAAGTTTGGTAATGATGATGCTTATGCAGATGCTAATGCTGTAAGAGTATTTGAGATGTATTACGAATCTATTAACGGTAAGTCCAATTCAAGAGGGGGTACTTTCAGGGTTAATTTATTACCAACAACTTGCCATGTGTATTTCGGACAGGTAATGCAGGCTTCAACAGATGGCCGAAAAGATGAAGAACCTCTTTCTGAAGGAATTTCTCCAGTTCAGGGTGCGGATAAAAATGGACCAACAGCAGTTGTAAATTCCATGCTTAAAATTGATCATACACGAACTGGAGGTACATTGTTGAATCAGAAATTTTTACCACAATTTTTCGATACAAAAGAAGGAATTGTTAAGTTAACGCATTTAATAAGAACTTATTTTAATCAGCTGGGCCATCATATTCAATTTAATGTTGTAGATGCGGATGTACTTAGAGATGCACAAAAGCACCCGGAAAAGTATCAGGATTTAATTGTACGTGTGGCTGGTTATAGTGATTATTTTAATGATTTAACCTTAGAGTTGCAGGAAGAGATTATAAAGAGAACAGCTCAGTGTGATATGTAAAAATTTATATTAACAATAGTATAGTGATGAATAAAAGTTTAATACTTACTCTTTTAATTTGTATTTCGGGTTTTGTAAATGCTCAAAGTTCAATTCTGGAAGAATTACGGAGTAATCCAAGGTTACAGGTTGAAAAAATAGAGACCTTTCCTGGTTATGATGAATCGTTTTTAATTATGATGAATCAGCCGATAGACCATGAAAATCCAGAATTGGGTTCTTTTAATCAACGTATTTGGTTAAATCACCTGAATAAAAAAGCTCCGGTGGTTATGGTTACAGAGGGATATTCTGCACCGCGTAATTATCAAACAGAAATTGCAAAAGAACTTAAGGCAAATCAATTGATAGTTGAACATCGATATTTTTTGGAATCAACTCCTGAAAACAAAGACTGGAGGTATTTGACTGTGAAAAATGCTGCAGCAGATCATCATGAAATTATTGAGTTGTTTAAAGATATTTATAAAGGTAAATGGTTAACTACAGGAATTAGCAAAGGTGGTCAAACAACACTCTTTCACCGAGCTTTTTATCCAAATGATGTTGATGTTTCAGTTCCATATGTAGCGCCAATTAACTTTTATAAAGAAGATCCGCGTCTTTTAGATTTCTTTGATCATGTAGGAACTAAAGAGGATAGAGAAAAGGTACATCAATTCCAGGTTCTTGTTTTAGAAAAGAAAAAGGAATTGTTGCCTTTATTTATTACTTATTGTAATGAACAGAATTTATATTTTTCCATGGGATTTGAAAAGGCTTATGAGATGGCTGTGTTAGAATACCCTTTTGCTTTTTGGCAGTGGGGAAATCCGGTTTCAGAAATTCCAGAAGAAAGTGATTCAAATGCAGAAATAATGGAGCACTTTATTAAAGGAGCCAGTCCCAGTTATTTTGCGGATCAGGTAATGAAGCAATATGAATCTTTCTTTTATCAGGCTTATAGAGAATTAGGCTATTATAATTATGTTCCGGGTGATTTAAAGCCATTAATGAATGTCATAAAGCAGGATACTGTATCAAACCATATATTTGCTCCAGTTGGAGATACATTAATCTATAACAGGAATACAATGTTATACGTAAGTGAACGATTGCACAAGAAAAATCCTCGAATGGTATTAATTTGTGGGGAATATGATCCATGGGGATCAACATCTTTAGATGTTACCGGAATGAGTCATTCCTTGAAAGTTGTTAAGCCAAAGGGATCACATCGTGCAAGGATTAATAACTTGTCTGAAGCAAAGAAAGAAGAAGTTTGGGCACTTATAAAGAAGTGGATGAAAGTAGATTAATAAGGAACTATATTTAGATTTTGAGACGCTGCCATACTAATATGAGCAGCGTTTTTTGTAATAATAAATGTTAAAAAACATAAATAAATGTTTTAATTCATAAAAATATTCAACTATCTTATGCTAGCAAAACAGTAGGAAAGGTAGTATATAAAATGAATGATATGAAGACACAATTAAAACTGCGTTATGTATTAGGATTGCTTGTAATTGTTATGAGCATTTCATTAAATGCACAAACTACTTTAATGGTAAAAAGTAGTCAAAGTGCTTTAAGTGTTTCCGGTACTTCTACTATTCATGACTGGGAGATGGAGGTTGAAGAAATGAAAGGAAATCTCCTGGTTTCGAATATGGATGATCTTGAGTCAGTTCAGAAAGGTGAATTATCCTTTAATGTGAAATCATTAGTAAGTGGACAAAGCTTAATGAATAAGAAAGCCTATGCTGCATTAAAAGAAAGTAAACATCCGGTAATAAAAGGAAAAATACTAAAGATTTATTCCTCAGCCAGTCAATATAAAGTTGAGCTGGAATTAACCGTTGCTGGCGTAACAAAAGCTATAACCTCAAATTTTAAAACTTCAATAGTTAATACCACACAAATTAAAGTACAAGGCAATTTTGATTTAAAACTGTCAGATTTTGATATTGAACCACCTGTGGCAATTATGGGAACCATAAAAACAGGAGATGCTGTTAATGTAAAATATTCTATCCTATTTGAAAAGAATTAATTTATAAAGAATCAGCTTGTTAATAAACTAAAATTTGAATTATGAAAAGAATTGTATTTTTATTAGCGTTATTTGTAAGTGTATTTGTTCTTCGTGCACAGCAATTTGAACCAGAAAAATTTAATCATGAAGATTTTAAGGATGTAAAAGTTCGTGTTGGTGGGGCATATGCTATTCAACTTCAGATGCTTGATCATGAATTAGCAAGTTCTTCAACAGAGACTTTAAAAGATATTAAGAATAATTTTAATCTTCCAACAGCTAATTTATCCTTAAATGTAGATTTAGCTCCCGGGGTTCATTTATTTGTAAACAATTATATGTCATCTCGTCATCATGAGGAAGCATGGGTTGAAGGAGGATATATAACTTTTGATTACTTACCATTTTTGCCTGCTGCAGAAAATATAATGAAGTATTTAACTGTTCGCGTAGGAGTTATGAATCCTAATTATGGCGATGCTCATTTTTATAGAAGTACCAATGGTTACGTAGTAAAAAATCCGTTTGTAGGTAATTTTATTATGGATAACTACACAACTAATCCTGGTATGGAATTTTTATTTAGAAAGGATGGTTTGATTGGATTAGTGGCGGTTAATAATGGTAGAATGAATTATGGAAGAGGAAATAATGTAGATCAGGATCTTGTTTTTAATTGGAAAGCTGGTTTTGATAAACAGCTTACTGATGATTTTAGATTAAGAGCTACATTATCTGGTTTTCATGTGGGTGAAGGACATAGTGGTGCATATTTGTGGGACGGAGACAGAGCCGGTGCTCGTTATTATAACGTAATGCAATTACAAGATGCAGATGATAACTTCAGATCAGGAAGATGGAGCCCAGGAAGCGGACAGACAGAAATGAATACTTATATGTTTAATGTATTTGCTCAATATAAAGGTTTTGAGCTGTTTACTGTACTTGAATCGATGAAGGGTGTTAAAGGGGGAGCAGACCAACATTTTACACAAACTGCTGTGCAACTACTTTATAGAACTGGAAGTGTTTATGTTGGAGGTAGATATAACCTTGTTTCAGATAAAAAAGATGATGAATCAACTGTGGACCGTGTAAATATAGGTGGTGGTTGGTTTATGACTCCTAATATTGTGTTTAAACTTGATTATGTAGTTCAAAATTATGATGGCCCGGCTCATGGTTATGCAGATGGAGGAAACTTTAACGGATTTGTTGTTGAGGCTGCTATTGCATTCTAAATAGGATTGTTTATCTGGCAACTATTTTTAGTTGCCTGAATTTAATAATAAGATCTAACTATAATGTTTGTAGATATTGAGATAAGGGTGTAAAAGGAAAACGGTTATGAAAAGGCATAAACAAATATTGAGGTTACTTTTTATAGCACTAATATTATTGAACTTTATTCAGTTTATCCATGCAGCTGGTATTGGGAGTGGTGAGTATTTATTTAGTAGGATAGTAATAAAAGGAACTACTAATGTAAATACATTTACAATCAATTATAGAAGTGAGGATTATATGCCTTTTACAATGCATAATTCTGAAGAAGATTCTCTTCTTTTATCGATTCCTGTTGATCAATTTACTGCAGATTCCAAATTAATGCTGCACGATTTTTTAAAGCTAATTAATGCAGAATCTTATCCATACATTCAAATACTTTTGAAGGATGTTATTGATAAAGATTTCTTTGAAGTATCAACAAATATAAAAAGGCAAATTACTATAGAGGTAAACGGAAAAACAAATTCTTACATTTGTAATACCAAATTGCAAGAATCATATCATAATAAATGGTATTTTTCAGGAGAATTGAATATTAAACTTACAGATTTTGACCTAATACCACCCGAAAAATTTTTAGGGATGATAAAAGTACGAGATGATGTAAGTATCTTCTTTAATATTCTGTTTGTAATAAAAAACTAAGTATTTGTGAGATGAAGTTTAGTACAAAAATAAGATATGGAATAAGGGCGATGACTACTATTGCCAGTGAAAATTCAGGTAATGGTGTTTTACAAAAGGAAATAGCTGAAAACCAATTGATATCAATTAAATACCTGGATCAGATTATTAGTGCCTTGAAAGCAGCTGAATTAATAGTAAATGTCAGGGGTAAAAAAAGTGGTTATATTTTAACAAAAGATCCTTCAGAAATTAAGATGCTTGATATTTATAGTGCTTTTGAAGGGGGTATTTATGTAATTGATTGTTTGAATGAATCTGTACAGTGTGATTTTCAGGATAAATGCACATCTCTTGTTTTCTGGGAAAATCTGAATAAATTAATTCATAATTATTTTAGTACAGTAACATTACAGGATGTAATATCCGGGAAAATACCAGAAGAAATAACATTTTTATAAAAAAAACGCTGCTCATATTATTATGGCAGCGTTTTTCTTTTTTTTGTATTTCGTACTTTATAATTTAAAATTAAAACCGGCTAAATATAATCCTCCAATTTTATCCATGAACACATATTCTTGCGTGTCGTTATTTAAAACATTGCGTGCATTTACAAATACACTAATATTATTGTTGATTTTATAATTAACCTTTGCGTTTAAAGAAAACTTACCATCAATATGTCCTGTGTATTTAGGATCAGCAGGGCGATTAGAAGATGTTTCATATTGAGAATATAAATAGTACTTGTCGTAGTAGTACCCTTGCGCAGTAATATCTAATTTGTCAGTTGGTTTGTACGTAAAAGACAAACTTCCCCAAAATGAAGGTATCGCCTCGTTATCCATATCCTTATAATAGCTTTCCCCAGGTTGGTAACCAGAACTATAACTAGCATTAGGTGCATCGGCATATGGGCCCTGACCTGTAATGTACAGATAGTAATTAGTGATGTCATTGGTAAGTGCTGGCTGATACTGAGCTCCTTGTAATCCCGCCACTTGGTTTCTGCTAAGATCTAATAAATCAGTTACTTTAGATTGTTGGTAAGTGAAATGAGCTTTTAATAATAGTTTTTCAGAAAGTACCATATCTGCACTCACACTAATACCATATTGTTCACTCTTAATATCCAGATCTCTATAAGAAGTATATAGCGTAGTGTATGTAGATAGGTTTGCAGCAACATTAGTTCTCATACTATCAGGCATCAAAGCACTATAATCTTTTGATTTATTATAGAAAGCTTCAATATCTATCAGAAGATTTTTAGCTGGTCTTGTACGATATCCAATTTCAAACATATCCTGAATCATCATGCTAGGTTTTGCACTTCCTCCAAAATGTACAGCATCAACACTATTACTTGTACCTTCTAAGTTCCATGTATAATTACTAAAAGCATTAATCATAAATGTACTTTGATTAGCTCTTGAATATACAGCTCTAAGAAGGTTGTTATCATTAATTTTATATGATCCGGTAAATTGAAATGATGGTTGCCATTTATCTGGTTTGTTGTATTTCTCATCTCTTAATGCAGCTACAAATCTTAATTTGTCTGTTGGATGATAATCAAATCTGGCACTTACAGCGTAGTTTTTTAATGAAACTCTACCATTAAAATATCCATCTCCAATATTCTCAATATGGTCTCTGTCATCATAATAAATGGATTGATAGCTTAATCCCGGGCGAATACTTAATTTGTTGAATTTTAATAAATAGTCAAGGGATATATTGTATTGTTCCGTTTCCTGAGTCCATCCAATATGTTTTTTATTAAAAACCTGTAATGTGTTATTTAAACAAGCCTGCAAGTTAAAACCATAAATATTACCAGTAAGGTTGGTATAATATCCGTATGAAATTCTTTGATTGTAAGGAGAAGGTGTATCACCGATTGTACTCGTAATGGCATTGGCATCCAAATAGCCGGTAGAAAGTTGCAGAGATAAATCATCGTTGGCATTATAAGTTGCATAGGCATTTATTCCTTGCTTTTCTTTACCTCTTTTAGGATCGTTGTATACATCATTTTCTATATGTAAATCCCATAAAGCAACAGCGTTTCTATCATTATATTCATCTAAAGTATAATACTGATCATCATAAATAGCATATATTTTTTCTGAACCTCTGTTTCTGGATTCCAGATAATATGAAACTCCTGCACTAAATTTGTTACTGAATTGCTTTTTAACAGAAACATCACCAATTATAGTATTTAGTGTGCCTCCTTGAAAATTGGCACTAACAAGTGGAGTATCTGATTTTGTTTCTTTAGTAATCAGGTTAATTACACCATTTACAGCATTAGGGCCATATAATGCACTTGAAGGACCTCTGACTACTTCAATTCGGTCCAACTCTCCAAGACTTACAGGAAGCGTTTCCCAAAGGATACCCCCCATGCCGTAATTAAACACAGGTCTTCCATCAATCATAACCAGGGTGGTGGTGTTTTCTGCATAAATAAGCATGTTATTCATTGGCATATTTTGTCCGCCTCTGATTTGTACATCGTAGTTACCATTTGTTTTTTCACGAATAATAATGCCGGGAACCAGTTTTAAGGCTTCTTCAATTGAAGTTGCTCCGTTCGAAACAATTTCCTCATAACTTAAAACAGTGGTAGATAAAGATGAATCAAAAAGACTTTCTTCAGATTTTGATGCTGAAGTAACATCCTTATTTAAAAGCAATTCGTATAACTCTTCAATTGTAGAAGCACCTACAATATCCATTAGTTTCATTATTTCTTCCAGATCATAGGCCGAAAGTTCTTCAATATTCATTTGCAGAACTTCTTCTCGCGAAATGGAATTAACATCTTTCTTTGATTCCTGAGCATATATTGATACAGAAAATATCAATAAAATTAGAGCGTATAAATATTTATTTATCATTTGATTAAATTATTTTATTTCAATACCTAGGGCAATTAGTTTTTGGTCAACATTTAAGTTATGACAGGAAATGTTTTGTCTTGAAATTTCGTATTTCATTTTGCCGCCTTGCATAGTGTAATTAATGCCTGCGCCATTGAAACAAGCATCCTGATCTTCGCAGATAATTAATGTTGGTTTATTGGCAAAATAAGTTTTAACGTTATTAATATTTGAAGATTTAGATGTTGGAATAAAAAAGATGTTGGAGTCAGTTGCATCTTTTACATCCTTTACATTTTTAATAACGATGGTTTTGTTGTTTATTTTTCGAGCACTGGCCAGTTTGTTTAGTTCTGAAACAATTTCATCGTTTCCAAGTACTCCGATAATAAATTCTTTTTGGTCGGTTTGGTCAGGCCATTCAATGTATTTAGCAAAGTTAAACATGAACAGTGCTTTAAACATGGCGTTTTGACCATGCATTGATAATGATGAAGCGATCATTATCAAAACAATCCATTTTTTTCTCATATGTAAACAGTTTTGTTTTGGTAATAAAAGAAGGTTATTCGTAATTTATAGAATAAGGTTTCAGGTTTTGAGTATTTATTATAAAAAAAGGAAGAATCCATTGTAATTAGATCCTTCCTTTAAGTATATTCAGTTTATTAGAATTTAAAGTTTACACCTGCAAATACCATTGTTGGCACTTTATCCATAAATGCATATTCTTGCGAATCTTGATTGAATAAATTTTTACCGGTAACGCGGAATGTCAATTTATCAGTTGCTTTGTATGCCACTGTTGTATTGAAAATAAATTTACTATCTATTTTCACTGTTCCATATTGGTTTTCAAAAGTTTGTTCGCCATAGAAATATGAACTTGGCATAATTTCAAGCTTTTCAATAGGACGATAGGTTAAAGAAAACCCTCCGTAATATGATGGAGTTGATTTATGCTCATAATCGTTTTTGTAATTTTTCTCAAAATTATTAGAACCAGCATAATAAAGTTGCGCAGGAATATCATCTATCGACATTAATCCGTTTGCAATCAGGTAAGCCCATGTTCCTATTTGAGTATCAGCAGCATTTGTTTCGTCAGTATGGGTTTGAGCATCTCCAATTAACATTTCAATGGTATTATCTCTGCTTAAACCTAAATAGTTATCTAATTTAGTTTGTTGTACCGAGAAATGTGCATTAGCCATAAGTTTTTCATTAATTACCCAGTCAACATTTACACTAGCACCTAATTGCTTTGATTTAAGCTTTAAGTTGTTGTATTGCATATGTACCGAGTCAGGAAGCACAACTGGAGTAACCGTCTGAGCAGTTAATAATTGTTGTACAATCTGTGCCGGGTTTTTGATGTATAAATCGGCATAATCAGGCATAAGGGCTCCAAAATCATTACTAACATTATAGTATGCTTCAAAGTCGATAAGAATGTTTTTAGCAGGACGAACTCTGTATCCTAATTCAAACATATCTGTAGTCATTAAATCATACTCTTTATTACCGCTAAATTGCATTACTCTAGGGTATGGACGATTGATCAGGTTCCATGTATAATTAGAGTGTGCATTAACCAGGAATGAAGATTGATTAGCTCTTGAGTAAACTAAGCGGAATATGTTATTCTCATTTATTTTATAAGAACCTACAAACTGCCATGATGTATAGAACTTATCAGGGTGATTGTATTTTTCAGTTCTTAAAGCAGCAATTAATCGAAGTTTATCAGTTGGTTTATAGTCCAAACGTAAACTTCCTGCCATAATATCAATAACTTTTTTACCATTTAAATAACCACGTCCTAATGTTGAAATGTAAGGAGAGTCATCGTATGAAATGTTCTGATAATTTAATCCCGGACGAATTGCAATTTTATCCAGTTTTAAATTGTACTCAGCAGTAGCATTAAATTGACGTAAATCTAATTCAAAACCTTCATTACCTGTCATAAAGTCAATGTCACCACCATTGTAATTAGCCTGAAAATTGAAATCTTTAATATTCGCTCTAAGGTCGATATATCCGGTTTCTGCAACTTTACCAGAATATGGAGTAGGCATATCACCCATAGTTGAAGTTAAAACATCAGAATGCTGATAACCTCCGGAAATATTAATGTTAGTAGTGCTATTAGGGGTTAATTCAACATAACCGTTAACAGCATATCGCTCTTTTGATCTTTCTGGATGAGGAAAAATATCATCAATGCCATAAATAGTAATATCATATCCATTTAATTGACCAGTTTGTCCAACCTCTGGAAAAATCATAAATGGTTCCATATTATTACGAGGATTTAAATATGGCTCAACAGAATTTGGATCATTTTGAGGGTTTGCAAGTTGCAATCTTTTAATTTCTTCAGTGCTGTATAATCCGGTTCCAACACGCTTTCCATCCAATATGTACTTTTTAACGTCATTAGCTTCATCATAATATCCATTATAAACAAGTATTTTATCGGTTTCACGATCTCTGGTTTCGTAGTTGGTAGTAATACCAAAAGCCAATACATCATTAATTTGTTTACGGAAGGCAATATCGCCAATATATGAGTTCATACTACCAGCTTTCAAATTTCCGGAAACTAAAGGTGTTTCTTTATTGATATCAACGGTAATAATATTGATAACCCCAGAAACCGCATTAGGCCCGTATAACGCACTGGAAGGACCTCTTACTACTTCAATACGATCAACATCTTCAAAACTTACAGGTAATGATTCCCATAATGTTCCTCCATGTGAATAGTTAAATACTGTTCGGCCATTGATCATAACCAGCGTTTGAGAGTTCTCAGAGTACAATAACATGTTTTTAGAAGGTAAATTGTCGTTTCCTCTAACATGAACATCAAAATTTCCGTTTGATTTTTCGCGAACAATAACACCAGGAACCATTCTTAAAGCCTCTTCAAAACAAGTAGCCCCGGAAGCAATGATTTGATCATGACTTAATACAGTAGTAGATAAAGGCGAATCAAATAAACTTTCTTCTGATTTAGAAGCAGATGTTACATCTTTATTTAATAGTAATTCGTATAATTCTTCAACAGTAGAGGCGCCAACGATATCCATTAGTTTCATAATTTCTTCTAAATCGTAGGCCGAAAGTTCCTCAATATTCATTTCTAATACTTCTTCACGAGATAAAGTATTAACGTCTTTCTTAGTTTCCTGAGCATAAACAGCTAATGAAAAGATTAGCATCAATGCTAGTGAAATATATTTTTGTAGCATGTTTTTTTATTCAATTATTTAACTTCAATTCCTAATGAAATTAGTTTCTGATCAACTTTTAATTGGTGCGATTCAATGTTACCTCTGCAAATTTCGTACTTCATTTTTCCACCTTGAAGAATGTAGTTGATAGCAGATCCTTCAGCACATCCACCTTTCTTTTCACTAACAATTAAGGTAGATTTACCCTTGAAAAAAGAAGTTACTTCACCAATGTTTCCGGATTTGGATTCCGGTATATAAAACAATTGTGCATTGGAAGCTTCTGAAAGAGTTTTAACACTTTTCACAACAATGGGTTTGTTGTTTATTTTTTTTGTACTGGCAAGTTTTTTAAGTTCAGGTACAATGTCATCATGACCATAAACTCCAATAATAAACTCATTTTGAGAAGAATGGTTTGGCCATTCAATGTATTTCGCAAAATTAAACATGAATAGAGCTTTAAACATTGATTGCTGGCCGGTTAAAGATAATGACATGCAGATCATTATCAGAACAGTCAACTTTTTTTTCATTTTAAAAATTTGAGGTTTTTATTTATTTTTATGTGTTGGGTGTTTATTCGCAGCAAGAAAGTAAAAGGTTACTTAAATTCAATGATCGTACATTAAAAAAATGAGGGATTACAAGTAATTTAGAGAGAAAAAAAATAAACTACCTTACCAGGTATAATAGTAGAAAGCTTTATTAAGTAAAATAACCTATTGAAAATTAGAAAAATGTATCGATTTTAACCTAGGTTATTTTTAATGATTTTTTACCTGATATGTATTTTTTTAGCGTTTTATTTATAAGGTGAGGTATTGTTAAGTTTTGACCAACGTACGTTTTTCTTACATTAAATAAAATTCATTAACCGAAAATCAAGAGTAGCTATGATCCATTTTCGGTCAAATATCTGCAAATTATCATAGGTCTGTTTATAAAGTAATATGTAACTTTATAATATAACATTTTTATCTAAACTTTTATTTTGGAAACACCTTTATCAATATTATCTATTTTACCTCTTCATCGGTTCCAGAATGTAAAAAACAGAGATTCTTTCTGCATGTAAATCAGTCACAGATCATAGAGTAGGCTTATAAAGCCAGGTTTGTTACATCTATTTCATTTTTTGTTGTTTATTAGGTTTTTATGCTATAAATCTTTTGTATAAGATCAATTGTAGTGTAAAAAACACTGTCATTATTTATTAAAAACACAAATAAATATTGTTATGGAATTACCATTTGCAGAATCATATAAAATTAAGATGGTTGAACCCATCAGAAAAAGTACCAGAGAAGAGCGTGAGCGTTGGATAAAAAAAGCCAATTACAATTTATTTAACCTGAACAGCAATCAGGTATTTATCGATTTATTAACCGACAGTGGAACGGGAGCCATGAGCGACCGTCAGTGGGCGAGTATGATGTTGGGAGATGAGAGTTATGCAGGAGCGTCTTCGTATTATAATTTGAAACAGTCCATCAAAAATATATTTGGATTTGATTATTTTCTACCAACACATCAGGGAAGAGCTGCTGAAAACGTCCTATTTTCGGCATTGATATCAGAGGGAGATGTGGTTCCTGGTAATACGCATTTTGATACAACCAAAGGGCATATTGAATTTAGAAAAGCTACGGCAATTGATTGTACTATTGATGAAGCGTTTGATACAACTATTCATCACCCGTTTAAAGGAAATATTGATTTAAATAAACTTGAAAGTGTGTTTATTCAATATACAAGCGACAAAATTCCTTGCATAATTGTAACGGTTACATGTAACTCGTCGGGAGGGCAACCTGTGTCAATGGAAAACTTGCGAGAGGTGTATCAGCTTTCGAAGAAATATGGAATTAGAGTGATTTTTGACTCGGCTCGATTTGCAGAAAATGCCTATTTTATTAAAACCAGAGAAGAGGGGTATGCTAATAAAACAATTAAGGAAATTGTTGCAGAAATGTATACCTATGCCGATGGAATGACCATGAGTAGTAAAAAGGATGCCATTGTAAATATGGGTGGTTTTATTGCACTAAGAGAGGAAGAGTTATTTAAAAAGGCTGCTCAGTTTAATATTATGTATGAGGGGTATATAACCTATGGAGGAATGTCGGGGCGTGATATGAATGCGCTGGCTCAGGGATTAGATGAGGGAACGGAGTTTAATTATCTGGAAACCCGCATTAAGCAGGTGGAGTATTTGGGAAGTAAGCTTAAAGAATTTGGTGTACCTGTTCAGGAACCTTTTGGTGGTCATGCCATATTTATTGATGCAAAGCGTTTTTTACCCCATCTGCCTGTTGAACAGTTTGTAGCTCAAACTTTAGCTATTGAGTTATATAAAGAAGCCGGAGTAAGAGGTGTTGAAATTGGCACTTTACTGGCAGACAGAGATCCTAAGACAAGGGAAAATCGTTATCCTAAGTTGGAGTTGTTACGATTGGCAATTCCTCGTCGTGTATACACAAATAATCATATGGATGTAATAGCTGTTGCGCTTAAAAATGTATTTGACAGAAGAGAAGAGATTACTTCGGGTTATCGAATTGTAAATGAAGCTCCAATTCTTCGTCATTTTACCGTAGAACTAGCACCTTGTCAGGAAGAAATGAGTTATTAAATAAATGTAGTGTTATTAATTGGGACCTAGTCCCAAACCCTACTTACTTTTTTCTTTGAGATTATTGCTTCGTTCAACATAATTCAAGCATGCTTGAACCTGTATTCACTTATCGCAATAATTGTCATTGCCACAAAAAGGTAAGCAAAAAAGTCTAGTCGAGGAGAATGCCTGCGTTCTCTTTCCAATTGTTTATAATTCTGCAGAAGTAAGTGTTTTAAAACACAAGGACAAGCCCCTTCTGTGAATTATATAACAATTGGAAATTCACACCAACAATGGCCTTCTACTCCTCGACTGGCCATCCCGCTTTGATTTACAGCTACAAGTTGTATTGCAATAGAGTCACTTGTGTAAAAAGGGTGAAAATAATGTATTAGTTTGATTAAGAGGCATGTTTTAAGCATGTCTCTTTTTTTTTGCTGTAGTGTTATCATATTTTACCAGGAATTTTCTTCCAGGTAATAAGTAGTAAAATTGGTTATTGTTAAACAAAGCTGTTAATTTTGTGTCTTATATACACACAACACAAAATTTATTATTATGAAAAAAGTTTTATTGACATTATTAGTCATTGTAACTGCAGTTATTGTTTATTCATGTTCAGATGATGGGCAGGGAAGTGCCAAATTTAGTTTAAGATTAACTGATTCTCCAGGAGATTTTGAGGAAGTTCTTATTGATGTGCAAGAAGTAAGAGTGAGTTTTCAATCTGATGGCGAAGAAACTTCATGGATTACTCTGAATGGAGTAGTGCCAACTGTTTATAATTTACTGGAGCTAACCAATGGGGTGGATATTTTATTAACTGAAGAGGAATTACCTGTTGGTACGATCTCACAGATACGTTTAGTATTGGGAGATAATAATCAGGTAAAAGTTGATGGTCAATATTATGACATTAAAACTCCATCAGCACAGCAATCCGGATTAAAATTAAATGTTCATGCAGAATTGGAAGACGGATTAACTTACAAAATGTGGATTGATTTTGATGCAGGAAGATCGATTGTTGAAAAAGGGAATGGTGATTACTCCTTAAAACCAGTGATCAGAACATTTACAGAAGCAACAAATGGAGCTATTAAAGGAGTAGTTTCACCAATTCAGACAAGAGCATATATTCATGCTATTTCAGAAAATTTAGATACGGTTTCAACTTATGCCGATCAGGAAACAGGTGCTTTTTTAATCAGGGCATTGGATCAGGGTGAGTATAAAGTAAAGTTTATACCCGAAGATGATTATCTGGAAAAAGAAGTAGAGGATGTAGCTGTTAATGTAGGTGTTGTTACAGACCTTGGAGTGATTGAACTGGAAGAGAAAGTAATCGTTGAATAAAGAAAATTTTTAACATTTAAATAAAGAGAAATCAGAAATGGTTTCTCTTTTTTTATGCGGAGTAATCAGATATATGCTTCTTTAATTTCAAATTTTAATTCGTTGTTCGCCATGATGTAAAGAACCGCCGTATATGTTCCTCCATCTTGAAAGTCTAGTGGACTCTTAAAATGGAAGAAAGGAGCGAAGATCGCGTACATACGGTGGTGAGAGAGCTTCTTCACCAGGCTTTTTTTGCATAGTGGCTGGCTACTCATTTATATCTCGTTTTTATTCTTTCAATAATTTCTCAATCTTTTCTTCCACATACTTCGGTCTTAAGTGAGTGCCTTTTTCAACGATAATCCCTTTTTTATTAATTAGAAAATAATGAGGAATCCCATTAACCTCAAATACTTTTCTAATATCTGTGCTTTGTTCCTTTGTCAAAAAATAATGTTGACCTGTTAGTTGTAATTCTCCAAGGCATGCTTTCCATAGTTTTTCCTCAGAATCAAGACACATATAAACGAAAGCAACATCTTGCCCTTTCATTTTTCTCATTAATTCTTTTGAATATGGCATTTCAGCCCGACAAGGTGCGCACCAAGTTGCCCAACAGTCAATATATATTACTTTGCCCTTGTTTGTCGACATAAGGCTGTCCATTATTTGCTTTGCTGATGAATTAGCAATTTTTTGCAACATTGCGTCTGATGCTATCTGAGGATTCTCTAACTGTTCTTTTATTTGATTGTACTTTTCCAGTAAAGGTTCAATCAAAAAGGGATACTTAATATTTGATTCAATTACATTCCGATATTTTTCAAAAAGTTTAATGTCAGAGTAATCAAAATTTTGACGTATTAATTCTGTTAACACCATTTGTTTTAGAAGGGGGTCTGGTGTGTGTTTAATAATGCCAAAAACTGTTAATGAATCCAAGACATTTTGGGGTGCAGCTATGTATCCGTTGTTTAATTTATATTTTTCTAATTCTGGTTCTTCCAATAAATTATTTCGAACATAATTGTAATGAAATCGATTAATGAAATTCGACAAAGCATAACCACTGATAAACATAGACTCTGTTATAGGCAATCGCTTTTTTAGGTTGTCATAATAGCTAACAGGAACAGACCATTCTTTATTATTCAGTTTATTGGCTCTTGAATGGTCTGCTGGGTAAAAGGCTAATGCATCATAGTAGCCTTCATCAAGGTATATTTTTGCCCAAATTTTAGTTTCATCATTAGGATTAACATCAGAAACAAATTTATTATATAATCTATCTCTAATATTTTGCATGGAGTCTAGATAGCTTAAGTATTTATCCATGTCAAGTTCTTTCACAGCTTTTGATTTAGCATCCCAATCGTAATACATTGGATTTGAAAAATACATCAATTGAAACTTTGCAGCATCTTGATTTTGAGATACTGCATCTCCACTAAATTTTATTGATTTTAATATTTCAGGTCGCTGTTGCAGGTTTCCATCAAATTCAACATAAATACTATCACCAGGATGAGTTAGAACTAAAAAATTTGTTTTGTACCTAACCCAGACATCGGAAGCAGTGTAACTTAGGAAAGAAGCAGTAAAATATCCAAGACTATCTAAATCTTCATGAATTTGCAATGAACCCAATCCTAATCGATTTACACTAAAATGTACCTTGGGGTTTTCTGGATTGAAGTTTAATACTTTTCCTGCTATTATTACTTTTTTAGGTACATTGTAATTATTCTTATTGTTAGTAAAAGATGTAATAAGCAGAATGATTAATAAGTAAATTGCTTTTTTCATATTGGTTATTTGACTATAAGTAGGTTCTTTATTTAAATGAGCTATAAAACGGCCTGTCGGGCTTATGTGTTATATGATTTTCTTAACTGGAATTGGAATACATTCATCAATATTTGTAACAAACATTAGATTTTCTTTGGGGTCATTCATAGAACCAATGTTGTTCATTTTCAGTCTTGACTCACCAGACAAAATTTCTTTCGGTAGAATATATCTAAGAGCTGTTTCTGTTTTTGTATTATGATATAGTTTTTTAGGTTTTCCCATATAGATTATGGTTCTTGTAAATTAATTAAACCCAACGTTTGCTGGATGAAGTCGTGGCGCATTAGTCTTGGTGTCGAGTCTCCCGATAGGGGGACTAAGACGATAGACAAAGGCGTCAGGACGAGCAAGCTGCGCCAAGCTTTATTCCAGCGGGTTTGCGGTAGATTTTTGTTTATTGAATTCTGTCATTACTCTCACAGATAATTCTTTTGCCTTTTCTTTATTCTGCATTACTTTATTTAGTTCAGTAATCCCATCCTTAACCAAATTCTCATTTTTATTTGATATAGCTAATCCAATATTTTGCATAATGATATCCAAGGCTGTTTTGTACATGTCATAACCAATTGATATATTCCCGTTTACTGCTGCTTTAATTGTCGCCTGCTGTTGGTAATTTTCATCCGTTAGTATTTGATAACCTTTTCCATATATGCTTTTTTCATTATTTATTATTGTATATAAGATAGTGTCATTAGTGTACTTATCTACAGGAATTAATTTTAAATAATCATCCAGTGCTATATCTCCTTTTTGTCCAATATTATTTTTTAGTTGCATATATTTTAACAAAAAGGCTTGTTTAGTTTTATTCTTAGTATAGCTCTTTTCCATTTGAGCAATTTCGTATTCCGGAGAAACCTTATCCTTAGCTACTTTACCTAAATTTATTAAATCAGAGGGGGTTTTATAGCCACCGCTTTTCATCAATACTTTTCCATTCTTATCTAGGAAATAGTATTGTGGAACTGCAGGAGTTTGATTTCTGAGAAGCCTTGAAATTGAATCATTTTGTATGGAATCAAAATCGATGTAAATTTTTTTACATAAAAAGTTAGATGAAAAATAATCAGCAACATCTTTATCCTGAAAAGTCGTTTTTTCCATTTCCTGGCATGGTTTACACCATGTTGCTGTCATGTCGATAAAAATGAGCTTGTCAAAATCTTGTGTATTATTAATTAGTTCAAGAATTGATTCATTTAAAAAAGTAATTGAATCTTTTTGCCCTCTTGTATGAAGAGTTATTGCAAAAAGGATGGACATTAATATAACTCGTTTCATTTTAGTCTATTTGTTTATTTTCTCTTTAAGTTTATTGATAATGTAGGTGGTATGAGGTCGTGGCGCATTAGTCGTGGTATTGTGTCACCCGATAGGGGGACTAAGACAGTAGACAAAGGCGTCACACGATGCGAACAAGCCATGCTTTATTTCCAGCGTGTTAGCCATAGTATTTTATTGTTTCAAAATCCATTCAAATATAGGGTCATATCCATTCTTAAAATCGGTAAAACTTGGTTCTATTTCTTTATCTGGGGTGATAGTTTTTAAATCCTTGTCTGTTTGTTTAAAATATTTAGTCGAATATTGCAGTATAAGAGCCGAAGATGGCAGTTTAAAACTTCTTATTTCGCCAAGATGATTAGGTTTCCCAGAAGTTTCTTCTCCAACTAAAATTGCATTAGTCTTATTTTTAAAGTCCATAATATTAATTATTGCTGAAGAATATGAATCTCTCCCTGTAATTACATAAAGGTTTCCTTTACTTTTAAGTTTATCAATAGTTGATAGTTCTTCAATTAATTTTGTTCCCTGATAAGAATTACCTCCACCATTGAAACGAAAGTCAAAAACAACTTTATCGTAATCATTTTGCTGTATGCTGTCTACTATTGCTTTATGAAAATCAGAGAATGATGGAAGCTTTTGAATGTCTCCTTTATATCCTGATGGTGGGTATTCTCTACTCCAACATTTATTATACTGAATATAAAATACGTTTTCCTTTGTCAAAACTTTACTCCAGAAAGGAAGTCTTGTATTTTGATAGCAAAGTGGTGTAGGATTAGGAAGCACTCTCATCACATTATTTCTATTCATCTGTTCAGGATGAATTAAGTACTCTAACGTTTCTCCATCTTTTTCAAGAGTTAGTTTTATTTCAGGTTGTGCAACAAAACCAAAATATTCTAGAAACTGTATTACAGGAATTATTTTAGGAGTGCTTGTTTTTACTGAAGCTTGATTATCTATGGCTGAAATCGTGCTTAATGAATCTATAATTTCGCTAATTACATAACCATTTATTTCTATCAGTTTTGCTCCCAATATAGTCTCATTGCTTTTAGTTGTTGATTGCACCCAAAGTCCATCGCTGAACCACATCAGACCAATAGGAAGAATCTTATTGTAATCAAGAAATGGATTCAAGCTTAAGTTTGTATGTGAATCTCCAAAAGTTGCTATCAACTGCTGTAATTTGACTGCTACTTCAAAATCAGATAGTTGATCTTGAATTTTAGAAATGTCATCAAGTCCATTGTAAAAGTCTTGTTCACTTTTTAGCATATACAAATTATAATGACATTTAGGGAGTTCTACTTTTATGTACTCTATATCAGCATTCCAATCAGTTTTTTCATTATTCTGCGAGAATGCTGTAAGGCAAGCAAAAAGTAGAGTTAGTAAAATCAGATTTTTCATAGGTTTAGTTGTTTTTTTAATAATACAGCCAACGTTTGCTATTAATTTTGAGGCAGTTTGCGGACTGCAAAACTTTCAAGCGATACTATACTTAATGCGGGTTACAAACCTCCAAACTACATCTAATCGGCAATTATTTATTAGCGCGTGTAAGCAAACGTTATTAATTAGTATTTGTCTTTTCCATTGACACTACTGAATAATTTAATCTTCGTAATTGATTAATTAATCCTTTTTCACCTCCCAGATGACCTGCACCAACTGCAATAAAACTTGAATTACTCTTAATTAGATTTGGGATTTTATTCATCCATAAATTATTACGTCCATCAATTAACAACGTCTTCTGAATTTCTTTAACATCGTCACTTACTATATATGATAATAAAGTGTTAATCTGCAGATTTTCTTCCATTTGTAATTGTTCAAAAAGATTAAGGTCTTGTTGTAAATATATTGATAATATTTTGTCCATATGCTCATTTTTAAAGGAGTCTATTTTTGAATAGTTTTGAATATAATAAATCAGAAAATCAGCCTCAGAGCAATAACTTATTAATGGAATGTACCTAGATATTGAATCATTTATATTTTGGAGTTCTTCTTTCGAATCTAGTTCAACAACATTCATATTAAATCTTTTTGCCAGTTGTTGTAAATAAACATCAAGAATCATTGATTTAATAGAATCATTGACAAGATTATCTTTACTGGAAAGCTTATTGTTTTTATTATCCTTTCTGTGCGAACGTTTTATAAAATTGATAGCTTTGCTTGGCCTTATATTCCAATCTTTAATAATTTGGAGAGACTTATCTTTCTTGATTACTGAGTCTAAAATACTTTTTTGCTTATCTGTCAATATATTCTCATATGTTGAATCTGTAACAGGCCATGGTTTTAAATAGCTACTTGATTTTGAATCTTTTTTTTCTAAAAGTAGTTTGGGAGCGTTCATAAAATCAATTTCACAGATAAATTGATTAGAGGAAGTAAAGATTGAATCAAAAGACTGAATTGAATCAAGAATTAGCATTCCTCCCTGTCCATGAAATGTACCTAATAAATAAGAGGGAGATTGAAGGTCGTTCCCTGTAATTTTCCATAATAATCCATGGTTAGGTAATGATTCTTGTTGATTATGCTTTACTCTACATCCAATAAACGCTAGAAAGACAATAATAATTAGTAGGTTAGTTCTCATAAAATATAAGTTAAATATGTGTTCCTCTGTGGTTTGTTTTTTAATGTTTGCTAACTTCTCAGTAATCCCAATATACTTGGCCTTATTTTGTCTATGTATTTGGGTTATGTTTTTGCTAATGTAGCTATTATTACTTTAAAATATTACCTAACGGATTAAATTACACCACTATTATGTTTGTTTACTAAAGTAATATTTAGTGTATACATCATAAATAAACCGCTAATGGTGTTGAATTTGAGTGATATATGGATATGGAGGCGTTTTTTGTGTATGATAAAAAAATTAAAGGCAAAAGATTATAATAATGGTAAGCAAAGCTTTAAAGTTGTTATTATAAAGCAGATAATTAAGAAAATGTTAAAACAAAACGTCATCAAATAATAAATAGAAAAAATAAAGCAGTGAAAGAGTAGCAGCTTTTTACAAATATTTTCCAAAATACTATGTTATTAGTTTTTAATCTTGAATTATAGATCAATAGTTCTGAATGTATCATGAAGCCAATTGGTTTGTAACTTATGTTACTTGATTGGAGCAAGCTATTCGCTGCTGGAGTATCAGAATTAACTGATTGTAATTAAAAAAATCAATAGGTATTTAGGGACTTACACTGTGTCGGGTTATAAAGCCTGTTGAAGATTGATATTTTGGTGATTAAGTCCGTTTTTTTTGGTGTGGATAAAAAAAATGAAATAAGAATTGGAAAAAAGTTCAAATGAACCGCTAAAAATGCCGTGTGGCGTGTCGTAAAGCCTGCTGAAGATTGATATTTTGGTGATTAAGTCCATTTTTTTTTGTGTGGACAAAAAAAACTGAAAAAAGAATTGGGAAAAAGTTCAAATGATCCACTGAAAACGCCGTGTGGCGGGTCATACGGCCTGGTGAAGATTGATATTTTGGTGATTAAGTCCATTTTTTTTGGTGTGGACAAAAAAAACTGAAAAAAGAATTGGAAAAATGCTCAAATGATCCACTAAAAACGTCGTGTGGCGGGTCATAAGGCCTGATTAAGATTGATATTTTGGTGATTAAGTCCATTTTTTTTTGTGTGGATAAAAAAAATTGAAAAAAGAATTGGAAAAATGCTCAAATGATCCACTAAAAACGCCGTGTGGCAGGTCGTAAAGCCTGATTAAGATACATATTTTGCTGATGAAGACAATTTTTTTTGCTGCGGGAAGGGACATTATTGCTGATTATTTACATAAAATACCCTGAAGGGAGGGTAAAATTGCTGTGTGGCACCCTAAAATCACTGATTGACTAGATTATTTTGCTGCGGGACTGGGTTATAGTACTGCGGGACGGGGTAAACATGCCTCGGGACCAGTAAAAACAAGAGGATAGATGAACAGGTAGAATGGTTAACGGTAACAAGGAAAAAGGGGTGAAATACAGATTATGAGGATTTGACTATTTTTTAGAATTAAAAAGATACGAGCTACAAGCTCACACCAGTGAAAAGTAGTTAACTAAATTCTAACAGTGAAGAATAGATGTTTCAATCTCGAATGGTTCTTCCGGCATTAGCTGATGAGCCAAAAAACAAGATGCTGTAGTCGGTAAAAGCGGTGTTGTTTGAAGACTTGAGGTACGAAAGTCAAGTTCAGCGCTTTCGACGAAGGCACCGTAGTTTTTTGAGCGAAGCAGGTGTAGCCG
>NZ_JAPDPJ010000051.1 GCF_026013605.1 Plebeiibacterium sediminum
TTAATATCTGTTCAAATTCCATTCTTGGAATACTTGCATTAAGTAACCTCATTAAATAACCATTTACCAATTTTAGTACATTAGCCATTTCTTTCTATTAGTATTATTTGTGCTTTCTATTTTAGAAGATACCTTACCTTTTAAATGTGTATAATCTATTTCACCCTATTTCAAGACGACTCCCTATTTTGTTTACTCTCTCTAATTTAGTTAATATTATAGATATCAGCCGCATATAGTAGTTAATAAAAAAGTTAATTTTCATTCTACGTGATGCAAACACTCAATTTTTGAAGCCTATTCATAGAATAGGAAAATCTATGAGTTTACTATGGATACAGAATCAATTCCATTTACAGTTATCGATAAATATGATAACATTTGTTTTATTATCCTGAGATTCTAAGTAGTTATTTCATTACTACTTAGAATAAATAACATTAAATATATTTTACATTATGGCTAAAAGAAGATTATAATCTTACAAAAAAAAAGAATTCTTACTGAATTAGGGAAAAATATAAAACTAGCTCGATTAAGAAGAAAACTTAGTGCCAAACAAGTAGCAAAACGTGCAAAATATAAGTAGACCTACACTAACTGCAATAAAAAAAGGAACACCTAAAGTTAGTATTGGTTCATATTTGTTAGTATTACATGTATTGGGATTAAAAAAGACTTCTTATTAGTGGCAAAAGATGATTTATTGGGAAGAAAATTACAAGATGCAAATCTTATATCAAAAGAAAGAGCACCTAAACGAAATAAAGGTAATGGCAATTGATAATACAAAGAGACCTGTTATTATATATATAGATAGGAAAGAAATGTAAAATCATACAATCATATGCATTTTATATACTGAACGATAAAAGAGATAATCTCATTTGAATTAGAGCTTTTAAAGGGAAAAGTATAGTTTATACACCACAATAAAGAAATATTGAATTCGTTAATTAATGAAATAAAAACTATATTGCATTATTAATATAACTCAATACAAAATACACTTAAGGATGAATAAATCAGAATTAGTAAGTGCAATAGCTTCTGCTAGTGGATTATCAAAAGTAGATTCGGAAAAAGCGTTAAATGCAACTACTGACGCCATCAAAAATGCTTTGGCTAAAGGTGAAAGTATTCAATTAATAGGATTTGGTACTTTTTCTATCAGCGAACGCGCAGCTCGTACAGGTAGAAATCCTCAAACTGGAAAAGAAATCCAAATTGCAGCAAAGAAAGTTGCTAAGTTTAAACCTGGTAAGGCTTTAGATGAATCAATTAATTAAGAAAAGAATTTATAAAAAGATTATGAACTCCTGGATATCAATATCTGGGAGTTTTCTTTTTTCTCAAATGTTTTACGACCTTATTACCATATTTATATCTTTTGATATATACAAAAAATATCACTAACCAAACACTAATTAGATATTGCACTTTAAACCTATCATAAATGAGAGTACTAGCCCTATATGGAGAACCCAACATTGGAAAAACAACATCATTACTTCTTCTTTATAAAAAATTATTAGCATCAGGATTTGTTCAGGTAATGGGTTATTACAAACGTTTTAGTAATGGAGATATAATTGATGTACTTGAAAAAGAAGGTGTATTAATAGGTATTGTAACTCTAGGCGATTATGTAAAAGGCATAAAATCACTAAAATACTACCTGAAAAAACTAAAAGACGCAGGATGCTTAAAAGCTGTTTGTGCTGCTTCTAAAACTACTAATAAAATACAACCATTAGATCATATTAAATATTATACATATCATTTAATAATTCCAAAAACAATCGAGATTAGGAAGAGTAAGCAACTTGTTATCAATACGAATGATGCAAATTTGATTTTTAATATGATATAAAAAATATTCTTAGGATACGCCGTTTTGATTTTAAACAGGATAATAAGATTGAGTAATAGACAAAATTTGTCATTATGACTTACATTAAAAATAAAGTTATGTAACGAAATTCAAATGTGTATACTTGCTTACATTATAAACATTTTTAGTAAAAAAAACATTAATTAAGTATAGATTCCAATAAAACGAATTGATTTCGATATTTTATTCAAAGAGCTATATCTTTGTATTTGGTATTTGGTTGATCAACTAGGCCAAATATCAATTTTCTGAAATCAGAAGTCAGGTTAGAAATTTACACCTGACTTCTCTTTTTCTAAAAACACCAATACCTTTCTATTGATTGATATTCAGGTAACATGACCATTAATATTTGAGTTAACACGGAAAAAGGAAATCGTAAATATTTCTATTGAATCCATCAACCATTAGATTTTAAAAAATCCGCAGAATCTTATATCGAAATAAACAAATCTGTGCAATTAGCTTATAAATTTCTACACCAATTACAGATAACAATAATTTAGGATAAACTCTTTGCATAAGAAATTATTTTTTACTTTTGACGTACTTACAAAACTTTTAGTACATATCTGATTCCCAGATCTTGGGAAATGCTTTAAGGCGATGATAATCATATCTTCGTTAATTTAATCATGTCATATTTTAAATGATTTTTATTAAAAACTCACAAAAAAGAGTTAATGATGAATATAGCAGATATTATACTAAAAACTAAGAAACCTAGACTTTATGAAAAAGGAAATTCATATATGTGGACGGATAAACATATTTCAAAGCAATTATTAAACATCCACCTAAATCCAGATATTGATCTTGCTAGTCGTAAGATGTCTACAATAAGAAGAACTACCAAATGGATTTTAGATTTACAAAAACATCCTCAAAAGCTCAAAATACTAGATCTTGGGTGTGGCCCAGGATTGTATTCCGAGATCTTCACATACGAAGGTCATGATGTGACCGGTGTCGATATTTCAAAATCATCTGTCAAGTATGCTCAAATGTCAGCTGAAAAAAAGGATTTAGATATCAATTATCTCAATGCTAATTATCTTGAATTAGACTTCGGAATAAACACATTCGATATAATATTACTAATCTATACTGATCTCGGTGTATTAATTCCCAAAGAAAGAGAAGTTCTATTAAGTAAAGTATTTAAAGCTTTGAAACAAGGTGGCAAATTCATTTTTGATGTATTAAAAGACAATCAACTTGAAGAAAAACAAACACCTAATAATTGGGAAGCAAATAACAATGGATTTTGGAAAGACAGCCCTTATTTATCACTATCAGAATCTTTCCTTTTTAAAAAGCAAAAGGTCATTCTCTATCAGCATTGTATCATTGAACCTGACGATAATTGTAAAATCTATCGTTTTTGGACTCATTTCTTCAATCAGGAAGAATTGGATCTCATGTTGATATCTCATGGATTCAGAAAAGTTGATCACCGAGAGGATATTTTACCAGAGGGGAATTTGTGGAATGGTAACAACGTAATCTTTACAATAGCATTAAAATAAGAATACAGGCTAGTAGGGTCCTCTACCCTTCTAGCCTTTTACTTGCTAATTAGTATCTACTAAAAACTAATACTTTAATCATTAATTATACTTTAAATTCTAAACATATGTTATGATAAAAACATTAACAATATAAGATTAATAGTTTCCAGATCCTCACCTCAAAAAATAGGAATCAAAGGCTTTATCTGTTAAGAAAAAATGCATCATTTGTCAATAACATATCGACATTTTGCATTTAATCTTTAATGTTGATATATTTGTCATGTACATATAGACATTATGCATATGGGAGTATTAAAGGAAAGCAATAAGGATAAACGTAGTGTTAAGAGATTAATGAATTCGTTTTTAGGGGAATCCCCTTCTGATTCTCCTACATCAAAGTGGGCTTTGGTTACTGCACTTGAAAATATAAGTATGGAGAAGTCCGACTTTAAACTATTAGCAGAATATGCATTAGGTGTGGGTTTAACTAAAAAGGAATATGCACACTTTCTTCATATTAATCCAAGAACCTTGGATCGGAATATGAATGATAATTATACTCTTGACTTAGATAAATCTGAGAAAATTCTTAGGATTAGTAAGATGATTCAAAGAGGTGTTGATACATTCGGAAATATTGAAAAGTTCTCAAAGTGGATTCGAGAATATAATACATCATTACAAAAAAGACCAATAGAATTATTTACAACTATTGTTGGTATTGAACTCATTGAGAATGTATTAACAAGAATCGATTATGGCGTCTACTCTTAAAGTTTTTAGAATTTGTAAAACAAAATTTTCAACAGAGTTAAAAGGCTCTGGTGCTTTTTACTGTGGTGGGCGATGGAATTCTATAGGTAATTTTGTATTGTATACTTCATCATCTGTATCATTGAGTATGCTAGAAGTATTGGTTCATGTATCTGTTGAAACTTGGCCAGATGACATGAGTCTTGTAACTATTATTATACCTGCTGGTTCTGTTGAGGAACTTGATGTTAATTCCCTATTAGATCAATGGCGTAAATTACCTAGTAGTGAGTATGCTCAGAAAATTGGTGATAAATGGATAGAGGATAATAACTCCTTAGTTTTAAAAGTTCCTAGTGTGTTGAATCCAAAAGAATATAACTACTTAATAAATCCTAATCATACACTATGTACTAAGATTAAAATTGAAAGCATTATTCCTTGGTCCTTTGATCCTCGATTTAAAAAGGAATAATTACTAGAAAAGAAAACGCGTATAGTTACTTACATTATAAATAGTAATTGCAATGCTAGAACCAGAAGACATAGCTCATTATGCTTATTACAAACAATTCGATAATATCATTGTGACAATGGATGATTACTTGGATTTCATAAATCATGTACCTAAACGACTAAAAGCAGGAATGATTCGTGAGGGATTTGAAATTGCAAAAATGATGAATAATAGTTTTAAAACCTTTGTTCTGGAACGTGAAGGCTATAATAAAAAACTATTTGTAAAGGAATTTTATAATCTACCTCTCAGAGAACAGAAATCGTTTGTATGTTGGGGACGTAAAAACAGGTAAAAAGAAGATTATACAAAGCGACTTATTAAAAAATAATACAAACAGATATAGATGTGTAACTTACCATAAATAAGTGTTCTCTCAATAAATTGAATTATTTTCCTACCTTTAATAATTTCAGTAGTCTTATTTGAATTCAAATCACAAATAAAAAAGCATAATTATAATTCAGAATTAAGCATAACAGATATGACTGAATATAGTTGGATTAGAAATAGGCGAGTAATAATTGACGGTATAGAACATATAGTTAGCCATAGAAGAGATAATGACAAATCTTTTTTTTAAACCTTCATTATAAAAGTTCATCCAACTCATCCTGAAATAATGTGTTCATATAAATCACATAATAAAAAAATAATGTACAATCAATTAGATAATATGATTCAATCAATAACAAAAAATGATTATAAGCTTGGAAAATATATTGAGTAGTATGTACTTTTTTTTAGATAGAATTTATTATTAATAAAATCAATAACACAACAACCTTATAGAGAAAGATATATGAGTATTAACACCGTATTAGTAGAAATAGAAGATCGAGATGAAATCCAACAGATAGATGCAGAAATTAAGAATATTGCCAAAAATGGACTAATGAATTTGTCTGCTCTCTATCATGGTTATGAAGAAATAATAATTAAATACAGGGATAAAATGTACCTTCCGACTTTAATTGAAGGAACTACCCTTGTAGAAGAACTTGAATTAAATGATTTTAATTTAATTAAAACCTATCTACTTAGTTCCAGTGAAATTAAAGAATTGGAGAATTCTCCAAGCGAAGATATTTAGGTAATTAATACATGGTAAAAATTTAAGATATAAATTTTAAACACTTAACAATAATATAAACGAGGGCTTTAAGAAAAGTAATACATTACCATTTAATATAAAAATTCTAAACTAATGGCCCATTCTGGTATTCGGCATAATACTTGTTATTTATTACAGTATTGAGGATAAAAGAACCTTTATAAGTTTTTTAAAATATTCTATTATTAATGGATAAACTTGGTGATGATATTATTTATAAGGCAACAGCAGGTGATTGCGAAGCAATAGCCATGATTTATAAATTTTTAAAAGAGTATACTGCTGGTTTATCTCTCTCACAAAGAGAACAACTTGAAATAGAGAAAAATAATATCATTTCAAAAGGGATGCAATATCGAATGAAAAACGAGCAATTAGAAGTTTGGAGATTACTTATAGAAAAATTGGTAAATCAAATCCAAAGTGAAAATGAAATAATGAATATTCATTGATTACTAATTATTCTGCAACTATGTCATTTTAGGAAGTTAGATCAAGTTCCTATTGGTGCTATTCTTCAACTAACTCCAACTCTTTCTCAGAAGCAGGAACAAAATGTCCTTTCTTTTGACTATCTAGTTTCACTTTGAAATCACCTTTGTATACTAGGATATTTCCTTTTTTATCAAGTATATCTTTCTTTATAACACCTATTACAGTACCTATTTCTTTAGCAATGGAATGTTTAAAACATACTCTATCATTTATCTTAATATTACTCATATTTAAATTTATATCTATAAAATAGTCGATTCTTCACCTTCTGCAAATCCGTCATTTAACAACATATTGTTGTCAATTCTTATTTAGATAATATATGTTATCTCTTTTAACTATATATTTGAGCGAGATTAATTAATAATGTTCACCTAAATTGTAATATAAGAGGATGTAAAAATAAGCGTCCTCTTATTTACTAAGACACATAAATTTTCAATAAGAATAATTGTAAAAAAGGGAAGGGCTAATAACTCCTCTGTTAAAGCAAAAAAAGCATTTCCAAACGTTCTGAAAATGCTTCTTTTATTTTTAACCAAACCTTAACCCTTATACGGATTAATAATCAAATATAATAAAATATCAAATAACTTGTATCTAATTTTACTTTGTCATATCCTTGACAATCTCTTTTAATAGTTCCTTAATTTCCTCAAGGTAGGTGCTTTCTTTTTCATTTAATGGAATATCATAGGAGTTACTATTTAAGCGTCTAGCTATTTGATTTATATTATTACCCAGTTTTCCCAAATGAAATAAAAATTCAGGAGAAATCGTATCAATTGGTTTTATAGTTCCAGTTAATGCTATCTCCCTTAAATAAGGAGCCAATTCTTTTCCTGCATCTTTGGCTTTCTTGCATACATCTTCATATTCATTGTTATTAAACTTGACAGTAATCTGTTTGGATTTAACTTCATCTACACTTTTACAAGGTCTGGCCATAATCATTATTTTTATTTCGTTTTCTTTCTTCTTCATCTTCATCCTCACGATTCTTGGTCGTAGGATTTCCTAGATTGCCAATACCTTTTTTAGTATTGGCAATATTAGAGTCTGCCAATTTTGAATTAATATAATTCAGATCGCAAATGATACCTGAAGATATTTCGGTGATATTTGATTTATAGATCAATTTCTTCCCTTCAATGGCAACATTCACTCCTTCAATATTCATTGAATGTAGGAATTCTTTAATATTATGATCTTCCATGAGAGATTGATTCACAATAGCTCTTATTCTATTTTTTTCAAGCTTCTCTTCAATTGCCTTATCCTTATTAAAGTATAAAGAGTCTCCAGATATAAACATCCCACCTAATTGATAAACAAATTTCTCATCATCAATTGCAAGCTCTATCTTCTCTTGCTTAAGTTGATAAGTTAGCTCATCTTTAGTTTTGCAATTTTGTAGAAGTTCATCCAACAAATTATCAACCTTATTGGCCTCTAAAAGATAAGTCATTCCATATTGGGATATCCGGCCTCCTAGCTTGACTTCATGAATTTTTTGTTGTCCATATTCAAAAATCCATCCTTCACTCCTCTCCTCTCCCATGATAATATTATTCTTAAGCGCAATACTAAAATCATTTTTATCATCTCCTCTATTTTTAAGAAAGTCAAATACAACCTTTTTGATTAGCTTGATATGAGATTTCAATGTATTTTTTTCCATTTGTTTAATAAGAGCAGAATAACTCATTCCTTTAAGTTCAGATCCCTTAATTTCTACGCCTCCCTTTTTTAAAGACCAACCATTCTTTGCAGAATTCATTCTTGGATCAAAGCCCTTTTTTTTTAGTTCATTAAAAAAGTCATCTATAGTCGTGACTTGAGTTCTCAAACAATTTTGGATAGCTTTATTAAAATACTCTAAGGCATTTTTTCTAAGAATAGAGGACAATCCATTATAGGAATAATTTTTACTTAATTCACTTCCTTTATAAATAAAATCATTATAGCGAAAGGATATTCCCTTTCTATTACTTGCTATTGTAAATTCTATTCCTTGCGTTTTTAATAAGCCTTCTAATTGATCAAATGAATAAGGTGATTTCTTAAGGGCAAATCTTATCTGCTCTCTTACATATTGTTTTATGGCCTTTTCATTCTGTTGCTTTTCATTATAGAAATTCTTATTTCTATCATACTCATTGAATTTACTCTCATAAGCCTTTGAGGTAACTGTCAAATCATACTTCTTTTCTAATTTATTTAATATCTCTCTGGATTTTAATCGCTCATTTGAATCTTTTGTAACTAAGCCTTGAAATGATACACGATTACAAGCTATATGTAAATGTAAGGTATCGGTATCGGTATGAGCTGCGGAAACAAACTGGTTATTGATATACCCCATGCCTTCCAGGTATTCTTCCACAATAGAACACATTAACTCATTGGTCATTATTTTTTCATCATCTTTTGAGAAACTAACGATAAAGTGTTTTACTGGCTTTTCTACTCTAGTATTTAATTGAGCAACTAACTCCATTTGCTTTGCAAAAGATTCAGCAGAATCGCCTATCATATTTGTTAGTAGGATCTCTCCTTTTTCCTCTCTTAGATCATATGAGATGATGACTTCAAAATTATTTCCTGTTGTTATTCGTCCTACCATATGTGATTGAAATATGAAAAAATGTAAAGCGTAGCTGAACATTTTTAGTCTTTTTGGGGCAAAAAAAGCAATAGAGTTAATGAATCCGGATACCTCCGGTTGAATGGTACGAATCAGAAAACAAATTGAGTTTACGAAATTTAGTTTTCGGATGTCGTTATCACATCTTGCTTATTTACATGACTTAAAGATAATTTCTTTTCAGAAATTATCCTATTATTGAGGGGATTAAATCATAGTACTTTGATAATGTGCTATTTATGTAAAGTCGTTAAAAATTAATTAAATATATACTCTATAATACCTATTTTGTCTTTTTTTGTCACTTTTAAAACTTTTATTTCACTTATAGTATGTTTATGTCACTTTTGTTAATATCTAGAGACATAAACTAACCCCTAAAGGACATAATGTGACATCAGATGACATTCATTAATACATAATTGACATCATCGCATATTAGTTGTACATAACATATATCTTTGACTGCATAAACGAAACCAAGATGAAACGAATTTCGCAGGTTCTTTGGCATCAGGCTAAAGTTTGATGAATATTATCAATGTCTAAAGACTGTGGTTTTCTTTTTTACTTCATATATATTTCATCCAATATCAAAGACTAATAAAAGGATATAGAAATTGAATAAAAATCAATTATTAATAACAAATATCTAGATACTCCATAATACCTGTTTTGTCATTTAATGTCACTTATAGGGATTTTATTTCACTTATAGTAGTTTTTTGCCAATTTTATTAATATATTTATACTTCAACTAACCTATAAAGGACATAAAGTGACATCAGATGACATGCTACGATATATAATTGACTTAACCGAACATTAATCGTACATATAATATATCTTTGACTGCATAAAATAAAAGGATATGGAAGTTGAAAAAGAATTAATTATTGAATTACTAAATAAATCAAATCAAAAAGGATTATATACTTTAATAATTTCATGCTATGAAGATCTTATTAAAAAGAAATTAGAAAGTGGTGTTGGTATTCTTCTGATCAAAAAGATTATAGAGAAAGATTTAAACATCAAAGAAGATACTATAAATTATAACTCATTTCTTAAAGCCATTCAAAGAAAATTTAAAGCTAAAAAAGAATCTAAAAATACTTTAAAGGATAAAAAGGATATTGAAAATATCGATAGTATAAATCTTAATATTTACCAAGATAATAACTCTAAAAAGAATCCATTTGATTAAATATACATTATTACGAACCTAAATTTTAAACATGATGAAAAAGATTACATTCATCCTTCAATCAAAAGGTGGTGTAGGAAAATCAACCTTAACCTATGTATTAGCGAATAAATATCTACAAAAAGAAGATACAGTTTTCGTAGATATGGATAATGAATCCAACACAAGTTCTCAACAGCTTTCTTTTGTTAAAAAGAAAATATCACAAAACTTAATTGATCAGAATACAAAAAATATTGATCGTTCTGGATTTGATCAGTTCTTTGAAAATTTTTTAAGTTCAGAAAAAACATCATCAGCTGTATGTGACCTTGGTGCAACAACATCTGAACAGTTTCTTGTGTTTATTAAAAATGATGGTGGAGCAAAAATGCTAGATGCATTACATGAGATGGGTATAGAGGTGCAAATATGCTGTGTTATTTCCGGATTAAATGCATTTGCTGCATCTTCAACTTATTGCAAAGATCTATTTAAAGCTTTAGCCGCAGTAAAAAAAATTAAGAAGATTATTATCAAAAATAATTTCTTTCCTTTTAATGCAGAACAAGATACCGCTCTTATAAAGCTTGCACATGCGTCATCCTCTGATCTAATAGACTTTAATATTGTTCCTAATAACGTTCCTGGAACCTTAAAAGAAATTCATGCTTTAATGGAACAAGGTAAACCAATCTCTGAGGCTAAAACATTTACTAAAATAAGAATCAAAGATTCTATTGAGTCATTAACAATTGATATTTAACTTGAATTTATGTTAGGGGAACATTCTCCCCTAACCAAACCAACTTCTTTATTTATGATGCGTAACAAAGAATATCACGATTTCTGTGTTTCGATAAAAGATCAGTTTGGATTAAACATTAATCCTGATGATGAATTCTTTCCGCTTGTATACTCATTAATGGATTCGAATAATAAAAATAAAGAGACTATTAATGAATTAAAAGAGCTACTAACTAATAGCCTTCTGGAATTAAAAGATACCAATCAGAATTTATATGCAAATCAATCCTTTTTACTCAGTAAAAACGAAGCTCTGATAAATAAAATACCAAAGGAGTATATCCGCTTTAATTCTGAACAATCAGCAATAGCTTATTGGAAAGGAAAATTCAAATATTACTCTTATCTGGTTTTAGCTACTGCATTTCTCATTACGTCAAGTATGATTAGTTATCTGGCATTTCAAGAAAATAGTCAGATTCATTGGTGGATTATGAATTCAAAAATAGAAACCCATCAAGGAAAACAATATCTCTTACTTAATAAAGTAAGTTCTTTGGAAAATTTAAAAAACAATGGTACTTGTATAGAATGGAATAATAATCAAATTGCTGTTCCTATTGATAATTAATGCCCCTTTTACCACCTAAACAAAATAAGATGAGAAAAACATTATTCATCATATTTATAGTATTATCCATTTCTGGCTTTTCTTTGTATGACTTTGTAGATAGAGGACAAGTGTTTTTTTCTATTGTTCCTGTATTTCAAAGTATGGGAAGACTAATCTATTTAATTGGAAGATTAATATATGAAACTATTCCAATAGGAATATTAGTTCCTATGGTACTTTTAATTCTCTTTCTTCTAATTTCGTTTCTTGTAAAGAGAATAAAAAGATTTAGAAAGAAGAAATATATTCTTCGGGATACTTCCAACCAAAACAAGTAACAGACTATTGCTAATAATTGAGCCTCTCTCAAGATTCTATTTTTACTTTTCCTACTATCCTAAGTTCAACTTCAAAGCGTAGTAGTATCCCAAAAATGCAATACCGTGAGACTCATTAATGATCCTATTTTATGACACTTAATTATTAACATTTTGGAACTAGTTTAATAGTGCTGTATAATCCCGGGTTTGGTGAGACCTGTTTCTACAAGTTAGATTAGGTTAATTAATAAAAATATTACAGTATTGTAAAACAAAAGCCGAACTTAAAAATGCGGCTTTTGTTTTATCTACAGGCCAGAGGCCTTATTTGTAACAACGTTGCCAGAGGCATACGCCGAACGATTTACTTTAATTTACTCGCTTCACTTAGGAGGGGAGATTTTTATCTAACACAATTACTTTTAATACTTATTTATTTCTAGAAATTGGCTGAACAATTCAATTGTCTCTTATCTCAGAAGATTGTTTTTTAAGATCTAAATTTTTTTCTCTATGCTTTGTTGCAATCCAAATACTTAAGGAAAAAACAAAGATTATATACATTAAAACGAATAGAGAACTTATCATACTTTTTCGTTCCATAAACTTATTGTAATAATCATCTTGTTTCTCTCTATTAAAAAGAAAATAAAATGTATTAAACATTAACACCACTCCAATAACGATCAAAACAAAATATAATCCTCCAAATGTATATGTTTGCTTTATATAATATTCATAAACTGCAACTATAGATATTATATTAAAAGATATCAGAACAGAAAAAAAACCAAGTGCAAAAATACCTATTTGAGGATCATTACTAAATTTTCTATATACAGTTAATATTGTATAATATATATATCTATAAAAAGACATTATCATTTACTATTTTTTTTATTATTTATTTTCATTGTTTCGGCTTTATTGTACTCAGGATTCTCATTATTTACCAATATCCCATTTGCAAAATAACTATTACCAAACTTCAAAAGGGTTAGATTATAAGTTTTTACGCTTCCTTCTTGCTGTACAACAGAAGTAACCTTTACCTTTTTTAATTTGCCCTTCTGATATACTAAACATTTATCTCCAATTTCAAGTTTTGTCGTAGGTAATCTATATCTCTTCTCTGATTGTAATGGATCAACGGAACACCAACCTTTATTTTTAACATAATAAGGATGATCTTGAGTATTAGTGTTTACTAATTTGTTTGAAAAAGAGATTTGAACCAAATTTTCGTGCATAGGAGAATTTTTCAATAAAACAATAGTTTTTATAGTTTTATTGTTTTCAAAATCATATGTTAAGATAGTATCTCCCGGCATTACTATTTCTTCAGGATCAACCATTGGAGGATTAACTTCTACATAATTTGCAGGTACTTTATTAGCATTCTCGTAGGATTGTTGATTTACCCAACTTTTATTAGATTGTTTAAAATAATTAGTTAGAAAAGCTTGATTATTTGCAGGATTTGTAGCTATAACCCATTGTGGATTTGTCATCCCATCAATAGCTATTTCTTCGCCATTTTGTTTTGTATCATTACCAAATGGATCAATGAATCGCATTGGATTATTAAAACAATAATGATAAGGAGTTGATTCAAAGTGTGATTCAGCCATCGCATCTTTGACATGCCACCTCCCCAAAGCAGGATCATAGAATCTAGCTCCATAATCGTAACAATCTCCTTCTCTCTACTTTCCTGAAATGATTTTTTCGTCATACAGCTTTGTAGCGTTCTACGAAAAACCTTTTCAATATAACCATAATTTTCACATCACCCATCGTAATGAATTTTCCTGTATGACCATTTATCGTTGTAATCATTTCAATAATTATTGTTTCTAATTAAACAAAACCCGGTCAATGCCAGGTTTTGTTGTTATATTTCAAAAGGTACGAGATACCATCTCTCACCAGCGAGGGGTTAAAACATAAAATAAACATGTATTACACTTATAATTATGATGATAATATTTAAAAGTAAAAATCTTTTAAATATTAGAGTAGAATTAGGTTTTGAATATTTCAATTTGAGAAAGTTAATTAATATGGCTAATAATAGGTGAACCGCCCAAAATATCATATATTCAATCAAAATTCCTAACCCAGCACCTCCTCTTGATGTGAACAATCTATATAAAAACGATATATAAATAACGATGAATACAGCCAGAGAAAATAATAGATAATAGTTGACTTTATTTTTCATCTTTTTTCTTTTCTTTTTTTATTTCCTCAAAAACCCACGCTCCATTCCTATATACATATGTACCTTCCTTAAGTAAAAAGACATTACCAAAAAAACTGGTTATATCATGCGAACCTTTACTTTCATCTTCATGATAATCTTCATCCTCAATTCCTTCTTGTCTCTCATTAGCCAGCCTAGAGTAATTACCTTCTCCTTTCTTCTTATGAGTGTGTTGCTGTGTATAAATTAAAGGATCTGCAGACAATTCCGAAGCCTGATAAGGATCAAAATCTGCTACTAAAGTTATCATAGCATTATGATACCCCTTACTTCGTAAGTATGTTTTTAGTGCATTTAAATATCCTTTTCCATAAGCACCTCCCATACTATGCGTTATAATCTTTATAGTTTCTTTTGCATTTCCATTTTCATCAATAACCTGAGAGATAATATAATCAGCATCTGCCATAGCTTGTTCATAACCATCCTTATATCTTGCCATGGCATTTAGGCTAGTTCCTCCATGTCTATATATTCGGTTTTCATCATTAAGCTTCCATGTAACTGCTTCATCAAATCCTTCCCAATATTTTGAAGTTCCTTTCTGTTCTTTATCCATAGCAAATCCATTTATAAAGATCACAATATTCCCATCTGGATCAATCGCATTTATAGGATTATTTAGTGCATAATTGTAGGGTGAATGATTCCAATATAACTCTTTTGCTGGATCTGCCACATTCCATCTAGCTAAAGCTGGATCATACATCCTTGCGCCGTAATCATAACAATCCAAACTTACCCCACCAAGATCATCATCCTGGAGTTCATTTCTATTTGTAGATTATTTAGCTGTCTAGTTTTTTTAGATTATTCATAATCTTTTTATCATAGGCTTGACCTCTTGAAACAAGATATTCAAATATTACAGTATCTCCTTCAATATGAATATGAAACAAGAAGAAGGCTCTTAAATCTCCAATTCTAACTCTATAAATATCATCAAAACCACTTAACTTTTTACAATCTGTAATATCTTCAATAGTTTCAGCTTCTTTTACTTCAATGATTGTTTTTTTAACTGATTCTAGAAGCTTTCCTGATAATTTTTTAACTGCTTTTGTAAATGCTTTAGAATATTCTACATTCATACACCTAACCAATTTTCGAAGTCATCTTTTTCTTTTTTTGAAATAACTTGCTTCCCTTCTGGTTGTGCTTTTACCAAGTAAGAATATAATTCGGTTTCCTCAATATTTTCAGCTAAACGATCCAAAGATTTCTCTATTAAATCCTTAAGATTAGTTCCTCGTTCAGCAGCTTTTATTGAAAGAATTTTAAAAGTATTCTCATCTAAATCAATTAGTTTTCTTTTTCTAACTCCCATAACAATATAAAGTTGTATTTAACAAATATACATAATATATACCATATATACAATATACATAACATGTGCTATTTATATTAAATAAATTCAATCAATACAACTTCCATAATATTACAATCAAGTTCACTTAAAATTTAAGTTATATGGCATTAAACAAATAATCAATTGTGCATTTTAGAGTCTCACTAAACAGACGTTTAATGTTGAAAGGTTGAAAAAGATATACTTATTCCCTAAGTAAATAGCTTTAACAAGATAATCGGAGTTATGCTGTACTGTATATTTACGTACAAAACTTTAGTGTTACGGATATTTTCCGTACCTTTGCATAAAAGATATAATTATGGGAGCATTAAAACAAGATAAGGCAAGATTTGATACCAGATTACCACTAGAACAAAAACAGCTTTTTGAGAAAGCAGCAATTTTAGGTGGCTATAGAAATCTAACAGACTTTGTTATAGTAACTGTTCAAAATAAAGCTAAGGAAATTATTGAGGAACGTGAGAAAATAATTGCATCACAGAAAGATAAAGAGATTTTCTTTGATTCTTTAGTGAATCCACCAAAACCAAATAAAGATTTGATTTCTGCCAAGGATGAGTATAATAAATTAATATCTAAATGAGATATTTAACTGAACCGCTTAATACTAAGCATGACAGAATAAATTTTTCGTGTGGGAAAGATTTGTTGGATAATTATTTTTGGCGCCAAGCAAAACAGGATGTTAAAAGAAAGTTATCAGCTTGTTTCGTGTTAATTGATACAGAAGTTGATAGAATTTCTGGATACTATACACTTTCAAGTAATAGCATCTCAAATGAATTAATTCCTGATTCTTATAGGAAAAATTTACCCAAATCGTATTCATCTATTCCCACAATACTATTGGGAGGATTAGCAATTGACAAAGAGTTTCAAGAAAAAGGTATAGGTAAAATTCTATTAATTGATTCATTAAAAAGGTGTTCGGATACTACAGATTCAATTGGAGCATTTGCAGTTATCGTTGACCCCATAGATGAAGATGCTGAACGATTCTATAATAAATATGGATTTACTAAATTACCTGACAGCGGAAAGATGTTTCTACCCATGAAAACAATAAAGGAACTTTTTAAGTAGAGTTACATTTCTAATTTGTAAATTCATAAAGCCTTATTTGTTCATATTTAAATGAGGATATTTTTTAAGTCTAATTTTACCTAATCCATATTACGAATTGATCCCTTTATATTCTGCTCAGATTGTTATTTCGAGTTTAAAACTCTTTACAATAATCTTTAAAATTAGGCATATCATAATACGTAATCTTTTATAACCAAAACCCTGGTTAATAAATATTTAGTATTTCATTTCATTAAACAGGAGAAATTTAAAAAATAAACTCCTGTTTATCGTTAACAATAAAAGTTTAATACAGAGAAAATGTAAGATAGGATTATTTATAACTAATGCTTATATTTGAGTAAATGAAATACGTAAATTATTTGTAATAGTATTTTAGTTCGTATTCTAAATTGTATTAGGCCACCATTCTTATACTCTTTCAAACTATTTTTGTTGAGAAATTAATATCTAATCGAATTATTTTAATGAGAATAAAATATAAGTTTTTCCATTGGAAAAGCTGTTTGTGTATCGTGTTTATGGTGAATTTTCAATAAATAAGTGGAAAAATTATTATCATACCATCATGTTAAGAAAAGAATGGGAATGTATAGAAAATGTATTAGTAGACCTAAGGGAAACCAGTAATCTAATTGATATTATAGATGACATCCCTAAAATGAGAACATTCCGGATAGATATCATAAAAAAGAATTACAATACAGTACTTTTGGCAGATAATCCGGATAGAACAGTTTTTACACATTTATACGTTAACCAGTTATTACAAGATTATCCATGTACTTATTGTTCTACTATAGAATATGCTTTAAAAGTTTTTGAAATAGACTTGATTTTACCGGAATTTGAAAAAATGATTTATAATTTGGATGAACTTTATTGTAATTAACAATAGCAATAATAAGGGTCTAGTGTATTTCTAAAAACAGTTATGAGATAATCTTAAAATCTTGAGTAAACTCTATAAAAACCAATGTTTACAATACAATAATAATTTTCCTGTCTTTAAATCCTTATCCTTCCGAATAAGACTGTTTAGAATAACAAAAAAGGAGAATCGTTACTCTCCTTTAATACTTGTGATAGTAGGGAAAACCTTTTGAATGATTTGTTCTAAAGATATACAAATTAACGTTAAGTCAAAACCTATACTTCATTAAATAAAAGAAGAAACAACAAAACTTCTGCTATTTGATTTAAATTTACGATCTTTTCATACTCATTCTTTCCATTTAGAAATATGTATCCCAGAAAATGATTCAGGTATACTTAAATACACAGGGGGATTATAAAGGAATTAAACTCTTGTATGTTAGAGATTTTCTGAATACTATTTTTTGGAAAACATGCAGATCTAAAGAGAACTCGGTAATCCTATAATTGAAAAAGAAGCCAGGTTGAAAACTCAACTCCTGACTTCTGAATTTCAGAAAATGGATATCTGGATTCGTTGTTCCCAGATATCATTACAAAGATATGATTCTTAAATCAAATGGGTTGACTGATGTACTAAAAAGAGGGACATTAAGCCCCTCTCCACCCTAACTCCATATCGGAGCAATCACTATGAACTATGAACTATGAACTACATTTTTTGATATCCTATTTAGTCAATGCTGAATACTCGGTTTTAGGTTCATTCAACACCGTCTCTACATGCAACTCGTTACTATCTAATTGATTTTGTAATGATTTAATTTCATCTTTAAGTTGATTGATCCTTTCAGAATAATCAAATGCTCCTTCTTTAATAATCCTCTCATTGGTATGGATTTTATTATCTGCTCGCTCTATACCCTTATTATTTTCAACCATCTTTTTGTTTAAGGATAGTAAGGTCCCAGGAATCACCTTTGCTAATGGCTCATGACTCTTGGTAAGTTTTCCACTTGAGTCAGGGTGCGTATATTTCATTCCTGATTGTTCTGATTTTACATACAGGTGGTACACCACGCGATTATCAAAATCTTTTTCAGACTCCAGATTAACAGAGAATTTACCAAAAGAAAGTAACTGTTGTTCTCCACATAGTGGATTGTTCTGAATCACCTGGTTGGCTTTAGTGTGTATCTCTTTTCCAACTTCCATAAAATCTTTATACGCCTTGTTATTGATTATTATTGGCTTGTCTGAAATATCATATGGATCTAAATCAGGAAATACTTTTTGAAATTCATTTCGATCAGTCTTTAATGTAGCCAGAGTCTTAAGCCGAATCTCTTTTTGTTGAGTGTGATAGTCTATTTCCCATCCGGCACTTTTGATTTGATCTTCAGCTACCTTCTGCTTGGTCTCCAGTGATTTTAATTCTTTATCCTTTTTCGTGATCTCTAGAAGTTCGGTCTTTCCTGTAATAGCTGCAGCTAATTCAGCAAAAGAAACACTCTCTCCTGCTCCTTCATCTACTGTTCGTGAACTTACTGAAGAGGTTTTAATCTGGTCAATGAAATTTTGTTTTGTGCCTAACAAAGCAAAGCGATATCCATCCAGTGAATTCTCTGTCGCATAGATAAAAGTATCAATGGTATTATTATTATGATTCTTTGCTAACCAGTTTCCTTGTCTTTCCCCTCTCCCATTTCTTTGCTCATAGTCTTTCGGGGTCCATGGGATATCCAAATGATGCATTGCACAAGCTCTTTGTTGAATATTTTTACCTGTACCAATAGTCTGCGTAGATCCAAGGGCAATACGTATCTCCCCTTCATTTACTTTATGTTCAAATTCAGCTTTTTTCTTATCTGTATTATAATCATGAACAAAAGCAATCTGCTCGGAAGGGATCCCATATTCTTCAATAAGTCGATCCTTAATATCCTGGTACAAATTCAATTTTGCTGTAGGCGTTCCTATATCACTAAAGACAATTTGTGTTCCTCTAAAATCATTGAATTTATTATAATAGTCATGAATATTCTGACAAAGTCCGGGTATCTTCGATCCTGATTCCACAGAATATTCTGAGGAATCAACCAGACGCATATCAATACTCATCTTTTTAGCCAGATCGGTAGCAATGAGCATTTTTGCTTTCTCTTCTCTTTCTGTTAGATGTGTACGTCCTATTAAATGAGGGTCCCCTGTTTTTGCAAACTGCAAAAGATTGGCAGAGAAAGCTTGCTGCTCCTCTGTGGGTTTAATATTTACCAATATCTCATTCTTTTTAGGCTTATCCACTTTCAGGTTATATTCATTGACAACATGGGCAATGTCGTTATAAAGCTTAGCCAACTCAGGGACTTTAATAAAGTGCCTGAATCTTTCCTTTAATTTGATATCATTGGATGATGTGATTTCATATTCAGTAGATTTTAAAGCAAATGTTTTGGCCCAGGCATCAAAGGTTGGCATTCTTAATTCTTTTAGCTTATTAGGTCGCATATACTTTAAAATTAAGTACATTTCTGTGATGCTGTTAGAAATATGTGTACCAGATAAAAAGGTGATTCCTTTATCGCCATTATGATGGTCCTGTATATGGCGCACTGCTGATAATAGGTTAAAAGCCCTGTTGCTTCCATCTGATGGACTTAACCCTGCAACCTGAAAATGACGTGTGGTATACTGCAGGTTTTTAAACATGTGAGACTCATCCACAAATAGATGATCCACTCCCATTTTATCAAAAGAAGGAAGGTCATCTTTTTTCATCTGGTCCTGCAGCGTTCTTAACTTCACTTCCAATGAGTTTTTTCGCTTAATAAGCCCCTTGATTTGCATCTTATTGGGCTGGTTTTCTCCATTTAATACTTCAAGGTCAATATCCAGGTTTTTGATTTCTTCCTTGATTAATTTCTCTGATGTATTTGGAGAAGGTTTAATTTTTCCAAACTGCTCATGCGTCATGATGATCACATCATAATCATTGTTCATCATACGGTGAAAAAACTCTTTTCTATACGATGGAGAAAGATTCTTTTCTGTTGGAAATAAAACTCTGGCTGTTGGATAAGCTTTTTTAATATCCCGATAAATAGCCTCTGTATTGGCTTTCAAGCCAATGATCATAGGTTTATTGACCTTACCCATTCTTTTCATTTCCACAGCGGCCATTGCTGCTATTAAGGTCTTCCCTGCGCCTACTTTATGATCTATTAGTCCTCCATTATCACGTATAATCTGCCAGGTAGCTGCCTTTTGTTGTTCTCTTGGAGTAAAGTGTTGTACCTGGTTAAAGTTTAAAGGGATGGTAGCATTTTCATTTTTTACATTCTGTAATTGAAGAAGAAAATATTTTCTTTCCAAGCCAGCATGATACCCTGTCTCCTTATTGATAAAAGCTTTAAATTTTTCTTTAATCTTATTTACGTTATTTTCCACCTCCGCCATGGCATTTGTATCCACCTTGGTTACTTCATCCACGGTATAGGTGATTTTTGTAGAGGTATCATTAAAGGCATTTTGAAATATCTGTGAGGTCCGGACTCTTCTTCCGTTGGAACATTTGACATCATAGATATCGCTGTTCCCTCCTGCATAATAAGTGTTATTTGAAATATGATAGGTATCGCTACCTTCAAGATATTTTACTTTATAATCCCACTCTAAAGTTTCTTGAATAAACTTCTCATAGATATGATCATCAATCCATCTTTCACCAAACACTGGATCAATGTCTTTAATGGTCAACCTTTGAGGTAGGACTTCTTTTAACTCATTGATCAAGGTATTGGTGATGTCTTGATCTGTAGCATAAGGATTTTGCTCAAATGCAGTGATTTTATCTTGGATCGAACCAGATAAGAACTCCTGAGGAAGAACAAATTCGTATTTAATATTTTTAAAATGATCAAGTGACTGATGCGCATTAAATGAATTCCAATCTTTAGGAAATACGGGATTCGGTTTGATGATGCCTTCTTTTAGCGCTTCAGATAGGATCTCACCTTCACTTTTATGAAGTAAAGATGCTAAAAATTCAGGTTTGATACTTCCAAATTGATTAATGCTTTGAGAAACTGCATCATTCACATTATCAATGTCCTTTTGATTCTTTAAATCCGAATGCAATAAGGAGCGATGGAAAATATCACTTTTAACAAAAACACCATGTTCTTCCCTTTCTAAAGATTTAAGTTCATAGTTATAATGATCATGGTTGATTACTGAGGCATTTGCCCTACTATTTAAATCTCCATATTTCTCAATAAATGCATCATAAACCTTATTGAGCTCTGCCCTTTGTATATCAATCTCTTGAAAATTCGGATTATCAGCATGCTCCAGGATCTGAAGTTTCTCAAATTGATAACGTATATCAATAATTCCCTCTGCCCTTTTTATTCTTACGCCACTTACCTGAACATCTTCCAGCTCCCACTTATCATTAGGTTTGATTAACTTCACAATCCTACCATTGTAGGAACTAATATTTCCCTCTTTTAAGAGATTTTTTTGAACATGATCTTGAATGAATTCTTCAGGAGTTTTAAAGCTTTCCTGAGGCTCAATTCTTTTTTGAGTTTTAGGTGTTGTAAATGAGATTTTTGTTTTGGATTTTGTTGGTTTAGGCGGCTTATTCTTTAAAGCTTGATCCTTAATTTGATTTTGGCGATAATCGGTTAATTCCTTTATTATCTGAGCTCTGGTTTCAGGTTTATCACTGGTATATAAATCAAAACCGGTTACTTTCTTAAAATAATCATGAATCGCTGGATTACTGTGAATATATCTTATCGCTCCATTATTAACTAGATCCTCTATCCTTCCTTTTCTATAGAGATTGATATATCCAATTTTCGAATGATCTTTTATATCTCGAATCTTATTCTCATCTAGTACCGGATAGGGTTGTACTACAGGAGATGGTTTTGAAAACAAATCAAGTTGTTTTTCCTTTTGAGCACATTTTTGCAGGTGTTCTTGTGCATCCAGTGATTTAAAGTGTGCATTTAAATTTACCTCAATACATTCCTTTATTGTCTCTGGTCTTTGACCTCTTTGCGGATACCCAATTGTATATTCAATACCAATAGAATTAATTATCTCGCCTTCTAATTTGACCAAACTAAAAGTCTCCTCTCTATATCCTTTTATATAATCTTCCTGATAAGAAACATTTACCAGAGTCTTGATATCATTGCTTTTAGCTCCTTGAATAAGATCTAATAATTCTTTGTCCAGATTCAAGGAAGTAAGCTCAACAGATTTAAGATTAAAACTTAAGGGGAGGGAACTATTTATAGTATATTCAGATTGAAGTTTATTATTTGATACTTCCTTTTTTTCTTTTGCCTCTGCTGTCTGTGGAAGGATTTCAGAAAGAGAACCTCTAATTTCTTCCTCTCTTGATTTTGGATACATCCATCCTTTATGTGTTCTATTCCATTTACCATTTAACTCATTACTCAATACCTCTTTTATAGGATAAGTATCTCCTTTAATCACAAAGGCTTTGGGAGAAATATCTGCAAATTCAATATTTAATGCGCTCGTCTCAGTTATATTCTCCAGAACAGTTATGCTTGTATCTCCAGACTTTTCTTCTATATTTATTTTATGAGGCTGGATAAAGTTTTCTGTAATATCTGTTATGATGGATGCCCTTAGTTTTGAGAGTCCAAATTCATCTGAATTAATCGTTAATATTTTCCTTCCAGCATAGGAACTACCAAGAGCTAGCTGTCCATGAATATGATTACTATTGGTTTTATAATAGTCATTCATAAAAAAGCTATCCTTCGATCCTTCTAGTTCTATTGGACTGCTCCCCAGAAAAGCTTTCTCAATACTGGTGAGTTGATTCAGATTTTCAATAACGCCAGATCTTTTTTGAAGTATGATGATATCAGAGATAACCTCGGTTCCTTCAAAGGTATTATTAGGAAGTCGTTGGGCAGTGATAAGCTTTGCATTTTTCATTAAATGCTCTCTTATAAAACTGTTTCCCGGGGCATCCATAACACCTGTGGAAGTAATAAAAGCTAACAGACCTCCTGATTCCAATTTATCAATGGACTTGGCAAAAAAGTAATTGTGAATATGTTTTAATGAGGATTTTAGATGTGGATTTTTACTTTGAATATACGCTTTATCATATATAGCAATATCCCCAAAGGGAATGTTAGAAACAATCAAATGGTATTTTTCCTGATTCTCAAGAGTATCAATTTTTTCAAAGGGAGAAAGGTGTACTTTGGCCTCTGTAGTCTTTTTTGCGATCCATCCAGCCACTCTTTCTTTTTCGAAGCCGGTAATTTCAAAGCTTGTGTCTTTAAAAATATCCTGAAGACTATTTATATAATTCCCAGTTCCAGTACATGGATCCAGGATCTTTAACTGGTGATTTGATCCCGTTAGAAGAACTTCCTTTAAAGGTTCTACCATATTCTTAATCAGGGCATCTGGAGTATAGAAAGAGGTTAATACAGATTCTTTAAGAGAATCAAGCATTGCATCAGAACGCTCGGCTGATAAATTTTCCTTTATCAAATTATTAAGTTTAACCACCTCTCCTTTATAAGGTTCCAAGGATTTTGTCCATTGCTCTGATTTTTCAGGATCCAGAAGGATTTCTTTTAAAGCTCCATAACCAGTATACAATTTTATTTTCTCTGAATCCCATGACTTGGGAACTCGTTTGTTTCCTTTAAATATTTCCTCAATAGCGATATAATTATCTTGGTAGGCTTGTTTTTTATTCATCTTCTAATATTTAACAAGTCCGACAATTTTTTCTTCAATAGTTTTTATCAAACTATCCATTGCTATTTCATCAGCAACAGAGGTATCTCCTCCATTGGTAATATGCTTGCTACAAGTAAAATTGTAATTCGCTACAGCATAGATGATGATTTGATCAAGTGTATTATCAAATGAAGCTGCTAAATATTCTACCGGATGGACTTCTTCAAAATAATCTCTTGCACGTTTGGCTATTGGATCGCTTAGAACATCCATTTCTTCATCCTGATTTGTTGGCAAATAATCCTGTAATTCCATTTTATTTGTTTTTATATATTGATACTTTGATTTTTTTCTGTACTTAATTTTGTTGTAATTCTTGTTTTGATCTCATCTGAAATAACGACTCCTTCTTTGGATAGTGTTTTAATCAAATCCTGATGTTCTTCAGTAGGGTTAAATCCTTTAGATAGAATTTCACCTACCCCTTGACTGTCATTATTTTTTATTCTGTCCTTTAACTTCTCACTTAAGGCTACATCTATTTTTAATTTAGTTTTTTCCGTATTTTCTGATGATCTGAGGACTTGCTCTTTATTGCTTTCCTGACTTTTCCCTTGAGTCTTCATATCTTTTGTGACACCAACGATATTCTCCAGTATTAACTCATTGGAATAGGTTTTACTGTTGATTGAATCCATCATTTGAATGGCTTCCTGGTTACTTAGAGCCACAATATTTGAATACTCCAATCCTGTTTTATCTTTGGTGATATTGACATTGGCCATAAAATAGCCATGTTTACCTTTAAACACTCTGGGTAACATCTTCTCTCCATTGGCCAATCTATTCTTATCCCCATATGATAAAGCATAACCTCCAATGGTTTTGGGTACTCCAATTTCTTTTTCAGTTTTAATAACCACCCTATTCTGTGCCTTATCTACTTGCAGATAGGCTTTAAAATCTTTATCCAGTTCCAGAGGGCCTAATACCTTTCCATTTTCCAGGTGTTGTTTCTCTTCTTTGGATAATTTGTATTTCAATATTTTGTCTTTGATAATCACCTCTGAGGGTCTGGCATAAGCTATTGATGGACTTAATACACCATCTTTATTTGGCTTTAGTTCTACAGAACCATCCATAATCCCATTATTGGTCACCATATTTTTTAATAATATGGTCTCTCCATCAGCCAGTCGTTCCTGATCTTCCTTAGATAAATTGACGCCTTGAATTTGCTTGGGAATTCTATTAGATACCTCTATAGCTTTTGGTGCTAAAACCACCTTTTCCTCTTTCTCTTTGGAGGTCAAAGCAGACTCTTCCCCCTTCATCTTTGAAGACGTTTGCTGTTTCTTCTTTTCTATACCCTTGTGATAAGCCTGTTGTTTACTGATATAATCCTTCTTATCGATAGTTTGCACATCATAGGTTTTTCTTTTGGCAGGTATCGATTTATAAGACAAATTACCGTCTTTACCTTTCTGCTTGACTTTAACTTCTACATTTTCAAATCCCTGGTAAGTAATTTTTATAAAGTCTCCTTTATGTATGTTGTTTTCCTCAATATTTCTTGAAAAATCCTTAGCCCAAAGGGTCCTTTCCTTTTGTGAATGATGGTCCTTGATTTGAAGAAAATAACTTTTTTCTCCTCCTTCTTCATGTTTATAGTTGGACCATCCAAAATGAATAAGTTCTCCGGCAATATCTTTAGGATCATACTTATAGTCATTCAATGTATTGGGAGTACTCCTTTCTATAGCATCCTCCTTTTTAGGGTCCTGTTTTTTGTTATTTTCAATAGTATTCATCTTCTTAGGATTGTTTGGATTTAAACTTTTTTTTTTCGAAGTATCAATAAGCTCATTCCAGTCTTTACCTGGTGCTTTATCAAGTATATAAATAGGCTCAAGCTGATAAGAAGCAATCAACTTATTTACAAGTGCTTTTAATTCCAAGATACTGGTGATCTCATATTTTTGTGCTGTTAATCCCTTTAATTTGATCTGCGCTTCTAAATAATCTTTTCTGGCAGTAATCAACTTTACCTTATCCTCACCTATCAAACCTCTAATCAATTTTAAATCAAAAGTGTATCCTGCAAAATCATTATCAAAAGAGGAGATGAGTCTTTTAAATGTTCCTTTCTGAATCATATCCACAATCATGTTTATCTGCTGATAACTTATGGTACCATTGGTAGAAAGCAGGAAATTATCTTTCCCCCCTTTTATTTGTTGGTAGGAAATCAAATCAATGGGACTCTCTCCCACCACTACATTCTTATGATGGGATTGATAATGTGAGGACCAAAAGGATTCAGCTTTTTTACTTCCGGCAGCAAAAAGTTTTTCTTCTGGATCCCTCATATCCAGACCAACCATCTGACCTTCCTTGGTACATGGAAAACCAGTCATCAGTGAACCATAATTGGATTTTGATTTATAACTATAGCGCTGACAATTAATGATCGTACCCTTTAAAAGTTCATCATCTAATATCTTCTTTGTGATACCTCGACTCTCTAAATACGAGGTATCATGTAAGGTTTGGGGATTATAATTTTCATATTTAAAGACAGCGGCTTTACGATGGTTGATCTTGTCCAGTATTATTTTATCTTCCTTAGGTATATTTAAAAATTCCTTTAAAACATCCGCTGCCTTAGCAAAATCGGCACTGGTTTTTCTACTGGTATTAACAAAGCCTTCAATACGATTCGCCACTAAATTGATGATATTACCATAATCATTATCATCATGGAGATTTTTATAAATTAAATCACCTGATTTACTATGTTTTAATACAAGAAGCTTATCACCATAAGGACCATTGAAAACAAATTGTCTTGAGGATGATTTCTTAGGGTCTTTCTTATAGCCGTCTCTGGATAGATAGGCTATTAAATCTACTTTATTTTTTAACTCATTAAAATCCATAGTCTTTATATGCAATCTATTATGTCAACATCATATTTTTCACTTAACTCATGTATCAATTGCTTTAAAATCCGATCTTCTATTGTAAAGCAATATTTGCAGTTAAAAGGATATTCCTTTTCCTCATAGTCCTCAAGACAATCCATCTTTTCGCCATATACGGTCAAGCTATCCTGATGCCTTGATACCAGTGTAAAAGAAGGCGTATTACCATTCAGATAATGAATATTACCATAAAACCACAATAGAACCTGATTAAACCTTATATGCTCATATCCATACCGATCCATTCTTTCTGCAATAGAAGCATAATGTTCCTGAATCAAAACACTATTATAAAGGGGGGAGCGCTCTTGGATATCTTTAATATTAGAGGTTAATAGTAGTTTTAAATCTGGTTTCATATCCTCCATTGCAGGAGACCAGCATGCCATTTGGTCCTTAGTATTAAAAACTGTTTTCCCATTAGATCCATAAGCATAGCCCTTAATACTTTTATTGTGAAACAATAGCACAGAGTCCCGATCACGATAATCCTTCCAGAGCTCTTTATCCTGGGTTGGCTTAAAATCATACAGACTTAAAAACACATCTGCATATTTTACCTCCCTTATGGAATCATCCATTTCCTTTCGCCCCTTAATATTTTTAGGTGAATCAAAATAGAAAGCCAGCGAATCTTTATCAAAGAGTTCTCTTTTCTCACGATGAATCACAATAGGCCCAAGCTCTGTTAGAAAAAGATATAAGGATTCCTGACCATCCGAATAATGAATATATTCCGATAGGATCATCTCTTTACTGTAGCCTTTAGATTCTAGTATACAATTCAATTCATTCATAAGACAAGGTATTAGGCTGTGGTACAATATTCTGATATATAGGAATCAACTTCCTCAATGATGCGTTTGTAATTCTTATTTACAATGGCTTCTACTTCTTCTTTGGAAAACTCAAGGCCATCCTTTTTTAGTAATTCTCTATTAAATGCCGGTATCTCTTTTAGCTCAAAATGCTGCTCTTTAGTCTGCACAGAGAAAAATGGTGGTTCTCCTCCTGTGACCATACCTGTAAAATGCCCTGGCTTTTGTCCTGTAATATCATTTACCCTGATGACTTTATCATATTGTTTTCTCACACTTTTCGAGGTGGAGGATTCATTATAAGAATGAGACAGATCATCCTTTTTATATTCCCCCATCATCCGAACTACTTTTTCTGCAGAATCCACGGATGTTTTACCACAAAAGATATTACTACAGTTATCCTGAATGATACGCGCCCGATCTTTTCCATAGGCTTCTTCCAATTGGGCAAATGTTTGTAGGGCCAGATAGGTTACCACTCCCTTTTTTCGAGCTTCAGCAGGAAGGGTTTCCAGCTTATCAATATAAATAGTTGGAAGCTCGTCGGCCATAAAGATGGATTTGTTTTTGCCAAGCTGATTCATTTGCATTCTACACACCTGTATAATACTTCCAATTATAGGGGTATGCACACCTCTTTGACCTGGAGAATTTCCCAGGCATAGCATAATTGGATGATCCTTATGGGTGATATCCAAGCCCATCTCTTCTCCATGTTTAGGGGCTAGCACATAATAACTTTCCTTGGTCCTAAGCTTAGCCACACTAAATTGTGTGGATCCTTCTGCCCCTGCAGCTTGTCCTCCTGCGCCTTGTTTGGTAAAAGGAGATATCACAGGCCGAATGTAAGGCGCTACCTCTTTATCCTGAAGTAAGATTCGCATAGCAGTCTCAAAGTCATTTAAAAGAAATTCTGTGACATGAGGTATGGTAGCCAATTGGGGTCTGGAATGTACAAAATGCCACACTGTACCTGCAAAGGCATAGATGGCATTGTCTGCCCAGAAATCTCTTTTAGTAGCCCATTCTTTATTCAGATTCACCATGATGGCAATACTTATCTCCAACGCATCATCAAAGGATTTGATATATTTAGGGGAGATGGGATTTACCTTGACTGTTCTGGGAAGATTCGTCAGATTGATAAATGCAAACTTGACTTTAGAGTGGCTATTTAATAATGCCGTATACACTACTTTGGTTAATAGACCTCCTTTTTCATTTAGGTTACCTTCATAATCATATACCAATCCGGCATAGCCTCTTTTTGCAAACTCAAATATATGGGGAATCACCATACTAAAAGATTTACCGGATCCTGCTGCCCCTTCTACCCAAATACCGGCAGCGGCATTGGGAATCCATAAAGTACCCTTGTCCTTGGTCTGCACAGGTAATGGATTTTCTCCTTTCTCACGATTTATGCCTAATGGTTTCTGATCCGATAAGGCAATGCTTGACAGATGTGATGCTGCAAGGGGTAATAGAACTATGGTGAAAACAAACACCATAGGATAGAGATATATGGCATAGAAGTCGGATGCTGTATATCCTTTAAAAAACGCGATCATCAAAATAGGTACTGCAATAAGGGCCACCTGTGTGGTTTTACTTTTTTCCTTGAACTTTTGAAAAAAAGTAGTGGCTATAATTAAGGCAACAACCATAAGTCTAAGTAGGGTTAAATGCTGCGAAGTATTGATTTTGGAGAGTACTTTAAACAATAAGTCCACTCCTGCACTTTGATGAAAGTGGATAAGTTCATATACCGCAATCCAATGAAAAACCAATAAGAAAACGCTAATGATAATCCCACTGATACAGATCCATATGATATTTTTCTTTTCCTGATCCATATCTTTAGTTTTTAATGATCTGCGCTTTTACAATTTGCTGGGGATTGATTTTAAGTTCAATCATCCGCTCCCCTTCCTTTTCCCATAGGTTGACGATCAGGTTCTTCTTTTTATCCAGGGTAAATTTGTCAAATACCGCAATCACCTTATCTTCCTTTGAGGATTGTATTTCATTGAAGGCTTGATAAGTATAATAAGGCTTAACCGTCTCATCTACCACCACACCTTGCTTTTTCCCTTTTCCTTTTAGTTTGATTAGATAACCCAAATAACCGATTTCATATTTTACATTAGATTGGTTTTTAATGCTGAATTTAAGGTAGAGCTTGTCCTGTTTGACGTAGATATTATCCAGTTGAAAGATGATACCTAAGGCAGCATTTGCCGATAAAAAGGAATGTTCTGTTTTTTCATATAAATCTTTACACACGTATGCAACATACTTATCCTCGGATAATTCAATCATATCCTTTTCTTCGTTTTTTTCTGAAGTATTAGCCGGAGTGGTCGCGATCTTTTTAAACTGAACAGCATCCTGTTTTTCTATGGTAATCAATTGATTTTCCGGAAAAGCATTATAGGTTAATATAAAATTATAATAAGCTTTCTCGGTCTCAACAAAAAGATTGGTATTTTGAAAATGGGCGATTCCTGCCGCCAATTTCAACCTGTTTTTACTGGGTTGCTCAGACAAGATATCTTCATATTCTCCCGTCTTACCCAGTCCAATATCATAGCTAATGATATTCGAAGGGAAAATCACATGGATTGTAGTAGTCAACCCGACTTCTATAGTTTTATATTTCTTGTTTTCAGCAAAGCATAAGGTCTGAATAAAAACAAGCATGAGGATAAAATAGCTTTGTCTCATATTGTTAGGATTTTTGCTTTAATACCATTTTAGTGCCTTTTCTTAGCTCAACCACAGGATCGGAAATCTTTTTTCGCGTGGCGGCTTGTGTCAGGGCTCCTAAATAGGGAACATTAACAGTTTGGGCCACTTCATCCACAATAGTAGCTGTGGCATCATTTTTAATCTCGTAGTTGATCTCGTTATTCAAGGATAAGCCCTGGTTACCAGTTAGGGTATAAGCGTATAAATCGCAGTAGGTGGTACTCTCTCCCACCTGAAGCGCTTCAACGATGATATCCATTCTATTTTTGGATAGTCTTACATTTCCCTCTACAATGGTATTGGATGGAATTGTTTTTCCATTTAAACTGCCGGATTCAATAGTCCGTAATAAAATGATATCCCCCGTTTTTACTTTCTGGGTTTGCAATATGGCCACTTTTAATCCTGGCTTCATCCCGGCATCATCGCTAACCTGATCGTTGTGAGCACTCACACTTCTCCCCTCCTCTTTAAAATTACTGGCAAACCCTACCCTACGAACTGTTTTTGCTTCTACCTCCTCAGATGATACTCCCTTTATTGAGGGGGATTGAAGATTGTTAGTTGTAGTGTATTTAGAATGAGTTACAATCGTTTTCTTTGAACTAATTGCAGACTCTGTATTCTCCAACTCCTTTTGATCACTACTGTTGGATAAGGTGGATTGTTTAAAATAAGACGTTTTAACAGGCTGAGGATCATCTTTATAAACGATGGCTTTAGATGTTCCATCTTTATGAATCTCCTTCTCCCCCTTAAGAAGAATGGTATCTTGCTCAGGATGATAGGTATCCTGATCTATCTGATTGTTCAAATAATCACTGAAGGAATAATCGGATACTTCTCTTTTATAGTTTCTTTGTTTTTTTCGAAGTTGCTCCAATTGAGAATCTTCATTGCTCTCAATATGCTTTATCTTTCCCGAAGGAGATACCTTTGTCAAGGATGGTTCGGGTTTATACTCTAAATAAGCAAATAAGGCCACTAATACGCCTCCAATAAGGGCAATACCTACCTTTACTTTTTTATCCTGAAAATCCATATTAATAGTCTAAAACTTTATTATTAAAACAATCCACTTCATCCAAAACAATAGCCAGTGGATTCTTGTCTGCACGCGAGTTCAAATCTTTACTCTTAAAACGGATATACATATTGCGTTTAAGATCTTTGGTCTTGGTGATGATAATTTGTTTGCCAAAGACATAGCCCGTGTAGTCATCCTCCATCAAAACCGAATCAATCTGACACTGATAGACCCATCCTTTCTCTTTGATATTTTGTTGCATCCCTTCATCATCATAGCCTATTAGTACATTTTCAGAACAGTTTCCACATAACTCCAGGGCTTCACGAATATTTGACTCCTGATTATACCGGTCTGCAGCATACCTGGATTTATAAAACATCTTGGCCGCAAGGATTCTTTCATAGATCCGATCTTTATATTGGAATCCTTGTTTGAGCTCCGCCTTATAGGCTTTTCCATCGACAGCAATCCATGTGGTATTGGTAAATTTTTGAATCAGTCGATAATTGTAATACACAGAGATACCTACTACTGCAGACATACCCATAATTCCTATTAAAAATAGTATTTTAAAGGTCTTATGTTCTTTTCTATAACTATTGATTTCGTTCAGCATAATATCTTTTATTTTACACTCATCGCATCTCTGGATGCATCACTTATATTATCTACATTATTGGATCCCGCATTTGCTCCTGCCACACTTCCCATCTTACTGAGTACTGAGGTCACTCCTTTCCCCATGGCCATAGTTGCCAATTGTCCCGTTTGGCTTAAGAACCTTCCAGCATCTGCATTTCCAACTACTTTACCTGCAATCCAAAATGGAAGGAGGTACAGGATAATCATCGTGGTGTTAATGATGTTATGTGTCATGATATTTTCAAGACCGGTTTTCTCTATCACTTCAGCAAAGTGTGCGATGTTGATTCCTTCCAAAATATTATACACTGTGGGAATAAAAAGCATGGTAATCCATGTGGAAAGCCAGGAATAAAACTTACTTTCAAATCCAGGAAGAATGGAAAACAGGATGGCAAAGGGCCCCAGGACATAAAAGACCTTAATCAACACATTGGTCAATGCGGCCACGATACCTCTTATGGTTAATAGTAATAGATCGGAGCCCATAACTCCAGTCACCTGTGTTAATAGGAAGGTTTTTATGGTGGCTTTTAAGGTAGCCCATTCAGCCTGAATCCATTCCATGGTGGATAAATCCGGTTCACCATTTTCTTCAATAACCTTCTGCTTGGCCTGGTCCCCTTGTTCTTTGATATATGCAGTCATTATTTGAGTCTTACTTAGTTTAGGCTTGGAATACTCATACATAATCCCCATTAATGAGCTGGTAGTCACAGCCAGCGGGATATACCATACCAAACAAAAAGCAAGAACCACAACTCTTGATATCTTGGAGACATCAATGGGTTTCATTCCTTTACTTTTAAATAAGGTAACCGCCATATTATAGACAAAGGCAATGGCAATAAACAATGCTTTAAAGCTTAAACAGACCAGAATGATCTCTGCGGTATATTTAGTGAGCCATCCTGTTATTCGTGGAAAATCAAATAGTTCCATAGTTTTAGTTATATAGGTCGATTATAGATTTTACATACTCCTGTTTGGACTCTGATTCCAGATTCTCTTTGGCATTGATATAATTATGCACATAGATTTCTCTTTCCAAGGACATGTTTAGGGCCTTAAAATTAAGCTGGCTTTCTGTAAAATTATCCAATGCCACAGATACAATACTCCACCTTTCGGCCTGGGTCATCTTGGTACCTTTGGTTAAAACTGAATTGAGTTGATCGACGGCCAGCTGCAATTTTCGAATATTGATCTGGTATTGGAAGTTCCCCAGGCACGAGTTCGTTATCCCTAAGTCGACAGCGACCTCCAGATTCATCTGGAGGTTTTGGATCATACAAGTCGTGGATTCAATGATTTTAATTAACTCAATAACCGAGGCCGTCTTTTTTATCCAGGATACATTCTCCTTGACTTCTTCAACGGTACTGGCTATTTTCTTTAACTTAGCTAAGGTGGTTCCCAGGTTGAGCAGTTCACCGGTAGTTTTAGCGGCTTGTACTAAATTTACCGGATCATGAACAATGGCCTGTCCTTGGATCTGATGGGTCATAAAAAGCAAAAGCAAACTGATAATAAGGGTTTTTAGTAGGTTCATAACTGAGTGATTTTGGTCTGTTGGTTTTTTAACTGGTCCATGGAAATAAGACCTTCTTCATGTAGCTGTTGCAAAAAATGCAGCTTGATGTTTTCTTCTGTATATTGATTAATGGCATATTCCAAATTGCCTGTATCCTGGAAATGTTTACTAATGCGAGCCTTCTCCTCTCCTTTGGATGAATAAGTAGCGATGGTTTTCTTGGCCGATTCCAATCGAACTAACATGGATTTATCCCCTTGTTTGAGAAAAAACTCTCGATACCCCTGTTCATCCCTTCGTTTGGCATCTTTCATCATGGTTATTTCAAAGTCCGTAAGACTCAACCAGGCTTTTAAATCATCATAGTTCTTCACGGTTCCCCTTCGCATCAGGATCATCGTATCGGCATTGGCAATCAGTGATCGCGCCATCTCTTTTCCTACATTTTGATATAGATCTGTGATCGCCTGAGTGGCCAAACACACGGATCCTTCATTTTTTCTAAAAGTCCGATATAAATATTCTACAAAGCCACTTAACTGACCTTTTAAAACCTTCCATCCTTCATCAATGATAAATCGCTTCTTCTGTCCTCGTAATTTTCTCACTTTTTCCATCACCATCTCCATGATGATCAATCCCACCACTGGAAAAGCATAAATATCCTCTGCTACTGCTTCGATATCAAAGACAATAAACCGCTCTGTGGTTAGTTCGATGGTTTCTCTGGAGTTTAACAAGGTCTTGTATTTACCAAAGACAAAAGGTTCTAAGGTAATAATGAAGGCTTCTTTATTAAATATGGATTTTCTTTGCTCCTGGATTTCATACTCCTCTTTGACAAAGGCGTAAAATTCAGTTAAATCCGGAAATTTAGAGCTTTGATTTATGTATTTGTAAAAGGAGTCAATAATGTCCATGATAATGGCATATTCCTCATTATTGGCACTATTTCCGCCTTTCCATACCGACAGCAGTATGGATTGGATGAAAAGTAATTTATCCGGATCAGGACAATACATGCCCTCGCTATCTTTTGAACAAATAAAAATCGCAAAGGATAAAGAGCTTAGATCTGAGGAATTAAAATACCTCCCATTATGAAAGATACATTGGTCCTTATAGGAATGCCCCACATCTAATATGATCACATGGTATCCTTGTTCCAGATCCTGATCAATGATATTATTGACCGTAAAGGATTTTCCTGTTCCGGATCCGCCTTCAATAATCGCATTTCTATTGGCAATATGTGGAGAGTTCCATAAATCTATCACGATCGGATTGCCAAAGCGATCTGTAAACAGATGTCCTTCATAACTTCCCCTTGTAGTGCTTTCATAGGTAAAATAGGTCAGGGCATGTTCCATCGCTGTAATAAAAGAGCGGTAATTGCCCCTGGTATAGCCAGGCGTTGTTCCGACCCAAATGGGCAGCGCTTCTTGAAAAGGTTCTACATAGGATTGACAATCGTTGATATTTCTTAAGGTTGTATTGGCAATAGTGGTCTTTTCTTCCAGCTCACTTAATGTATGACAGGGTATAATCACATTTAAAGACATATCCACAACCGTATACCCCCGGTTGGATATGGCATCCTTAAAGCCACTGATATCCTGAATACGCTTGGTAGCATCAGTCATGCCCACCACAGACATAAAGCTTTCTTTTGAACTGGCGAAAAACAATTTCAAATTGGTTCTTTCCTTATTGCGGATAATAAAAGTTCTGGTCAGTGTATGATTAAACGGAAGACCAAATCCTGCCTGATAGGTATTGCCTAATTTTAAAGAGATGCCTTTTTCAACCTTAAGATCCGAATCCTCGGTCTCAGTGCTGCCCTTATGTGATTTACAATGTTGAACGACCTCTCCATGGTTTATCATAGAAATCACACCTACATACTGATCTCCTACTTTTAATTTTCCATCGTCTTTTAATATGGGGGCTAATCTTTTACCCTTCGTATAGTCATTCTCAAAAGTCCAATGCCTATAGATGTTATTTACCAAATCCTCTGTGGATAAATGGTGTATTTCAATGCCATCAATAGAAGATAAAACAGAGCCTAATTCTTTTCTTAATCGTTCGGCTTTCTCATAGGTTTTAGGAAATCCTTTAAATGGATTTCTTAAATAATTCGAAAGCTTGACTGCGGAATTGGCATTTTCGGTTAAAGCATGAATCTTTTTATCCGGATAGGATATGTATAAATAACTGGTATGTCTTAATAAGGATCGACCTAACAGGTTTTTATGATTCTCTTTTAAAGTAAAACTTTGAAGCGCCTTTGGGTCCTTATATTCATCTACATAGTAACAATCCTGTTGCGAAACGACAGTTCCTTCAGGTAAAATAGAGAAAGCAGATAAAAACTGATTGTATAGGGATTGATAATCGGTTTCAGAAAGCGTAAAAACATCCGGAAAATGAATTTTATAACCCCAGGTTATGTCTCCTATACCTGATAGAATTTTAGAGGCCGAAATGCGTGTAATTGGAAATATATGTTGAACGTCGATATTATTCATTATCTATGATTTTTTCTATGAGATTATCCGTATCTGAATAATGGTCTTTGACATGAATTTTCTTAAGCTGCTCTGAGATATAATCCGGACACCCCTGGTTCTCGGCACTTTTCATTTTTCGGATGATCCATATGATAATGGGAAAGGTAATAAACAGACTATATACACTGGCAATCCCTGGCATCAAGGCACAACCTACCAATACAACCAGATTCATTACTGAGACTCCCATTATCCTGGTTTCTTTGTTTATTCTACATAAGGTTCTTTCTCTTGACTCCATTATTTAAATATGACTAAAAAGGCACCTTTTAATACTAGCACCACAAGAAATATGGTGTAAGACATTTTCTGATTGGTCATATTAAAAATGATATTGGCTACCATAAATACAAATGCTGCGATTAATAGTATGGTTAATATGGTACTAATGAGACTTAATAAACTGGTGGTTTGTGTTTGCAGCGCACTATCCACTTCACTAATGGATTGAGCGGCCACATAAGAAGCTAATGAAAAGCAAGCACTTAAAGTAAAGAAGGATTTTTTTAATGTGTTCATGATTTAAAATTTAGATTAAACGATTTATTTCTAGTGAATTATATTTATTTATCTCCAGCATAGCCTTAACTTCAATAGTCTCCTTGAGAGCTTCCTCATAGCTCACCTCTACGCCTTGCGTTAGATCCTTTTCTGCTGCTGTTTGGGTCATGGGATTGTCTGGTGAACCTGGCATCCAAATGAGCGGATCAGTTTGATCTTCATTCATATTTTCTTTCCTTAAAAGTGTTTTAACCAAAATGGTAAGCATAAGAAGTAGCGCTATGACAAAACAGGCTACGAGTATCCAAGTATACTGCATGCTTATTTAAGAATATATTTAATACCAACACTGACCTGATATTGCCAATTGCCTATGATGGAATTGGTCCTGTATAGTTGTTCAAATGAGCTATACAGCGCATAACGACTTAAAAAAAGTTCGGCTTCCATTTTAGCCAGTGCTCCGGGTGTAAATTTATTTTTACTTAAATGAAGAATGCTATTCTCGATTTTTTCATAGGACACAAAGGTTCCTCCTCCTATGGATGCATAAAATCTCTGCCTCTTAATAATGGGTTTACTTAAACAAAGATTTGCTGAAACAATATTGTATTGGTTCTTGGTTGCATAATTACCTTTATCGTATTCTAAATTTAAATTGGTAATACTGGCATTCTTATTAATGCGTGAATATCCCAGATCAAATCCTACGCCATCAGCCGTATAATGTGAGGATAGATTTATCATCCGTGAATCATAACAATGGGGCGTAATGGATCCGATTTCTTGTTCACTTTGCGCCTGAATATAAAGGGGGGACAATAATAGTATTAGCAGGATGTATTTTTTCATAGTTCAATCGTTTTATAGATGATTTCTGACCACTCTTGATCGTTATCTTTAACTTGTACACCTATTTCATAGGTGCCTTCTTCTTGAAATATGTAGTTGATGGAACTATGATAAGTTTTATCAATCTCTTTTCTATTGACATAAAAACGATACAATTCAATCCCCCCTTGATACTTCTCATCTTGATCATAACTATCGCTGGCATCTATAGTCACATTCAAATCAGATGCTGATACGTTCAGCTTTGCAATGGGTCCCAGATTTTCAAAGACCACTAGTGTGAAAGTGGCTTTGGATATCTTGCCCCAGGAGTCCTTATAAGATATTGTTACAGGAAAACTACCGGTCTGATCTAAAGCAAATCTTATATTGTTTTCATCCTGTATCTCATATCTGAGATCTGTTAAAACAGTTGGCAGAATACCATTCACTTCTTCATCTTCTATCAAATAGGCAGCATCATAATAGTTTTGATTGATCTTAACCGAGTCATTAACAAAGTCAATATCATTGTTTATGGTTAGTACCGGATCTTGATTATAATCACTAAAATAATCCTCTGTACGGGTACAGGAGCAGAGAACAACAAGCAGCATGGCCAGTTGCAAAATAGAATTTTTCATGGTTTAGAATTTAAGCCCTCTTTCGAGGGCATCTGGTTATTTTTTTATAATTCGTTTTTTATAAGTTTGTTTACCATCTTGAATCAATAGAATATACATTCCTTTTTGAAGTGTGGATAGATTTAACGTGAGTTCTTTAGTGTCTTCTCCCCCCTTAATAAAGGTGTTATATACAGTCTGCCCTACAATATTTATAATACTCACTACTAATTCCTCTTCTTTTGCATGGCTTACTTCTAATGTAAGATCATTAACAAAAGGAATAGGATAAACTTCTATTGTAAAAGGAGACTCGCTTCCAAAATCTTCACTCAGTTCAATCCTGCCTACTCCGGATTTAGACTCTCCATACAAAGGTGATTCTGCATTCACATAAAGGAAGTTAGTTTTCTCAAAATTAAAAACACATCCTGTTTGTGTTGTCACCTCCAATGAAAGATCATACCAGCCTTCCCAATGTAAATACTGCTCAGGGTTGGTATCATACATGGTTTCATACCATCCTTTTTCATTGTGATTGAGTAACCATTCATAGTTGAATTCACCTGGATCCAGATTGGATTCTATATTTGGATAAAAAACAACCTTATTACCGTTGGTAATACTTTCTTTATTAAAAGTACTGGTCTCAATATTGGTATTGACGTAATCAACAATAATACTGATCTCTTTTAAATCTCCTTTACAACCAATCTCATCTTCTATTTGATAGTAATAGTTTGTACTTCCTGTAGCAGTGAAATGAATTTGTCCTTCATTACTGATCAAATTCAAAGATTGATCGTACCACAACATATTATCCAGATTAGAGTTTATGGTAACCTCTTCATTAAGGCAATATTCATTCTCATAGGATATTTCTGGTGTAATCACCTCTGTTAATGGTTCAATGCCTACTATATTAGAATAAGCCACAGCTGTTCCGCTAACTACTTTTCTTCTATAGTAGGTGGTGGTAGTAATCAGATCACTCGGTGAAATCTCATAGTCGTTTTGTCCAAATAACTCTGTCCAGTTCTCTCCATCTGTTGAACGCTCCCAATAATAGGAATATATGCCAATGCCTCCTTCAGCAAGAGTGCCTGATAATTTTGAAGCAGTAGAATTATAACATATGGTTTGATTATTACCTATAGTCCCTGCAATTAATCTCGTGGCCACATACACCGTCACTATATTACTTTCTACATCACTACAATTGCCACTGGTCACCATTCTTTTGAAATAAGTTGTTTTTGTCAATGCTGAAGGTTGATAATCTTCGTTATAAGCATTGGCTATATTCACCCAGTTTGTATTATCAGTGGATTTCTGCCATTGATAGGTATATTCCCCTGTCCCACCACTAGCTGAAGTACCTAGCAGTTTATCAGGAACAGCATTGTAACCTATATTCTGATCTTCTTCAATCGTTCCAGGTTCGATGGCCTCATTGATAGATATTAGTATCTCATTTGTATAAGCTGTCCCACATGTGGATACAATCTTCTTTCTAAAAAATGTAGATTCTGTTAATATGGAAGGCTCATAATATTCCGTATGAATACTTGGAATATCTTCCCATGTCGTACCATTTAAGGATTGCTCCCAGATGATCTCATATTCTGAGGCATTAGGATAAGCATCAACAGTGATTGGTGATGGTACAACATTATTACATGTAGACTGGTCTCCGATAATGATACCGGCATCCAACATGCCATCAACGGTGATACGAACGATATTGGTGTATAACTCTCCGTTAGAGGCTGTATATGCTTTCTTTCTATAATAAATAGATGTGGTTAAAGCTCCTGGCTGATAACTACTACTTGTTGCTCCAATTATATCTGTCCAATCTGTACCATCTAACGAATACTGCCATTGCTCACTAATAATTCCACTCCCCGTTGTAATATCTTCTATGGCTGAAGGTACGGTATTATAACAGATGGTTTGGTTATTACCAATGGTTCCTATGATTTCATTTTCTGTAGTAACCGTAATAGCAACCATATTAGAATATAAAGCTCCACATTGACATTCCGAACATCTACGGAAATAGGTGGTTTGTGTTAATGAAGCAGGTGCATAACTTTCATTGTTAGCACTAACAATATTTACCCAGGTGAGTTTATCCGTAGATTTTTGCCATTGATAAGTTATATCCCCACTCCCACCGGTTGCTGCTGTAGAGGAATTTAATATTTCAGGCGTTGAATTGTATATGATAGTTTGATCATTACTTATTGTTCCTGCTGTAAATTCTTCATAAACATTGATTAAAGTAACATCTGAATAGATCGTACCGCTTTCATCAATAACCACAAGACGATAATAAGTAGACCTTTGTAAAGATCCCGGTTGGTATGAACTGTTATTGGCTCCATAAATATCTGTCCAGGTAGTACGGTTCTCTGACTGTTGCCATTGATAGGCATAATCACCACTTCCTCCTGAAATACTTTTCACGCTTATAATCTCAGGAAAGGTATTATAACAAATCGTTTGTGATTCAGTGATCTCTCCAACCTGCAATTGTCCAATAATGGAAATGGTTACACTATTACTTGCTATACTATTACAATCATCAGAAGTTATCCTACGGTATAAAGTACTTGTTGTAAGATTAGATGGTGAATAGTTTAGCGATATTGCTCCATTAATATCCGTCCAGGTTGCATTATCTGTTGAACTTTGCCATTGATAGGTGTAATCTTCTGATCCGCCACTGGCAGAGCTTCCTGTAATCATAGTTGGTATAGTACCATAATATATGGATTGGTCTCCTGTGATAATTCCTTCCTCAAGTTCACTATACACAGTAATAAGTATGCTATTGGAATATTCATCAGTACAATCATCGCTAACTTTTCGTCGGAAATAAGTGGTTTGTGTAAGTACTGGTGGTGTATAATTCTGCGAGTTTACAGAAATGATATCAACCCAATGCGTGTTGTCTGTAGATTTTTGCCATTGGTAAGCTATATCTCCACTCCCACCCTCTGCAGATTCTCCTATTATCTGACCTGGAACGGTATTGTAACATATTGTTTGTGTCCCTTCTATTTCTCCTGAATATAAAGCACTATTGACTGTTACTTGAATTGAGTTTGTAAATACAGTTCCACAAGGATCTGTTTCTTTCCGGCGAAAATAAGTGGTCTCTATCAGCGCTGTGGGAGAATAATTCTGTGCTGTTGCACCACTTATATCTGACCAGGTAGCATTATCTGTAGATCTTTGCCATTGATAGGTATACTCCCCTGAGCCTCCTGTTGGTAAACCTGAATTTGTTAATATCCCAGGAACTGTATTATAACAAATAGTTTGATCTCCTGTAATGGTGCCAGAAATAAATTCTTCTCTTACTGTTATTGTAACAGTATTACTATATAGAATATTACAATCATCAACAACTTTTCTACGGAGAAATGTTGTTTGAATTAAGGCTGTTGGGGTATAGCTAATGGATTTCGCATTATTTATATCTGTCCATGAATTTCCATCTAATGAGCTTTGCCATTGATAAATATAATTTCCTGTTCCGCCATTCGCAGAAGTTCCAACAATTTGAAAGGGAATACTATTAAAGCAAATTGTTTGATCTCCCGATATTGTTCCTTCGGATAAATTATTATAAACTGAAATTAATACGCTATTTGAATATACACTGGTGCAGTTATCAGACACCTTCCTACGGAAATAAGTTGCCTGTGTTAATGCTGATGGTGTATAATTTTGCGTATTGGCAGAAATAATGTCCGACCAAGTTACATTATCTGTAGACCTTTGCCATTGGTACGTATAGCTTCCTGTTCCACCACTTGCAGAAGCACTTTTAATTTGACTAGGTAAAGTATTATAACAGATAGTTTGCGTACCTTCAATATTCCCTGTATATAATGCACTATTTACATTTATTTTAATAGAGTTTGTATATCCTGTTGCACATTCATCGGTATCCTTTCTGCGAAAATAAGTGGATTGTGTTAATGCAGATGGTGTGTAATTTTGAGATGTAGCTCCATTTATATCAAACCACAAATTATTATCCGTAGACTTTTGCCATTGGAATGAATAGCTTCCAGATCCTCCACTTGGAAGCACAGTATTGGTTAATATTTCTGGTATTGTATTATAACATATAGTTTGATCTCGAGATATGCTTCCAACTTCTAACTCCTCAAAGACAGTTACAATAATACTATTAGAATAAAGACTAGAACATAAATCCGAATCTATTCTGCGAAAGTAGGTTGTTTGGTTTAATGATGTTGGTTTATAATTTTGTGATGTTGCTCCATTTATAGAAGACCAGCTTGAGTTATTTGTTGAACTTTGCCACTGATACGTGTAACTTCCAGATCCTCCGCTTGCTGATGTTCCAGTTATCTGTGAAGGAGCTGTTTGATAACAAATTGATTGTGTTCCAGATATAGTTCCTGAACTTAATTCCTCTCTTATAGTAATTTTAACGCTATTACTATTTCCTATCCCACAATCATCTGTGACTTTTCTACGAAAATATGTTGTTAAATTTAGTGTCGAAGGGGTATAATTTGAGATGTTTGTTCCACTTATATCAGACCATGAAATGCCATTTAATGAACTTTGCCATTGATAAATATAATTTCCATTACCTCCACTTGCAGGTATCCCTGTTATCTGAGAAGGGACAGTGTTATAACAAACTATTTGATCATTACTAATTGTTCCAGCATCGATTGCATCTCTAACTGTAATTTTAATAGACTCACTATTAACACTTATACATTCATCGATAACCTTCCTACGAAAATATGTAGTCTTAATTAATGGTAACGAAGCATAATTTTGAGATGTTGCTCCTGATATATTTGACCATGTTGCATTATCGTTTGAACTTTGCCATTGATATTTGTAATCTTCGGAACCACCGCTTGCTGATGTTCCTGTAATTTGTAACGGAGCTATATTATAACAGATGGTTTGTATTCCAGATAATGTTCCTGAACTTAGTTCGTCTCTTACAGTTACTGTTATTACATTGCTATACACCATTCCACAATCATCAGTATCTCTTCTACGAAAAAAAGTAGTTTGAATTAAGGCAGATGGTGTATAGTCTAGTAGTGTGGCACCTGATATATTAGACCATGAACTACCATTTGTTGACTTTTGCCATTGATAAGTATAGCTTTCTGAGCCTCCATTTGCCGAAGTACCAGAAAATTGTGAAGGTATACTATTATAACATATAGTTTGTGTTCCAAATATTGTTCCTGAACTTAATTCGTCTCTCACAGTTACTGTTAATACATTACTATAATCTATTCCACAATCATCAATATCTACTCTTCGGAAATATGTTGTTTGAGTTAAAGCTGAGGGTGTATAAAATTGATAAGTTGCTCCACTAATGTCAAACCACGAAACATTATCAGTTGATTTTTGCCATTGAAAATTGTAATTATCACTTCCTCCAGTTGGAAAATCTCCTGAAAGTTGATTAGGCGTTGTATTATAACAAATTGTTTGGGTTCCTGTTACTGTTCCTACATTAAATTCATCATAAACTGTTATTGTTATGACGTTAGAAGATACACCATTACCCGCAGATACAAATTTATAATAAGTAGTTTCGCTTAATTCTGAGGGTGTATAGCTTAGGCCAGAACGATCAAAATAAATACTTTTTAATATACTCCAATTACTTTGATCAGTTGATGTATATATATAAACTCCAATACTTCTTGAAAAATCTGATTCCTTTGTGGATGTAAATGTTATTGTTGCAGGTTGACTATTATTACAAATAGCTTGATCTCCAATTGCAGTCAATGAAATAAGATCACCAGCAAACGCTCCTGATAAAGAATTGAACAAAGAAGCTAATATAAATAATACTAGTTTATTTGAATAAGGCATGAGTTTGGTTTTAATTTTCAATTATTGTGATAGTAATGATATTTGATATTATAGAATTAACAATTAATCTATAGTATGTTGTTTGTGTTAATGCTCCAGGTTGGTAACCTATAACATCCTCTCCCCTATTCCAATATTCATATTTAACATTAGTCCAATTTTTTCCATCTATTGATTTCTGATAAATACCTTTGGGAGGTCTTGAATGATAATTTGTATTAACTGATAATGTTATTCTTTCAGGAATAGTATTATATGTAATTGTTTGGTCTCCAGAAAGGGTAATGGAATATACATTCTCAATTATATCTTTATTATATATTTCATTATCAATCTCGTTTTCACATGCTATTAAAATAATAAATAGAAATGCTACTAACATATTTTTTACTGTTAGAATTCTCATAGTATACTAAATGGTTATCTATAACTAATGAATATATCATTAGTTGCTTATATTATATAAAAATGAAATCTATTCTAATATTATTAAATATTAGTCAAGGAAGCAGGAACATTACATTTTTGATAATGTAGTATTAAGCAATGAGATGTAGAATGAATTTGGTTTAGGTTTAATTAATTCGGGTCTACATGATGTTTAGTTAATTTGATCTAATTTCAGATTTTGGTTTAGGTCTTCATTTTGTACAATTCAAGTTAAAGATGAAACATATTGAATTTTGATTCGTATAAACGTGTGTATATCAAAAATAATATTTTTTTCACAAAAAAAAAAATTATTTATTCAAATTAAATATTTAGAATAGAATTCATTAAGCTCTGAAATAAGAATTAAAAATATTAATCTATTTTCCTTTATTACAAAATAGTATTTTAGTAAATACTTTTTCTTACCAAATAAACTTTTAAAATAATCATATTCAAACCAAATTATAATAAGTATTAGTTCATGATACTTAGATATAAATTATTGATAAGTAACTACACCTAGTGGAAATTTTATCTTTAAAAAAAGCAAAACGGCAAAATTTGCCGTTTTGCTTTTTTTAATATTAATATAGTTGTATAAAAAAGTTAATCTCCATTTTATTTACAACCATTGTATATACTAATAATTGTAAAGTAACAAATATATAGAAGTTATAATTATCGAATTAGATAACACTAATTACATTAAAATAAATTATTAACATTTACTATAATGATTGAACATCAGATTTTGTAATCTCAATCATATATCTAAGTTTAACAAAGAAATTAAATGAATTTAAAATAATTGTACTAATAATTAAATCAAAAACACACTTAAATATAAGTAACCATACACAGTAATATTCAAATAAAATAGAAATGATACTATTTACAAGGTATTCTATAATGAACTTAATCATAGATTAATTAAATCTGTTAATTAAAATAGCAGACATTTGTAAATAATTAATGTTTAGATATTTAGTAATTCTATCTATGATGATAATTATAATGACATATCTCAAAATGTTAATTCAATTTTTGGTTCATACTATTGATTATTTAACGAATAAATCCGCAATTATACATTATTGTAAGTATCTATACACATTGACATATTAGTATCTACAAGTAGGTTAAAAGAAGAAAAGTTCACCCTCTATTAACTTTGTATTACTCAATGAAAAGTATATATTCTAAAAATAGGGTAAACTAAACCTGAGTAAAATCTTTAAATATTGTTCAAAGTCATTTACATGTTAACTATTTCCTGCACTAATCAAGATCTACCAATACCATTAATCATATAGCAAAAAATAATAAATGAAAATGTGTATTGCCACGTCGTAATAGTTTTTGCCATGAATAGAATATTTTGTTGAGCAACATTAGGTGATCCAGCATTTCAGACATGCTTTAATGTAAGTAACTATACACATTAATTTGTATCTGATAAATAAATAATAATAGGGTAATAAAATCAAAATATATGTAATCTTTCTTGTTTTTAAGATAGATTTCAGGAAAGGTTAATATTTATAAATATCTAATATACAAGCAATATCGAGAATTCAACTAGAAACAGTTGTGACGGGACAGTTGTATTGAAATATCTTAATTATTCAAATCAAGAATAGAGTATATTATTGAGCAACATTAGTAGTACTAAAATTACAAACTAACCTAAATCTAAGTAACTATACACGGTTATCTTTAAATATAACTATGGATAAATAGACTAGTTTATTACTTAGAACTGTATATTTAGATATTGCAATGATTCTGAAAGGATAAATTTTCCTTATATATTAATATATAAGGAAACTGCATTGAGATATCATAATTGTTTATGTCATTAATAGAGTATTATATTGAATAACATTAGCACTATAGCATAACAGACATACTTTAACATAAGTAACTGTACGCATTAATTATAATCTATTAAATAAGAATAATAAGGTAGTAAGATCAAAAATATGCGTAGTCATTCTTGTTATTAAGATAGAAATCAGAAAAGTTGAATGTTTATAAATATCTAATATACAAGCAATATCGAAAACAATACAACAAACAGTAATGATGATAAAGTTGTATTGAGATATCTCATTTGTTTAAATCATAAATAGAGTATTTTATTGAGTAACATTAGGAGCTCAAGTAATACAGACATACTTTAATGTAAGTAACTATACGCATTCATTTTAATCTATTAAATAAGAATAATATGGTAGTAAGATCAAAATTTAGCGTAGTCATTCTTGTTATTAAGATAGAAATCAGGAAAGTTGAATGTTTATAAATAACTAATATACAACCCATATCAATAATCATACAGCAAAAAGTAATAAATGAAATGTGCTTTGCCATGAATAGAGTATTTAAT
>NZ_JAPDPJ010000052.1 GCF_026013605.1 Plebeiibacterium sediminum
AAGGCGTAAATGACTCGAATTCTTATATTTTGTAAACTTTACCAAAACTTCTTTTCAGTAAATGTTTATTTCAATCTTTTTAACTCCTCAACCTTTTATTGAGTGTCGCTCTAAAAGCGGATGCAAAGATAATAACTTTATTTTCTCTTTTCCAAATAAATTTTGAAAAATTTTTATTTCTTTTTCTAAACTTATTTTTAATCCTAAATCAAATTGTTTTAATTCGATTTAACCTTTGTGATAATTTCAAAAATGTCAGTTATTAATCTTGTGCTTTTCCTTAAAAGCGGATGCAAAATAACAGACTTTATTTTTAAAATCCAAACACCTTAACTGTTTTTTTCTTTAAATTTCTCATCACTATTTTCCAACATTCATTTTCTCAACACTTTACGCTATATTTTTTTCTTAAATTATTTTTCCATTCCTTAATATCTATATGATTCTTATCCTTACAACAGTCCTTCTAACCTTAATTTTTATACAAGAATAACTTCACTTAATAAAACCATTACCTAAAAATTTTAAGATTCTATCTTAAACAAACAATACACAACAAACAAATCATTATATCCTAAATCTATTCTACAATACTACGCCCCAATCAATGTATCCTATAATACATCGTGTTTTTTATAATCAAAAGGTTTAATATATTATTGATGTTATTACATTTGTGCTCAACACATATATTTAATATAGAATTTTAATTGTGACTGATAGTATTGTTATAATTCCCACTTACAATGAAAAGGAAAACATCGAAGCAATTGTAGATGTTGTATTTTCATTACCTAACGATTTTGAAATCTTAATTATTGAAGACAATTCTCCTGACGGTACCGCAGACATTGTGCGAGATCTTCAAAATAAATACGAAAACAGACTTCACATGATTGAACGAAAAGGGAAACTTGGACTTGGTACTGCATATATTACAGGTTTTAAATGGGCGATAGAAAAAGGGTATAATTATATTTTTGAAATGGATGCAGACTTCTCTCACCCACCAGAGAAATTAATTGAACTTTATAATACATGCAAGAATGGAGCTGATTTAGCTATTGGTTCAAGATATAAATCTGGAGTAAATGTTGTAAATTGGCCTATGGGCAGAGTATTGATGTCATATTTTGCATCGGTATACGTTCGATTAATTACAGGAATGAAAATTATGGACACTACTGCCGGTTTTAAATGTTATAAACGTCAAACACTAGAAACTATTCCTTTAGACAAGATTAAATTAAAGGGTTATGGTTTTCAGATTGAAATGAAATTTACGACATGGAAGTACGGTTTCAACATTATTGAAGTTCCAATTGTTTTTACTGACAGACAAAAAGGCACATCAAAAATGAGTGGCGGAATATTTAATGAAGCTGTATGGGGTGTTATAAAAATGAAAATAGCCAGCTGGTTTAAGAAGTACGAAAGAGAAACAATGTAATTTCAGATTATTAAAAGCAAGAGGTATGAGTTCTACATTAATAAAAAACATTAAGATAATTAACGAAGGTGAATCAATTATTGGCAGCATATTAATAACTGACGACATCATTAGTTCAATCTATACAACTAGTGATGATTTACCAAAAGCGGACGAAATAATTGACGGGACTGGAAAAATACTTCTTCCTGGAGTTATTGATGATCAGGTTCACTTTAGAGAACCTGGATTAACCCATAAAGCAGAAATATATACAGAAGCCAAAGCAGCTGTTGCAGGAGGAACAACTTCCTTTATGGAAATGCCCAACACAAAACCTCAAGCTACAACACATGAAGTTTTAGAGGAAAAATACAACATAGCATCAAACAGATCAATTGCCAATTATTCATTTTATATAGGAGCTACAAACGATAACCTTGATGAATTATTGAAAACTGATCCGGAAAAAGTTTGTGGGATAAAAGTATTTATGGGTAGTTCAACGGGAAATATGCTTGTTGATAATGAAGATACTCTTGCCGGAATATTTTCAAAAGCACCTACAATAATAACGGCTCACTGTGAAGATGAAGATACGATTCAAGCAAACTTAAAGACATACAAAGATAAATACGGTGAGGATGTTCCATTTGAGATGCATCACTTAATCCGTTCAGAAGAAGCTTGTTACAAATCATCATCAAAAGCAGCTGCACTTGCCCGTAAACATGGAGCAAGACTACATATTTTGCACTTGACTACAGCTAAGGAGCTTGAACTACTGGATCAGAACATAGCTATTGAAGATCGAAAAATTACTGGAGAAGTATGTGTTCATCATCTTTGGTTTACCAATGAAGATTATAAAAAATACGGGGCCAGAATTAAATGGAATCCAGCTATAAAAACAATGAGTGACAGAGATGCTCTAAGAAAAGCTGTTGCTAATGATGTTTTAACTGTTGTAGCTACCGACCACGCACCTCATACAAAAGAAGAAAAAGAGGGCACATATTTTAAAGCACCTTCCGGAGGTCCTTTAGTGCAACACTCACTTGTTGCCATGCTGGAAATGGCTAAAGATGGTATTTTTACCTACGAGCAAGTTGTTAACAAAATGTGTCATGCTCCTGCTCAACTTTTTCAAGTTAAAAACAGAGGATTTATAAGAGAAGGTTATAAAGCAGATCTTGTTATTATTGATCCTGAATCTGAATGGACAGTTTCATCTGATAATATAGTTTCTAAATGTGGATGGAGTCCATTTGAAGGACAAAGTTTTTCTCACAAAGTAAGTCATACTTTTGTGAACGGACACCTTGCTTTCAACAATGGCATATTTAATGAAAATAAAATGGGTGAACGTTTAACCTTTAATAGATGATCATAAAATGAAAACAATACTGCCTACAATACTATTAATTATTTTTACAGCTATTGCATGCAATCATAATACAGAAAAGCAAATTGTTTATACAGCACCAAGCTCAAATAATTTAGAACTGTGGGCAGATACCATTATTTATGATGTGCTAATTTCTAATCCTGACTCAACAGATGATTGGCAGGAACAAAAACTAAAACATCTCGATCATAAAAAAATAGTGGATGATCTTTTTGAAAGTATTTATTCCGGCCAAAAAAAAGCTTATAACTACTATACAAATTCAGAATACAGCATAGAAGATATTAAAGAATTTGAAGAAGATTATCCCAGAAGCAATATTGGTAAACTTCAATTTTCGGAATCATGGTTGTATGATAAAACATTAGGAAAGCACATTAAGCAAGTGCATTCAATTCTTGTAGCATATACTTTATATGATTCTTCAAACAACATAAGAGGATATAAAGCCGGATTCTTTATCAAAAACGATTAAACTTTTACGAAGGTTTTCATCTCCATTACCGTCAAATATTAAAACAAACAAATAATAATATGAAAACCGTACGAATTTTACATCGTTATGTAGGCTTCTTCTTAGTCGGCATTATGATTATCTATGCTCTGAGTGGGATTGTATTAACATATCGCAATTCCGATATCTTCAGGATTAAAAAACATATTGAACAAACTTTGCAACCAGATCTAAAAGCTGAAGAATTAGCCCGGGCTCTTAAGTTTAGATATATAAATATTGAAAAAGAAACTGAAGAATCTTTATTCTTTAAAGATGGAGAATACAATAAAAAAACAGGAATTGTATCTTACGAAAGATCTGAATATCCGGCAATCATCTAAAAATTAGTAAATCTTCATAAAACACCATCAGGTGGTTTTATTTCATGGTTAACAACATTTTTGGGTATAGCCTTATTGTTTTTAGCAATCTCTTCCTTTTGGATGTTTAAGCCTAAAACTAAAATATTTAAAAGAGGCATTTTAGTTGCTACTGCCGGAATTATATTCAGTATAATATTAATAATTTTCTCATAGTCATTAGACTATGAGAAATTCCATTCACTTTCCTTAACTACATAACGAGCTGTATTACGACTTAATTGAGAATCTACAACTTCTTTACCATTAATTACTTCTTCAATAGCATCTTCATTATAATTACGAATAGTAACCAACTCTACATTTTCATTATATTTTACAATAAAGTCCTTCTTCAAATCTTCTATTAATACAGAAGGATTTCTTTTTGTATCGATACAAGCAGAAAAGTTTAGTGCTGAGTTCTGCATTAAATTTATTTTAATTTTATTTCTACCAAAAATGGCAAATATTTCACTCAGGTTATCTTCTACAATAAATGAAAAATCCTTTGGTGAAATTGTGATAAAAAGTTGATTGGGCTTTAAAATAAAAACAGGCAGCTTATTTCCTGAATGTTCAACTGATTCTATAACCGTGCCAGGCAAACTAATATCCATAAAAGATTTAACATAGAGTGGAATCTCTTTATTTTGCAATGGCTTAAGGGTTTTAGGATGAATTACCTGAGCCCCGTAATAAGCTAATTCAATAGCTTCCGGATAAGAAATTTCTTTAAGCTTTTTAGCATGAGGATACCATCTAGGATCAGCATTTAAAACTCCCGGCACATCTTTCCATATAGTCAAACTTTCGGCATCTAAAATATGAGCAAAAACGGCACCTGAATAATCAGACCCTTCCCTACCTAAAGTTGTAGTAATATTATTAATTGTTGAACCAATAAAACCTTGTGTTATATATACAGATTCTTCTTTAAAGCTAATTTCCTTTTTTACAAACTGAGAACTTAACCCCCAGTTAACACCTGCGTCTCTGTAATTCTCATCTGTTTTGATCAACTTTCTACCATCTACCCATTTATTTTTTAAACCGATATAATTGGCATAGTTACTGATTATTTGAGTAGACAATATTTCGCCGAATGAAACAATCTGATCGTATTCAAAATCGTAATTTAACGAAGGGTGCAATTGAACTCTTTCCCACAACGATGACTGAATCTGATCAAATAGTTCGTAAAAAGAATGATTGGGTTCAAATAATTCATGGATGATCTGTTGGTGATATTCAACAATTGAGTCAAATGTATTTTTTAATAGACTTTTATCTTGCTTCATATATGCTTCAACAAGTTCCTCCATCGCATTTGTTGTTTTTCCCATAGCAGAAATTACAACAACCATAGGGTTAGTATTACGTTTGATAACACTACAGACATTGCGAACACCGGAGGCATTTTTAACAGAAGCCCCACCAAATTTATAAACTTGAATTTGCATAATTTTGATTGTATAAATATTATACTCAAAGTTACTAAAAATGAAAGTCGATTTTATGTAAAACATCAGTTCTTTGCGTGATTTATATCATAAATCACGGGTACGAATTACATTATCATTGATAACCATTTTTATAAGATATTTCAATAACAAACGTCACAACTCTTTATTACATTTGGTTTAAAGCACATTTAAATATAAAATATAATCGTTCAAATAATAGATTTTCATAAAAGCAAAATAAATCCATTCAATAACTAATTAACATAAAAAGCATCAATACTAACACCTCTATCACACAAAGCTTATCTCATTGTTTTTCTAGTACTTAATAATATCTGATTAAGAAAATGTGATTAACTAAAAATGAAATAAACGCCGCTTTTTATAACGATAACATACATTTGAGTATAATAATACAAAGGATTTTTTAAGCGTATTTCGCTAAATATTAATAACTTTTATCTACTTTCGCCAAAATTTATTGCAAGAAGCTACTTTCTTCAATAAATATTTCCGAATATCTATTACCATTTTCTTTCCCTCTGAGTTCCGATATCAGAACTATAAACTGATTTTGATTTAGATAACTTAATCTACTTCATAATAATTATAGAATTAAAAAAGATAATGAATCCGGCTGGAGAAATAAAAAAGGGAAACGAGGACTTTGTTCTTTGGTTATTTTACTCAAATAGGCAATACATACGTAGCTTAATAATTATTGTATTAATATTTTATCCTGCGTTTGCTATACTTGATTTCTATGCAACAAGCACATCTTTTAACACCTTATTATATATTCGTTTATTTATTGGGCTCCCTGTACTTGGAACAGCTTTGGCATTATCTTTTGTTGAGAAATTACAAGTATATCTTAGAACTATTAATGCCTCTGCGTTATTTATAGTTAACCTTAGTATATCATTAATGTATTATCATCTAACTCCTGCTGAAAAAGCATTTGATTCATACTACTCCGGGTTAATAATATCTACTGCAAGCTTATCGTTATCTATGAGTAACATTAAATTATCCAATATATACATCATTATATCTACACTTCTTTTTATCTCAATCTCACTATTTAAACATCACTTATTATCATTTAACAAGCTTTTGTTTATTCAATCCTCCACTTTTTTAATAACCTCAGCTGGATTTTGGATTTTTGCTAATACTATTATTGATCGATTTTCGAAGAAACTTTTTCAAACTCAAAAAAAGATAAGTCTTGAGAGAGACCAGATTAGCACTCAGAAAGAAAAATATGAAAAACTAAATACAACAAAAAACCAATTCTTCAGTATTATATCTCACGATTTAAGAAGCCCATTTAATACACTGATTGGATACTTTAGTTTACTACTTCAAAATGAAGAAAAAGATTTTAAGGTAAAAAGAGATGAAATTTTACGAATCTATTTTCATATAAGAAGAACTTATAATTTACTAAACAATATTTTAATTTGGGGAAGATCTCAATTACGTAATAATTACTTTCAACCTCAAACCTATGTGATTAAAGATATCATTTTTGAAAACAAAGATCTGTTTAAAGAAATTGCTTCATCCAAAAACATCAAAATCACCTATATCATTGATGATTATGCATTTGTATACTGCGACAAGGAAATGATAGGCACTATTGTAAGAAACCTTGTTTTAAATGCTTTAAAATTTACAAAATCAGGCGGCGACGTTACTATAATAGCACGTAAACACACCCAAAAAGAAATAGAAATTGCTGTAATTGATACAGGAATTGGGATTTCGTCAAAGACCAAAAGAAAAATTTTAAAAGCTGATGAACAATACACTACACCTGGCACCGACAATGAAGAAGGTTCAGGTATTGGATTAATGATATGTCAGGAATTCCTCAATCTTCACCAGAAGCAATTGAACATTGATAGTAAAGTGAACCATGGAAGTAAATTTTATTTCTTCCTACCACAAAATGCTACACAAATAAAACGCAACAAGTAAACCACACAATACTTTTTTCATCATTCTTATACTCAGTCTTTTTAAAATAATTTACTTTCAAGGTTATAATTTCTACAAAAACACTCTAGTATTATTACTTTTGCAAAAAAGATTATAACGTGACTCAATCAATTATACTCAAGAAGTACAGTTCTTCCGACCAAATAAATCAATTAAAAAAGCTAATTAAAGAAAACAAACAACGATTGTTTTTATCCGGAACAACAGGTTCCTTCAAAAGCATTCTGGTTGCAGGGGCTCTTGACAACAATCAACATTTAGTTGTTTTAAATGATAAGGAGGAAGCAGCATATTTCTACAATGACTTAGTTCAATTACTAGGAGATGATCATGTTTATTTTTTACCATCAACTTATAAACGCTCTCCGGAGTATGGTAATATAGATGCTTCAAATATTATTCTGAGGACTGAAGCATTAAATTTTCTTGGATCACAAAAGAAACAAGGAATTGTAGTAAGTTATCCTTTGGCCATTTTTGAAAAAGTGCCTACCAATGAAAATCTGAACGATTGTACACTTAATATCAAAACAGGTGAGAAACTTGATATTTCATTCGTAACTGAGATGTTGAATGAATACGAATTCAAACGTGTTGATTTTGTATATGAGCCAGGTCAATTCTCCGTTCGAGGAAGTATTGTTGATATCTATTCATTTGCCAATGAAGATCCATATCGTATTGACTTTTTTGGCGACGAAGTTGATTCGATCAGAACTTTCGATCTTGAAAATCAATTATCGATAAATAAACTGGATAACATTGCTATTATTCCAAACCTAAATAACCAACAAAATTCCGAAAAAATATCATTAATCAATTTCTTGAATCCAGAAACTACAATTTGGACTTATGACATTGAATTTATAAGTGATAAAATAAAAGAAGCACACGTAAAAATTAAACACAGACATAATGAAAAGAGTGAAAGTGAAGTCATTCCTTCATTAAATAATTTCATTGATAAGTCTGAAATTATATCATCTCTTGAGTCATTAAAAACAGTTGAGTTTAGTAAAAAGAGTTTCTATAAAGAATACACCGAAATTCCGTTTAACATATCACCACAACCTGCTTTTAATAAAAATTTTGATTTACTTGAGCAGGATTTAATTACGAATGAAGAAAATGGATATCATCGTTTTATTCTTTCTGACAATCCAAAACAACATGAAAGACTTAGAGATATCTTTAAAGATCTTGACAGTAAAGTTTCATTTACCCCTCTAGAAAAAACACTTCACGAAGGGTTTATTGATCATGACTCCCAATTCTGTTTTTATACAGATCACCAGATATTTGAACGATATCATAAATTTAGTTTAAGAACTGACAAAGCCCGAATTGCAAAGCAGGCGATCTCACTTAAAGAACTTAGCAGATTAAATCCGGGAGATTATGTTGTTCATATTGATCATGGTATTGGGAGATTTGGTGGCCTGGTGACAACCGATGTTAATGGAAAACCTCAAGAGGCCATTCGCTTAGTCTTCAGAGATAACGATGTTCTTTTAGTCAGCATTCATTCTTTACATCGAATCAGTAAATATAAAAGTAAAGATGGTGAGCCTCCTCGTATTAATAAATTGGGAACGGCTGCATGGCAGAAGATAAAAGACAAGACAAAGAAAAAGGTAAAAGATATTGCCAGAGAATTAATCTCTTTATATGCACAAAGAAAACAAGAGCCCGGATTTGCTTTTTCACCAGATAGTTATTTACAAACAGAGTTAGAAGCATCTTTTATTTACGAAGACACTCCGGATCAGGAAAAGTCGACTCGCCTTGTAAAAGAAGCCATGGAGAAAGACATTCCAATGGACATGCTTGTATGTGGTGATGTTGGGTTTGGCAAAACAGAAATTGCTATAAGAGCTGCTTTTAAAGCGATTACAGACAATAAACAAGTTGCTATTTTGGTTCCTACCACCATTCTGGCAATGCAACATTACAATACTTTTAAGGATCGTTTAAAAGATTTCCCTTGTGAAATTGATTATATAAGTCGACTGCGAAAACCCAAAGAAATTAAGCATGCGCTGAACAGATTAAAAACCGGAGAACTCAATATCATCATTGGTACACACCGCCTTATCGGAAAAGATGTTGAATTTAAGGACATGGGATTACTGATTGTTGACGAGGAACAAAGATTTGGAGTTAGTATAAAAGAAAAACTAAAAAAAATAAAAGTAAATGTAGATACACTCACACTTACTGCAACTCCAATTCCACGTACCCTTCAGTTTTCATTAATGGGAGCGCGTGATTTATCAATATTAAATACACCTCCTCCAAACCGTCATCCTATACTAACGGAGCTTCATACCATCAATGATGAGATCATCAAAGAAGCCATTTCGTATGAAATAGATAGAAACGGACAAGTATTTTTTATACACAACAGGGTTCAGAATATTTTTGAAATCGAGGCGATGATAAATCGCATACTTCCAAACGTAAAAACAATAGTGGCTCATGGACAAATGGATGGTCCACAATTGGAAAATATTATGCTTGGATTTATCAATGGTGATTACGATGTTTTAATTGCAACAACAATTATTGAGTCCGGATTAGATATTCCTAATGCGAATACAATTATAATAAACAACGCAAACCACTTTGGATTAAGTGAACTTCACCAATTACGAGGAAGAGTTGGACGATCAAACAAAAAGGCCTTTTGTTATTTACTAGCTCCTCCATTAACTTCTGTTACCCAGGAAGCCAGAAGAAGACTTAAAATTATTGAAGAATTCTCTGATTTAGGCAGCGGTTTTAATATTTCAATGCAAGATTTAGATATTCGAGGTGCCGGTAATTTATTAGGTGGAGAACAAAGTGGATTTATTGCAGATATAGGTTTTGAAACTTACCATAGAATTTTAAACGAAGCTATACTTGAACTTAAGGAAACTGAATTTAAAGATCTTTATCAGGAAGAAATCAACCAAAAAGCAGACAAGAACATTCAATTTGTAAGCGATTGCACCATTGAAACCGACGCTCTTTTAGTAATTCCAGATACTTATGTAGAAAATGTTGCAGAACGAATGCAATTGTATAGAAAACTGGATGGTTTAAAAGATGAAAATGAACTTGAAGAATTTAAAGCAGAGTTAATTGACAGATTTGGACACATTCCGGATTCAACACTGGAATTAATTCAAATCGTACAAATAAGATGGAAAGCAATAGAACTCGGAATAGAGAAAATTATATTCAAAAACAACAAACTTCTCATCTATTTCGTGTCGAATCAGGAATCTCCATATTATCAATCACCTGTATTTACAGGAATTCTTGGTTATTTACAATCAAAGGCTAAAACTGCTAAAATGCAAGAAAAAAATAACAAATTGCGTTTAGCAGTATCTTCTATTAAAAGTGTTAATGGAATAAAACAACTGGTTGATGATATGCATATCAACATATTTACAGAAAACTGATTTTTTATAAAATTAGTTTTCTGTAATCATCCACTCTAACACTTCTCCTTTTGGAGAGGTTAGAGTATTACAATTTAAAATATATGTTTTTCCATTATTAAATTGTAATTCCATTTCTTCTTCTAACACATCAGGAGTAATAGTTTCTTTAAACACACGTATCCATTTACAATCATCATCAAATAAAGTATATATTTTTTTTCCTTCAATATCTTTAACACCTAACTCATCCTGAGTAAAAGCATTTGTTTTTAATACTTTTCCTTCATTATCCAGTACAAAAACTATTTTATTTTTTCCTAACAAAACTTTTTCATACAACTGTTTTCGTCGTTCACAAGCATCTGTAATACTTGCATCCTTTATAATTACCTGGACAGAAACTTTATTATTAAATCGAACTTTTGACCCTGTTATTTCGGCACGGTATGTATCTCCATGTACAGTTTTTAGTTGCGCAAAAAATGGTTCGATTTTACTATCATCTTTAATAGAAGCATTTACCTTCTCTGTAAATTCCTCTAAATAATCTTCTTGAATAAAATTATTGATTGGTAAACCTATTACATCTTCAATATAATGTGTTTTAAAAACATCTAATCCTAAACAATTTAAATACATGATTTTTCCATTAGTAACAACTACTATTGGAAACGGTGATGCAGAAATAAATTCACGATATCCTTTTTCTCTTTCATTTTGTTCTACATCAACTTTATGTTTATAATAAGCCAGATCAATACTTATACCTAATTCCTTTTTATTAATCGGTTTTACCAAAAAACCATAGGAATTGGTTACAATAGCTCTTTCTATTACCTGAGAAGAAGTGTCACTTGACACATATATAACAGGGATATTTACTTCTCTTTTTAAAAGTTCTGCGGTTTGAATACCATCAAGCTCTCCATCTAAATGTATATCCATCAGAACCACATCAGGTTTTAACTCCTTGCACATCTTAACGGCTTCATTCCCCGATGAAGTTCCCCCAACCAATTCATGCCCCAAATCACGCAGAAACATCGTAAAAATAGCAGTTATAAATTTATCATCTTCAACTACAAAAATTCTTCTCATAATAAAATTTGATTCACATTCTTATCATTTAGCTTTCAAATAATTATATATTTGCGCCAAAAACTATTATACGTGAATTTAGTCATTGATCAGGGAAATACATTTATAAAAATTGGTGTTTTTGATAAGGGTAAGCTGATTCATTTTGATTCCTACAATTTTTTTGACGAAAAAATATTAGCTGATACTATGTTTCGTCAAAAAATTAGTAAAGTCATTATTTCCTCAGTAAAACAGGATTATGCAGATAAAGAATCTGTATTAAAACCAATAGGACTTCCTAATTGTATTGAGACCATCATTCTAGATAGTAGTACTAAAATTCCTATTAAAAACAATTACGAAACCCCCAAAACACTTGGTAAAGACAGAGTGGCGGCTTTAGTTGGAGCTTCAAGTCTTTACCCGGGCTGCCCTAAATTAGTGATTGATGCAGGAACTGCTATTACTATTGATTTTTTAGACGAAAACAACTGCTTTTTAGGTGGTAATATTTCTCCCGGCATTCAAACCCGATTTAAAGCTTTACATCAAAACACAGGTCAATTACCTCTTCTAAAAACAAATGAGAATTCTCCATTTTTGGGATTAAATACTGCGAATGCAATAGAATCCGGAGTGCAAAATGGGGTAATTTTTGAAATAGAGCGTTATATTGAACACTTTATCTCCCTTAATATCAGCACAAAAACAATTTTAACAGGTGGAGATGCATATTTTTTTGCCAAAAATTTAAAAAATCCCATCTTTGTAAATCAAAATTTAGTACTAACAGGTTTAAATACAATACTTGAATACAATGTGTGATGAAAATATATTAGCTAAACACCAGCTAATAAATAAAAAATGTAAATCTACACCCACCAACCAACCAAAAGTTATCACCGAATATGCCCTATACAGTATTGGCATAAATTTTGGTGTACTAGCAGAAAATCATCGTGCTTTTAATGACACATCAAGTATTACAATATAGAATATTATTCGCAGCAGACAATAACAACAATTTGATTAACAATTATTTAAAACTTATAAACACCATGCCAAGAATTTTTACAAAGATTTTTATCACGGGAATGATAACTCTTTTAGCAGTACAAGTAAGTGCTCAAAAAGGAGTTGAAGACGGCTCAAAATATGGGCACGGAGAAGACAGTTTAAAATGTCTGAAGAACTTATCGTTATTTGTTGAGTACGTAAAACAAAAAAGTTATGCAGATGCAATTCCTGCATGGGAAATTTGTTTTAACGAATGTCCTTTAGCAAGTACTAAAATTTACACTGATGGTGTAAAAATTATGAACTACCGCATTAAAAAAGAAAAAGATGCTACTAAAAAAGAAGAACTTTTTCAACAATTAATGGGAGTTTACGATCAAAGAATAAAGTATTTTGGAAACGATAGAAAATACGGAGAAGGATATATCTTAGGTCGTAAAGCTGTAGAATTACTTGATCACAAAAAAACAGATGCTGATGCTCGAGTACAAGCTCAGGAGTGGTTCAAAAAATCAGTTAGTGAAAGAGGTAATAACAGCGAAGGTGCAGTTCTTGCAACATACATGACCAACACTGTTGCTATGTATAAATCAGGTCAAACTGATGCTGCAGAGGTTGTAAACAATTACATTAAAGTAAATGATATTGTTTCTGCACTAATAACTAAGTATCAGTCTAAGCCTAAGTACAAAGAAATGTATCAAACATTAAAAGATAATGTTGAAAAACTATTTGCTACTAGTGGTGCAGCTGATTGTGAAACTATTGAGAAGATTTTTGCTCCTCAACTTGCAGAAAACAAAGAAAATGTTGATTGGTTAAAATTAGTAAACAAACTATTAGCTCGTGCAAACTGCGAAGATGCTCAATTACTATATGATGTATCAGAAAGTTTACATGCTATTGAACCATCTTCATCTTCAGCATATGGTTTAGCTCGTATGTACTTAAAGTCTCAAGATCTTGATAAATCTGTTGAATACTATAACGAAGCTATTTCGTTAGAGGAAGAAGCTGATCAAAAAGGAACTTTCCACTATCAGTTAGGTTTAATTAAATTTAATCAGGGAAAATTAGCTGAAGCAAGATCAAATGCAAACAAAGCAATTGAACTAAGACCTGATTGGGGAGATCCATATATTTTAATTGGTAACTTATATGCTACATCTGCTAAAAACTTTGGTAAAGATGAATTTGAGCACGCAACAGCTTATTGGGCTGCAGTTGATCAATTTGTTAAAGCTAAAAGTGTTGATCCAAGTGTTGCTACCAAAGCCAATGAATTAATTGGAATCTATTCAAAACATTTCCCTGGAACAGAAGAAATTTTCTTCCACAACTTACAAGAAGGAGCTTCTTATAAGTTAGAAGGATGGATTAATGTATCAACAAAAGTTAGAGCTAAAAAATAACAGATGGAATCTGAATATTTAAATAGCAACAAACAAAATATTTTTAAAACTGCAAGTGGCATTATGCTACTTGCAGTTTTACTTTTTATTTACTCATGTTCTTCAAATAAACCTGAAGAAATCAAAGCTATTGAGGAAATACAAAACATACCTTCACTTGAACTATATGATTATGAATCATTCATTACAGATTCAGGAGAGGTTAAATACCACCTTATTACTCCCAAACTTCTCAATTACGACAAAAGAGAAGATCCTTATAAAGAATTTCCTTTAGGAGGACATATTATTACATATGATTCTATTAACGTAATAAGATCAGAGATTAAATGTAAGTATGCCATAAACTACGAAAAGGAAAAATTATGGGACCTAAGAAATAATGTTGAAGCCATTAACAAAGATGGTGTTATCTTTAATACAGAACAATTATTCTGGAACGAAACAGAAAAGCGTATTTACACGGAAAAGTTTATTAAAATAACAACCGAGGACAACATAATTACAGGTTATGGTCTGGAGGCCACTCAAGACCTGGATGAATACGAAATTCAAAATGTTACTGCTATATTAGAAGTGGAAACTGATGAAAAATAATATTTCATAATTGCATTCATTTTACTATTTTGACCTTACTATTTTTGTAACACATATTTAATGGACAGCTCAACCATAATTATAATTGCCTTATTATTTTCTGCATTCTTTTCCGGGTGCGAAATGGCTTTTATTTCTTCGAATAAGTTACTTATTGAATTAAATAAAAAAAAGTATCCCCGATTAGGAAAAATTATAGATACATTTATTAATAACGGAAGCTTATTTATATCAACCTTATTAATTGGAAACAACATTGCACTGGTTGTTTACGGTTTAGAAATGGGACGAATTCTTACTCCCATTATAGAAAATTACGTTAGCTCCTCGTCATCAATATTGTTTATACAAACAACATTATCCACTATATTAATTTTGGTAACAGCCGAATTTTTACCTAAAATTTTATTCCGGATAAATCCTATCTTAGTGCTAAACATTACTGCATTACCATTATTACTATTCTACACCATTTTCTACCCAATATCTAATCTTACCGTCTTTCTTTCTGAGTTTTTAATGTCGAAAATTTTAAAAACACCTGAAAAAAAGAATACAAAGAAAATAGTACTTGGCAGAATTGATTTAGATAATCTCATCTCACTACATCATGAAAAACTTGAGGATAACGACGACAATGCTAAAGAAGTAAAATTGCTCAAAAATGCTTTAGATTTTTCTAAAGTAAAAGTAAGGGAGTGCATTATTCCCCGAACAGAAATTAGTGCAATTGAAGTAAATGAAAATCTGGAAATTCTTACCAAACGTTTTATTGAAACCGGGTATTCCAAAATTCTAATCTATAAAAAATCAATTGACAATATCATTGGGTATATTCATGTATCTGAGTTATTCAAAAAACCAAAACAACTTAAAAATGCGATCAATTCATTGTCTATTGTTCCGGAAACGATGACTGCAAATAAGTTATTGGAGGTTTTCATTAAAGAACACCGAAGTATTGCTCTGGTTGTTGATGAATTTGGAGGTACAGCTGGCATTGTAACAATGGAGGATATTTTGGAGGAAATTTTTGGAGAGATTGATGACGAACATGATGTTTCTGACTTAATTGAAAAGAAAATAGCTGATAATGAATATATATTTTCAGGGAGAGTAGAAATTGATTATATCAATGAAAAATACAATTTGGACATTAGGGAATCTGAAAATTACGAAACGCTTGCCGGATTCATTCTACAACATAACGAATCAATACCTAAAAACGATGAAGAATTATTTATAGATAACTTTAAGTTAAAAATTAAATTAGCTTCAGATAATAGAATTGAATTGGTCAATTTAATAGATCTGGGTCATTCCTAAAGTAAATATCATCTGTAATATCAATACTTAAACCCGAATATACAGAACAAACAAACCGTTAGAGTTATTGCTAATTATATTTTCTTAAAATAATTTTAATCAATTTTAGGATTCAGCGCATATCCCATAACCGTGTTATCCATTTTTTTGTATATTCGTAACCTGATTTTTTGAAAATTAAAATAAACAAATAAAAGAATGGCAACATTAGAGAGAATTAGAAATAAAGGCGGTATTCTAGTAGCCGTTGTTATTGGGCTTGCCTTATTTGCCTTTATCTTAGGTGACTTTTTGAAGAGAAATGGAGGAGGTAATCAAGCCAATAGCATAGAAGTAGGAGAAATTAATGGAACTACTATTACATATGCTGAATACCAAAACGAAATAAGTCAAGCCGAAGATTTTAGAAAGCTACAAACAGGAAGCAGTAGCTTAGACGAGAACACTCAATACCAAATCAGAAATCAGGTTTGGGAACAAATGGTTCAGGAAATCCTGATGGGTGAAAAATTTGAAAATGCAGGAATTGAAGTGAGTACTGAAGAGGTATTAGAAATGGCTACAGGTAAAAATGCCCACCCAGCAATTCGTCAAATGTTCTCAGATCCACAAACTGGTGTATTTAATCAGGCAGCTGTTATTAATTTCTTGAGAAATAGAAAAAATGACAGAAATGCAAACCTATATTGGGAGTACATCAAAAAAGCAATCGTTAACGAAAAGCTAAATACGAAGTACGCAAATCTTTACAGAAAAGGATTTTACACCACTCAAAATATGATTGAGAGTGAAGCTAATGCTAACCTTAGAACTGTTGATTTCGACTTTGTTGCTGTTAACTATTCATCGATTCCTGATAGTACTATTGAAGTTTCGAATAGCGAAATTAAAGCATACTACAACGATCATTTAGAAGATTACAAACAAGATGCTGAGCGCACCATTGAATATATTTCTTTTGCTGTTAATCCTTCTGAAGAAGATAAACAACTTGCTGAAAAATGGATTACTGACACAAAAGAAGAATTTTCAAATCCAGCTACTGATGCAGGTCAATTTGTAACAATGAACTCTGATCTTCCATATGAAGACAAAAATCTTAATGCTGAAGATTTAAGAATTGCAATTAAAGACTTTGTTGTAAACGGAAAAGTTGGAGATGTTTATGGTCCTTATTTAGAAGATGAAACTTATAAATTAAGCAGAATTGTAAGCATTAAAGAAATGCCTGACTCAGTACGTGCACGTCACATATTAATTCAGGAGCAAAATCCAGCTACAGCAAATGCTATTGCAGACAGTTTAATTAACCTTATTAACAAAGGTTCTGATTTTGCTGAGTTAGCTCGCAAAAACTCTAAAGACACAGGTTCTGCCATTAACGGTGGAGATTTAAACTGGTTTAAAGAGGGTATGATGGTTAAGCCATTTAACGATGCATGTTTTAATGCAAAAAAAGGAGATGTATTAAAAGTTGAAACTCAGTTTGGTGTTCATATCATTAATATCCAAAACGTAGGTAAAACAGTTACAAAATACAATGTTGCTACACTTGCCAGAGATATTAAGTATAGTTCAAAAACTTATCAGCAAATATACTCTGAGGCTAACAAATTTGCAGCAAATAACAACACTGCTGAGAAATTTATTGAAGCTATTAAAACTGAAAACCAAACTCCTCGTTTTGCAACATTAAAAGCTAACGACAGAAATGTAAGAGGTTTAGAAAACTCTCGCAGATTAGTACAATGGGCATTTGAAGGAGAGGTTAATGATATGTCTCCTACAATTTACGAATTTGGAAATCAATTTGTAATTGCTGTTATTACTGATGCAAAAGAAGAGGGATATCAACCAGTTAATGAAGTAGCTACAAGAATTAAATCATTAATTGCTAAAGATAAAAAAGCTGAAATTATCATGAAGAAATTTGCTGATAATACAAAAACCAGCCAAAGTTTATCTTCTTTAGCTCAAAAAATGGAAAGTACAGTTCAGTCCGCAACTAACATTAATTTTGCTGCATATCAAGTTACAGGAGCAGGTTTTGAGCCAGCTTTAATTGGACTTGCAACAAATGCTGAAGTAAATAAAATCTCAATTCCTGTTAAAGGAAACAGAGGTGTTTATGTTGTTAAAGTGACTTCTGAAACTGTTGCTGAAAAAGCTGATTTAGAAGCTGCAGAAAGAACACTAACTCAAAGTAACGAGTACAAAGTTCGCTCATTAAATAATGCTATTCGCGAAGAAGCTGAAATTACAGATAGCAGAGCAAAATATTTCTAAGATATATTTCAATATAATATTTAACCAAAGCAGTCTCATATGAGGCTGCTTTTTTTATTTAAACCTTATTCCAATGTGAGTAGAAATCGAACCTTAAATCTTTCATCTAAGATATTCTCAAGTCAGATTTCCTATAACTATCACACATTTCCTTATCCGTATTCCCAATATTCTGTGATTACCATTTTCTATGCAATTATATGAAACTAACAGACTGACATCATCAATATCCTCGGATTAAAACCTTCCAAAATCACCAACAATTGACTCCACTAAGCTCCCGGAGGGAATTAAAATTTGCAGAACACATTATCAAGTAGCAGTACCGAACTTTTAAATTTAAACGTACAGGTGTGTTTAAATCCTTTATTTAGAGTTTACAGTATATCACCGTTTCTGTTTTTACCTACAGAATGTCTTCAAACTCTTTTATATTCGAGTGCAAATCCACAGAAGGTACATTCATTTACAAAAAGTAGTTTTATCTTTATATGGATGGAATTTTAGTCTTTACAAGTTTTAAAATACTAATTCCCATTAATGCGGGTGTAACGCATCATAGTCCTAGAATTTATATCTTACAAAGATGATATTTTGTTTAAATTACAGAATACTTCACAAACATACGTTCATCGGTAATTCCAGCTTAAAAGGCATAAAAAAAGGAGACTTACAATAAGCCTCCCTACTAACCCGAATTAAAACTAAATTGTTATGCGCTTAATATTTTTTTTACCGCATCTGCGATTTCTTTTCCATCAGCTTTTCCACCTAATTCTTTAGATGCCATTCCCATAACTTTTCCCATTTCTTTGATAGACTGAGCTCCAGACTTCTCTACAATTGCAGCAACTAATGCTTCCAATTTTTCACCAGTAATTTGCTCAGGTAAGAATCGAGAAATCACCTCAACTTCACTATTTTCTTTTTCAGCTAAATCTTCACGACCTTGTTCAATAAAAATGGCAGCTGCATCCTTACGTTGCTTAACCATTTTTTGAAGTATTTTCATCCCAGCTTCTTCTGATAATTCATCATCTGCACCTTTAGCTGTACTTGCTTCAATTAACTCTTTTTTTATACCTCTAAGAGCTTCCAATGCAACTCTATCCTTGGCTTTCATTGCAGCCTTAATTTCCTCTGTAATCTGATTTAATAAACTCATTATTTTTGTCTGTATTATAAACGTCAACTTAATGATAGCAGATCTAGTCTACATTATCGTGCAAATATGGATTATCACGCACTATTTTAGTCTTACCATCTTTGCCTTCTGAGATCGTAAATCTTGAAACTTTATAATCCTCTTCTGGTTCCTGAATTGGATTTAATCTCACTTTCTTTCTTTTGTAAGCAGGGATATTTTCCAGTCTCTCAATATATCGATCATCCTCCATATCTTCAGGTGAAATACTGAATCGCTCACCTACCCCTGTAACGATTTTCCCTCTTTGATACTGCCCTTCTGAAATAAACTCAGGTTCTTCCACCTCTTTCTTCTTAGGAGTGGATTTATAGAACATATTAATTCTTTCTTCTTTAGCTCGTTCGATTTCATCAAAATCAATAACTCTGCTATTACTCTCCCCTACATTACCACTTCCTTCATCTAAATCAAGCACTATAGGGTCATCATCTTTACTACTAAAGTCATCCACTACATCCTCAGATTCTCCATCTAAAGAAAACCGCTGAACTTTTGGTTCGTTTCTTTGTGAAAATTCAGCAATATTACGCGTATTAAAACCTGTAGCAATAATGGTAACATTAACTTGATCCTCAAGATTTGAATCTGATCCGGTACCCCATATAATAGAAGCGCTTGCTCCAACGGTATCCTGAACAAAATCAGTTACCTCACCAACTTCATCCATGGTAATTTCATCCACACCGGACGTAATATTAAGTAAGATATTTTTAGCACCTCGTATGTCATTACTATTTAATAATGGAGACTCTAATGCTTGCTGAATAGCTAACAATGCCCGATTTTCTCCAGAAGCACAAGAACTACCCATTATGGCTACTCCACTATCTTTCATCACTGTTTCAACATCAGCGAAGTCAACGTTTATATAGCCATGAACAGTTATTATCTCAGCAATTCCCTTTGCGGCAGTAGAAAGCACATCATCAGCTTTTGAGAAGGCATTTGATAATTTTAAATCACCATACATTTCTCTGAGCTTCTCATTATTGATCACCAAAAGAGAATCCACATTTTTCTCCATTTCGGCAATTCCGTCCAAGGCCTGATTAATTCTTAACTTTCCTTCGAATCTGAAAGGAATAGTAACAATACCAACAGTTAAGATACCAAGATCACGGGCTGCTTTAGCTATGATAGGTGCAGCACCTGTTCCTGTACCTCCACCCATACCAGCTGTTATAAAAACCATACGGGTATTATCCTGAAGTACTCTCTCTATATCTGAAAGATTTTCAATTGCAGATTGCTTTCCCTTTTCCGGTTTATTACCGGCACCTCTACCTTCAGTTAAAGACTCCCCTAGTTGGATTTTAACAGGTACAGGACTACTTTCCAACGCCTGAGCATCGGTATTACAAACCAGGAAATTTACATCTTTTATGCCCTGATTGAACATGTGATTTACAGCATTACTACCACCTCCACCTACTCCAATTACTTTAATAATGCAGTTTTGGCTTTGAGGCATTTCAAAACTCATCAAATCATCATTCATGTCAACTTTCTTTTCTTAGGTTTATCTTATTGCGAAATTACATTTCAACATCCTTTTCGTCAAAAATTCCAGCAAAAGTTTTCTTTATATTTCCAAAAAGATCTCCAGTATACTCTGTTTTATCCTTCTTCTTCTTCTCCTTTTCTTTTTTAACGGATGAAGATTTTTGTGGTTTTTCAACCTCTTCTTCAAACTCACCAGGAAACAATTCTTGTTCCACAACTGATTTTACCGGATTTTCGATCGCAGTTAATAACAGTCCTATACTTGTTGAATACATTGGTTTTCCTGCTTCTTCAACTTCCTGAGTATTGATATATTTATTTGGTAAACCTAAACGAACTTCGAGACCGGTTCTATATTTTACTAACTGTGAAAGATTTTTCAACAAAGCACCTCCACCTGTAATAACAATACCTGCACCTAACTTATCATATAATTTTGAAGCTTCAATTTGGTAAATCACATAATCGATGATTTCTTCCATACGAGCCTGAATGATATACGATAGAGACTTAAAAGAAATTTCTTTTGGCTCCCAACCTTCAATTCCAGGGATTGTAACCACCATGTCCTCCCTTTCTAAATCACCCAATGCTGAACCAAATTGTGTTTTTAATGACTCTGCCTGCTTTTGTAGTACTGCACATCCTTCTTTCACATCAGAAGTAACTACATTTCCTCCAAAAGGAATAACAGCAGTATGCTGAATAACACCATCATAAAAGATAGCCACATCAGTTGTTCCTCCACCTATATCAACAAGAACAACACCTGCCTCCTTTTCTTCCTCTGTTAAAACAGCACGTGCCGAAGCCATCGGTTCTAAAAACAATTGATTAAGTTTCAGACCAACTCTGTTAATGCATTTCTCAATATTGTTTACCGAGGCTATACGACCTAAAACTACATGGTAATTTCCCTCCAATCTACGTCCTGACATACCTACAGGATTTTTTACTCCTGTTTCATTGTCAACAACATAATCCTGAGGAAATACATGCAATATATTTTCGCCAGCTTCAAGAGGAATTTTATAGTTATCCTTATATAAATGATCTACATCAAACTGGGTTATTTCCAGATTGGTCTCAATATAACGATATCCTCTATTCTGTAGACTCTTAATATGTTGACCAGCAATACCAACATATACATCGTATAACTTAATACCGTATTTTGATTCAAGATTAAAAACCACATCTTTTATCGCACTTACGGTTGATTCAATATTAAGAACTACCCCTCGCTTGACACCTGTTGATGGTACTTTTTCAATACCTACAACATGCAATTTTCCATTGTCATCTTTGTGTCCAACAACAGCTACAATTTTGGTGGTTCCTATATCTATAGCAGCAATTAAATTGGATTGGTTATTCATTATATTATTATTTTGTACAGATTATTTGACCTTCGTATTTTAAATTAATCTCTTTGTAATTATTCCATTCCCTCGGATGAAGTCCTTCTGTATATAAAGCATACAAATTCCTCATCTTTGTGGAATAATTTTCAAGTGATCCTAAATAAACAATTTGATCACCTACCCGGGGAGCCAAAGAAATCTCACCATTTTGTTCTACATATATTTGTTCTATTTGCGCATTCCAAAAAGGATTATCATTAATAAAATGAGCAAACTCCACAATTTCATTTAAACTATCCAGCTTATTAACGTGTCCGCTTAAAACCAGCGTATGCGATGCATACTGATCAAACAAAGACATTTTATTTCCATTCTCATCCAAATAATAGGAATCATAACCAGAAAAAACCCTTAACAGAGGTTTCTTCTGACCTATGAAAACATTTAAATTTCCACCAATGGTATAATATGCCTCACATTCGTTTATTGCTTCATGCTTTTTTAAAAAGACTTCGATTTCTTCACAATCAACATCTTCAATAGCCCCTCCCAATAAACGCGGATACTTATTCAATAACACACTTTTAATCTGCTCCGAAGTAACAAACTGATAATTAACACTATCTTTAACCTCAACATGCACCTGAGAACAAACCACTTTACTTTTGCCCTGCGAAACAAATGAAAAAACCACCGGGAAAAATGCCAGTAATAATACCCAAAGAATGGTATTTTTAATTTTCTTTACCTTCATCTCGAAAAAGCTCACTTTGAATCCATTAAATATAAAACTATTAACAAACTATCCACAATCGCCCATCCCCTATTTATAAACATTTACCAAATAATTATTAACTATTTGTTAAAAATCCATTCCAGTATTTGTAAAGTACTTTCTACATTTTGAATTTTTGCTGATAACTCAATGTTATTTTATCAATTTCTTTATCGATATCTCCAGCACCCATCATTAACAATACCTCAGGATTCAAGTCTTTAATTTCATTTAATAAATTGTCCTTAGTTGAAATGCTTTTCTGATCTAATTCAACCAAATCCAATATCATTTTTGAAGAAACACCCTCCATTGGTAATTCTCTGGCTGGATAAATATCCAACATAATCAACTCATCCAACATGCTCAAAGATTTAGCAAATTCCTTGTGAAAATCATTAGTCCTGGAAAACAAATGTGGCTGAAATACACCTGTAATTCTTTGTTCTGGATATAATGCCCTCACGGACTTGATTGTTGCTTTTATTTCTTCAGGATGATGCGCGTAATCATCAATTAAAATAAGCTGATCTGTTTTTAAGCGAATATCAAATCGTCTTCTAATCCCTTTAAATTCTGGTAACGATTTTTGAATTTCATCATACTTTACCCCTGAAAGAATTGCCGCTGAACAGGCTCCGACAGCATTTTCAACATTAACCAAAGCAGGAATACCTAATTTAAGATTCTGATATTTTTCATTGGGTGTTACCAGATCAAACACATACAACCCTTGATCCAAGCGAATGTTTTCAGCAAAAAAATCAGCCTTGGTATTATTCATTGAATAGGTATAATGCCTTACATCAGTTCTTGATTCAAAATCCAAATCAACTTCTAACTTACTTAGTAAAATTCCTTCATCCTTAACCAATGTTGAAAACTCCTTAAACGAAGATTTAACAGAAGTATCATCTCCATATATGTCCAGATGATCTGCATCCGCTGAAGAAATCAATGCTAAATAGGGTGTTAACTGCAAAAAAGACCGATCGAATTCATCAGCTTCCAAAACCACATAATCAGAGGTTTCAGACAACAACAAGTTCGTTTTATAATTTTGTGATACTCCACCTAAAAAAGCACTACAATCCACCTCAGACTGTTTCAACAAATGGGAAATCATTGTTGAAATAGTGGTTTTTCCATGGGTTCCGGCAACACAAACCCCTTTATGCTCTCTTGTTAATATACCAAGCACCTGCGATCTCTTTTTTACATCAAAACCATTATTTATGAAATAATTAAGCTCTTGATGATCTTTGGGTATCGCCGGGGTAAACACAACCAAAGTATTGCTCGGATTTTTATATTCTTCTTTTATTAAACTGATGTCATCTTCAAAATGAATTCCAATTCCTTCACTTTCAAGTTCTGAAGTTAATAATGTTGGAGTACGATCATATCCCTCTACATTAAAACCATTAGCTTTAAAGTAACGAGCCAGGGCACTCATTCCAATACCTCCAATCCCTACAAAATATACACTTTGAATTTTATTTAACTCCATTATAACAGTTTCAATAATTCGTCAACAATTTCATTGGCTGCATTTGGTTTTGCAAATTTGATTACATTTTGCATTAAGTTTTCTGCGGTCTCCTCATTCTTAACCAAATCAACCACCTCATTCACAAGCTTTTCTTTAACCTCTGCATCCTTAACCATCACCGCAGCTCCTTCTTTTACCAATGCCATTGCATTTTTTGTCTGATGATCTTCAGACACATTGGGAGAAGGAACAAAAATGGCTGCTTTTTTTAATAAGGCCATTTCTGAAATAGATGATGCTCCTGCTCGTGAGACTACAACATCTGCTAAAGAAAAGGCGGCTTCCATTTTATCCACAAAAGCCAATATTTTTATATGATCGTTCTCCTGAACCTGAGATTTAATTTGATCGTAATAATACTTTCCGGTTTGCCAAATCAGTTGAATACCCTGATCCAACAATGTTTGATACCCTTCTAATATGCCTTCATTTATGGTACGTGCCCCAAGACTACCTCCTGTTACAAAAACCACTTTCTTTTCAGGATTCAATCCAAAATATTTTGCAGCTTCTGTTCTATCAACTTTTTTCAATAGGTTTTGTCTGACTGGATTGCCTGTTAGCACAATTTTTTCAGCAGGAAAAAAACGTTCCATCTCAGGATAAGCAACACATATTTTGCTTACTTTTTTTGAGAGAATTCGATTCGTTACTCCCGGAAATGAATTTTGCTCCTGAATAACACAAGGAATATTTTTATTGGATGCAACTCTTAGTACAGGTCCACTTGCATACCCTCCAACGCCAACAACTACATCCGGATTAAAATCTTTAACTACTTTACGAGCCTTAAGCATACTTGCTGCGAGCTTAAAAAAGAATGTAATATTTTTATATGTCAACCGTCTTTGAAAACCAGCAACAGGAAGACCTACAATTTTATATCCTGCAGCAGGAACTTTTTCCATCTCCATCTTTCCCTCAGCTCCTACAAATAGTATTTCAGTACTACTATCACGTTCCATTAAAGCATTTGCTATTGACACTGCAGGAAAAATATGACCTCCTGTTCCTCCTCCGCTTATAATTACTTTCATTCGATTATAGATTAAAGATTAAAAGATAAGAGAAAACAAGCTTAGGAATATGCTTCCTTGTGAGCTTCCTCTTTTAATCGTTGTGCCTCTTCCATATTATTACGGCTCACACACAATATCGCACCCATTGCAACACAGGTAAATAATATTGATGTTCCTCCCATACTTACCAAAGGTAATGGCTGTCCTGTAACCGGGAATATACCAACTGCAACTCCCATATTAAAGAAACCTTGAAATACCAGCAAGTATGATAAACCTATAGCTAAAAATGCCGGAAATGTTCTTGTACTTCCTCTGACTATTACACCAGCCCTGAAGAGAAAAACCACATAACACATCACAATTAAAAGTGCACCAATTACACCCCATTCTTCAACTATTATGGCAAAGATAAAATCACTATATGGGTGAGGCAAAAAATTTCTCTGTTTACTATTTCCTGGTCCTTTTCCTAAAATACCACCGGTTGCCACAGCCATTTGCGACATGCGAGCCTGATAATTTCCGTCGGAATCATCATCAACACCCTCTCCTCCCATGAAATTCTCAATCCTTGTTTTCCAGGTTTCTGCACGATGCAAAAAAGGTAAATAAGGAGAAGCTAATATCATTATGGTAACAACCATAACTACAACAGCAACTGTACCTCCTAAAAACCTCATCGGAACACGACCAACAAACATCATTAAAAAGGCTATAAAACCAATTAGGAAGGCGGTTGAAAAATCTTCTGTAAATATCAAACCACATACTAAACCTACATATACAATTATAGGTCGAAAAGCATCTCTGGCTCCATAATCAGCATCCTGATGCCGCGCTAGAGTTCGGGCTATATAGATGATTAAGGCCAATTTTGCTAACTCTGAGGGCTGAAAAGACAATCCAATACCGGGGACTGTTAACCAACGAGAAGCCTGGTTCAGACTCATCCCTGTAACCAAGGTAACAAATAACAGCACAATTGAAACCCACAACAGCAAGGTAGCATACTTTGCAAACACCTTATAATCCATCTGATGAATTCCCCAAATTAAAGCAATACCAACCATTAAAAACACAAAGTGCTTAAACATATAATAATAGGTATTACCTCCCTGGTATTTATACGCCAAAGAACCTGTTGAGCTATAAACAGCCAACAAGGAGATTGCAGCCAATACTGCAATCACTGCCCATAGGATAGGATCTCCTTTAAAATATTTTTGAAGCGTACTCTTTAATCCCATATTATAAATTCCTTACGCACTCCTTAAATTCGCGACCCCGATGTTCGTAGCTATCGAATAAATCAAAGCTTGCACAAGCCGGTGACAATAAAATTGTATCTCCTTTTTCGCCTAAGTAGTAGGCTGATTTAACAGCTTCATGCATAGAACCACACTCCACTATAGTAGGAATAACACCCTGAAAATTATCAAGCAACTTCTTATTATCAACACCCAAACAAATTAAAGCTTTCACTTTTTGTCCGGCAAGTTGCATCAACTCACTATAATCATTTCCTTTATCAACACCTCCGGCAATCCAAATAACATCCGTTTTCATGCTTTCCAGTGCATACCAGGTTGAATTAACATTAGTAGCCTTTGAGTCATTGATAAATTCCATTCCTCTTACAGAAAGAACCCTTTCTAAACGATGCTCCACACCTTTAAAACTAATAAGACTCTCTCTTATCGCAGGCTTTCTGATTTGAAACAGACGTGCAACAATTCCTGCAGCCATCGTATTGTATCGATTATGCTGACCTTGTATTGCTAATTGCTCTGTAAATACACTCATAACATCCTCCTTTACTTTAATTTGGATTTCATCATTATGACAAAAGGCTCCCGCTCTAACTTCAGTTACATTTGAAAAAGGATACTGACGAGCCTTTATTTCTCTTCTTTCCAGTTCCTTTGTAATATTTTCATCATCCAGACAGTAAATAAAAGCATCCTCTTCCGTTTGGTTTTGAATAACTCTGAATTTACTTTGGATATAATTCTCCATCTTATATTCGTACCTGTCTAAATGATCAGGTGTGATATTCATTAAAATGGCGATATCTGCTCTAAATTGATACATCCCATCCAACTGAAAACTGCTCAATTCCAGAACATACCATTCTTTATCGTCTGCCTCTGCCACCTGACGGGCCAAACTCTGACCAATATTTCCGGCTAAACCAACATTTATACCTGCATTTTTTAATATATGATAGGTTAACAATGTGGTGGTTGTTTTTCCATTACTTCCTGTAATACAAACATATTTAGCTTTACTATATCGAGCAGCAAACTCAATTTCAGAAACAATCTCAATCCCCTTCTCTCTTAACGCCACTAACATTGCCACTTTATCAGGAATTCCAGGACTCTTAACAACGATATCTGCATTAAAGATAAGCTCTTCACTATGTTTCTTTTCTTCGTAAGATATACCCGCATCATCCAACTCTCTCCTGAAATTATCTTTGATTTCAGATAGATCGGATACAAACGTATCAAAGCCAAGTTTTTTTGAAAGCAAAGCTGCGCCAACACCACTTTCTCCTGCTCCTAATATGACAACTCTTTTATTCATTTATCAATTGTGATATTATCTGATTTTCAATGTTACTATCGCTAAAACAGCCAACAATATTCCAACAATCCAGAATCTTGTTACAATTTTTGACTCTGTATATCCCTTCTTTTGATAATGATGATGCAATGGAGCCATCTTGAAGATACGTCTTCCTTCTCCATATTTCTTTTTGGTATACTTAAACCAGGAAACCTGCATCATTACTGAGATATTTTCTACCAGGAAGATGCCACACAAAATAGGAATCAACAATTCTGTTTTGATGATAATTGCAAAAACCGCAATAATTCCTCCAAGGGTTAAACTTCCTGTATCGCCCATAAACACCTGAGCTGGAAAAGAGTTATACCATAAAAATCCAATGGTTGCTCCAATAAAAGCGGCCATAAAAATTACCAATTCCTCTGATTGAGGGATATACATTATATTTAAATAATCTGCCCAAACCGTGTTACTGGAAACATATGCAAGAATTCCAAGTGTTGTACCTATTATGGCAGACGTTCCTGTTGCAAGACCATCCAATCCATCTGTCATATTAGCTCCATTTGATACTGCAGTGATTATAAATATAACGGCCAAAATAAATACAACCCATCCCCAGGACGCTGCACTCTCACCCATAAAACTTACAAACCATGCATAATCAAAACGGTTGTTTTTCATAAACGGGATAGTAGTTTTGGTACTTTTCACGTCAATCGTTACAGGTCTTACTTCAGTACTTCCATCTTCCATCTGAACAACTACAGTTTCATTTGGAACTTTTTCTCTAACCACTACCGAATCATTAAAATAAAGGGTTAATCCAACAATTAGTCCTAAACCAATTTGCCCAACAATCTTAAATCGTCCTGCCAATCCCTCTTTGTTTTTCTTAAAAACCTTGATGTAATCATCTAAGAAGCCAATTGTTCCCAACCATAATGTGGACACAATCATTAAAATAACATATACATTATCTAGCTTTCCGAACAATAATGTTGGAATAAGAATAGATGCAATAATAATAAGACCTCCCATGGTAGGAGTTCCTTTTTTCTGATACTGTCCTTCCAAATCCAAATCACGAACAACCTCTCCGATTTGCTTCTTTTGAAGCTTCTTTATCACTTGCTTTCCAAAAATCGTCCCTATCAATAAGGAAAAGATCACGGCCATTCCCGAACGAAAAGAAATATATTGAAACATCCCTGCTCCCGGAAAATCAAACTTCTCAAGATATTCAAAAAGATAGTACAACATTTATATACAGATATTAAAATATTAGATAATTATTTAACCTTAAAACTTATTTTATTGTAGCATTTCAAAAATCTCTTTAATAACCTCTCTGTCATCAAAGTGATGTTTTACACCATTTATTTCCTGATAGTCTTCATGTCCTTTTCCTGCTACCAGGATAATATCACCCCTTTTACAAAGCATAACCGCAGTTTTTATAGCTTCTTTTCTATCCGCTATCGAAACCACTTTTATCCTGTTCTTAAACTCAACACCCTCCATCATATCATCAATAATTGCTTGAGGATTTTCAGAGCGAGGATTGTCTGATGTTAAAATAACACGAGTACTTCCTAATACTGAAACTTTAGCCATTTCTGGCCTTTTTGTTTTATCTCTGTCTCCACCAGCTCCAACTACAGTTATCAACTCTTGTCCAAATTGGCGGATCTGATTAATCGTTTCTATTACATTCTTTAATGCATCTGGCGTATGCGCATAATCAACAACTGCAGTAATTCCATTAGCTGAACGTATTGTCTGAAATCTCCCATCTACAGAATGCAATCGACTTAGAGAAAGCAGTACTTCATCATGTGGTTGCCCCAACGAAATAGCAGCTCCATAAACAGCTAAAAGATTCTGAGCATTGAACCGACCAATGAAAGGAGTCCATACCTCACTGTTATTAATCATCAATTGCATTCCTTCAAACATACTTTCAATAATTTTAGCTTTAAAATCAGCCATACTTCTTACTGAATATGTTTTGATATCGGCCTTACAGTTCTGCACCATCACCAATCCATTTTTATCATCAGTATTTACTAATGCAAAGGCATTTTTTGATAAGTGATCAAAGAACTTTTTCTTAGCTTTTATATAGGCATCAAAAGTTTTATGATAATCTAAATGATCATGAGTCAGATTGGTAAAAATTCCACCTTTATACTTTAAACCAGCAATACGCTGCTGATCTATAGCATGCGAACTCACCTCCATAAAACAATAACGACAACCAGCATCAACCATCTGACGCATGATTTTATTTAAAGCAACCGGATCCGGAGTTGTATGAGTGGATGGCAATTTTTCAGCACCAATAAAATTTGCAACAGTACTAAACAAACCAGATTCAAATCCCATTCCTCTAAAAAGCTCATACAACAAGGTTGCAATGGTGGTTTTTCCATTCGTTCCTGTCACTCCGACTAATTCCAACTCTTCAGATGGATTTCCATAAAACCCTGAAGCAATTTCGCCTAAGGCTTTAGCTGAATCCTCAACTACTATAAATGGAATATTTTCATATTCTTCCTCTGGTAAATGCTCACAAACAATTGCATTACATCCGCTAACAATTGCTTTTGATATATAGTTATGTCCATCAACATGAACACCTTTGACTGCCACAAACAAAGTTCCTTCAACTGCTTGCCTGGAATCAAAAACAATCTCGTTAAAAGCAACCTCGGAATTACCCTTAAGCTCTTTAACTTTTGTCCACTCTTGTATATGACCTATATTTACCATGCTAACCTAACTTTATAAATATTCTTGTTCCTGATTTCAACCTGCTGCCTGCAGTTACAGACTGCTCAACCACTCTACCTCTTCCTGAAACAATCACTTTTAAACCCATATTTTCGAGCAATGAAACTGCATCTTTTGCTCCCATTCCTTTTACATTTGGCACTAAACCTTTCGAAAAGGTTTTTCTTGCAAACTCTACTTTATATTCCTGAGCTGTAGTTGAAATCCAATCTGAATTCACATCTTCACCTTCTACAGTTACATTTAAACGATCAAATACAGTTTGTAAATCCTCCTTTGTTCCTCCTTTTGAATAGGGTAAAACACCTGAATCAGGGACTTTTTCAACTCGTTCATCCATCATTTCAAGGCTCGTTGCATATACCCGATCTGCAATATCTTTAAAAACAGTACCTGCTACTACATTTCCATAATACACATTATTTGATGGTCCGTTTACCACAACAATGCATGAATATTTAGGTCTGTCGGCAGGAAAATAACCCGCAAAAGAAGCCTGATACTCAACACCACTTCCACCTTTATAACCACTGGAACCTTTTGCTATTTGAGCAGTACCTGTTTTACCCGCAATTTTATAATTGTCGTTTTTAAGATTCTGTGCCGTTCCATGTTCTACCACTCCAACTAATAACTCATGGACTTTTTCAATAGTCGACAATGAGCAAATAGAAGGATTTATAACTGTTGGCTCAAATGACTCAGTAAGCTCTCCATGCCTGTAAACTCCTTTAACAAAATGAGGTTTAACCATTTTACCATTATTAGCCACTGCATTATAAAATGTAAGAATCTGCAAAGGAGTTAACTGTGATTCATAGCCAATAGAAATCCAAGGCAAAGAAACTCCTGACCAGGTATCAGATCCCGGATATTTAATAAATGGTTCTCCTTCCCCTTTAATCTCTAATCCGTTTTTCTGATTTAATCCCATGGAATAAATTCTGTCAATGTATTTCTTTGGATTAGATTTATAGCGATCTACAATCATTTTTGAAACACCCACATTGGACGATTTCTCAAAAACCTGACGATAGGTAATTTTTCCAAATCCTCCATGATGACTATCCCTCATCACTCTATCATAAAACTTACAATAGCCTTTTCCTGTATCTATTGAATCATCCAGATTCAGCAATCCATCTTCCAAAGCCACCATCATACTAACCAACTTAAATGTTGATCCCGGCTCAGTAGCTTCACCAATGGCATAGTTAAAATAGTCCTCGACATAATTCCCGGGACTTTGTCTATACAAGTTTACAATAGCCTTAATTTCTCCGGTTTGAACTTCCATTAAAATAGCAGAACCATGATCGGCATTATGCTTTACCAATTGTTGCTTTAAAGAATTCTCTGCAACATCCTGAATTTCGATATCAATAGAAGTAAGTATATCATTTCCATTTTGAGGCGGCATTACTTCCTCCGGCACCCAGTGACCCGAAATCCGGGTAAAAGTACTTACGCCATTCTTTCCTTTAAGAACATCGTCATAGGCTCTTTCCAAGCCAACCATACCACCTTTTTCTTTCTCCTCGTATAATTTCCCAATGGTACGAGATGCCAGTATACCAAATGGAAGTTTGCGCTGATCTAACATTTCAGGCAGGAATCCACCTGTATTTTTTCCTAATCTAAAAATTGGAAACTCCTTCACCTTTTTAAGTTCTGTAAAAGAAATTCTTCTTCTGTTAATCCTATAATATCTTTTATGCTTCTGTCTGGCACTAACCAAATCGCGCTTATAAGCACTTGTTGATTTATCTTTAAAAAAAGATGACAGACACAAACTTAGGCTATCAATATTTTCATTAAATATTTCATCAGTAAGTCCATGTGCCATCATATCCATATACAAACGATAACTCGGCACCGAACAAGCTAATTTCCTTCCATCACAAGCAAGTATATTTCCTCTATTCGCCTCTATTTCGCGCTCTTTACTAGTCATTACCTGCTCCATAGAACGCCATTTTTCGCCTTCTACAACCTGCAGGTATACCACCTTTCCAAAAACAACAATAGCCAGCACTACCAGTGCCAGATAAATAACACCAACCCTCCATGTTATGTCTCTCTTTATTGTCATTCTTCTTTAATACTTCCTTTTATATTGCTTATTTTTCTTTTCTAACTATTATTCTTCGGGGAGGTTCTGTTAATTCCTCAAGACTCACTCCCGCATCATTTACTTTTTGTAAAATCACCGACTGCTTGCTTATATACATCAGATCCGATGAAGTAGTAATTGCTTCAATTCTCAGTTCCTGTATTTCTTTATTTAAAACAGCAGCTTCTTTCAGTAACTTTTCAACCTTAAAATGATTTGATATATAAATAAATGCCAGTACAATTAAGAAGAGAAAAAAAGGCAACTGTTTTACTACAACCTCTCTGGTAAATATCCTTCCGGAGAGAAAGTCTCGTGCGGAAATCTTTCGAAAAGATTCATCGCCAGAACCTACAAATTCTTTTTCTTTCTTTTTTCCGGCCATAACTATTCTTTTTCTGCAATTCGTAGCTTAGCACTTCTTGATCGGGTATTTTCTTCCAACTCCTTTGCCGTTGGAAGAATTGGCTTACGTGTTACAGACTTGAACGGAACAATCGTTTTTCCGTAAAAATCCTGCTCTACCTGCGTTTGATCACAATCGCCAGTTTTCATAAAATTCTTTACCAAACGGTCTTCCAAAGAATGATACGAAATGACAACCAATCGACCTTCCGGAGCCAATACATCTTTTGTCTGCATTAGCATTTCCTTTAGGGCCTCCATTTCACGGTTCACTTCAATTCTAAGTGCTTGAAATACCTTAGCCAAAAATTTATTTTTTTCACGAGATGGAACACAAGGCTCAACTAATTCCAATAAATCAGAAATCATTTTAAATGAAGATGACTGACGATAAGACAAAATTCCTCGCACTAATTTGCCGGCATTTTTTATTTCTCCATAGTTCTTAAATATCCTGAACAGATCATTTTCTTCATATTCATTCAAGATATCATCTGCACGTAATGCAGACTGCTTATTCATGCGCATATCCAACTCTCCTTCAAAACGAAATGAGAATCCTCGTTCCGGAGTATCAAAATGATGAGAAGAAACGCCCAAGTCAGCTAATATTCCATCAACATGATCAATATTCAGATAGCGCAGAAAATGCTTTAAGTAACGAAAGTTATGACGAACAAAAATAAGTCGTTCATCATCAGGTCGATTTTCATAAGCATCCTCGTCCTGATCAAAAACGATCATTTTGCCACCCTTAAGGTGTTTTAATATTTCTTTAGTATGGCCTCCACCTCCAAAAGTAACATCTACATAAATGCCATTTTCTTTCAGGTTTAAACCATCTATACATTCTTTCAGTAAAACTGGTACATGATATACTTCTCCCATTATTCAACCTCCCTTTCTTTAAAGTCAGTATTCCCCAAAATCTTTTCAGCCATCAATGCCAATTCTCCTTCTGTCATTTCTTCACCCTCATAAACAGCCTTACTCCACAATTCAATTTTATTATCAACGCCAACCAAAACAAGTTCTTTTGGCAAACTAATCTTCTCTAACAACCTTTTAGGCAACAACATTCTGCCATTTCCATCAAAAGTTACCTCAGCCGCACCTCGAAAATATTGTCTGTAAAATTTATTTTCTGCCCGGTTATACATATTTATCCGGGCCCTTATTTTATTCATTTCCTCTTCCCAATCAGGATATGGAGATAAGATCAAACAATCATCAAACAAATCCTTCCTCACCACAAAACGGTTCTCTTCCATGGCGTTCATCACCTTTTTAAAAAGAGAAGGCAATACAATCCGTCCTTTAGCATCTGCTTTACAAACAAAATCACCTATAAATGTGGCCATTACGATTGCGGATTATTTTCGGTAAAAATAAAACTTTTTTAAACCACAATCAACCACTTCACTCCACTTTCTTACACATTGTTAATAAGTTTTTTCTGTTTTTATTCCAAAATCAGGCGCTATACTTTGATGGCAGTACAAAAGTAAAATCAAAAATTATTGTCAATTTAATCAGGCTGTTTAGTATTTTTTTTCTAAACTTGACAATTCATTAAAAACACGCATGGAGGAACAAAACAAAAAGACTATTACAATTGATGTTGAAAAAGTTTTTAAGGAAAAGAATGCCGGGCTTTACAAAATATTACCAAAGTTCATTTTTTCCTACCTTAAAAAAGTAATTCATCAGGATAGTTTAAATCATATATTGAATAAACATCCGGATAGTTACAACGTTGATTTCGGGGAAGAATGCAAAAAACTTTTTGGGGTAACAAGTTCAACTGAGGGGCTGGATAAAATACCAAAAGACGGACGCTACCTTTTTGTTGCCAATCACCCACTTGGAGGGTTGGATGGAATTATTTTTATGACTGAAGTTGGAAAAGTTTTTCCTGACATAAAATTTCCTGTGAATGATATTTTATTGCAAATTGGTCGTTTTAACGATATTTTTGTTCCTATCAATAAACATGGTGGACAAGCTAAAAATGCAGCCATTCAAATTGAAAATGCATTTCAGTCCGAGTCACAAATGCTGTTTTTTCCAGCTGGGTTAGTTTCCAGAAAACAAGGAAACGTTATTAAAGATTTGGATTGGAAACCTGCATTTATAAAAAAAGCAATTAAGCATAAACGCGATATTGTTCCGGTTTATATCAGTGGCAATAATTCTAAATTTTTCTATAACCTTTCCAGGTTCAGAAAACTGTTTGGTATTAAAGCCAACCTAGAAATGCTTTATCTTGTTGATGAAATGTTTAAGTTTAAAAACAGGAATGTAAAGCTCACATTCGGAGATCCAATACCTTGGGAAACCGTTCAAAAAAATGGCTCAGCAAAAGAATGGGCCGAAAAAATAAAAGAAACAGTCTACAGCTTACCAAAATTAATTTAATTTTGTAGCGCAATTTATCTATAGTTATTTACATGGATTCTATAAAACCTATTATTGCACCGGTTGAAAAGTCTAAACTGGAAGCAGAGTTAACAAAAGAAAGATTTGTTCGCAACACGAATAAAGGGGGCAACAAAATTTACGACTTTAAAGGAAACGAAGCTCCAAACTTAATGAATGAAGTAGGACGCTTGAGAGAAGAATCATTTCGTCAAGCAGGAGGTGGAACCGGAAAAGAAGCAGATATTGATGATTACGATTTAGCAGAAGTACCATACAGACAATTAATTGTTTGGGATCCTGTTGAAAAAGAAATATTGGGAGGATACCGTTATATCATGGGAAATACAATCCCAAGAGATAAAGATGGTAATGTAAAATTAGCCACTTCCAGACTTTTTCATTTCTCAAAGAAGTTTTTGGATGAATATCTTCCTCATACGATAGAATTGGGCAGATCATTTGTTCAACCACAATATCAGAGTAGCAAACAAGGAGCAAAAAGTTTATTTGCCCTGGATAATCTTTGGGATGGATTAGGATCGTTGATCGTGAATCATCCTGAAATGAAGTATTTCTTTGGTAAAGTTACCATGTATACGCATTTCAATCAGGAAGCAAGAGATCTTATCCTTAGCTTTATGAACAAGTACTTTGGAGACCCTGATAAACTGCTTTACCCTCTTGACGAATTTAAGGTGAAGATAAGTCTGACTCAGGAAAGAGTAAATGAAATATTCAAAGGTCCTACATTTGTTGAGGATTATAAAATATTAAATCGTTTGGTGAGAGAACTAGGAGAATCTATTCCACCATTGGTTAATGCATACATGAATCTTTCTCCTTCAATGAGATCATTTGGAACAGCTGTGAATGACCGATTTGGTGATGTTGAAGAAACTGGTATTATTATTACCATCAACGAGTTCAACAAAGCAAAAACAGAACGACACGTTGAAACTTATAATCCTAACGAGCCTCACGATTAACAACATTGTTTTTCAAGTAAAACCAATTATATAAAGAAACGCGATCAAAAATGTTTGGTCGCGTTTTTTTTTATTTATTCCTGACAAACCTTTTGCATAATGAAAATTCCGAAATATCTTTATGATGCATAAGTCGCTTTATCAACTTTTAGAATTAATGACCTTTAGGCCTCAATTAAAAATTAAGTTATGACAACAAAATACCTAATCTTCATTTTCGCTGCATTTACTTTTATCTTTAATCAAAATGCAATTTCTCAAAATAAAACCAAAGATCCTTTTGAAAAACTCAATAGAAAATATGAGGCCCGATTGAATAAAATGAATGCCGACTATCAGGGCAGATTAGAAAAAATGCAACAAGAATACGACGAACATCTAAAAAGTATGAATGAGGCATTTAAAAATTATCTGAAAGGTAACTTTGAAGAAGTTGATCAAAGCGAAAGTCAGGTAAAACCTGTGGAAGTACCCAAACCAATTGATCAACCCGTTTTTCAACCTATAACAACAGCTTCACCAAATAAAAAACCAGCTCCAATACCGGAACCTATTGTTCCTAAAATAGCTTTAGCTGAAGCTCCGGCATATTCTATTGCGCCGATTATACAACTACCTGAAGATGCTGAAAACTATATTCAGGAATTAAATATCGACTTTTTTGGAAGCAATGCTGCTCTTAAATTTGATTCACGCACCGAATCACTTCAGTTAGCATCTGTTAAACCAGAAAGTTTTGCCAACTATTGGACAAATTTCACAAATACCTATTATCAATCTTACCTTGAATCACTGGTTAGTTACGCATCTGAAACAAACCTTAATGACTGGGGAATATATCAACTTATAGACAAATCGGCTAAAAAACTTTTCACATCATCCAATAATCAGGAAATGTGGAAATGGGCTATATTAAATCAGGCTGGTTATCAGGCCAAAATCGGATACAACGGAAACACAGTTTGTCTTATGCTTCCTTTTATGCAGGAAGTATACGAAAAACCATATTACCACATTAGTGGATATAACTATTACTTAATTGACAACAAACTAGGGAATAAAAGTTTATATACTTATGAAGATAATTTTGGAGGAGCTACTAAAACCATAGATCTTTACCTTCCTTATGCCTTAAATTTTAACAACCCGAACAACATTGTTACCAAAAAAACTACACTACCTAACGAAAAGTCTCCGTTAGTACTTGAATTAGACAAAACTACAATGGCATTTCTGGCTAGCTATCCGCAAACAAGCAATACGGTATATTTAAATGCTGCCATATCAGGTAAAGTTAAAGATGCACTTTACGATTATATTAAACCCAGAATAAATGGAATGAGTGAAACAGAAGCTGTAACCTATTTATTGAACTACCTGCACCACTCGTTCGAATACAAAACCGACAGAGATCAGTTTGGAAAAGAGAAGATGTTTTTTCCTGATGAAATATTTTATTATCCATATTCAGATTGTGAAGACAGAACCGTTTTGTTTACAAGGTTAGTAAATGACCTGCTTGGACTGGATGTTGTTGCATTAACTTATTTTAGTCATATGGCTGCCGCAGTATCATTCTCTGAACCAGTAGAAGGATACAATTTTTTAGTTGGAGATAAAAACTATACTATCTGCGATCCAACCTACATTAACGCCCCTATTGGTTCTGTAATGCCTGAATATAAAGATTACACTCCTATTGCCATAAAGATCAATAACAACAATGAGTCGAATAACATGTGGCAAATGATTGCGCAGAGTCTGGAAAAGAATAACGTAGGAAATATCTATATCAGCGACAGAATGATTTCAGAAAATGGGAAATACATCGTTTCAGGCTGGTATAACAATTCGGTGCAAATTGGAGATAAGAATTTTACAGCGTCTAATAATACGCGTGATTTGTGGTTTGCTTCATTTAAAAACACAGGAGATATAGAATGGTTTTTACCTGTAAACTGTTCCGATTATGGATTTACCCAGGCTTTTAACGTTGGTAAAAAAGGCAATACATACGCTTTAATTAATTACACAGGAACAATTGATATTAACAATAGAACAGTTGGAAAAAGCAACCATTCGGCTCATTTGATTTTAGGAATTTCAAACAGTGCACAAACCATACTACATGAAAACATTGATTTTGAAGCTCCAGAAGGACAAAAACTTGCCTTTTACGGGAAATACAAACCTGATGGAACAAAGGTTGATTTGGTTTCATTCCCTACAGATAAAGTACGTTTTGATTCAAAAATTACTGTAGACTCACAAAATGATGTGGTAGTAAGAGGAATTGTAGGCGAAATTGAAGGCTTAACTAAAGATGTTCCAATCACACTAAGCTCCAGCACCTACAATCCAGAAGTACAACTTGAATCATATATTAAGGATTACAAAGCACAAGCCTACAATAAACACATGGCATCATTGTTTGCTGCCATAAAAATACTCTCACAAAACGGAGCTAGTTTTAGTGGATTAAATGTGCGGAACCTTATTAGTAAAAACAACCCAAGCTTTCCGAAAAACAATCCTAATATGTATGAAAGTCTTTTACGAATGCAGTTTGTTGTTAATAAAGGAGGTATTGTAAAGATTGAAACCTATAAAGGAAAGAAAATTTCTCTTGATGCCATGAGTATTCAGAACAATGCTAACATGCAAATTATCAACACCTCTGCAGAGGGATATAAACTTAACTTTTTAAATGGAGTGGAAGTTGGAAAAGCTATTATATGGTATGATTTAAATTCAATTACACTTAACAAAAACGGATCTTTAGTTTTTGACTATGATGATGATCACACCAAAAAGGAAGTGAAAATTGAGGAAATCATTGATTAATACAATCCGTTCATTCTAACCAGATTGATCTATTGATCATTACCAAACCTGACCATAATTTTTTGAATAATAAACCCCAAATTTATTTTTAACATATCATACCGTTTTATATCAGCAATAATCACTAATTTTCAGACCCAAACTTTTTGAACTCAAAAGTTAAACCTTACATGAAAATCAACCTAATTACGTTCCTGTTTCTATTTGGTCCTGTTTTTGGTTATGCCCAAAACAAAAAATCAGTAGATGCTATAAAATTATCAAAGCCACTAGCTATCGATGGCTATTTGAATGAACCAGAATATCAAGTTGCCTCACCTGCAAAAGATTTCTTTCAACTTCAGCCAAACAATGGAGAACCATCGTTTCAACCGTCAGAAGTTTATTTCTTTTACGATCAGAATGCCATTTATGTGGGTGCCATGCTTTACGACAATTCAACAGACAGCATATTCAATTACTTATCAAAACGTGACGACATCGGAATGTCTGACTATTTTGGAGTTTATTTCGATCCCTATAATGAAGGTCAGTTAGCTTATGGATTCTTTATTACACCAGCGGGAGTGCAAACAGACATGAAAGCCATTAAATCGGGTAATGATCAGGAAGATGGCAATTGGGATGCTGTATGGCAAAGCAAAACAAGAATTACTGACAGGGGCTGGGTCATTGAAATGAGAATTCCCTATTCTAATTTAAGGTTTCCGGAAAAAGACATACACACATGGGGTATGAATATGTTCCGAAATATCAGAAGATATAATTCTAACAATTCATGGAATTTCATCGATAGAAAAGTATCTGGTTTTATCCACCAACAAGGAACATTAAACGGAATTAAAGATATAAAACCGCCAGTAAGACTATCTTTCACACCATACGCTGCCACTTATTTCGAAACATCTAAAAATGGCTCAACAGATGTATTATATAAAGGAGGTATGGATGTTAAATACGGTATAAACGAAAGCTTCACCCTGGACATGATGCTCATTCCGGATTTTGGACAAATTCAATCCGATGATAAACAACTAAACCTTTCTCCCTACGAACTCTATTACAACGAAAAAAGGCAATTTTTTAATGAAGGTACAGAGCTATTTCAACGTGGTGATATATTCTATTCGCGTAGAATTGGAGGAACTCCTAAATTTTCGGATGAAGCAGAAGATCAACTAAAAGAAAATGAAATCATTGACTACAATCCAAGCAGTACCCGCTTAGCCAATGCCACAAAAATTTCAGGTAGAAATGATAAAGGACTGGGAGTTGGCTTTTTAAATGCCATGTCGCTACCGGCAAAAGCAGAAATATTAGACACCATCACTAAAGTAAAAAGAAAAATTGAAGTTCAGCCTTTTACAAACTACAACACGTTCGTTGTTGATAAAACACTTAATAACAACTCTTATATTAGTGTTATTAACACCAATATCACAATGGAAAATAATCCTTTCAGAGCAAACGTTACAGCATCTGAGTTTTTAATCCGCGATAAAAATAAAAAGTTTTCTATTGGTGGAAAAGGTGGAATCAGCTATAGAAAAACAAATTACCAAAATAAAGAAAATGGAGGTTATGCTCAATTGGAGCTAAAGAAGGATAAAGGTAGTTTGACTTATGGCATAGAACAATCATTCAGATCGAAAAATTTCAATCCCAACGACATGGGTTATCTTCAAAAGAATAACATTTTGAAATCGAATATCTGGACTGAATATGCATTAATTGATCCATTTTGGATTATGCGAGAAATGTATATTGGCTTTAACGGAGAATACGAAAGAATTGTGGATCCATCTGATAAACTAGGTACAGAAGTTGAAACATGGGCTTTCATTCGTTTCAAAAACAACAGTAGTTTTAGCTCAACCATAGGTATTAAATCAAAGCAAAACGACTACGATGAAACCAGAGTTGACAACAGATTCTACTTGAAACCTTACCACTTATATTATAATTATTATTACAGTTCCGACACCAGAAAAAACATCAACTATAACATTTACTTTGGAGGCTTTAATTACCCTCTAAACAATAATTCTGGTGAGTGGATAGGATTTACTACCAATGCACGACTTGGACAACACATTCGTTTGCAATATAATTTTAGAATCGATAATGAGTACAACGACAAAGGCTATGTAAATAAATCTGATGACGACTCAAATATTCAATTTGGAAATAGAGATGTGGAAGTTGTTGAAAACACGATTGAAATGGACTACACTTTCAACAATAAATTAAGTTTGGCATTTAGAAGCAGACACTACTGGTCGGGTGTTAAATACAATGCATTTTACACCTTACAAAACAACGGCAACCTATCTTCTGATAACACATATAACGAAAATCAGGATACAAACTATAATATATTTAATATCGACACTATTTTAAGATGGTATTTTGCTCCGGGCTCTGAACTTTCACTATCGTGGAAAAATGAAATATTTAACGACCAGGATTATGCTATATACGGAATAAACAACAACATCAAAGACACATTCGAGGCCACCTCTACGAACACATTATCACTAAAAATACTATATTACTTAGATTTTAATACCATAAAACACGCTTTTACTAACAAATAAAAGCTCATGTATATTTTTAGACTTATTATAAATAATATAAATTATTCATTTTTAATGAACTTCCTATTGATGTTTTTTGTTTTTTCACGACAATACCAGAACAAACAAAACAAATACTAACATTATGGCATTAATTGATTGGAAAGAGTCTTACGACTTGCACATTGAGATCATTGATCAACAGCATAAAACTTTAGCTGAGATGATTAATAAATTTTATGAAGAAATTACACAGAAATCCAACAAAGAATTAATTTCTGAGTTAATTCAAAACATGAAATCTTACACCCAAACTCATTTTTCCACAGAGGAAAATATGCTACACAATTCAAACTACGATGGCTTAATTGAGCACAAGGCCAAACACCAGGCTTTTATTGATAAAGTTACAGACTTAGAGGAACGTTTTAATAGTGGCAAAATGGTTCTGTCATTTGAGATCACAAACTTCCTGAAAGATTGGTTAATCACACACATTCAGAAAGAGGATAAAGAATATGTGAGTGCTGTAGTTGTTTAAACAATATATCGCACACTATTCTCATAAAACAAACTAAAAGATGTATCTTATCAAATAGAAAAAGAATTCATTTACACGATCTCTTTTTCTATTTGATGATGTATAAATAACCCATGATTTTTTAACTCAACCCAATTTCCCCCTTTAAAACACCACTTATTTCTTTAATTTTAATAAATTTAGACTAATTATATTTCAACTTAACACACTTACAAAATGAAAAAACTAATCTTACCTATTTTATTCTTAGGCATGTTTTCCTTTAGTTGCGGAAACAAAAAAGACCAACAAAAAGAAACTGCCGAAACCTCAGAAATCTCGAACCAGGCTATAGAAAAGATTGAAAAAGAAGCTGAAGTTATTGAAGAAAAGGTTGATAGTCTTAAAGCAGCAGCCGAAAAATTAGACAATTTATTAAACGATTTAGAATAAGGTTATGATCAGGATATTAGAAAAAACTACAACGCTTCTTCTTCCATTATTATTTATCGTAGCAACCACTTATGCCCAGCAAGGAGAAGGTAAGATGAAAGAAAAAATAGAGAAATCTATTCAAAAAGGTAAAGAAAAAACCAAAGAAGCTTTTGAGAAAGGAAAAGAAAAAGGGAAAGAGGGAAAGGAAAAAACAGAAGAAGTTGCCGAGCAAGTTAGTCAGGAAGTAAAGGAAAAAGCAAAAAAAGCAGAAGATAAAATTGAAGAGCTCGCTGAAAAAACAAAAGAGCAAGCTAAAGAAGGACATGCTTACGGAAAAGACAAAGCACTTCAGGGTAAAGAGTTTGGACAAGAAAGAGCTCAACAAGCAAAAATGCATAAAGAAGAAAAGAAAAAAGAACTCATCGAAACACTGACTAAAGGAGAGCAAAAAACAAAAGAGGCAAAAGAAAAAATCGAAACAGCCAAGGAAAAGCTAGCTAAAGAAAAGAAGAACCTTTCCGACGAAGAATATAAAGTAAAAAAGGAAAAGATAGAGAAAGCGGAAAAAGGTCTCAAGGAATTTGAAGAAAGAATAAAAAAAGAAAAGGCATCAATAGAAGAATAACATTTAAAACTGCCTGGTATGGCAGTTTTTTTTTGCCAATTTATGTAATCAATTCTTAACAGATTTAAGAATTGAGTCACACGAAAGGAGTATAAAACAGATGCTCAAATTCGAAAATATATGAGTTTTGTAAATTCCTTGCGACCCTAAAAACAAAAAATGAACGCATGAAAGAATATGATTTAATCGTAATAGGCTCCGGACCTGCAGGTTATTCATCTGCAATGAGAGCTTTAGATTACGGACTTAATATCTGTATAGTTGAAGGAGCACACCTGGGTGGTGCAGGAATAATGAATGGAGCATTGACCTCTAAAACCATGTATGAATTATCCATGGATTATGCAGTTGCAGCAAGAACAGACCGAGGATACAGATCAGGTAGTCTGAGTGTTGATTTTTCAAAAGTTATAAAAACAGTTGTTCATGCAGCAAAAGAGAAACAATATCAGATGTTAAGCCAGATAGAAACATTCTCATCTGAAAAATCAAAAAAAGGCTCTCTTACTCTGGAAAGAGGATGGGCTAAATTTCTTGATCCCTATACTGTTTCTGTTGAAAACGACAACGAGAAAAAACAAATCAAGGGTAAACACTTCATTATTGCAACAGGAGCCAAACCTCGACAAGCACCAGGATTAGAAATTGATCATGAAAGAATTATCAATTCCGATGACATTCTTAACCTGGAAAAATTTCCTGAACGAATGCTTATTATTGGATCCGGAATTATAGGTTGTGAATTTGCCACAATATTCAGCAATTTTAAACAAACCGAAGTTCACCTTCTGGATCGTGCCAATAGAGTTCTTCCGTACGAAGATGACGATGTAAGTGACTTTGTTGCTAAAAATCTGGAAGATAATGGAGTGATGGTTCACCATACTGCACATTTAAGAACCATAAAAAAACACCCTAACCATCTTGAAGTTATTCTCGATTATGATGCAGGACATAGCAAAGTTATTGAGGTTGATGTGGCTTTAGTTGCCATTGGTCGAGTTCCAAATACCGACAATTTAGGTTTAGAAAATATAGGTATTGAAACTACAGAAAGAGGAACCATAAGTATTTCTGACGAATGTGTTTTAAAAGATGGAGATAACCATTGCCATATATATGCAGCAGGAGACATTACCGGGCACACACAATTATATAGTGTTGCTGAGTTCCAGGGAAGATTAACTGCTGAAAAAATAGCTGCAACTCCTACTTATCTTCTTGACTATTCTAACATGTCAACTTTAATGTTTTTTAAACCAGAACTGGCTTCTGTTGGAATGAATGAGAAACAACTCAGAGCAAAAAACATTCCTCATAAAGTTGCTTATTACTCCAATCAATTAGTGAACAGAGCCATTGCGATGAGAAATACCAATGGATTTGTAAAGATTATTGTGAGTGATGATGATCAGCCAAAAATTTTAGGAATGAGAGCTGCTGGTCCACAAGCATCTGCTTATATTGTTTCTGTTGCTCACCTGATCAATCAAGGCAATAGCCTACAGGAGGTATTAAAAATATTTTATCCACACCCAAGCGTTTCTGAAGGAATACAAGAATGCCTGAGAACCTTAAGTGGTAAATCTATTTTTAAACCAGAAGCATTCCCTGATTTGATAAACTTTAAAGAATGGCAACCTGATAAACAATAAAATCATTTGTTTTCAGCATGTGATTATTTAATAAATGATACTCATGAAGAATATAAGAGTTTTAATGATATTAATGGTAGCTGTATTTATTTACCTGTCTACTCCTGACTATATTAAAAAAGCTCTTATATATCTATTTCCGGGAATTGAAGACTATAAAATATTTTATAACAGAGAAATTCCCGGTGACAATTCTATCCCATGGAATACGGCTCATGACTATATGAATACCGAACTCTTAAAACAAGAAAGAGATACACTGGAACACTACAAAACCGTTGCTTACTTAATTATTCAAAATGATTCTGTAGTTTACGAAGAATACTGGGATGGATACGATAAAAATTCTTTATCCAATTCTTTTTCTGCTTCAAAGAGTATTGTTTCCCTTTTAATTGGAGCTGCAATTCAAGATGGTTACATTAATAATATTAATCAATCAGTCTCTGAATTTATTCCTGAATTCAACGATGATTCTCACAATAAACTTTACATAAAGGATCTATTAACTATGAGTTCCGGTTTAAATTGGAACGAGAGCTATATCAATCCTTTTTCAATGACTACTCAAGCATATTATGGCGATAATATTAATGATTTAGTCCTAAATCTGAAGTTAATTGAAACACCTGGAGTTGAATTTAAATACCTAAGTGGAAACACACAACTTTTAGCTATTATCATTGAAAATGCAACAGGAAAGTCTCTTTCTGAATATGTACACGAAAAAATCTGGAAACCACTTGGTGCTACAAACACCGCATTATGGAGTTTAGACAGAAAAAACGGACATGAGAAAGCATACTGTTGCTTGAACAGCAATGCCAGAGATTTTGCACGAATTGGCAATATTATTTTAAACAATGGTGCAATTAATAACCTCAGTTCGATTCTAAAATAAGGCTAATTGATCAGACTTAATTTGCTCAACTTTAATAGCAGGTTTCTTTGGAAAAAATGAATAGGCT
>NZ_JAPDPJ010000053.1 GCF_026013605.1 Plebeiibacterium sediminum
ACAAATTTCTCTGATTCTGATTCGGTAGTTTTCCTTTCATTATTTCTGCAAGGTTTTCCTCTAATTTACTAATATCCTTGCAATTAAGAACGAATGAATATCAATATTTATTCACATTTACTGTTGATAACTAATGACTTATGATGTTATTAAGGATTAACTAATTACACATACTTTATCAATTAAATAATTGAGACTAAAAAAATCGGGAGGCCGTTACCTCCCTTGAAAACCCAAAAGTATTGGAATACATATATGCATTCCAATGGTAAATTGTTAAATTTTATATTATTAAAATGTGTGAATATCTCCTTGTTTGATTGTAATCAGATCTTTAATTAATTCCATTTCAGAAGGAATTTCTCTAAATCCAACATCTCCAATTTTCAATACATCATTAAAAAGATATTTTGATAATTCTGATTGAGGAATTTGTGCAGGTCTGTTAAAGCATTGGACTTTTTGATTTCTCCTTCTTTTAGATTCTCCAAAGTTCAGACAAGTGTATTTAATGGTATTAGCAGTATGATTTTTATCTCTCATACCTTTTAGGTATTCATCGTATTTGAAATTTAAAGCTTGCCATATCAGGTTCACCATTTGTTCAACAGAATATAGTTTGAGCAAATCTGCCATAATCAGAGCGATTGCTTAATTCTGAAATAAGGCTGATACTATATTTTAATTTGAATCGTATAAAAGTAGTACTTCGTTTTCGGTTGCAATTGATTTTGTTTATGGATAACTTATGTTTTTAAATCGGCGAAATAAAGCTAGCCATGTGATGATAGTACTTAGTTAATAGCATAGTCTCTGGGTAAGGTCTATTGTGTATTGATATGTAAATTCAATGTAGATGAAGACAATTGTTGTTTTAGTTGTATTAATATTTTTTCAGGTTTGCGTGATTACAAATAAATTGTACGCACAAGAAAAAGCAAGTATACTACTTGTTACAAGCAATCGAAAGGTCCCTTCTTCAGGATTTTATGAGTTGTTTGCATTAATAGATGGTATTGATGCAATAGAAATGAAGCAACCACAAGCAAATGAGTTTATTCAAAATGGAGATGTTGATCAGTATGCCTTAATCGTATTTTATGATTTAAATGATTCAATTACAGAACTACAAAAGGATGCTTATTGGGATTTGTTGGAAAAAGGAAAACCCATGTTATTTCTTCATCACACTTTAGTGTCTTATCAGAAATGGCCGAATTTTATAAATATTATAGGAGGGAGGTATAATAGGCAACATCCAATATTAGGTCCTTCTGCATATATTCATGATTATAAACTGAACCTTACTGTGTCAAATAAAAAACATCCTATAACCATGGATTTAGATTGTTTTTCAATAATTGGAGAAGCCTACAATAATTGTGAAATTCTTCCAGAAGTAACTCCTTTGCTAATTTGTGAAGACTCTCATAATATGCCTTATGCTGCATGGATTCATCGGGTAAAAAATGCAGAGGTTGTCTATATTCAAAACGGACATGATGACAAAGTGTTTACTAATTCACATTATAAGAAATTAATTAAGCAGGCTGTTTTGTATCTAATTCTCCGCTCTAAAAAATGATATATCCTCCTTTATAATACTGTTATTTTTGATTTTTGTGAGATCGAATATTAAAGAAATGATATCATAAAATATAACAGTATTTAATCTACTATCTCATGAACAATTTTAAATTTGGCGTTACAAAGGTATTTGGCCTTTTATTAACCACTTCTATTTTGTTTTCGTGTAACAACACAAGCAATTTAAAATCTACAACAGAAGAAGATCAAACCGTAGCAACAGATCTTTTTAAAGAAGGAAATCCAATCATTAAAGATAAATACACTGCAGATCCTGCTGCTTTCGTTTCTAATGACACGGTTTATTTATATGCAGGTCATGATGTTTGTCCTCCCAATAGGAATTTCTATGAAATGAACGATTGGTTGATTTATTCATCAACTGATATGGTAAACTGGGAAGAGCGAGCTTCATTTCCGGTATCAGCTTTTAAATGGGCCAGAGGTGATGCATGGGCAGCTCATGTAATTGAAAAAAATGGTAAGTTTTACTGGTTTGTTACAGTAACGCATGCCACAAAGTCAGGTAAGGCCATTGGTGTAGCTGTTGCTGATCATCCTGTAGGACCATGGAAAGATGCTATAGGTGAGGCTTTAATTACTAATGATATGACTCCGGCTCCATTTCAAATTCCTGATGGTCAAGGTGGACAAAGAGATATGGATTGGGATGATATTGACCCTGCTTTATTTACTGATGATGATGGGCAAACGTATGTTTTTTGGGGGAATACACAATGTCATTATGCCAAGCTAAAGGATAATATGGTTGAATTAGATGGCCCGATTAAAAAGATTGAACTTCCTAATTATACAGAAGCCCCTTGGGTACATAAAAAAGGCGATTGGTACTATTTAAGTTATGCTTATCAATTCCCTGAAAAAACTGCTTATGCTATGAGTAAGAGCATTGATGGACCTTGGGAATTTAAAGGTATTTTAAATGAGTTGGCAGGTAACTGTAATACCAATCATCAGGCAATCATTGAATTTAAAGGTAAAGATTATTTTATCTATCATAATGGAGGAATTCAAACAGACGGAATGAGTTTTAGAAGATCTGTTTGTATTGATTATCTAAAATATAATTCAGATGGATCATTAAAACGAGTAGTGATGACCACAGAAGGTGTTAATCCTGCACAGTAGATCTTTTTTTCATAAATGCAACAAGGGGCTGTTATAGTTAATATAGCAGCCCCTTGTTTTTTATCTTAGAGTAGTTGAAAGTTTAAATAAATATTTACTAATTAGTCTGTAAGTCTTCCTTTAACCTTTAACCCTTTTCCTTTTAATCTTAAATTACTATTTAAGAGCCATAATTCGGCTGATATATTTGCCTAAAATATCAAATTCAATGTTAATGATACTTCCTTCTTCTATTTGATGAAAGTTTGTGAAATCATGAGTATAAGGAATGATAGCTACAGAAAAACGATCATCTTTACTATTGACAACAGTTAAGCTAACTCCATTAACAGTAACAGAACCTTTTTCAACAGTCATATACCCTTGGGCAGCTTTTTCTTTGTTAATGTCATATTGAAAAGTGTAATACCAACTTCCGTCAGCTTCTTTTACTTCAATACATTTTGCTGTTTGATCCACATGTCCCTGAACAATATGCCCATCTAAACGGCCATTCATAATCATACTTCTTTCCAGGTTCACTTTGTCGCCAACTTTTAATACACCCAAATTTGTTTTATCTAGTGTTTCCTGAATAGCTGTTACAGTATATGTTTTATCTGTCTTTTTTACAACAGTTAAACAAACGCCATTGTGAGCAATACTTTGGTCAATTTTTAATTCATCAACAAAAGAACATTCCATTGTAATGTGAAGATTACTTTTGTCTTTTTCAAGGCCTGTAATCACAGCTGCCTCTTCCACTATTCCTGAAAACATATCCAAACTTTTAAATGATTTTCTGTATAAATAATTTGGTAACAAAATTATAATAATTTCCATTGTGCGAAAAACTTTCGACTGCTCGTTTCATGAGAACGCATTTTTTTGTTTCTTTGAACATACAATGTTTAAAGCATTAAGTTATGGGAATAACAGTTAAAACAACCTACCTGGGAGACCTAAGAACCGAAAATATTCATTTGCAGTCGGGAAGTAAAATTATTACTGATGCTCCAACTGATAACAGAGGTAAGGGAGAGGCCTTTTCTCCAACTGACCTATTGGCTACGTCGCTAGGTAACTGTATAATGACTATCATGGGAATTAAGGCGATGGATAATAACATAGACATAGAAGGTACGGAGTTAAATATCACTAAGATAATGGCCAGTGATCCAAGACGGGTTGCTGAAGTAATTATGGAATTTAATTTTCCGGATAAAGGTTATTCTCAGGAAGAAAAACAAATGATAGAGAGTGTTGCCGGTGTAAGTCCGGTTCCGTTAAGTGTTCACGAAAATTTAAAACAGACCATTATTTTTAATTGGTAGTAACGATTTATGGTTTTAGTAACAGGAGGAACGGGGCTGGTTGGAGCGCATCTACTATATCGTCTTTTAAAAGAAGGTAAAGAGGTTAGGGCATTAAAGCGGGAAACATCAGATATTCAAAAAACAAAGTTCGTTTTTGATTTTTATGGGGTTTCAGCAGATTCTTTATTTGAAAAAATTCAGTGGGTTGATGGAGACTTACTGGATTACGAGTCATTGGAAAAAGCTGCACAAGGTGTAGATGTTGTTTATCATACAGGAGCTTTGGTTTCATTTAATCCATCTTTGAAAGATCAGATGCTAAATGTAAATGAAGAAGGCACTGCTAACCTGGTAAATATCTGTATCGAAAATAAAATACGGAAGTTCTGTTATATTAGTTCAATCGCTACTTTGGGAAACTCAAAAAACGGAGAGGTGATTGATGAAATGTCTTATTGGCAGGGAGGTCGTAATCATTCTGCCTATAGTATTAGTAAGTTTCGGGCTGAAATGCAGGTTTGGAGAGCAACTAAAGAAGGACTGGATGCTGTAATTGTGAATCCATCTGTAATTATTGGACCTGGTGACTGGGATTTGGGTAGTGCAAAAATTATAAAAACCATTTATAAAGGACTTAAGTTTTACACTCCTGGTGGAACTGGTTTTGTTGATGTGCGTGATGTGGTTGATGCATTGATTCAATTATGTGATGCAAATATTGTTAATCAGCGTTTCTTGCTTAATGGTGCTAATTTATCGTATCAATCGCTTTTTACAAGTATAGCAACAGCACTTAAAGTGAAAGCTCCAACATTGGTAGCGGGTAAAGTACTAACCGGTATGGCTTGGCGTTTTGAAAAGCTGAAAAATATGATGTTTGGATCTGATCCCTTGATTACTAAAGATTCAGCCAGAACATCATTGAAAACAACATTGTATTCAGGTCAGTTAATAACCGATACGATAGGTTTTAAATATCGACCAATAGAAGATACAGTAAAAGAAACAGCAGATTATTTTTTAAAGACTAACCATTAATTTTAGAAATCCCCCCGGATACAATATATTTCATAACATCTGCTGAGTTTGCATCTAGTTTGGTGATATTCTTACTCGGAATTAAATATAACTCTCCAAGCATACCGTAAGAACTTGGTAAATAAACACCAACCATATCCTTTAATCCTAAATCTTCAAGTGTTGATGAAGTAATAAACCCCAAACGATTTAAAACACCGGATTCATCCATTCTTACAATAACCGGAGTATTAAATTTCTTTTCTCCTCCCACAAATGCCGACATAAGATCTTTAACAGAAGTGTATATCATTTTTATAAGAGGGGCTTTTTTTATTAATTTATCGTAAGCTTCTGAAATAGGGGATGATATCAGTTTTTGACCAATAAAACCAATAAGTGTAATCAATACTAATATAATTACCAGTCCAAGTCCCGGGAAATTATATTGAGCCAGAAATCCTTTATGAAAAAATTCTCTGTCCATAATTAAACCATCAGTCCATATAATAGCAATAGCAATTACGTAAATAGTAACAGCAATAGGAACTACATAAAGTAATCCCTGGAAGAAAAATCGCATTAACTTTTTCATTGTAACAGGCTTTCTTTTTGTTTCTTAGTAAGCTTTGAAACCACAAGATCATAAGAATGATCTATTAAACTTTTAACTATATCTGGTTTTAAGCTTCCATCCATTTCAATTGTATTCCAATGTTTTTTGTTCATATGAAAACCTGGTTTAATGGCCTCATATGACTCTCTTAACTCAATAGCCTTTTCCGGATCGCATTTTAAATTAACATAGAGATCTCCATCCAGGTTGCTTAGGGCAAACATTTTTCCTGATACTTTAAAAACTAAGGTAACATCATCAAAAGGAAACTCTTCTGTTGTTCCTTTTTTACTTAAGCAATATTCTCTTAGTTCTTCAATATTCATCATGTTAATTAAAGGATATTTCTGTTGTCAAAGTTAATATTAATTCAATTCACCGGTGGATAAAAAGCATCTTCAATATGTTCGATTTTCCAATTGTTATGTTCGTTTATAACAGCAATTACATCAAATCTTACCTCTAAATCAATATCATTGGTCATTATATAAGCTTCTGTAGCATCAACCAAAAAACGAATCTTTCTGTTGGTAATGGCTTCTTGCGGATGTTCCCAGTTTTCGTTGCTGCGGGTTTTGATTTCAGCAATAATGAGCATATCATTTTTTAATGCTATTAAATCAATTTCTTTATGATTATAGCTCCAGTTTTGCTCTAGTATCTGATATCCTTTTGATATTAAATACTCTGCGGCTCTTTGTTCTCCTAGTTTTCCCAGTTCGTTATGCTTGGCCATTTTTCTTTTTAAAATACAATTATATTTTTAAATGGACAAAGAACTCATCTATATGGAGATTAAACTTACCTGATCTTCTTCAACATTAAGATTGATATTATCTCCTAAAATAAGAGGGAAGTTTGTTTCTATATGTCCTGAAGGGAAATTAAAAGCTACTGGATAATGGTACTCAGCCACGCTTTTGTAAATAATTTCTTCTACCGTTTCCCCAAAAGGAGTTTCATTATCCTTCATATCGGTAAATTGTCCAACAACCAGCCCTGAAAGATTTTCTAAATATCCACCCAATTTTAAATTATACATTACTCTGTCGAGATGGTAGAGATATTCAGAAAGATCTTCAATAAATAGTATTTTACCTTTGGTATCTAAATCAAATTTAGTTCCTCTTAGAGCGTGTAATAAAGATAAGTTTCCTCCAATCAGTTCTCCGCTTGCTTTTCCAATCCTGTTAAAAGGATAAGGATTGATAATATATTCAGGTGATTCACCTTCAAGAAAAGAGAATAGTATATCAATATCAATCCCGGTATCGGTGTAATTTAAAAAACTCTTACACATGGGGCCATGAATACTTGCAATTCCTTGATTTTGAATTGCAGCATGTAAAGCGGTAATGTCGCTAAAACCAATTACCCATTTGGGATGTGCTTTAAATGATGTAAAATCAAGTTGGTCAATAATTCTAATTACACCATATCCGCCTCTTGTGCATAATATGGCATTTATGTTTTGGTCATCAAGCATAGCCTGAAGATCATTTTTTCTGTTTTCGTCTGTTGATGAGAAGTTATAATAATGTTGATGGAGGTGGTCTGCAAATTTAACTTTGTATCCCATCTTTATTATTCTTTGTGCTGCCTGCTCAATAATGTTTTTGTCCATTCTGCCGGCCGGAGCAACAATACCAATCGTATCTCCTTTTTTTAACGATGGAGGATATATCATGAGTTCACTTTTTTTAATAAAAATCAAAACTACAAAATATTCTCATTTTCCTTATCTTTGCGCCAATAACAGAATTTTATTTTGTAATCCGTGCTTTTGATAGCCGGATTTTGTTTTTGTCATGCGTTAATTAATCGTACCAATGGATAATTTTAAAAGAACACTTGTTACCACCGCACTTCCATATGCAAATGGACCGGTTCATATAGGTCACCTGGCAGGAGTTTATGTACCTGCAGATATTTATGTAAGATATCTTAGAATGAAGGGAGAGGATGTATTGCTTATTGGAGGTTCTGATGAACATGGTGTTCCTATCACTTTAAAAGCTAAAAACGAAGGAGTAACCCCTCAGGATATCGTAGACAGATATCATGGAATTATTAAAAAGTCTTTCCAGGAGTTTGGTATTACCTTTGACATTTATTCCAGAACGACTACAGAAACTCATTATAAAACAGCATCTGAATTTTTTAAAACGCTTTATGATAAAGGTGAGTTTATTGAAAAAGAATCAGATCAATATTACGATGAAGAAGCAAAGCAGTTTTTAGCTGACAGATATATTACAGGAACTTGTCCGCATTGTGGGAACGAAGGGGCTTATGGCGACCAATGTGAAAGTTGCGGAACTTCTTTAAATGCTACTGATTTAATAAATCCGGTTTCGGTTATCTCTGGTAGTGTACCTGTTGTTAGAAAAACCAAACACTGGTATTTGCCTTTGGATAAGCACGAGCCGTTTTTAAAGAAATGGATTTTAGAGGATCATAAAGAATGGAAGGCAAATGTTTACGGACAGTGTAAATCATGGATTGATCAAGGTTTGCAACCTCGTGCAGTAAGTCGTGATTTGGATTGGGGAGTTCCGGTTCCTGTTGATGGAGCGGATGGTAAAGTGCTTTATGTTTGGTTCGATGCTCCGATTGGATATATTTCAGCTACAAAGGAATTAACTCCGGAGTGGGAAAAATACTGGAAAGATAAAGAAACCAAGTTGCTTCACTTTATTGGTAAAGATAATATTGTGTTTCACTGTATTGTATTTCCATCAATGCTAAAAGCTGAAGGATCATTTAATCTACCTGAAAATGTTCCTGCTAACGAATTCTTAAATCTTGAAGGAGATAAAATTTCAACTTCACGAAATTGGGCAGTATGGTTACACGAGTATCTTGAAGATTTTAAAGATCAGCAAGATGTATTGCGTTATGTTTTGGCAGCAAACGCTCCTGAAACAAAAGATAATGACTTTACCTGGAAAGATTTTCAGGCCCGAAATAATAATGAGCTTGTAGCCATTTTAGGAAACTTTGTGAACAGAGCAATTGTTTTAACACATAAGTATTATGATGGTAAAACGCCTGAAATGGGTTCTGTTGTTGAGGATTTTGACAAGCAAAGTCTTGAAGAAATCTCAGTAATCGTTAATAAAGTTCAGTCTAGCCTGGATCAATATCGTTTCCGCGAAGCGATCAAAGAAATGATGAATTTGGCTCGATTAGGTAACAAATATTTGGCAGATACAGAGCCTTGGAAATTGATTAAAACAGATGAGGAAAGAGTAAAGACAATTATGTATGTGTCATTACAAATTACTGCAAATCTATCTGTTTTAATGGAACCATTCTTGCCATTTAGTGCTGTTAAATTACAGAATATGATTAATTTATCTGACGTAAATTGGTCAGATCTGGGAAAAACTGATTTATTGAAAGCTGGTCATGTGATTAATAAGCCTGAATTGTTATTTGCTAAAATTGAGGATGAAACCATTCAAACGCAATTAGATAAATTACAGGCCACAAAAACAGCAAATGAAGCAGCTGCAAAAACAGCTGCGCCAGCTAAAGAGAATATTTCATTTGATGATTTTACGAAGATGGATATTCGGATTGGAACCATTTTGGAAGCTGAAAAAGTAGCAAAAACTAAAAAGCTTTTAAAATTATTGATCGATACAGGTATTGATAAAAGAACTGTTGTTTCGGGTATTGCAGAATATTATAAACCTGAAGATATTATTGGAAAACAAGTAAGTATTTTGGTAAATCTTGCTCCAAGAAATATTAAAGGTATAGAATCTCAGGGAATGATTTTAATGGGAGAGGATGCTAATGGCGAATTGGTATTTGTACAACCATCAAAAGATATAAAAGCTGGCTCAGAAGTAAGATAATTATCGTACAAAACAGGATATAAAAACAAAGGCTGCTAATTTTAGCAGCCTTTGTTGTATATAGAATATTACGTTATTTCAGTATTTTACTTTTTATTGTTTAGTAAATAACCAGGCCGAGCTGTAGCCATTAACTCTACGGTATTTGTCTAGTGCTTCACTTGCCTCGTCTTTATCTGAAAATGCTTCAAGTGATACTCTGAATCGGCCTTTGTTGCTATTTAAAATTTCTGCGGAATTAATACCTCTTTTGTTAAGTTTATTGATGAAGTCTAAAGCCGGTTTTTCGTACTTAAAACTTCCGCCAATAATAAAGTATTTGTTTTCTGGTATTATTTTCGTTTCAGCAGGTTCAGTTAGGGTTGTTTCTTCCTTAACTACGTTTGTAGGCTCTACAACAGGTGTAACTACTTCTGTAATAGAAGGAGTATTTGCAGTGGTAGTTTCAAGTTGAGGAATCATGTCAGAAAATGAACTAAACTGAGATGTTTTTTCTATTTCAGGAGAAATAAACATTAAACCTAAAACCAAAGTAATACTAGCAGCAATCTGACGAACGCTTCTGGATTGTAAGGTCTTTCTTACCAGATGTCTTGATCTGTCGTTCAGTTCTTTTTCTTGTTCAAGAGTATTGAAATGGAAGGTGCTTAAACCAAAACTTTCAGTTGCAAACGAATTTTCTTTCTCTGCAATAAAGTATGGATTACCCTGGTTATCCGCTTTTAAATTACCAATGGTAGCAAATCGAAGTGTTTCACCTTTAACGAGTTGATACTTAAGGATGCTAATGTGTTTTAGTAATAAGTCCTGGACTTCCTCGTAAGGCATTTTTTCGCACTTAGAAATGTAATTAATTAAAAGTCCATCGTTGTGCGATAAGCTTCTATTAAATCCAATTTCTCTACTTGGGGGATTAAAAATCCCGGTTTTCTCATTGAACTGTGCTGAAATATTATTTGCAACAAATCCACCTAGATTTGGAACAATTACACAGTCGTACTGATATAATAGTTCTGATATGTGTTTTTCAAGATTAAGCATAATGCAAAAATAATAAAATTATAGATGAATGTACATACCTCTTTTTAACACCTGTTGATAATATGTTGAAAATAAGATAAAACCGACTAGTACCCACCTGTTTATAATATTTATAAACAGTGTGTTATAAATATATATTCTGTAAAACATGTTTGTAATGACGAGTATTTTATTACTTTTACGTTCATAATTAACAGAAGTTTTAATTTTAAATATATGAGCAAGCAAATATTAGTTACTGGTGGAACTGGTTATATTGGTTCACATACTGTGGTTGAATTACAAAATTCAGGTTTTGATGTTGTAATTGTAGATGACCTTTCAAATTCTCAAATAGAGGTTTTGGATAACATTGAGAAGATTACAGGAATTCGACCTGCATTTGAAAAATTTGATTTGTCTGACAGTGTTTTAACAGATCAATTTTTTAATAAGTATACAAATATTGAAGCAATTATTCATTTTGCTGCATTTAAAGCGGTTGGTGAATCAGTTCAAAAACCATTGGAATATTACAGAAATAATATTAATTCCTTGCTTAATTTATTAACAGGAATGAAGAAGTATGGTGTGAAACATATGGTATTTTCTTCTTCTTGTACGGTTTACGGACAGCCAGATAAATTACCTGTAACAGAAGCTACTCCGAGAAAAGAAGCCGAATCGCCTTATGGAAACACAAAAGCTATTTGTGAGGATATTATGCGCGATTTCTGTAAAACTAATGAAGATTTAAATTGTATTGCTCTTCGTTATTTTAATCCGATTGGAGCTCATGAATCAGGATTGATTGGTGAATTCCCTGTAGGCGTTCCAAACAACCTAGTACCTTTTATTACGCAAACAGCAGCTGGCTTGAGAGAAGAGTTAAGCATTTTTGGAGATGATTATGATACTCCGGATGGAACAGCAATTCGCGATTATATTAATGTTGTTGATTTAGCAAAAGCACATGTTGTTGCAATTAACAGATTAATTGAAGATAAAAAGAAAAGTAATTATGAATTCTTCAATGTGGGTACTGGTGAAGGTTATTCTGTAATGCAGTTGGTGAAAGCTTTTATTGAAGTTACAGGAGTTGATTTAAAATATAAAATCGTTGGAAGACGAGGTGGTGATATTGAAAAGATTTGGGCCGATACAACTTATGGAAATACAGAGTTAGGCTGGAAATCAGAAAAGACACTTGAAGAAACATTGGCTTCTGCATGGAAATGGGAAAAAAATGTAAGAGGATTAAACTAAAATTCTTCAGATAAATATTTAAGAGGTTGTTCTATTGCAGAACAACCTTTTTTTTTATCCTCAATAGTCATATCTTGCAGAGAATTTAAGTCCCATGTAAATATAAAATAAACTAATGAAGAAGATTTTAATTACTGGAGGAGCTGGTTTTATCGGTTCTCATGTTGTACGATTATTTGTAAAGAATTATCCCGAATATCAAATATTTAATTTGGATGCATTAACGTATGCTGGTAATTTAGAAAATTTAAAAGATATAGAGGCTGAACCAAATTATACATTTATTAAAGCTGATATTGTTGATGAAGCCTTGATGAAAGATCTGTTTGAGCAGTATCAGTTCGATGGAGTGATTCATTTGGCTGCTGAATCTCATGTCGACCGTTCTATATCTGATCCACTATCGTTTATTAAAACAAATATTTTAGGGACAGTAAATCTCCTAAATGCAGCCAGAGCCGTTTGGAATGGCAATTTTGAAGGGAAACTGTTCTATCATATTTCTACAGATGAGGTATATGGATCTTTAGGTGAAGAAGGTTTGTTTACGGAAACAACAGCTTATGATCCAAGAAGTCCGTATTCTTCTTCAAAAGCTAGTAGTGATCATTTAGTTAGAGCCTATTATCATACTTATGGAATGCCGGTTGTAGTATCAAATTGTTCCAATAATTATGGACCAAATCAGTTTCCGGAAAAATTAATTCCACTTGCTATCAATAATATTAAAAAAATGAAGTCTATTCCAATATATGGTAAAGGTGAAAATATACGGGATTGGCTTTATGTAATCGATCATGCCAATGCTATAGATATGATTTTTCATAAGGGAACAACTGGTGAAACATATAATATTGGAGGAATCAATGAATGGAAGAACATTGATCTAATTAAAAAGATGTGTGAAGTATTGGATCGAAAATTAGAAAGAGAGCCTGGAACTTCTGCTTCATTAATCACTTTTGTTAAAGATAGAGCAGGGCATGATATGCGATATGCAATCGACTCTTCTAAGTTAATGAAAGAATTGGGATGGAAACCATCATTACAGTTCGAGGAAGGTATTGAAAAAACGATTGAATGGTATCTGGAAAATGAAGAATGGATGAACCGGATTACCGATGGAACATATGAAAAGTATTACGAAAGTCAATACGAGAAAAGATAGTAAATAAAAAGAGGGATGAATAATCCCTCTTTTTTGTTAACTCGACTATGTTTAAACTATCATTGAAAAAGTATGATCAAAAATAATGTTGTTTAAAATTAGCCGAAATGACATTCATTTCGGCTAATAAACTTAAACCCTAACCTAATGTGTGAAAAACGCTTTTGCCTTTCAAATATGAATATTGCAAAGAGCATGCCATAAAATATGAAATCCATTCAATTAACATCAGTTAATAAATAGTGGTGTAATCATTTGAAATATAATTTGTACATCTAATTATAGGTTGAACAAGTAATGCAAGAATAGAATTCTGCGATAATTGCAGAGTATTGGGTTTTTGTATATTTTTAGCACTTCAAAAATGTAAAATCATGATAGACAAGTTTAAATCACTACTTCCTTATATTGGTTCGGTTGTATTGTTTGTGGTATTGAGTTTTGCTTATTTTAGTCCTGTATTGGAGAATAAGGAATTGCCTCAATTAGATCAAAGTCATGCCATTGGTATGGCGCAAGAGCTTAAATCCTATGAAGCAAAAACCGGAGAAAAATCGCAATGGACAAATAGTATGTTTGGAGGAATGCCTGCATACCAAATAAAAGGCGATTCATCCAAAAATATTTATTCATATATCAATAGAATAACACGATTGGGCTTACCATATAAAACTGTAGCCATATTGTTTTTATATCTGTTAGGGTTTTATATCTTTTTATTGAGCTGTAAGGTTGATAAATGGATGAGTTTGATAGGGGCTATTGCCTTTGCCTTTGGGTCCTATAATCTTATTATAATAATAGCAGGTCATATCACCAAGGCCTATACCATTGGTTTAATGGCACCTGTAGTTGCAGGAGTTCTATTCACATATAACAGAAATAAATGGATAGGAGGGTTGTTTACAGCAATAGCACTGGGATTACAGATTGCTTATAATCACGTTCAAATTACATATTACCTGGCTTTGTTGGTCGGCATCATTGTAATATCGAGATTTATTTATGCTTTGATTGAAAAATCGTTGCCAAAGTTTGCAACATCAACAGCTGTGCTTGTTGTAGCTGCTTTTTTAGCCATATTACCTAATATTTCAAATTTGTGGACAACCTATGAATACGGAAAATACAGTATTAGAGGGAAGTCTGATTTGGAAGCAAAAGACGGAGATAAAGCCCACAGTGGTTTGGATAAAGATTATGCCTTGGACTGGAGTTTAGAGCCGATCGGAACATGGACTTTGTTAGTTCCTAATGCCGTAGGAGGAGCTTCAGAGGCTATTGGAAATAATAAGCAGATCCTGGAAAAAGTTGATAGTCAGTTTAGAGAAACTGTTGCAGGACAAAGTCAATACTGGGGAGGAAGAACCTTTACTTCGGGACCAGTGTATGCCGGAGCCATTATTTGTTTCTTGTTTATGCTAGGTGTTTTCTTTTTTAGAGGGCCAGATAAATGGTGGTTAATAGCCGGAACTATTTTTTCATTCTTTTTAGCATGGGGTAAGCATTTTTCAGGTTTTACAGACCTTATGTTTTACCATTTTCCGTTGTACAATAAGTTTAGGACTGTTGAAATGGCTATGGTTATCGCATCTTTCACAATTCCTACATTAGGATTTTTAGGTTTAAGAGAGGTGTATAATAATCCAAACCTGATTAAAGAAAAAAGTTGGAAGTTTCTAGCTGCTTTTGGATTAACAGGTGGAGTTAGTTTGTTGTTTTATTTATTCCCTGCCGTATTCTTTGATTTTATTAGCGATATGGAATTAAGTGCCATATTACAACAGAAGCAGCAATATATTCAGCAAAATGCAGCTCAGGCAGCACAGGTAACAGAGTACTTTAATGGTTTACTTTATAATTTGAAAGTAGCTCGTATGGCCTTGTTAAAGGCTGATGCCTTTAGAAGTTTTGCTTTTATTTTAATTGCTTCAGGATCTTTATGGTTGTATGCAACCAATAAGCTACCTAAAAAATATGTGATTTGGGGCTTAGGTTTGCTGATTATTATCGATTTATGGAGTGTAGATAAGAGATATTTAAATAACGATCATTTTCAAAGTGCAAGAAAAGTTAATAAAACATTCGAGTTAACACCTTCCGATATTGCTATTAATGCTGATAAAAAAGAGGGAGATCGGGTTTTCACCATTTACAGAAATCCTTTTACGGAAGTTAATACCTCTTATCATCACCAATCGATTGGAGGTTTCCATGGGGCTAAATTAAGAAGATATCAGGATATCATTGATTATTACCTGGCTAAAGACTGGCAAACGCTTACATCAACACTTCAAACGCAAGGAGATGACCAAACTATTCAGCAAAAGCTTTCAGAAATGCCTGCTTTAAATATGCTGAATGGTAAGTATATTGTTTATAATCCTAATGTAGAACCTATTGTAAATACAAATACATGGGGTGATGTTTGGTTTGTAAAAGAAACCTATCCGGTTCAATCCCCTGATGCCGCTATTGATGCGATTGGCTATGTTGATTTAAAGGACAAAGCTATCGTAAATGTTTCTGAATTTTCTGCGCTAAATGATTATAAGGTAGATTCAATTCAGGGAAGCATTAAGCTGACTGAATATGAACCTAATCTTTTAAAATATCAATATGAGGCAGCGCAAAGTCAGGTAGCGGTATTTTCGCAAATCTACTATCCTAAAGGATGGAATGCTTATTTAGATGGTAAGCCTGTTGATATTTACAGAGCAAACTATATTTTGCGTGCAGTTAAACTTCCTTCAGGAAATCACGAGTTAGTGTTTAAGTTTGAGCCAAAATCATATCAGATGGGACAACTTTTAGCATTGATTAGTTCCTTAATAGTAATACTGCTTGTAGCTGTTGTTGGATTTAAATTATGGAAAGAAAAGAAATTATAACAAATACTTTTACCAGTTAAGGTAAATTCAGGTTGAGAGAAAAGTGATAAGGAAGTTGATTCAGTCAGCTTCCTTTTTTTATTTAAATTGAATGGCGGTTATTGAAATATCGTCAAATACGGAACCAATCTCAAGTTGTTCGTTGATTAAATTTTTAAGTTGCTGCATGTTCTTTTCAACATCATATTTATTCGAGATGATGTCTTCAATGGCCTGCATTCCAGACTCAACTTCGCCTCCAGTCTCAAGCTCAACCAACCCGTCTGTAAAAGCTAAAAATTTAGCTTCGTGAGGAATCTTGATTTTACCAACTTCCACAGCTGGAATTTCGTCTAGCATACCCAAACCGATACAACCTTTATCAAGATTAACCAATTGTCTTTTTTTAGGGTCAAATAGCATTGGAGGCAGGTGACCAGCATTAATGTAGGATAACTTTCGGGTAATTGTATTGTATTTACCCAAAAACATGGTGATGAACTTTTCGCTGTTGGCACTTTGGTTAACCTTTTGATTGAGCATATGTGCTAACTTCTTAAGGTTAATGCCAGGTGTAAATAATGCACGAAAAACTGCCTGAAAATTTGACATTAGCATTGCTGCAGAGATTCCTTTTCCGGAAACGTCAGCAATACAAAATCCTAACACATTTTTCGATAACTTAATAAAGTCATAATAATCACCTCCAACTTCAAATTGAGGATGGTAAAAGGTGTGTATGCTATATTTGGTGCTAATCGGTAAATGATTATCAGCCGGAACCAATTGCGTTTGAATTCTTGAAGCCAGTTCCATCTCTTTGCGCATGACCTCTTGTTCAAGTAATTCTTCCTGCATTCGTTTGTTTTCAATAAAAACAATGATCAGGTTTGATATAATTTGAATTAACTTGAGATGTTTAATGGTTGGACTAATGCCCTGATGCTCTTCATCAACATCACCAATTAAAACAAAACCAATGGCTTTAAATCTGTGAAAAAGTGGAATTACTGCATCAAATCCTTTAAGTTGTGGAGGATGAGAAATGGTAATGTTTTCAATGTTTTTGTATTGTGTGAGGTCTCTGTCAACATTAATATCTAAAACTTCATTCTTATTCACTCCGGAATTTAACAGGTTCTTCCATTTACCATTAATCTGAGTGAATACCAATACTTTCCCAACTTCTAACTCTTCTCTTAGAAGTATTTCAAACTCCGAAAGCAGGTCGTCAATGCTGTGATCCTCATTTATAGTTTGAGCAATATCCAACAAAATATTTAACCTGTCTTTAAAAAGTCTTAGTCTTTTTTTCTGAAGCTGGGTTACCATTTGCTATACTTAAAATCTTTAATTGGTAAGTTATTAAATTTTTTAATGCGAAAACAGTTTGTTTATGAATAAAAAAGCCCTGTTCGCATAAACAGGGCTCCTTGTATGTTTTGTGATTTATTTTTTTACTCTTTCTACATACGATCTGTCACGAGTGTCAACTTTAATCCAGTCACCAGTATTTACAAATAAAGGAACCATAATAGTTGCTCCTGTATCGATAGTTGCTGGTTTTAATGAATTTGTTGAAGAAGTATCCCCTCTGATGCCTGGCTCTGTATAAGTAATTTCGAACTCAATATGCATTGGAAGGTCAACTAATAACGGAGTTTCTGTGTCAGCGTGATATACAACTTCACAATTTAAACCGTCTTTTAATAAGTCGTAGTTTTCAATTAATTTTTCTTCAATAGGTACTTGTTCATAAGTTTCATTGTTCATGAATATGTAACCCATATCATCCTTGTATAAATATTGATAAGATCTACGTTCTACACGTTGTTCATCAATTTTATGTCCTGCTGAAAAGGTGTTATCAATTACTTTTCCAGTTGAGATACTCTTAAGTTTAGTTCTCACAAAAGCAGGTCCTTTCCCAGGTTTCACATGCTGAAACTGCACAACTGCATATAAATCATTTTTGAAAGATATGCACATCCCGTTTCTAATATCAGCTGTTGTTGCCATAGTATTTGTAAAAGTATTTAAAAATTATCTTTATGTAAATTAAAGTTTTGCAAAAATAATCAAATACTTTAAATAGCTCGTTTATAAGGAGTAATTAATGTTGATAAAGGTCTGTTTTTTGGTTTTTTTTAATGTCTGATGCAGCTAAAAGAGTTGTTAAGTCCCTTAAATTCTATTAAATCACAAACGAAAGAACCAACTTTTAAATTAATTTTTACTTTTATGGGAATTCTGTTTTTATCTCTCGATATCCAGATTTTCATGTCTTCTTCCGTTTTAAAAGCTCTTCCAACTTCAGTTACCGGATGAAATAAATAGCATTCCATTTTGCCATATTCGGTAGAAATAGTTTCTGTTCTGATATATTTGATACGAAGAGGGAATATTTCATCACTAAAGTAAGTTGTATAAAATAAAACATCACCTTTTTTCAGGTTGTCGTTGAAATCATATTTTCTGGCATAGTAAAAAGCAGACAAAATATCCTGTATATTATAAGGCACTTTAACTTCGCCGGATTTTTTACTGTCAATAGTAATAGAGTCTTCCAATAAACTATCATAGTCGTATATAACTTCATTATAGTATTTATAACTTCCTTCGTTAATGTCTCTGATAGACTTTACTGGTTGATCTGTTTTCTTATCAATAAAACTAATATACCTGTCTCTTATCTTATACAGTGCATCAACAATGCCAGTGGCCTTAGCGCTCAGTTCTACATAATTGCAGGATGTGTTATTAAAACTTGTGTCCTTAACAGAAAAGGTTACATAACCACCTGTAATAAAACTGTATCGAATACTGTATTTTAAGTGTTCACCAGATTTATAAGCATCTGAATTCTTAATTGGTGCTCTTTGCGAAAAAGTGAAAAAGGGTATCGCACACAAAATAGTTATGAGAAAAAGTTCCTTATAGTTAGTCATATAGTTTCGGCATTAAATTGTTGTAGAAAAATAACAATTATTGAGCCATTAATATAATAATTTATATATAGAGTTGTAAAAGATAAGGATCAACTGATTGGTTATTATGATTAACCAATAAATGAAAGTTGAAAAGTTTATCTGCAGAGTGTTTGTGGTTGTTGTTTAGGCTATCCTATATTATCGAAGTATTTGAACAAATTAGAATAATATTTTAAACTTTTGTTGTGTACTTAGTACAAATTATGATAATATTAATTATTTTTGAGAGACTTAAACATTTTACCAAATTATTACACATCTATAATACTGATGAAAGAAACCCTGAACGCTGCATTTACCATTTTAAATATAATACCAACCACACTACTTATTTTAATATTAATTTATTGGATTACAGTTATTATTGGAATCTTTAATGTTGATTCTTTTGATATTGATGCAGATGCAGATTTGGATGCAGATGTAGATATTAATGCCGGAGATAGTTTAATTTGGCTTAACTCAGCATTATCCTTTTTTAATTTAGGCAAAATTCCGTTAATGATAATATTAAGTTTTTTTATTATCGTAATGTGGATGATTTCGTTGCTTGCCAATTATTACTTAAACAATACATCGGTTATACTGTCGCTCGTTTATTTAATACCAAACATCTTTGTTAGTGCGTTTGTAACTAAATTCCTTACCACTCCTTTAGTAAGTCTTTTTGCAAAAGCAGAAAATGTAATCCAAAGTAATAAAAGCCTTACAGGAAAAATTTGTACTGTAACACTGGGGGCCACTCATGATAAAATGGGGCAGGCAGTTATTAATGATAATGGATCTACTTATGTAATTAATATTATAGCAACGGAAGAGAAATATATTTTAAGCAAAGGGGATTCGTGCCTTGTGATAGATTATATATCTGATAAAAAACTTTATCTAATTGAACCTTATAAAGACTAAAAGATTATGCTAGAAGGAGTACTTCAGACGGGCGTTATTATTGGAGCCGTCGTATTGATAGGAATCATCATTTTGGTGATTAAAACTTATAGAAAAGCAACGCAGGGACAAGCGTTAGTCCGAACCGGACAGGGAGGAACCAAAGTTTCATTTGACGGATTATTTGTCATCCCGGTTCTGCATCAAATGGAAGTAATGGATATTACACTTAAAACAGTGGTTATATCTCGTCAGGGAAAAGAAGGATTAATATGTAAAGATAATTTACGAGCTGATATTAAAGTTAACTTCTTCGTGCGAGTAAATAAAACATCTGAAGATGTAATTCAGGTAGCTCAGGCAATTGGCTGTAAACGTGCTTCTGATATTGAAAGTTTAGTCGATTTATTTGATGCCAAATTTTCGGAGGCATTAAAAACAGTAGGTAAACAATTTGATTTTGTAGAGCTTTATAATTCTCGGGAAAAATTTAAATTAGAAATTCTAAGAACTATCGGTACCGACTTAAACGGTTATGTTTTGGATGACTGTGCAATTGACTTTTTGGAGCAAACACCAATAGAGCAATTATCACCAGATAATATTTTGGATGTTGAGGGTATCAAAAAAATTACTAAAATAACTTCTGAACAACAGATCCTTTCAAATCAAATACGCAGGGACAAAGAAAAAACGGTTACCAAACAGGATGTTGAAGCCAGAGAAACTGTGCTGCAGTTAGAAAAGCAACTGGCTGAAACAGAAGAAAAACAAAAACGTGAAATTGAGAATATTAAAGCTCGGGAACAAGCTGATATTGCTAAAGTAAGAGAGGAACAACGTCGTATCAGTGAAAATGCACGTATTGCAGCAGAGGAAGAAATTCAGATTGCAGAAGAAAATAAACAACGTCAGGTAATTGTAGCTCAGAAAAATAAAGAAAGAACTGAAGCTATCGAATCTGAAGCTGTACTGAAAGATCAACAATTGGAAGCCAATGAAAGAGAGAAAATTGTTAGTCTTGCTAAAATTGAAAAAGACAAAGCTCTTGAAGCTGAGCAAAAAATAATGCAGGAAGTGATTAAAGAACGAGTTGAAGTTCAGAAATCAGTAGTGATTGCAGAAGAGAAAATAAAAGATACACAGGCTCAGGCAGAAGCAGAACGTAATAAGCTTGTTGCTATCAAAGATGCTGAGAAAGAAGCGGAAACTAAATTAGTAACAGAAATCAAGAGTGCAGAAGCGAACAGAAAGGCTGCTGAATTCAGAACCGAACAACGTATTCTTGAAGCTAAGGCAGCACAGGAAGCTGCAGACAAGGAAGCATCCGCCACAAAAATACTTGCCGAAGCCAAAGCTGCTGAAGCTGCAGCATTAGGTATCTCGGAAGCACAGGTTATTGAAGCCAAAGCTGCTGCTAAGGAGAAAGAAGGAGATGTTGATGCAAGAATCATCTTATCCTCTTCTAAAGCAGAAGCAGAAGCCATTAAAGCCAAAGGAATGGCAGAAGCTGAAATAATTGAAGCCAGAGCAACAGCTACTGAAAAAGAAGGCATGACACAAAACAGAGTGAACAGTGAAAAATTCTCTGTGGAAGCCAAAGGTATTGAGGAAAAAGCTGCTGCCATGAAAAAACTCGATGGTGTAGGTAAAGAGCACGAAGAATTCAAATTAAGATTAAACAAAGACAAAGAAATAGAGTTAGCAAAAATCAATATTCAGAAAGATATTGCTGCTGCACAGGCTAAGGTTATTAGTGAAGCACTAAAAGCTGCCAATATTGAAATTGTAGGTGGAGAAACAATGTTCTTCGAGCAAATTATGGGAGCGATTTCAAATGGTAAAAGTATTGACAAGGTGGTTAATAACAGCACTGTACTTAAACAAGTAAAAGATACTTTCTTTTCAACTGAGGATGGAACTTCATTTAAAGATAATATTAGAAGATTTATTGATCAGTTTGGAGTAAATTCAGAAGATATTAAGAATATGACACTTTCGAATCTGTTATATAAATTAGGTAATGCTGCAGATTCAGAGGGAGATAAAAAATCTATTTTTAATATGTTGGATATTGCCAAGTCTTTAGGTCTTTCCAATAAATCTGCGTCTGAAATAGGAATTGATCCTTTTTAATAAAATGTCAAAATAAAATTTAACTATTAAGTTGTGGTTAAAAATCCAAATCCATAATTACCAAGGTATGTTATGGTTTGGATTTTTTACACGATATGTATTTAGGGTGCTGTTTTATTAGCTCTTAATTTATGGATAGCATACTTTATCAGGTGTATTAAGAAACAGATCTCAGATTGAAAATAATAGGTTGTTGGGCATATTCATATGTGCAGAAACTATATTATCTAACCATAACAAGTCATAAATTTTATTAGTTGTCTTTTTTAATTATCCACTATTTGTTTTACATCAGGTAATTAATTTACCATCTTCATATAAATCTGATTATCATGGCCAATCCTGAAGAATTAATCGACAAAGAACAGGCTGTAGCTGAACCTCAACTTGAACAAGGTACTTATGAGATTATTCGTAATCGCTTAAATCAATATGGTAAAGATCTGCAACAAAAGTTAGACTGGCTTAATTCAGAACGAAAAAATGCTTTTGGTTCCATTGAATCAGCTTTGCTTGGAAATGAGCGTATTTCTACGATGCATAATTGCATACCTGCAGATATGATTACCATAGGAGATTCCTTCATTTTTGGCTATAATGTTGTAATTGGATTAAAGACAGAAATTGAAGTCTCTGATGTATTCAGTGTTTATCATTATGACTCAGATAAACATGTTTTTAAAGAAAATTCATTGGATATTATTCTTTCTGATGAATTTATTAAAGATTTTAAAAACTTATACAAATATTACAAAGAGGCAAAATTTAAAGTTTTTGCTAAAATTGGAACATCTTTATTTATGGTGTTTCAAACCGGAAAAGGGAAATATGATATCAAAACCCTTAAGTTCGCGATTAACGAAAATGAGCTTAAATATGTTGATAACCGAAGCGAACATGAATTAATATTTCCCGATCAACATGAATTTAAATGGACCCGGACTACACGGGATCAGCATGTTAAAGGAAAATATTCCCATATCTCCATTGAAGATCAAATTTTTGTTGAGACTACAGATGGAGATTTAACAATCAAAGTAGAGAATAATACAGATACCGGTTTTGGTATTTACGCAGAGGAAGTAGCTAATAAAACACAAACACTTGACGATGGTGAGTTTTACTACGCTATTATTGATAATCTGATAGTATTAAAAATAAAACCATATCAGGAAGAGCAATTCCGCTATATCATTTTCAATAAGAAAATGCAGGAGGCAGTTCGCGTGGATGCCATTGAAAATTCATGCGTTTTATTGCCCGATAATCAGGGATTGATTTTTGCAAACGGATATTACCTTCAGACAGGAGAAATGAAGTTATTCGATAATGAATTGGCAGATATGCAATTTATTCATCGTATTACTTCACCCAATGGAGAGGATTATCTTTACGTTTTCTATAATACACAGGATGGTGTATATGTTTTATTATCCTATAATATTATTTCTCAGCAAGTCAACACTCCAATAATTTGTCATGGTTATTCGCTATTTAAAAATGGTGAGCTTTGTTACTTTAAAACCGATGGCACACCCCAGAAGCACCATGTTTTACAAATATGGAAAACGCCTTATCTCGATGTAGACTTTCATTCAGAATTGGAAGCCAATCAGGATTCTTATCTGCACAAAATAGGAAATAAAGATATAGTTAGAGGAATGTCGGAATGTAATGAGGTTTTAAAACTCATTCAAAAAGAAGACAGCTATGCAAATTTATATTTCGACATTAAAAAAATTGCCGGAGATGTTTTAGACGCTTATTATTGGATAAATAGTGAAGAAACAGGAAAGCTGAATGAAGCCTTACAAAAGATAAAAGAAACGGCCAACAATGCTATTGAAGAATACGACAAAGTTGTTGCCATCAAAAAAAATAGTCAGCAGGAGGTTGAAAGAGTTTTTAAATTGAACGAAGAGCTGACTCAAAAAATTAAAGGGTCTAATTTCTCCAGCATTATTGACTTTGTTCAAATATTAGCGGATGTCAGATCGATTCAGGGGGAAACAATTTCTTTAAAAGAACTTCGATATGTTGATTTAAATAGAATAGAAGAAACAGAAAACAGCTTAATTCAATACAACGAGGATATCTCTAAAAAATGCGTTCAGTTTTTATTAAAAAAGGAGGCGCTGGAACCTTATCAAAACAAGGTAAACGAATTAAAAGATAAGATTCAGGATGCTAAAAAGGTTGTTGAAATTAATAATACTGAAGAAGAGTTAACAAACTCATCACAAGAGCTCGAAATGCTTATAGAGATTGTCAGTAACCTGAAGATTGATGATGCAACAGAAACAACACGCATCATCGAAAGTATATCCAGTCTTTATTCCAGTTTAAACCAGGTAAATGCTTCACTAAAACGCAAAAGAAAAGAACTGCTTAGTCAGGAAGGTGTTGCAGAATTTAATGCTCAGATCAAATTAATCAGCCAGGGACTAACCAATTATATTGATTTGGCAGATTCTCCTGAAAAATGTGTGGAGTTTCAGACCAAGCTGATGGTTCAGATTGAAGAGTTAGAAGGGAAATTTTCTGAGTTTGATGAGTTTATTGATAAGATAACTACCAAAAGAGAAGAAATTTACAACTCATTTGAATCCAAGAAAATCAGTCTGGTTGAAGCCCGTAATAAAAGAGCGAATACTTTATTACAATCAGCAGACAGGATATTAAAAGCGATTCAAAACCGAATATCAAAATTCAAGGAAGTAAGCGAAATTAATGGTTATTACGCTTCGGATCTGATGATTGAAAAGCTACGAAATATTGTTAAAGAGTTGGTTGAGTTGGATGATTCTGTTAAAGCTGACACGATACAAAGTCAGCTTAAAAGCATGAAAGAGGAGGCCATCAGACAGCTCAAGGATAAAACAGAACTTTTTGTTGATGGAACTAATATTATAAAGTTTGGAGTACATCAATTTTCAGTTAATACACAACCTTGCGAGTTAACCACTGTATTTAAAGATGAAGAACTTTATTTTCACCTGACAGGAACGAATTTTTACGAAAAAGTAAACCATACAGAACTTAGTAATTACAAAGATTTATGGAATCAAAGCATTCCTTCTGAAAATAATGATGTATACCGCTCTGAGTTCCTGGCTTGTAAGGTGTTTAATAATTCATTATTGGGTTTAAACGGAAAACTTAATTCTTTGTCAGAAGATGATACCCTGGAGCATATCAGGGAATTTATGGGGCAACGATATAATGAAGGATATGTAAAGGGAGTTCATGATCTGGATGCCGGTATTATTGTTAAGGAATTAATTGAATTAAATAAATCGGCAGGTCTCTTAAAATACTCTACTAACGCAAGGGCATGCGCATGCTTGTTTTGGAATAAATTTACACATCCCGATTTAAAGGATTATTATTATAAGCAGCTAAAAGGTGTAGGCGCGTTAATTAAACTATTTCCCGACTCTCAGGAATTTGCTGATATTATTGATGAATTAAAATCAAAAATTGAAGCTTTTCTTACTGAAACAAAGTTGTTCGACTTGATTCTTGCGGAAGAGGCTGCTACCTATCTGTTTCATGAGGTAATACATGATGATTCTTTTATCATAGACAATGAAGCTGCTGCATTTTATAGAGATTTTACAGATTATCTTAGACTAAATTCAGCTACAGACATATTTAATCAATCGATTCAGGAATTAAAGGAAGTGCCTGCTTCTCAATTTAGATTAATCATAAAATGGTTAAAAGCTTATATGTCTGCAGACAATAAGTTGCAATACAGTCAATATGTCAATGAAGTATCTGTACTTTTACTTCTTGGTAATTACGACAAAAAAAATATTGTTAAAGCGCAATTAACAAAGCAACTTTCCGGCTTTCAAGGAAACCATTCAATTATAAAAGAGGGAACTTATCAATTTGATTACAACCAATTTATATCTCGTCTCAAGAAATTTGAAATCAATATCTATAGTCGATATAATTTGTATGTTAATCTTAAGAAAGGACTTATTGATGATTTTGAAGATTCGCTACGTTTAAATGAGTTTAAGCCCAGAGTGCTGTCTTCATTTGTGCGTAACAAATTAATAGATAAGGTTTACTTACCAATTATTGGAGATAACCTGGCTAAGCAGATGGGTACCGCCGGAGAAAACAAACGAACTGATTTGATGGGTATGTTACTGTTAATTTCTCCTCCGGGTTATGGTAAAACAACTTTAATGGAATACCTGGCTAGTCGTTTGGGAATTATCTTTATGAAAATAAACGGACCGGCAATTGGTCACTCTGTTACTTCACTCGATCCTGCCGAAGCTGGTAATGCCAGTGCTCGTGAAGAATTAAATAAACTAAACCTATCCTTTGAAATGGGGGATAATGTGATGATTTATCTTGATGATATTCAGCATTGTAATCCTGAGTTTTTGCAGAAGTTTATATCATTGTGTGATGCTCAGCGAAAAATCGAAGGTGTATATAAAGGAAAAAGTAAAACCTACGATTTCAGAGGAAGAAAAGTATGTGTTGTTATGGCAGGAAACCCATATACAGAAAGTGGTGATAAGTTCCAGATTCCTGATATGCTTGCCAACAGAGCAGATATTTATAATCTGGGAGATATTCTTGGTGACACTTCTGATATATTTAATATGAGTTATATTGAAAACTCACTTACTTCAAACCAGGTATTAAATCAGCTGGCCAGTAAAAGTCATAACGATATTTATCCGATTCTTAAATTGGCCGAAACAGGAAATAAGGACGGCCTGGAGTTTGAAGCAAATCATACACCTGCACAGATTAGTGATTATGTCAATATCATTAAAAAGCTGATTAAGGTTAGAAATGTGATCTCTGAAGTAAATCAACAATATATTGCCTCTGCAGCACAAGCTGAAGAATACAGAACCGAGCCACCATTTAAATTACAGGGTTCCTATCGTAATATGAATAAAATAGCAGAGAAAGTTGTGGCCATCATGAATGATGAAGAACTGGATTCTTTGATTCTCTCACATTACGAAGGTGAATCGCAGACTTTAACTTCCGGCGCTGAAGCAAATATGTTAAAGTTCAAAGAGATTTTCAATAAACTCACAGGTCAAGAGCTTCAACGATGGAATGACATTAAAGCTACCTTCTGTAAAAATCTGAAATTAAAAGCAGGAGGAAATAATCAAATGTCGCAGGTAGTTGAAAGTATGGGATCTATCAATGAGAGTATTAACAATGTGTCTCAAACCCTAAAGAAATGTATTTGGAACGAGCAATAAATATTTTAGCATGACAACAATAAATAATTACTACAATTCAGAAAAAGCACAATTAGCCGTATTGGTAAAAATGGCAAAAGCCGACAATGAGGTAAAAGGATCTGAAGATATGTTCCTTAGACTTATGGCCAGAAAGTTAAATCTTTCAATGAGTGAATTTGAAGATATATACAATGATGCGGATAAATATGATTTTATTCCTCCGGTAAATCAGGAAGAAAAATATGTCATGTTTTATATTTTAATTCAAATGATGAAAGTTGATTTGTCGGTAGATGTAGAGGAAATTGAGTTTTGCAAAGAGGTTGGGATAAAGTTGGGTATTGCTGAAAATAAGATTGAAGAAATCATTAAACTCTCCATTATAAAAAATAAAGAAGTAGTAGAATATGATGAAATCAAGGCAATGCTGGAAATTTGAAATTTTCAGATATGAAAGGTGAGGTTTGTTGTGTCAGCCTGAATTCTCTTATATAAACAGAACTCAGGCTGTATTAAATTTATGCTTGTAGTAGATTACAGCACCTTATTCTTTGGTGTGGTAGCCACAAAATCCTTTAAGTAGAAAGGTTCAAAATAGGCAACGTCTTCAAACTGCTTATCCTGAAATTTTTGATAGGCTGTTTTTACCATGTTTGCTGCTAAAGGTGCTTTGTTTTCAATAAATATGGCATTCTCACCTTTTATTACATCCTGGCATTTTGCAGCACCATCTCCTAAAAAGATAATTGGGTGTTGTTGTAATGCTTCGGCAAAGCTGTTTTCGTCAATGATTTCGGCACTAATTTCTTTTACTTTCTCAAGTTTGGCATTATACAATGTGGTGTATACTTCCATTCTGCGTGCATCAATCATCGGGCAGATTAAGGTATCTTCCTTAAGGTTTTCGTTGTCGATAGCAGCGTAGGCCAATGCTTCAAGTGAAGTTATTGCAATCAATGGCTTGTTTAGTGCATAACAAATTCCTTTTGCAACCGACACACCAATTCGTAATCCAGTGTATGATCCCGGACCACTACTAACAGCTACAGCATCAATGTCGCTAATTTGATAATCTTTTATATCATTAAATAAATCCTGAATAAACACAGTTAGGTGAGTGGCATGAGAATTTGCTTCAAAAAGTTCTTTTTTGATAATGATATTGTCATTCTCAGAGAGACAAACAGAACAAACTTTGGTTGATGTTTCAATTGAAAGTATTAATGCCATTGTATACAGTTTATTAAAATGCAAAAATAGTTTTTTTCAATTTATTTTACCATTGCTATTAAAAAAAGAAAAAGGGGCACCTTTTCAGGTAAACCCCTTTTCTCTAACCTAAACCTAACTATATGAAAAAACCAACACTAACCTCCTGCGTAAAGCAACTATTTAATCTTTAATAGTTTGCCCTGAACGACTCCTTTGTTTGAGGTTAACTTGTAAAATAATAATCTATCGTTAATATCATCTCCTTGATATGTAAATGTATACTCAATATTGGCCAAAAAGGTTCCGGAAAATATTGATTTTATTTTCTCTCCGTATGTATTATAAATGGCTAACTCACCATCGGCAGTTTCTTTACTAACTATGGTAAAGTTTATATTGTCTTTGAATGGATTAGGGAAAGCTTTAATTTCAATACCCTGATCCGAATTTCCATCAGAAAACAGATTAATTAACTGCATAGAATAACCGTTTGCTGCTTTGTAAGCCACTTGTAAGTATTCAGGTAAGATTCCAGAGTTAAAGCATGCTTCAAATTCAATTTTAAAATGATCAGCTCCACTTTGTCCAAAATTGCTAATGTTGTCAATTTTTAATCCATACAAACCTGTGGTAGGGTCTGTAAAATTCTTTTCAGTAGGATAACCTTCAGAATTTGAAACAGGATTAATTGTTGCGTTTTCTAGTCCGATAGTAAAGTGAGATAATTCATGGTCACATGTTCCATCTGTATAAACCCACATCTCAAAGGCATAGCAACCATCATTGTCTGTGGATGTGATAGAAGTTATTTTACTATAGAAACAGTCTGTAAAATTACTCTCATCCGGTGTGTCTGTTTCATCGTTATCTGAATGATCATTTCCATCTGAGCTATCATCGGTATCACCAGTGTTATCATTAGCTATACTACACGATAATGAGATTGAATCTGTTGCATAACAACCTTCAGCATCCATTACTGTGTAAATTAACTTTGCCGACCCTGTTCCAACAAACAAGGATATGCTATCAATAGATGATTCCTCAATATACCATGAATTTGATTCGTCTATGATTTCCCAGGTATAGGTATCCGAACCTTTCCAGTTTGCATATATATTTAAAGCACCACTTTCGCAATTAATAGCTGCAGTTGGAGGAATAATTGATGCTTCAACAATATTTGCTTGCTGAATAGTAAAGCTGGTTGAGCTATAACATCCATTGGCATCAATCACTTCAACCTGATATGCTCCAGGAGATAAATCATCTCTTGTTTTCGAAGTTGCACCGTCTGACCAGTTAAATTGATATGGCTCACTTCCTCCGGATACGATAACTTCTGCAGCTCCTGTAGAAGCACCTCCACATGCCGGCTGAGATATATCCGCATTTACATCAAGCGTAGTTTCAGATGTTGAAATAACAATAATTTCAGTTGTTTCACATCCAAGAGCATCCTTCATTGTAATTTCATACTCACCATCTGCATTTACATTAAAAGTTGAAGAGATCTCATTATCGTTAAAGTAATATTGATAAGGATCTAAACCTCCTGATCCCGATAAATTTATTTCGATATCATCATCGGAATTACAGTTTCTTGGAGAAATAGAATAATTGATATTTAAAGCTTGTCTGTCAGCTAAATTTACAGATCGAGAAACTTCACAACCATTTGCATCGGTAACAGTTACCCGATATCGGCCTGCTGCAATATCTGATAAAGTAGCAGTAGTATCTCCGGTATCCCATTGGTAGGTATAAGGAGCTGTTCCATAATATACGTTTTTCACAGATATTTCTCCATCGGCTCCGCCATTACAGGTAGGGTTTACCACAGATGTTGATAGTGATAAGGACGAAATTCCAATGTAGGTTGATTGAGTAACAGAACATCCCATGGCATCAGTTACAGTTAAGCTGTAGGAACCTGAATTTACGCCTGAAATATTTGCTGTTGTACTGTTATTTGACCATATATATTCATAAGGTTCTGTTCCTCCTGAGATATGGCTGGTAATTTCACCTTCACCTTCTTGATGACATTGTAAATAATTAGGTGTTAGTGTAAGATCAAGATTGCTGTCTTCGGTAACTACAAATGAGGCAGACATAGCACAACCTAAAGCATCAAAAACTCTTAGTAAATAGGTTCCTGCATATAAATCAGCTATGTCTTCAGTTGTTTTATTACCCGTCCAAACATAAGAATATGGAGGTGTTCCTCCTGTAACAGAAACATCAATAGCGCCATTGTTATTGTTGCAGGATGCTGCAGTTACAATTCCTTCAATTGTAATTGGAGATTCGGGTTGTGTCAGCACTTCTTCCAAAACTATTGTTTCGCCTTCGCTATCAGAAATCGTTACCTGGTATTCCCCAATACGCAAGCCTGTAATATTCTGTAGTGTGCTTCCATTGCTCCAATTAAAGCTATAAGGAGGAGTTCCTCCATTCACTTCAGTGTAAATTGCCCCATTATTACCACCGTAGCATGAAACATCATCTTTGGTAAGTGAAGCCGTTAATGTGTTTTTATTTTCTATATCCTGATATGAAATACAAGTTCCTGCTTTGTAACCAATAGTTAATTTATCGGTAATTTCTTTTAAACATGCTTCGTCGTTTGAGCATACTGTGTATTCAATAATAAACGATCCTGCAGTTTTATCTTCTCCAAAATTTGAAATATTGTCAATTTTAAAACCTGATAAGCCTGTTGTAGGATCTTTAGTTGGGTTTTCAATATCCCATCCCTCCGAATTGTAAACATCACTAATGTTTCCACAAGGAACTGCAATTGTGATGTGTGATAGGGCAGAGGAACAAGAATCACCAGCGGAAACTTCCAGTTTAACAGAAATGCAGTTGTCAGTTATTTCCTGATTTAGTATTTCTGTATGGAAACAATTCACACAGTCCTGACCTTTAAGTGTGTTATTGTCGGACTGTGCAAATGTGTTCGTTGAGAATGAAAAGGTAAATAGCAATCCTAAAAGTAGGGGTATGCCATTTGCTTTTACTTTTTTAAGTAAGCGTCTATTTGGCTTAAGCATGTTGTGTTGTGTTTGTGTTGTTGAGTTTTAATACGCTTGCTCAAAAAAAATGTTACTTTAATCAGGTATATTTTAATGTTCGTCGAAAATGTTCAGAATTATACTGTAGTTGCATTGATTTAATCAGGAGCTTTTTTGATTATGATAATTTGTTACTTTTGTTATTCTGTATGACATAAATAGCAAATACATGAGCGAAAAAGATTTGCCGACTGAGAAAAAAAAATTTCTATTAGATAAAAGATATCTGCGAATGGCCTACATCTGGGCAGAGAATTCATATTGCAAGCGACGTCAAGTTGGGGCGTTAATAGTAAAAGAAAAGATGATTATTAGTGATGGATACAATGGAACGCCATCCGGATTTGAGAATAATTGTGAAGATGAGAACAATATTACCAAGCCTTATGTTCTACATGCAGAAGCTAATGCAATAACAAAAGTAGCACGTTCAAACAATAGCTCAGAAGGAGCTACACTTTATGTTACTTCATCTCCGTGTATTGAATGTGCCAAATTAATTGTTCAGGCTGGTATTGGTCGCGTTGTTTTTAGTGAAAAATATCGCGTTGAAGACGGTATAAACCTATTGAAACGAGCCGGTATTGAAATTATCCACATTGAACTGGATGAATAATATAAAAATGAAAATACAATATAAATGAGTTATAATAATAGTAAAAAACAGATTTTACAACCGCTTATTTTTTCCATCATATTAATTGCCGGAATTTATATTGGATATGCGGTTTTACCCGGAAAAATCGGGAATAATAAATCGCTGGTGATTTATCCGCAGACAAACAAAATAGATGCAATTCTGAATTTAATAAATGAAGAATATGTTGATACGGTGGATACTAAAAAAATGCAGGAAGAGATGATTCCGGAATTATTAAAAAAACTGGATCCTCATACTGTTTATATACCTGCCAAGGATTTGCAAAATGTAAATGAAGAACTATCAAGTAATTTTGGTGGTATTGGGGTACAATTTAGTATTCAAAAAGATACCGTAATGGTTGTAGCTGTTGTTTCCGGAGGCCCTTCTGAAAAAGTAGGTGTGTTACCCGGAGATAGAATTGTAAGTGTAAATGACAGTGTTATTGCCGGTAATGGAATTCAAAATTCTGTAGTGCTTAAATTACTTAGAGGTGAAATGGGTACTAACGTGAATATTGGAGTGATCAGACGTAATTTGAAAGAACCTTTAAAGTTTGATATTACAAGAGGTAAAATTCCAATTGAAAGTGTAGATGTTTCATATATGATTAATGATGAGATAGGCTACATTAAAGTGAGTCGTTTTGCTATGAATACCTATGCTGAATTTTTAACTGCATTGGCAAAACTAAAAGCTCAGAGCTGTAAGAAGCTTATTGTTGACTTCAGAGGAAATTCAGGAGGCTATTTAGATGTTGCTATCAATCTGTGTAATGAATTTTTACACGATAAGGATATGATTGTATACACGGAAGGAAAAGCAAATCCTCGTCAGGAAGTACATGCAAACGGAAAAGGAACTTGTCAGGATACGGAAGTGGCTGTGTTAATTGATGAATTTTCAGCTTCAGCCAGTGAAATATTTGCGGGAGCTATTCAGGATAATGACAGAGGTATTATTATGGGACGTCGTTCATTTGGAAAAGGATTGGTGCAAAATCAAATTCCATTACCTGATGGATCAGCTTTAAGATTAACCATTGCCAGATATTATACTCCAGCAGGAAGATGTATTCAGAAACCTTATGATAATGGTATCGAAGAATATTATAAAGATATAGTAGAGCGCTATCAGCATGGAGAATTCTTCAATCAGGATAGTATTGATGTAAATGACTCATTACAATATCAAACTAAAAAAGGAAGAGTTGTATATGGAGGAGGAGGTATTATGCCGGATATTTTTGTTCCTCGCGATACTACTGATTTAACTACCTACTATTATAAAGTGAGAGAGGGAGGTTTGATTTATAGATTTGCATTAGAATATACAGATAACAACAGAGCGAAAATTGAAGGATTTAAAACCGTTGGAGAAATTAAATCTTATCTTGAAAAGAATCCGGTGTTGGATCAGTTTATTAAATTTGCAACTAAGGAAGGTGTGAAAATGAATCGTAAAGAGTTCAATATTTCAAAAAATATTATCGATGTTGAATTGAAAGCCTATATTGCCCGAAATATTATGGATAATGAAGGATTTTACCCAATTATTGGAGAAATAGATGAACTACTGGATGTTGCCGTAAATAAACTTTCAGAGTAAAAAGTACAGTTACAATTATATATTTAAGCCCTGTTCTTTTTAGTTCAGGGCTTATTTTTTTTGATTATTTAATAATGTTAAATGTTGGGTGTCAGAATGGCGCATTTGAAATTGTGGCACAAAAACTGTAACTATGCATAAGTAATTACAACGATTATAATAAGATTACAAGAATATGATTATTGGTTTATTAAGAACATTTCTTTTTTTAATTATCATTTATTATTTATTTCGATTTATTGGTAGGTTAGTATTGCCAACTTTATTGTCGAAATACGTTAATAAAATGACGAATCCAAATTTTCAAAAGCAACAATATTCGGAAGGAGTAAGGAATGATGAGGGGAAGGTTACAATTAAACAAACTGCACCGCATAAAAAAATGACTTCTTCTGATCTTGGAGAATATGTGGATTATGAAGAAGTAAAAGGTTAGATTTTATTTACTTCCATAATAAGATAAAAGACAAAAAGCAGCGACTCAATTAAGAATCGCTGCTTTTTTTGTTGATGATGCAAATTGATTGGGTAAAATTAAACCAAGATATGTTTTAGCGTGTCAATGTAAAATTGATATCTAATCCATATTAAGGATTTAATTATATTTTAAAGTATCTGATCACTTCGTTTAATTTATCAGCTAATGATGAAAGCTCTTGAGCACTTTCTGTAAACATGTTTGCAGTAACAGAGTTTTGTTGCGTTACTTCATTTAATTCTTGTATTGCATTGTTTACTTGTTGAGCTCCACTTTGTTGTTCTATACTTGATGCGGAGATTTCGCTGACTAATTGAGCTGTTTCTTCAATATCCGGAATAATGCTCTCGATTTGTTTTCCTGATTCTTCCGAAACAACAACACCATTTTTAGTTAATTCAATAATTTCTTTAGCAGCAATCTGTGAGCGTTCAGCTAATTTTTTTACTTCACTGGCAACAACAGAAAAGCCTTTACCTTGCTCTCCGGCTCTCGCAGCTTCAACTGCAGCATTTAGTGCAAGAATATTGGTTTGTTGAGCGATCTCATCAATAATTACAATTTTTTCGGCAATGTTGGCCATCGACTCCTCTGTAATTTTAATGGACTCATAACCTTTTTTCATTTTATCAGAAGCTCTTCGTGCTATGTTTTCTGTTTCTTTAGCATTGTCGGTATTCTGATGTATGGTAGCTACCATTTCTTCCATAGAAGAGCTGATTTCTTCAGATGATGCTGCCTGGTTTGAGGCTCCTTCATTAAGTTTTAATGCCGATGATTTTAAAGAATTGCTGGAAGCATTGATTTGATCAGAGCTCGATTTTATATTTTCAACAATACCTTTAATATTTTGGGTCATGCCTTTTAATGAGGTAATAATATCACCTATTTCATCTTTTCTGGAAAAATTTATTTTTGCAGTCAGGTTTCCTTCCGAAATTAATTTGGTATATCTGGCACTTTCAGTTAAAGGTTTCACCATGCCATTGGCAAAATAATAAATGATGAGGCAAAATAGTAGCAATCCAATTGTTCCGATAATAACACTTCGGTAGAGAACTTTATTTACACCTTTCAATACAACACTTTGCGGAACTTTAATTCCAATTGTCCATTTTTTTTGTGAATCTTTTACCTCAATACTGGCTAATGACATATACCAATCCTGTCCGTCATGGTTGTATTCAAAATAAGATTGTTCGTTATCTAAGGCATCCTGAATTTTTTGATTCATTTCAATGGAGTCCAAATCGCAATTGCCATAAATGGATTGTCCAATTAAATCTTTACGTGTGTGTCCAACAATACTTTTGTTATCCGATAACAAAAATGAAATGGCTTCGTCAAAAGGCTGAATGTCTGAAACGATTTGTTCCATATTATCCAATCTGATATCAACACCAACAATACCTTTAAAATCGCCATCTTTTTGAATAGGAACAACAATGGAAGTCATTAATATTCCAGCCAGTTCTTTTGTAACCACATCGTAATAAGGATCCCATATATCAGATTTATTTTCATCACGAGCTATATAATATAAACTGTTCAGATCATCGTTATTCATATCAACAGTTGTGAGTGACTGATCGATCTGTCCGTTTAAACGAAAAAATACATTTCTGATTCTTCCATTTTTAAAAGAATAGTTTGGATCAAGTGCATTGAGCTCCCAGATTTGCCATGTAGATAAAAAGCTTGGGTTGTTTTTTAACCAGCTAAGCAACATGGTATTATAAAACGAATCTTTAGGTTTTTCTTTTAAATCAAGATATTCTTCATAGGTATGAGCAAGTACCACAGCTCCCTCGTGCACTGTATTTAGCTCCCCCTGGATTAGGTTTCTTGATTCTAATACTTTTGCATTAATTATTTCTTCTGAAGTGTTTATTGCATCACTTCTCATGTTAAACGTAATGTATCCCAGTACAATAGCAAAAATAACACTGGATGACACCAATACATTAACCAGTAACCTGCCTTTTAAGCGGAAATTAAATCGACCCATACAAAAAACTTTAGACAACTATAAATAGTGATAAAGTGTCCCCTAATCCAATACCACAATCAAATTTAAAATCATTAATAAAATGTACTATAATGAAGGGAAAAGGTTTTGTTTTTAATATTTTTTAAGTGTGCCCCTTATAAATCACAGTTGAGGTTGAATAAATAGTTAAATAATTAACGGTACCCCTGTTTGTAATTATGAAAGTAGAGGTCAAAAGTATATTTTTTTGTTGTTTGTAGATATTGAATTTTGTCATGTTTTTTGAGTTTATTAGAATATTTAACATTATGAGTTGAATTATTTAATTGCTTTTATGAGTCAGATATAAAAGTAATTAGTAGTTTAGGGAGGAATATTTATCGATTAATCTGTTTAACTAACGAAATGCATACAAAAAACATTTTTATCCTAACTCTTATTTGGAGCTTATTTTTAATCACTTCGTGTAACAATACGCCCAAAGTTTCTCAAAAATTAGCCGAAGTTAAATACAATCCCAAGGTAGCCGCTTTTACTTCAGGAATGGTTTCAAATCAGGCCGAGATCATGGTCCGGTTTTCTGATAACGTTGCTTCTGCAGAGGCCGGGAATACTGCATCCTCAAGTATTGTAAAAATTTCACCAGCGGTAAAAGGTGAATTTTACTGGCTGGATAAGCAATCTTTGGTTTTTAAACCCAGTGAAAAACTAAAACAGGCAACGGTTTATAAAGTTAAGGTTGATCTGGCCCAGGTATTTACTGATGCAAAAGATGATTTTGAGTTTTCCTTTCAAACCATTAATCAGAATTTTAGAGTTGAACTTGGGGATGTAATGCCTTATGATAATGCAAATCTTACGGATAATAAACTATCCGGAACACTTATTCTTTCAGATTTTGCAGATACAACTCAGGTTTATAAAATATTAGCTGCAACTCAGGATAATGAAAATCTTGAGGTGGAATGGTTAAGCGGAGATAAACAAAATCATTACGATTTTGTATTGCATCATATAAGAAGAAAAGATGCTCAGGGTACTATAAAAATTGAATTAAATGGAAAGTCAATTGGTGTAGATAAGGAAGATACCCAAAAAGTAAACATTCCTGGAATTGATGATTTTAATTTGATTGATGCCAAAGAGGTCTTTTTACCAAGTCAGGCTATTGAAATTACTTTTACAGATCCTTTAAACAGCAGTCAGAATTTAGATGGACTTATTTCCTGGGATTCTCCCGTAGGGTTTTCAACTTCAATAGATAATAATGTAATTAAAGTAACGCCTCACCATTCCATTACAGGAAGCGTTAAATTAATGGTTAGTGAAGGAATTGAAAATGTGTTGGGTGTAAAAACTGATGACAATGAGAATTTTGTGTTGACATTTACGAGTTTAAAACCACAGGTTGAGTTTATTGGAGAGGGAACAATTTTACCGGAATCAGAAGGTTTAAATATCCCGTTTAAGGCAGTTAGTTTAAAAGAGGTTCAGGTACATGTTATTAAAATATTTGAAAATAATGTAGCTTCTTTTCTTCAGGTTAATAAACTTGATGGCGAGTATCAGTTAAAAAGAGCGGGACGATTAGTGCTGAAAAAGACCATTCCATTAAATGCTGACAGGACTATTAATTTAAATAAGTGGAATACATTTTCGTTAAAGCTGGATGATTTAATTAAAGTGGACAGAGGAGCGCTTTACCGTATCGAAATTCAGTTCTCCAGACGAAATGCCATTTATCCTTGTGCAGGAGAAGATAATGATGAGGATGAAGATTTAGTAACCGATCCGGATGAAATAACAGATCGGGACATGGCCTATTACGATAGTCCGGAAGAAGATTATAGTTATTGGGACAATGATTATTACTATTACAGTTACCGCGATAGAGACAATCCATGTAAAAAGGCCTATTATCGTAGTAGCCGTTTTGCACAAAGAAATGTTCTGGCTTCAAATTTAGGAATCATCGCTAAAAAAGGAAGCGACAAAGAAATGGTAGTTGCTGTAACTGATTTAAGAACTACAGACCCCGTTGCAAACGTAGATGTTGAAATCTATAATTATCAAAATCAACTGATCTCATCTTCTAAAAGTAATGGTGAAGGACTGGTAAAATTAGATGTGACTAAAAAGCCCTATTTACTTATCGCTAAATTCGAAAATCAAAGAGGTTACCTGCGATTGGACGAAGGCTCTTCTTTGTCTTTAAGTCGGTTCGATGTGTCCGGACAAACTATAAGTAAAGGATTGAAAGGATATATTTACGGAGAAAGAGGTGTTTGGCGCCCCGGTGATACACTGTTTGTATCTTTTATTTTAGAAGACAGAGCACATTTGTTACCGGAAAAACATCCGGTTGTTTTTGAATTAAGCAATCCTCACGGGCAGTTGGTTAAAAGAGTGGCCAGCACATCGGGTGTTAATAATGTATACTTATTTAAGGTTGCTACCAACGAAGATGCTCCTACAGGTAATTGGATGGCTCGTTTTTTAGTTGGTGGTACTTCATTTACAAAATCATTGCGAATTGAAACGGTTAAACCCAACCGGTTAAAGATAAAAATGGACTTTGGAACAGATAAGCTATCTGTTTTACAGCCTTATGTTAAAGCAAAAATGGAAGTAAAGTGGCTTCATGGAGCTGTAGCTAAAAATCTGAAGGCAAATGTAACAGCCACCTTAACTTCAATTCCTACAAAATTTCCTAAGTACAGTGAATATAGTTTTGATGACCCCACATGTAAATTCTCCAGTGAAGAAGTAACACTTTACGAGGGAAAAACCGATTCTGAGGGAGTGGCCATGGTTCAGGGAAATATGGAAGTGAGCGATCAGGCTCCCGGAATGTTGAAAGCTTCTTTTAGAACCAGAGTTTTTGAAGAAAGTGGTGATTATAGTATCGATCGTTTTTCAATTCCTTACAGTCCTTATAAATCCTATGTGGGCGTTCGAATACCAGTGGGAGATAAAAGAGGAATGTTGGTTACGGATAAGGCGCATAAAATTGATGTGGTTTCTGTGGATGCAGATGGCAATCCTGTTTCAAAAAGTAATCTGGAATATATCATTTATAAAGTAAACTGGCGCTGGTGGTGGGAATCAGGCGAAGATAATCTGGCCAGATATATTTCATCTTCTTCGCAGCAGATTATAGATAGAGGTAGTTTTAGTACAAAAGATGGAATAGGAAGTTTCGATCTTAAAATAAAATATCCGGATTGGGGAAGATATCTGGTTCGTGTATTTGATACAACAAGTGGTCATGTTTGTGGTAAAACAGTTTATGTTGACTGGCCTGGTTATGCTGCAAAACCTGTTGGGGATAATCCAGAAGCTGCATCTATGTTAACCTTATCAACAGAAAAAGATAAGTATAATGTTGGAGAAACTGCTCAGGTTAATTTTGCTTCATCAGAAGGAGGTAGAGCTCTGGTAACCATTGAAAATGGTACTAAGGTGATTAAAGAATATTGGGCAAAAACAGAAAAGGAATACACTTCATTCCAGTTTGAGATTACCAAGGAAATGACTCCGAATATTTTTGTTCATGTTACCTTGCTTCAGCCTCATGCACAAACAGCTAATAACTTGCCGATCCGAATGTATGGAGTAACGCCATTGTTGGTTGAAGATGCAGAAACTCATTTGAAACTGGTGATTGATATGCCAGATACTTTGGTTCCGGAGCAAACAGTGAAGATAAAAGTCAGTGAAGAAAATGATAGGCCAATGACCTATACCTTAGCTGTTGTTGAAGAGGGATTGTTGGATTTAACCCGCTTTAAAACACCGCAGCCATGGGATCATTTTTATGCCAGGGAAGCGTTGGGTGTTAGAACATGGGATATTTACAATCAGGTAATAGGTGCTTATGGCGGACAAATTGAAAGAGTGTTTAGTATTGGTGGTGATGGCGAACTAAACAATAAACAAAAAGATCCAAGTGCAAATCGCTTTAAGCCGGTTGTAAAAGTATTTGGTCCATTTACTTTAGGTAAAGGCGATTCCAGAACTCATGAATTTAAGATGCCACAGTATATTGGCTCGGTTCGAACAATGGTGGTAGCCCGAAACGAAAGGATGTATGGTAATACAGAAAAAGCTACTCCTGTTAAAAAGCCATTGATGGTTTTGGCAACGCTTCCAAGGGTATTAGGTCCCGGAGAAACAGTAAAACTACCGGTAACTGTTTTTGCAATGAGTGACAACATTAAAAATGTAGAGTTGTCTCTTGAAACAAATGATCTGATAAAAGTTGAAGGAAGTAATAAACAAAAAATAACCTTTAACCAGGCAGGAGATCAGGTAGTACCTTTTACTATTAACATCCCTCAAAAATTAGGAGTTGGAAAAGTAAAAGTAATTGCTAAATCAGGTTCAGAGAGTGCAGAAGATGTCATTGAGATACAGGTTCGAAATCCTAATCCGGAAAGAATAACATCAATTAGTAAAGTTGTACAAGCCGGACAAACAGAGAAGATTCCATATGAATTGTTTGGAATGGAAGGAACCAATAAATCAGTTGTAGAAGTTTCGTCTATACCTCCAGTTGATTTTGGTCGCAGATTAAAATATTTATTGCGATACCCTCATGGGTGTGTTGAGCAAACAACAAGTTCTGTTTTTCCACAACTCTATTTAGAAAATGTGATGGAGGTAAGTGATGAAACAAAACAAACCATTGAAAAAAATATTAAAGCAGGTATTAGTCGCTTGTCAACTTTTATAACCAGTGATGGAGGCTTTAGTTACTGGCCGGGAAATTCAGAGGCAAATGACTGGGGAAGTTCGTATGCTGGTCACTTTTTATTAGAAGCGGAGAAGAAAGGATATAGTTTGCCGTTAAACTTTAAAACAAAATGGGTTCAATACCAAAAAAGGATGTCAAGCACATGGACACCTGATAATTTTGGACATTACAAAGATTTAAATCAGGCCTATAGATTATACACTCTGGCACTTGCCGGAAAACCAGATAAGAGTGCCATGAACAGGATGAGGCATATTAACACTTTATCCACTCAGGCCAGATGGAGATTAGCCGCTGCTTATGCGCTTATAGGACAAAAGGAAGTGGCTGCAGAAATGGTTGAAACCACAAGTGTTCAGATCACAGAAAAACAAAAGTATTATTCGTATGGCTCTGTTACACGAGATCAGGCCATGATACTTGAAACCTTATCATTATTGGGCGACCTTGATAAAGCGGCTCCGTTAATGAAAGAAGTTGCTGACAAATTAAGTAGTCAAAGTTGGTTGAGTACGCAAACAACAGCTTATTCGTTGATTGCCTTAAGTCAATTGGCTCAAAATTCAGGTAGTTCAAAACTAACTTGTGTTATTAATGGAACTAAGATTACTTCTGATAAACCAATACACCAATTTGAGTTGCCGGAAAGTAAGCGTACAACAGGTGAAGTTGAAATTAAAAATAATGCAGAGGGTATTCTGTTTGCCCGGTTGATTTTAGAAGGAACACCTTTTAAAGGAGATACTGTGAATGAAAGTTCAAATTTAAAAATGAGCGTAAAGTATACTCTTTTAAATGGTACTCCGGTTGATGTGTCTAAAATTCAACAAGGAACAGACTTTATGGCCATTGTTACAGTAAGTCACCCGGGACAATTGTCATCATATTCAGATATGGCATTAACTCAGATTTTTCCTTCAGGTTGGGAGATCAGAAATACAAGGATGGAAGATGTGAACTCGCCTTATGAAGTTGATGCTCCTGATTATAGAGATATTCGCGACGACAGGGTATATTCTTATTTTGATTTAGCAAGAGGAAAGAGTAAAACATTTATTATTTTGCTTAATGCTACTTATCAAGGAAAATATTACTTGCCATCTGTATCATGTGAGGCCATGTATAATAATGAAATTACAGCACGAAGAGCTGGCAAATGGGTTGAGGTAATTAGTGAGGAATAAGTATGTATTTCAAGGCTGAAAGTTAGGGATCTTGGGCTATTCGTATTTTGTTATAATAACACCACAAAGGACGCAAGACTCAAAGATTTCAAGTCAGGTTCAAGATTACATTTTGAATCTTAATCATAAATAAAAAAAGAGACAACAGAATGGTTAGTAAACCATTCTGTGTCTTAACATCTCCGTGGTAAAAACAAACAGTTGTGTTTTACAACAAACCTCTCCTTACGTTCAGCGAAGCGTCTCGCTTCGTTGTTTTATTCAGGCCTCTGGCCTTTATCAATTTCTATTGTAACTTATGATAATACTCTAATCCAGAGTATAATCTTTAAAGTAAACTCTACTTTCATAATAAAAATAAGGTTGCTATTTGACCTATGAAATATATCTGCATGATTTTTGCTAAGGCCAGAGGCCTTTTCTTATACGACATAGCGAGACGCTATGCCGAACTTATAGTTTGTACAAGGATTTATAAT